>JANNVJ010000001.1:0-3763 GCA_031414375.1 Haliea sp.
TGGGTACTGTGCCCCTTGATACGGAGAATCGGGGCGTCGCCATACCGGCCAAATGGGAAGACACCTATCATGTGGCCTGGGGCACCCAGTACCAGTTGGATAAGAACTGGGCGCTGACCGCTGGCATTGCCTATGACAGCAGCCCGGTAGATGCAGAGTATCGTAATGCCCAGCTACCGATTGACGAGCAGACACGCTATGCCGTCGGCGCGCGCTATGCCATCAGCGACACCCTGACGGTGGGCGGCTACGCCAACTACGCTGACCTCGGCAAGGCACGCATCTCCAGCCAGCGCTGGGGCGGTGACTTTGGTGATGCCAATAGCGCACTGCAGCTGATCGCCAACGTGAACTGGACGTTCTAAGCCGCCATTCAGTGTCCGTGGCATGGCAGGATGGCTGCATGAATCTGAAATGCACACCAACCGGTTGATTCGACACCTAAGGGCCCGACGCCGATTATTTATTTGCGCTTTAGTTGGGCTGTTGGTCGGATTACTGATTCCCCAGAGTCTGGATTTACTGCCGGTTACGCGCGTATTGTTGGGCTGGAACGTCGGCATCTGCTTTTATTTGCTGTTGTGCGTGATCATGATCAGCGGTTCCACACACGAACACATTCGTCACCAGGCGCGCTTGCAGGATGAAGGCCAGTGGCTGATTTTGGCGCTGGTGATGGTGGCGGCGATGGCCAGTCTGGTCGCTATTGTCGTTGAGTTGGCGGCTGCCAGTGAGCTGCATGGTACGATCAAGTACGCGCATATCGGCCTGGCGGTGTTTACCATTGTTGCCTCGTGGGCGTTCACGCATATGATGTTCGGGCTGCATTACGCCCACGAGTATTACCTGGCGCCCACTAACGGTAAGTCTGTTGGCCTGCAGTTTCCCGGCAATGATGCACCTGATTACGGTGATTTCCTGTATTTTTCTTACATCATAGGCACATCCGGACAAACGGCCGATGTGAATATCACCTCGACGACAATGCGTCGCGTGGGCCTGCTGCACTGTGTGCTGGCGTTCTTCTTTAACACCACCGTGCTGGCGTTGACCATCAATATCGCGGCCAGTTTGTTTTAACTACAACAATTATTTTTCATACAGGGCGATAAAGTGCATCAAAAGGAACTGACATGAACGCTATAAATTTCCGCGCATCTTTGGCAGCAATGACCCTGGGTCTGGCACTGTGCAATCCGTCCTCGGCGGCGGACTGGGTAGTATTCCATGCTGCGCCGGAAGCGAGTATTTATACCGATCCATCGACTGTTCACAAGGAAGGTGACGACGCCCAGATGTGGGTGTTGATTGACTACAAGCAACCACAAAACGACAAAACCGGTAAGCAGGTGTTGTCAGACAAGTTGCACTATCAATACAGCTGCAAGGATAAGACCCTGTCCATCACAGACACTGCCGCCTATGCCGGACACATGGGCAGTGGCGAACTGATCAATGAAAATCCCGATGCACCGCAGGTGACGCCTGTCGAAGCAGGAACCCTGGCTGAGGACATGTGGAAACATGCCTGTGGGATTCCTGCTTCTACCTAGGAAACGTCTTGCGTGGTAGGGGCACTTGTGAACCGTCCCTCCGGGGATAAGGCCTGATCGCTCAGAAGGCTGGGATATTCGCTCTTCAGGCCTTATCCCCGGAGGGACTCTAGCGCAGCGAACTCGACGGTTGTGATAGATGAGCGCTACAAGGCGAGTGGCAGTGGGCATGCTCCGCGGCGAATATCCCAGCAGTCTGAGCAAGCGGGGCATGCCCACTGCCACTCGCCGCAACGCCACTTAACCTTGCAGCACCAGAATGTAAAAAAAGGGCGACCCTTGCGGACCACCCTCTGTGTCGGTCTTTCGCGGTATTAAACCAGATCCTTTATTGTTTAGCCGCCCGGGCCCTTACTGGCTGCTTGTGCCTGAGCCATCTTCTGCGCCATCTCGGCCTTCACAGCTTCGAGGTTAAAACTCGCGCCTTTCTGCATCGGCGGGAAGTCGATGAAGGTTTGGAGTACTTTAGCCATGGTTTGCTGTACGAACACAAAGCGCCAGAATTCAAACTTGAACCAGTCGAAGTACTGCTGTCCGCCTTCCTTCGTCCCGTTATTGGGCCAGCCCGCGCGCTCAAACGGATCGAGGCGCAAGTTGGTGATATAGGGCACGTCCACCGTGGTCTTCGTTCCCACCCAGCCCTGGGGTTGGTCGATGAAACGGAACTTGTAATCGTCGATGCGCACCGCGCCAACCGTGCTTTCACCCAGATAGAAGATCTCGTGGCGAGCGGACGGCCCCTTGCCGGTGATCATGGCCGTCTGGTCGTAGCCGTCCAGGTGGTTCTTGTAGGTGCGGTCACCGATCTTCACGCCCTTGAGCAAATCAGCCGTGATGGTGGTATTGCCCGCCGCCGCCAGGAGTGTCGGGAACCAGTCGAGCCCGGACATGATACCGTTCTGCACGGTGTCTGCCGGCACCTTGCCGGGCCAGCGCAGGATCGCTGGGACGCGGAAGCCGCCTTCCATGACCGTCCCTTTGCTTTGTGCGAATGGGGTCATGCCGCCATCGGGCCAGGTGAAGAGCTCCGTGCCGTTATCGGTGGTGAACACGACGATGGTGTTGCCTTCCTCGCCCATGTCTTTGAGTTTCTTCAACACCAGTCCGATGTCGTCATCGAGCTGGGCCATGCCGGCTTCCTGTATCGACCAGCCATTGTCCGAATTGCGCATTGCTTCATACTTCGGGGAGAGATGGGTGACGATGTGCATGCGGGTTGGGTTCAGCCAAACGAAAAACGGCTTGCCGTCTTTCTTGGCCTTGTCCATGAAGTTGATGGCGAGGTCGCGTATCTCATCGTCTACCGTTTCCATCCGCTGTGGGTACAGCGTACCGGCATCCTCGATCTTCTGCTTGCCAACCTTGCCCCAGCGCGGCATCACCGTCGCGTCGTCAGTGTCGGTCGCCCAGCTATGTACCATATTGCGCGGGCCGACAACGTTCAGCAGTTTCTGCGGGTAGTTGGGATGCGCCGGATCTTCCATCGCATCAAGGTGGTACAGGTAACCAAAGAATTCGTCGAAGCCGTGAACGGTGGGCAGGAACTGGTTCTGGTCGCCAAGGTGGTTCTTGCCGAACTGGCCCGTAGCATAGCCCTGCGCCTTCAGGGCCGTGGCGATAGTTACGGCCTCTGCAGGTAGCCCGGTTGATGCACCCGCCTGGCCCACAGTGGTCATGCCGGTGCGGATGGGCAGTTCACCGGTGATGAAGTTCGCGCGGCCCGCCGTGCAACTGGCCTCGGCGTAGTAATCGGTGAAGATCATTCCCTCCTTAGCCAGTTTATCGAGGTTGGGCGTGCGCCCGGCCATCATGCCGCGATGGTAAGCACCGATGTTCCACATGCCGATATCATCGCCCATGATAACGACGATGTTCGGTTTTTCACTGGCCGCCTGTGCCATGAAAGGCAGTGTTAGCGCCAGTGCCGCGCCCGCAAGAAATCTCTTGAATGCGATTTTCATAATGTGATTCTCCGAGTATTTAACATATAATTACTTCATTAAGCCCTACATCCCTGTAGCGCGCCCGATCGAAGTAACTCATGATGAGTCCGCCCATTGGCCGCATTCCGGGAATTACTTCATATTGCACTGCGTTTGGATTGCAGCAATTTTTGTATCCAGTTTTCTATTGTACTCGCCGGTGCCAATCTCAAGGCCTTCCTTCTCGCTGCCTCCAAACATATGCGCTACCGCACCTATTGGAACAAT
>JANNVJ010000002.1:0-32241 GCA_031414375.1 Haliea sp.
CAATATGTGGAAACGCGTATTGCTTCAACGTGTTGATCCACTGTTGTGCGTGTTTGGCGTTTCTTGCCTCTGCCGACACCTTAGCGTGACAATGCTGGGCCGCCTGCGCAAACGTCATCAGTTTGCGCTGTGACCGCCGCAGGTCAGCTCGCTTCTGGCGGTTCATCTCGACAGGGTCAATTCCCTGGCGAATGGCCTCAAAGGCCTCCTGTGCTCTCTGACGCGCCTGAGCGAGGCTCACTGAAGGAAAACTACCCAGGCCGTGGTCTCGGCGTGCGTAGAATTCGAGGCCTGCATTGGAGGTTCGTATTTCTCCAGTGGCATACCTCAACACCCAGGACTTGGTCCCTGATGGAGTCACTCGCAGCAATAGCCCTTTAACGCCCCCAACAGCATACGTGCCCGCGCTGGTCAGGCGACGAATTTCAATTGCAGATAATTCTCGCGCGATTTTAGGCATTTGCCGTTCCTGGTAGGTTAGGAACCCAGATATTCACCCACATCTAGCCCAACATACCAGAAGTGATTGGACGCGACAAGATGCGAAACGGTGCGACATGCTTTTTGAATGAAAAACACGAAAACTGCTTATTTTTTAGTGTATTATGCGACTAGATGCAATTGATTGAGAAAGGGTAAGACAAGGAGGTGGCGGAGAGCGAGGGATTCGAACCCTCGATAGGGTATTAACCTATACACCCTTAGCAGGGGTGCGCCTTCAGCCACTCGGCCAGCTCTCCGTAGGTTTTTGCGGCCTACAATCAGGCCGTTTCCACAGGCGCTGGATAATACCACAATCGCTGCGAAATCAAAGTCATACGAGGGGGATAGGGCAATTTATTCCTTGTCTGTCGCAGGCGGCTGATCACCGTCGTGAATGCGACTGTAAATTTCTTCTCGGTGTACTTCCACATCCTTGGGTGCGTTGATACCAATGCGCACCTGGTTGCCCTTGACGCCTAACACTGTCACGGTAACGTCATTGCCGATCATCAATGATTCACCGACCCTGCGGGTTAATATCAACATACATCCTGCTCCCCGGTCCAGCGCGTGTAGCCTATCCACATCGGCACTGAACAGTTCCTTCAAGGCCCCTGCTGAGGCCCTACCCATTCAATCCTATACCTTTAATTACTAGCTGAGATTGCTGCAAACGCAACCTTGTGAAATGTAATTTCATTCTGCAAGGCGCATGACACCAACACTGCTTAGTCTGCGTTTTCGTCCTTCGGTTCCTTGTCCAACCCAAACGAGGAATGCAGGGCGCGTACCGCTAGCTCCAGAAATTTCTCCTCAATAATGACGGAGATTTTGATCTCGGAGGTGGTGATCATCTGGATGTTGATCCCTAACTCGGCCAGACACGCAAACATCTGGCTGGCGACACCTGCATGGGAACGCATGCCCACGCCCACCACCGACACCTTGGCGATTTTGTTGTCGCTGGTAACACGCTCGGCCTTAATTTCTTTCGCTACTTTATTGAGCAACTCTTCGGCCCGCGGCAGGTCGTTGCGCCCGACGGTGAAGGTAAAGTCTGCGGTTTTGTCGTGGCTGACGTTCTGCACGATAACGTCCACCTCGATATTCGCTTCGCCAATAGGCCCTAGAATTCGGTACGCCACACCCGGCATGTCGGGTACACCCTCTATGGTGAGCTTGGCCTCATCGCGATTGAACGCGATACCCGCAATTGTCGGCGCTTCCATCTCGCTATCATCCTCCATTGTGATCAGGGTGCCGGGGCCTTCTTTAAAGCTGTGCAGCACCCGCAGCGGTACATTGTATTTCCCGGCAAATTCTACCGAGCGAATCTGCAATACTTTGGAACCCATGCTGGCCATTTCCAGCATTTCTTCAAAGGTAATTTTAGACAGGCGACGCGCACCGTCCACTACTCTGGGGTCGGTGGTGTACACCCCGTCCACATCGGTATAGATCTGACATTCATCGGCTTTCAGAGCGGCAGCGAGCGCGACGGCGGTGGTATCGGAACCGCCCCGGCCGAGTGTCGTGATATTGCCATTCTCATCCACACCCTGAAAACCGGCCACCACAATCACGTAGCCCTCTTGCAGATCGCGGTGCAGGCGCTCGTCATCAATTTCCCGGATGCGGGCCTTGGTATGGGCATTATCGGTAAGGATGCGTACCTGGGTGCCTGTGTAGGACTTGGCCTTCACCCCGCGCTCGTTCAGCGCCATGCTGAGCAACGCGGTCGTCACTTGTTCACCGGTGGAAAGCAGCACATCCAACTCCCGCAGTACGGGGCGCTCCTGCAACTCATTGGCCATTGCGAGCAGGCGGTTGGTTTCACCGCTCATGGCGGAGACCACCACCACCAGGTCGTGGCCAGCGGCGCGAAAGGCGGCCACCTTGTCCGCCACCTGCCCGATACGTTCGAGGTCGCCGACCGAGGTGCCACCAAATTTTTGAACGAAGAGACTCATTGCTTAGTGCGCAGCCTGCTAAAGCTCGAAGTAGACACCGTCATCGAGCGCCCCAAAAGGGCGCTATTAAACAACAAAGCAGCCCATTTTTAAACAGCTCCGGCACACAATCCGAGACAGCGCCATCATGCTAGCTGCGACGCGACCCACTCGGGCACGCCCTTCAGCACCTCGGGCAGGGCCCGTACATCGGTGCCGCCACCCTGGGCCATATCGGGTTTGCCGCCGCCTTTACCGCCGAGGCGTTCAGCAAATTCACGCATTAGGTCGCCAGCCTTTACCCGATCGGTTAAATCCTTGGTGACACCTGCAGTGAGGGTGATTTTATCCCCGGTGACGGCAGATAACAGAATCACCGCACTGCCCAATTTGTTCTTGCACTGGTCGAGCGTGTCGCGCAGTGACCTGGCATCGGCGCCTTCAACATTGGCGGCCAATACCTTAATGCCCTGCACTTCCACCACCGCCGCCGTGAGGTCGCTACCCGCCGATGAAGCCAGTTTTTGCTTGAGACGGGCGATCTCTTTTTCCAGCTCGCGATGGTCACTGCGCAATGCCGCGACCTTGGCCGCCACGGTGTCCATGTTGCCTTTGACCACCTCACACACTGCCGCCAGCTGCTGTTCATTGTGGTCGACCAGCGCCAGCGCACCGCTGCCGGTCACCCCTTCAATCCGACGCACGCCAGAGGCGACACCGGATTCGGATACGATCCGCAGCAAGCCTATATCGCCGGTGCGTGCCACGTGCGTACCGCCACACAATTCCACGGAGAAGTCGTCCTCGCCCATGGACAACACCCGCACTTCATCACCGTATTTTTCACCGAACAGTGCCATGGCCCCAGACGCTACGGCGTCATCCATGTTCATCAGGCGGGTCTGTACGGGGGTGTTCGCGCGAATCTGCTCGTTTACCAGGGTTTCAATGGTTTTCAACTGCCTGGCGCTCACCCCCTCCGGATGGGAGAAGTCAAAACGCAGCCGCTGCGAGTCCACCAGTGAGCCCTTCTGTTGCACATGCTCGCCCAACACGCGGCGCAGGGCCGCATGTAACAAATGCGTGGCACTGTGATTGAGTCGCGTGCGCTGGCGCAACGTTGCATCGACCTGCGCTGTAAGCCTGTCACCGCGTTTTACGCTGCCGTGCAATACTTTCACGTGATGCAGGTGCTGGTCCGAAGCCTTGCTGGTGTTGGTCACTTCCAGGCGCACAGTACCCTCGCTGAGAGTTCCGGTGTCTCCCACCTGCCCGCCGGACTCGCCGTAAAAGGGTGTGCGATCAAGCACCACCACCCCGGCTTCGTCTGTGTTAAGTGCAGCAACCTCCACGCCATCACGCAATAAAGCAGTGATCACTCCCGCGCCCGCCAAACTGTCGTAGCCGGTGAACGCCGTGCTGCCGTCCAGTTTTAGTACGTTGCTGTAGTCCACTTTGAAACTGCCGCTGTCCTGCGAGCGCAAGCGCTGCTCGGTCATCGCGGATTCATAGCCTGCCATATCCAGGGTAAGATTGCGTTCACGGGCGATGTCGTTAGTCAGGTCGGTGGGGAAGCCGTAGGTATCGTACAGTTTGAACACCACATCGCCTGGGATTTCAGTGCCCGTGATAGCCGCCAGTGCTTCCTCCAGGATCTGCATCCCGTTGTCCAGGGTGCGGGCGAACTGCTCCTCCTCGGCGAACAGCGTTTTTTCTACATGGGCGAGCTGCTTCACGAGCTCGGGATACGCATCGCCCATTTGTGCTGCCAGCGTCGCTGCCAGTTTATGGAAGAACGGTTGATCTGCACCGAGTTTATTGCCGTGGCGAATGGCGCGGCGAAGGATGCGCCGCAACACGTAGCCCCGCCCTTCATTGCCCGGCAGCACGCCGTCGACGATAAGGAAGGCGCAGGAGCGGATGTGGTCCGCAATCACGCGCAGCGAGCTGTGGTGCATATCCTGCACCTGCAACACCTTTGCGGCAGACTTGATCAGCGCCTGGAACAGGTCAATCTCGTAGTTGCTGTGTACCTTTTGCATCACTGCCGCGATGCGCTCCAGACCCATGCCGGTATCGACTGAGGGACGGGGCAGCGCATGCAATTCGCCGTTCTGGTCGCGATTGAATTGCATGAACACCAGGTTCCAGATTTCGATGTAGCGGTCCAGGTGATCGTCCTTACTGCCCGGTGGCCCACCCGAGATGTCAGCGCCATGATCGTAGAAAATTTCGCTGCACGGGCCGCAGGGGCCGGTGTCACCCATCTGCCAGAAGTTGTCTTCATCAAGACGGGAAATGCGCGCCTTGGGAAACCCGATGTCTTCTATCCAGATCCGCTCCGCCTCATCGTCAGACACATGCACCGTCACCCACAGTTTTTCCGCGGGCAGGCCGAGCGTCCCGGTGAGAAACTCCCAGGCGTAGCGAATGGCTTCACGCTTGAAGTAATCGCCAAAACTGAAATTACCCAGCATCTCGAAAAAAGTGTGGTGCCGCGCGGTATAGCCGACGTTTTCCAGATCGTTGTGCTTGCCTCCGGCGCGCACACAGCGCTGACTGCTGGTGGCGCGAACATAGGCGCGCGGGTCAGTGCCCAGGAAGGTATCCTTGAACTGGTTCATACCGGCATTGGTGAACAGCAACGTCGGGTCATTGCCCGGCACCAGTGAACTACTCGCCACACGGGTGTGCCCGTGCTGTTCAAAATAGGCCAGGAAGGCCTCGCGTATTTCTACGGTCTTCATACCAGATCTCGGTTGTGCGGTGCGAAAGACAAGCTGTGCTCAGCCTACCATATGGCCTTCAGCAAACTCCCTGCCGCCAATGATGTGCAGGTGCAGGTGAAAAACGGTCTGGCCAGCGTTGGCGCCATTGTTGACTATCAGGCGGAAGGCCTCGCCCACCCCCAGTTGTGTAGCCAGCTTGCCAGCGACCAGCATCAGGTGCCCCAACAAGGCCTGGTCATTCACCTGCGCATCCACCAGCCGGGGAATACTGCGCTTGGGTATTAACAGCACGTGGACCGGTGCCTGCGGGTGTATGTCGTTGATGGCGATGCAGTGCTCGTCCTCGTAGAGGAACTCACTGGGAATTTCGCCCCTGATGATTTTGCCGAAGATAGTGTCTGACATGCCGGGCTCTACCTGCTCCTTATCCGAGTTTCTCGTCTGCCGTGAGTTGTCGGGCTTCGCTTTCCAGCATCACCGGAATGCCGTCGCGTACCGGATAAGCCAGGCCCGAGGCCTTGCAGACGAGCTCGTCCTTTTCCTTGTCATACTCCACCGGCGCTTTGCTCACTGGGCAGACCAGGATACTCAGTAGTCTTTTGTCGATCATTGCAGTCTCACGATGCGGAAGCGGGAACGCAGTATACGAGCTTTTTCAGGGCTTTGGCATGGGCGGAGCAAGCAATTGTGGGTCGATGCGCTGGTCACGCCAGTTCATACGCCAGTCCAGGTGCGCGCCACTGGCGCGACCCGTGGCCCCCACCTCGCCTATCACGTCCCCGGTCTTTACCTCTTGCCCCACGGCCACCAGTACCTTGCTCATGTGCAGAAAGGACGAGGAAAAACGAAACCCGTGATCCAGGATAATGGTGCCACCGGAGAAAAACAGGTCGGGCTCTGCCAATGTGACTATCCCTGCGGCAGGGGCGTGTACCGGGGTTCCGGTGGGTACCGCCATATCCACGCCGTAATGAGGATTACCCGCCGTACCATTATAGAATCGCTGGCTGCCATAGACACCCGAGATGGGGCCCAGCGCGGGCCACTGAAAACCGGAAAGCGCAGCCTGCAGCAAATCGGGGCGAGGCACGCGCCGGGCTTTGGCCGCATCCACCAGCGCCTGTTCGCGGCGAATGCGCTCCAGTTGCTCAGGTGGCGGGGTGACCGTTTGCTGCGGTACGCCGTTGACCCGTTGAATGTTGTACTCCCGGCGCGCAATGCGCAGCGTCTGCCGACACGAGTCGCCTCCTGTTACCAGCAACAGTGCGGTAGCGGGGGCATCACGGCCAAAACCGGCAAAGGTGGTGCCGTCTGCCAACACATCCAGGGACACACCATCCAGGGTGACACGACTACCCGGCAATACCTTGCCCCACACCAGCCCACCCTGCATTAAACTGCCGGCCAGCTCCACGCAATCGGCCACGGCACTGCGCGGCGACAAGGCCGTCCCGCTGATACTGAAAAGGCTCAGTGCGAGGGTCAGACCGAAGCGCCACGGTCCTGCTAAAAACTGCCCCGCTAAAAACTGTCTCGCCAAAGACAGTCCCGTTAAAGTTAGTCCCACCATACACTGTCCTGTCCTGATATCCGTTATGCTGGCCTTTCTAGCAGTCAAGACCGAGGGAGTCCAGCGGCATTTCGCTTCGCAGCAAGCACCGCTAACATACTGACATGGGACGCTACCAACCACCGCGCCAGCGCGGCTCCAAATACATCACCCCCGAGGGCGAACAGGCGTTGCGGGACGAATTGCATCAGCTGTGGAAAGTCGAGCGGCCGGTCGTCACCGATGCCGTACATGAAGCGGCCAAAAACGGTGACCGCTCCGAGAACGGTGATTACATCTACGGCAAACGGCGTCTGCGCGAAATCGATTCGCGCGTGCGCTTTCTCAACAAGCGCCTCGACGAAGTGGAAGTGGTGCAACGTATTCCGGGCGATACACAGAAAGTGTTCTTCGGCGCCTGGGTGACGCTGGAGGATGCCAGCGGCGCGGACCAGCGTTGGCGCGTCGTCGGCCCCGATGAATACGACTTGGCCCAGGGCAAACTGAGTATGGATTCGCCGCTGGCGCGTGCGCTGTTAGGCAAGCGTCTGGACGATGAGATTCGGGTACACAGCCCATCGGGTGAGCAGGTTTACTACGTGACCGACATCAGCTATCAGGCCAGCTGAGGCCTTCTTCCGGGTAGATCGTGTCTGCGCCGTGTCAGTCGCCGGTGGGCTATGGTTTGCGCCGCCGATGCAGCGACCACATGGTGATCCCGCTCAATGCAAGACCGGCCAGCAGCACGCCCACAGCGTCCACCCACAACACACCCAAGCGACCAAACACGCGGCCACTGTGCAGATCCAGCAGCAGCCGCTCCCAGCTGAGCCATTGCGCTGGCGCGGGAATCGCCGCGCGGATAGCCTCTGGCAAACGGTCCGGAACACGCTGGCGGATGTCCGCGCCGGCCGCTGGTGCGCGATGGTTGAACTCCATCAAGTCCAGATCAGCCAGCCACCATGTTCCAGTCGCCTGCAGCACAATCTGCTCTTCTATGAGTCCTACGGCCTGCAAGGGTACGGGCAGGCCAGTGCTAGCGTTGATGGACTCGACCAATTCACCACGGTGGGTAATCAGTAGCAGTTCCTCGGCGCAACCGGCGTAGAGCAGCTCGCCCGCCGCCACGGCACCCACCAGTGGCCCGTTGCAGGGCGCAACCTCCTGCGCATCAAGATAGATGCGACCGTTAGCCGCTCGGGATAGCCAGCGCTCGCCCAACTGGAACGCCGGCAGATCGCCCGAATCGTCGCCATAGGCTTGGCTGAGCCAGGGCCAGTCGACAAAGTGGCGGTCCAGCCCCAGCTCCGGGGAGTGATTCAGCGCGATACCTGTAATGGCCAGTACCAGCGCGAAGAAAGCGGCCAGCACGCCCAGGCGTCGGTGCCAATGCCAGAGCATGCCCACCAGCCGGGCACGACGTCGCATCAGCTTTGCACCTGCGCATCCAGCCACAGCGCCAGTCGCGTCATACGCTCGACCGCGCGCACCGAAAGTGTCGCGCCGGTGATGCCGTCGATATCCTTCGACAAATAGCCGTCAGGCGCCAGTGTCAGCCCGCTGAACTGGCTGGTAAAAAAGAGGTGGCGGATTTCCCAGCCGCGACTTTCGCGAAAGGCCAGTACCTCTACCCGCGTAATACGATCAGCGGCGACCACGACACCCAAGGTTATCGGCTTATCCTTGCCAATGTCCTCAAGTATCCACGCAGTAGTCTCGCCGACCTGCCAATAGCGCAGACGCAGCGCGGCGGGCGCCCAGCCAACCGCAGCTTTGGCAGCGGCGCGAGTCTCTTCGGTGAGCCACAGGGTATGTATGGCAGGTTGTTTGCCGTCAAATGCAAGACTCAGGAATGCATCACGCCCGAGATACTCCTCACCAAAAGCAGAAAAGGCCGCCATCATTGCGATGGCAGCCAGTGCTAGGCGGCGATGCCGCGGGTGATGACAGATCGCGATCATCAGAAACTGAAGCCGACTCCCAGGTTCAGGCCTTCCAGTTCTTTCTGGTCGGCAGGCGCATCCTGAAATTGGTAATCGACCTTGAACACGACATTTTCCACCAGCCAGTAGTTCACACCCACATCCCATTCGCTGAACTGCGCATCCCCGTCGCTGCCGGCCTGGTTATCCCACTCGCTGTAGCGCGCAAAGATACCCAGGTCGCGCTGCAGTAGCCAGGATGGTTCGATATACCAGCCTTCCTGCTGATCGGCACCGGTCTTGATGTTGTTGATCGCATTGTTGATGTCCCATGAGGCTGCCACGGCGCGCAAGCCAAAGGGGCCAGTGCGATAAACCGCATGCGCCGAGTAGAGCATGGCGTCGACATCGTCTATGTATAGTCCCTGGTACAAGTCCTGCTGGTATTGCAAGGTGGCACCCAACTCGAGACCTGCAACGCCAGTGTACTTCAGGTTTGCGGTGTAGGCGGGGTCAGACGCATCGGCCTCAGACACTTTCTGGCGCCCATCGCGGATCTTGAATTGGCCTTCCTCGGCGTTGAGTTTCAGGCCAGAGGTAAAGGCGGTATCGTAACTCCAGCCCGGCGCGATTTCGCCGTTCAAGGCCAGACCGCCCTCCCACCACGTGGTCGGAATAATGTTTCTCTCGACATTGTTGCGCTCGACGCCGTAAAACGTATCCGGCTCATGGGTCTGGTTGAGAATACCAACGGGGACCAGGAACAGGCCCGCCTTCATGTGCGTGGTGCTGTTCAGGTCGTGTTCAATATACGCCTGCTCCAGTTCGACCTCGCCGTTCTGGTCGTCGCCAGCCACCGAGTGTTCCAATTCGATTTCGGAGAACATGCGGGTGGTGTCAGTGAAATCGTGACCGAGGAAGAGCACAAAGCGGTGAAAATCGATCTCGTCCTTGTCGCCGCCATTGTCGTTCTTGTCGTCGAGATTGTTGTAGTGCATCTCACCGTAACTGCCGATCTGCGTGCGCTCGGTCCAGCTCGAAGCCAGTGATTGCCCGCCCGCCGCCGCGCCTTGCTCTACCGCGCTCGCCGTGGCCTCAACCTTGACGCTGGTCTCCTTGATCTCCTCATCAGCCGAAGCAAGCTGCGACTTGAGCTGGGCTATCTCGGCTTGTTGCTGTTGAATGAGGGCCCACATCTCTTCCAGGGTGGGTGTGGGCGCTGCTGCCGCCGCGGTGGTAATCAGGCCCAACACAAGACCCGCCGTCAGTTTTTTCATTGTTATGCTCCCCTACACTGGCCCAATGCCATTTAGTGAAGGGGATAATATTGGGAATCATTCTCATACGCAATATTAAATAGGAATAATTCTCATTAAAATGTAAATACGGATGCCGCCGGACCCTGAAACAGCAAGGACAGGGCACCGCCGGGCAGGTAGCCATCCGTGGTACAGGGCAGGCCAGGATCACAGGTATCGACAAACTTGCCCACCCCATCGGGCCGCAGGAATGCCGACTTCTGCGCCTGGGCCACCGCATCCTTGCGCGGCCAGCTGTGCGGGTCCTCGCCAAAATTCGGTTCGAAGGGGGCTGTATTAGTGATCGGTGGAGGCGCGGTGCCGCCGTGGATGGCACCCCCGCCCACTGGCCCGTTATCCCAGATCGTCAACACGGAGGCTGTTACGTCACCGGCCGGCACGGGCTGCAGGGCAAAGTAGGGATTACTGTCGGGATGCCTACCCTCATCCAGTGCCGGCACCCGCAGGTAGGCGCCAATGGTCCGCGCCATTACTTCCGCCGACCACATACTGACCTGGTGATCGCCATAGGCCACCTGCAGCAGCACCGAGTGGGACGGTGTATTGGGCAGCGGATGATTCTGGATATGGTAGGCGTAGCCACTGGACTCGGCACGGTCCCACAACATTTGCGCCATGGACAGCAGGAAGCTCTGGTCCTTGACGCTGGGGTAACCACCACCGGTCGGGCCGGTAGCAATGCCACTGAAGAACAGGTTGTAATCGCTGAAGTCGATACTGCGGCGCAACAGGAAACTGTACGCCATACCAGGCACACCCAGCACCCCGCGCGTCACATCCTGGATGACGCCCATCAGCGCGCCGCCGAGGATGCCACCCTGGCTGTTGCCGTCGTAGTAGACAGAACTGTTGTCAAACACCGGCACACCGCCGGCTTGGAACGCGCTGTGGCCGCGCAGCCCGGCCTCGTGTTTTAACAGGCGCGCAAGGTACATAAAGTTGAGGAAGCCCTGCTGCTGGCGATCAAACACGGGGGCCAGCAAACTGAAATCCTGCAACGCCTGTACAGCGAAAACCACATCTTCGGACGCAAAACCAATCCAGTCGGTGGCGCAAAACATCATCTGGTGGTCGTTCGCCATGATGTCAATGTTGTCGCCGCTACCGCCGCGAACTTCTGAGGCGCTACCCAAGAGGCCGTGCCCATACAGGGAGGGACGCGCCTGTGCCTTGGGCGGCGCGTCGAAATCCTCGGCCACTGAGCGGGGGATGCGGCAGACAAAGCGCGCCTGAATAAGAGCATCTGAGTTGATGCGATCCGGCAAACCATCGTTGGGGGTATCGTAAAAAAAGCCGGACCCCGGGCCACCGTCAGAGGAATTCAGGAAATTAGGTACATTGAACGTGCCGGAAATCTGCCGTGATATCTGCTCGTCCTCACCGTCCTGGCAACCGTCGGTACCGCAGGTGGTGTAGTCGATAACGTCCATCGGCAAATAACTCGGCGCCAACGCGCCGAGATCGGCAAACGCTTCATCGCGAATATGCAGCACGCGCTCGGTAATATTTTCCACACTGGCAATATTGAAGTCCCAGGCCAGGTAGAGATCCTCGCGCGGCACGCCCGCCGCTTCGAGGGTGGTAAAAATATCTTCCATCGACGCGCGCCTGGCTTCTATCGCCGGATTGTTCGTCAGCGTGGTATCGCGAAGCGCGCGAAATACGTCTGGCGCTTGCAGCACATTGCCGTCTGCATCCCGTAACTTGCGCAGCGCGACAATATAGCGCTCGCCGCGTTCAAACTGCTCCATGGGGCGAATAATAAACGCTTGTTCCGCAGGATCGTCGGTGTTCGCATCCAGTTCGGCAAAAATGAGATGCCGCTCGCCGGTGCTGGCGCGAATAACCACCACCGGTGAGTCCGCTTGCACAGAGCGCGACAGATCCGTTATCCGTGGCACATCGCTCTTCTCCAGATCGATGCCGGGAATCTGCGCGAGAATCATTTGGGAGGGTGAAAACCCGTCGTTGCGATTGAACTCCGCCGTCTCCACCGGCACGCCCTGGTTATTCACCGGCATGGACGCGACCGCCAGATTGACCCGCCGCCCGGTCACCGTATTCGCATCCGCGACCGTAAACACGCTACTCGGCCAGGGAAACATACAATTATTGCTGTCCAGTATCTCGCAGCGGTCGGCGTTGGGTGTCGCGATGCTGATGGGCGGCGGCAACAGAAAGGCGTTGTTGTTGCTACCGTCAGAACAGGCGACGAGGGTAGCCGCGAGTGACAGCAGCAGAACCCCGTTGTGTAATGAAAATTTCATGTGGCTACCCCGCATTTTCACTGAGTATAGAACAGCATCAAACCGGTCCGCCAGCGCAGCGCTCTAGCACAGCGCACCGTAGACAATATTCTCCAGCTGCCCCCTGAAATTGAAGGTGCTGGACGGAATCAGCTGGGTCATAAAAATGACCACCAGCTCCTCCTGCGGATCCACCCAAAACAGGGTGCTGGCCAGGCCACCCCAGAAAAAGCTGCCGGCAGAACCGGGGTAGCCATTGCGCACGGCGTCCAGTTTAGTGGCAAAGCCCAGGCCAAAGCCCACGCCTTCATAGGATGACTCACTGAACCCGCCGGTGGCGAGCACTGACAAATCTGCGCCGCCGGGCAGGTGGTTGGCGGTCATGAACGCCAGGGTGCGCGAACCGATGATACGCGTGCCCTCCAGGGTGCCACCGCCCAGCAACATCTGGCAGAAGCGGTAGTAGTCCCCCACGGTGGAAATGAGACCGCCGCCGCCGGAATAAAAGGCTCTGTTCGCATATTCACTGTCCTGACCGTCGTCGCTCAACGCCATTTCTTTTTTCAGGTTGCGTGTGTAGCAGGAGGCGAAACGGTCCACCTGCTCGGGCTGAATGTCAAAGCGGGTGTCGGTCATACCCAGTGGCGCGAAGATAACCGTGCGCAGGTAGTCTGCCAGACTCTGCCCGCTGATCACTTCTACCAGATATCCCAGCACATCCGTGGCTATCGAATAATTCCAGCGCGCGCCGGGTGAAAATTCCAGCGGCAGTTGCGCCAGCTGCTCGATCATATCCTGCAGTGTGTAGCCAGGCCGCGGCAGGCCTACCTGTAGCTTGCGGTAGGCGTAATCAATATTGGATGCACGCAGGAAATCGTAAGTGAGACCAGAGGTATGCATAAGCAGGTCGCGGATGGTCATGGGGCGTTGGGGCGGCTCGGTCGCGAACAGCGGGTAGGACCCGCCCGTCCACACGCCAAGGTTGCGCCACGCGGGAATAAAACGGTGCACCGGATCATCCAGCGAGAACAGGCCGCGCTCCAGCAGTGTCATCATCGCCAGGGAGGTGATCGGCTTGGACATGGAGTAGATGCGCAGGATGCTGTCCTCGGACATCGGCGTGGCGCGCTCGACATCGCGGTAACCCTGCACATCGAGGTAGCAGGCCTGCCCGCGCCGCGCGACCAGCGTAATGCTGCCGGGTATCTTGCCGGGGCCAACGTAACGCTTGGCCAGATGCTCGCGCACGCGGGCCAGCTGCCCGCTATCCAGTCCAACTGATTCAGGTGTAACAAGTTGCAACACAGGTGACACACTCCTTTCACGCTAGAAAAACACGCCCAGTGATACCTGCCCCACCCACAAAAGGCAAGCAGGACGGTGACATTCTACCCGCCCCGTGCAGGATCACTCACTGCACAAATTATTGCCCGTGGGTGGCCTATCTTGCTACCATCGCCGTATCAAAGTACGTCCGCAGTATCACCATTTTTTCGACCACCCACGGAGAACCCATGAGCCGTCCGTCCCTGTTTGATCTGGAAAACCATGCTGACTTTATCCAACGCCATATCGGGCCGACGGCGCCGCAACAAACCGCCATGGCCCGCGCCATCGGCTATGACTCACTGGATGCCCTGATCGATGACACTGTGCCCAATGCGATCCGCCGCAAGGAACCTATGCAACTGCCCGGCGCGCAGACCGAGCAACAGGTCATCGCGCGGCTGCGCGAACTGGCTGGCCTCAATATTGTCAACCGTTCGTTCATCGGCACCGGCTACCACGATACGATTACACCCGGGGTTATTCAGCGCAATGTGCTGGAAAATCCGGGCTGGTACACCGCCTACACGCCCTATCAGCCGGAAATCGCCCAGGGCCGCCTGGAAGCACTGCTGACCTTTCAGCAGATGATCCTGGACCTGACCGGGATGGATCTGGCCAACGCCTCCATGCTGGATGAAGGCACTGCGGCGGCGGAGGCCATGACCCTGTTGCAACGGGTGAACAAGAAAAACCACAGCACGACCTTCCTCATCGCAGACGATTGCCACCCCCAGACGATCGCCGTGGTCAAAACCCGCGCCGAGGCACTTGATATCGACATAGTGCTCGGGAGTCCTGTAGAACTCCTCAACCGCACTGATGCGTTTGGCCTGCTGCTGCAATACCCCGGCACCTATGGGCACCTCGAGGATATTTCTCCACTGGTGGCAAAAGCACACTCTGCCGGCACACTGGTCGCGGTGGCCGCCGATATTATGGCCCTACTGCTGGTGCAATCACCCGGCGCGATGGGCGCGGATGTGGTGGTGGGCAATACCCAGCGCTTTGGCGTTCCGATGGGCTTCGGCGGTCCGCATGCGGCTTTTTTCGCCACACGGGACGCTTACAAACGGTCCACCCCGGGGCGCATCATCGGCGTGTCCATCGACCGACGCGGCAACCAGGCCCTGCGCATGGCGATGCAAACCCGCGAGCAACATATTCGCCGCGAGAAAGCGACCAGTAATATCTGCACTGCGCAGGCGCTGCTGGCGATCATGGCCGCGTTTTACGCCATGTACCACGGGCCACAGGGACTGCGGCGCATCGCCACCCGCATCCAGCGCCTGGCCTGTATCCTGGCCAAAGGCCTGGCCGATGCGGGCTTCACCGCAGACAACGCGACCTTCTTCGACACTCTCACCTACACGGTGGGCGAGCAACAACAGGCGATCGTGCAACGCGCCTTGGCCCGCGGCCTGAACCTGCGCATTATCGGCAGCGACCGCCTCGGCATCGCGCTGGATGAAACCACCTCCGCGCAGGATATTGCGGCACTGTGGGCTGCGTTTACGGGTGACGGCACGCTGCCTACCGTAGAACATGTTGATACGCAGGTGCATGAAAATGCCGGCGTGCCCGACGCACTGCTGCGCTCCATGAATTACCTGCAACACCCGTTGTTCAATAACTACCACTCGGAAACCGAGATGCTGCGCTATATGCGCTACCTGGAAGACAAGGACATCGCCCTCAACCGTTCGATGATTCCGCTGGGCAGTTGCACCATGAAGCTCAACGCCACCACTGAGATGCTGCCAGTGACCTGGCCAGAATTTGCCGGCCTGCACCCCTTTGCGCCTGCACCGCAGACCACCGGCTACCAGATCATGCTGGCGGAACTAGAGCGCATGCTGGTGGAATGCACTGGCTATGATGCCATCTCCTTGCAACCCAATGCAGGCTCACAGGGTGAGTACGCGGGACTGCTGGTCATCCGGCGCTACCACGAAAGTCGCGGCGACCGTCAGCGCAATGTCTGCCTGATCCCCTCCTCTGCGCACGGCACCAATCCTGCCAGCGCCGCGCTGGCAGGGATGAGTGTGGTCATCGTGGAATGCGATGCGCTGGGCAATATCGATATGGCGGACCTCAAGCTCAAGGCCGCGCGGCACACGGATGATCTGTCCTGCATCATGGTCACCTATCCGTCCACGCACGGCGTGTTCGAGGAATCCATTATTGACGTGTGTGACGTGGTGCATCAACACGGCGGCCAGGTCTATGTCGATGGCGCCAACCTCAACGCCCTGGTGGGCGTCGCGGCACCGGGCAAGTTCGGCGCTGACGTATCGCACCTCAATCTGCACAAGACGTTTTGTATTCCCCACGGCGGCGGTGGCCCGGGCATGGGCCCCATCGGTGTGGGAGCGCATTTGCAGCCGTTCCTGCCGAGTCATCCGGTGGCACCCATCGCAGGTTTGAATGCCAACAACGATGTGGTGTCCTCAGCGCCCTTCGGCAGTGCGTCCATCCTGCCGATCTCCTGGGCCTACATCGCGCTGATGGGCGGCGAAGGGCTGGCACTGGCGACCAAGGTGGCGATTCTCAGTGCGAACTACATCGCGCACCGCCTCAAGGAGCACTACCCCATTCTCTACACGGGCACCAGCGGCAACGTGGCGCACGAATGCATTCTGGATATACGCCCCATCAAGGAGGCGAGCGGCGTGTCGGAAGAGGACATTGCCAAGCGCATGATCGACTACGGCTTCCACGCCCCGACCATGTCGTTCCCGGTCGCCGGGACACTCATGGTAGAGCCCACCGAGTCCGAATCACTGGCCGAACTGGATCGTTTCTGCGATGCGCTGATTGCGATCCGCGCGGAAATCCACGCGGTGCAAAACGGTGTGCTCGACGTGACAGACAATCCCCTGACCAACGCGCCACATACGCTGGCCGATGTGACCGCAAGCCAATGGGAGCATCCCTACGACCGCGAGCAGGCGGCCTACCCGGTGGCATCGCTGCGACGTTACAAGTACTTTGCGCCGGTCAACCGGGTCGACAACGTGTACGGTGACCGCAACCTGTTCTGCGCCTGCCCGGCGATCGACAGTTACCGGGATGAGAGCTGACTGCTACGGCGCAACACCCTTGCCCGACATCCTCGCACAAACGCTCACACTCCCCTGCGGTGCGATCATACCCAACCGCATCGCCAAGGCTGCCATGACCGAGGGACTGGCCAGTCCAGCGGGTGTACCCACCGCAGAACTGGAGCGATTGTATGGCCTGTGGAGTGACGGCGGCGCCGGTCTGCTGCTGTCGGGCAATATTCTGATCGATGGTGCGCATCTGGAGCGGCCCGGCAACGTGATCATCGAACACGAACCCGATGCGGCGATGCACACCGCGCTGACGCGTTGGGCCACAGCAGCCACGCGCAATGGCAATCACTGCTGGGCGCAGATCAGCCATGCTGGCAGGCAGACTCAGAAAATCATCAACCCGCACCCCAAGGCGCCCTCCGCAGTGAAGGTCGGCTTGCCCGGCGGACAGTTCGGCCAGCCGCTTGCACTCACGGTGCCCGAGATCGAGGACATCGTGCGGCGCTTTGGTGTGTGTGCCGCAGCCGTAAAAGCCGCCGGCTTTACCGGTGTGCAGGTGCACGGCGCACACGGTTACCTGCTGTCCCAATTCCTCAGTCCACGCAGTAATCTGCGCACGGATCAGTATGGCGGCACACTGTCCAATCGCGCCCGTGCACTACTCGACACCGTAAAAACAGTGCGCGCAGCGGTAGGGCCAGACTTTCCTGTAGCGGTCAAACTCAACAGCGCCGATTTCCAGAAAGGCGGATTCTCCTTCGCCGACAGCCAGCAAGTGGCGCAGTGGCTGGAAGCGGCGGGCATCGACCTGCTGGAAATTTCCGGCGGCACCTACGAGCAACCAAAATTGCTGGGCGTCGAGGGCCTTGAGGCAGAAGAATCGCAACAGCTCGCGCCCTCCACCCTGCTGCGCGAGGCCTACTTCGTCGACTTTGCGCTGGCCATGCAGGACAAGGTGTCAATCCCGCTGCTGGTGACAGAAGGATTCAGGCAGCGCGCCGCCATGGAGCAGGCGATTGCTGCAGGCGGTGCTGACCTGATCGGTTTGGGGCGACCGCTGTGTGTGGTCACCGATGCGCCCGCGCGCTTGCTGGCAGGCCTGGTCGAACTACCGCGCTATGAAGCGCAGCTCGCGCTGTTTCCGCCCTGGCTCAGGTTTCTCAATCGCTCTAATACCCTGCGTATGCTGGCCAGCTTTGGCGTGCAGTACTGGTACTACGCGCAGCTGGACACGCTGGGGCGTACCGGCGCAGCTGACCCGAGCATGACCGTATTCGCCGCCACGCGCCAGGTACTGGCACAGCAGAAGCAGTGGCTGGCTGCGCGTCGTCGCCTGTCATAGTGCGTCATGACATACAATTTCTTCGCGGTATCGCCGTCCTGGCGGTCGTGCTGTATCACGCGAAGATAGGGCCCGTTGCCAACGGCTACCTGGGCGTTGACATATTTTTTGTCATTTCAGGTTTTTTGATCACGTCTATCGTATTGAAGGGCCTGGAGAGTAACGGTTTCTCCTTTGCGCAATTTTATCTGCGCAGAGCCAGACGCCTGCTGCCTGCTCTTTACTGCACGCTGATCATAACAACTGTCGCCGCTTACCTGTTTCTGACGAGTCGAGAATGGCATGATTTCAGGCACCAGTTGTATGGCGCGCTATCCTTTACCTCCAACATGGTACTGCCTTTTCAGGTTGGGTATTTCGACGATGCCGCCGAAACCAAGCCGCTATTGCATATTTGGTCGCTGTCGCTGGAGTAGCAATACTATCTCCTGCTACCGGTTCTACTGTTCATAGCGACACGCAAGTCACGAGGCTTAGTCCTGCTTGGCCTGGCACTAATGAGTTTTCTGTTGTGTCAGCTATTTATCCATAGAGACTTCAGTTTCTCCTGGGCAGCACACATCACTAGTGCCAACTGGGCATTCTATCTCCTGCCAACCCGAGCATGGGAGCTATTGATGGGCTCGATTGTTGCGTGGTGCATGCTGGAATATCCGTCAGTTCGCGTACCCAAAATCCTGAAAATCAGTTCTCTGATCGGACTCCTGGCATTGCTGGCCTACTCTATTGATGACCTTGCCCTGAGAGGAAATACCATTGCTGCTGTCCTTCTGACATCGGTTTTGCTGGCAGGAACAGACAACTGGCTACCTCACTGGCCAGGTGTGCGCCTTGTTGAGAAGGTGGGGGATTGGTCTTATTCGCTCTATTTGGTTCACTGGCCACTGCTGGCTTTTGCCCAGATTGCCTTTCTCGGCCTGGTACCTCAGCACGTGAATATCGGGATTGTAGGTGCTGCGCTGATACTGTCATGTTTCCAGTATCAAACGGTCGAACAGCGGTTCAGGTCCGCGCCTGGCCAACAGCAGGGAAGATTCATCGTCGCTCTTTTTGTATCGACGTTAGCCATTGTGGTGCTATCCCTTCCCCCGGTGGTTGCCGCTATCGCCCCTCATTCAGCGACCTCCGTAGACTTTGAACATCTGCGTCGAATGAACGTTGGTTTCGACTGGCGTTGCACCACCGGAGACACTACTGAACTGTCCGAAAAATGCAGCGATTCCGTGCATCCCAAAGTGGCGGTGTGGGGTGATAGTTACGCCATGCATCTGGTTCCTGGCCTACGCCAAAACAGGGAAACACAGGGTTCGCTCGTCCAAATCACGCTGTCTACGTGCAATCCCATCAAGGGGTTGACCGGTATACATGCAGGAATAGATGTCGCCAGGACATGTGTGGATTTCAACGCACAGGCGCTGGATTACATCGTTTCCTCTGACTCCATTGAAAGCGTGATACTCAGTTCCCCTTTCGGATATTTTTACGGCGGCTATAGTCAATTTTGGTATGAAGGTAAAGCGATTGGCAGGGATACCGAACTTGCTACTTCAGTTCTTATCGACACCATCAGAATAATCCAGAGGGCCGGCAAACGCGTCGTTATCGTGTCTCCGCTGCCCTCAGCTGATTTCAATGTTGGAGAATGTCTGGAGCGTGAAGCCACCGGTGCGATTCTCTTCGGTAGGAAAAATTGTGCTATTGACGTTAAGGCACACCAAGAGCGGATGATGCCCGTTATCCAGGCATTAAAAAAAGTTCAGGACGAAACAGGTATAAAGATAGTATGGCTGCCTGACTTACTTTGCGACAACGTTATCTGCCGCACTGCGCTTGATGGTGTACCTCTGTATCGAGATCAAGGCCACCTGTCGTACAGCGGCTCGGAAGCACTACTGCGAAACCTTCCGATTTTCTAAGTTCGACGGCACCTTTGCATCAGCCCACTAAACCGCTAAC
Source organism: Haliea sp. (assembly GCA_031414375.1). Classification (GTDB taxonomy): domain Bacteria; phylum Pseudomonadota; class Gammaproteobacteria; order Pseudomonadales; family Halieaceae; genus Marimicrobium. The sequence continues at coordinate 19,878 of JANNVJ010000002.1, forward strand.
GTTTGAGATCGGCGTAGGCCGCCAACGCTGCAGCCCTGGCATCCCGGTGATCTACTATTGGCAAAGGATAGGTCTTTGCAAGTACCACGCCGGCGTTGCGTAACACCTCCGCTGGTGCCGTCCAGGGTTCATGCAGCCAGCGCTCTGGCATGGCCGCAAGCTCGGGCACCCAGCGCCGGATATAGTCACCGGCCTTGTCAAACTTCTGCCCTTGTATGGTCGGATTAAAGATCCGAAAATACGGCGAAGCATCGGCGCCGCTGCCGGCCACCCACTGCCAGCCACTGGCGTTATTGGCCAGGTCCGCATCCACCAGCGTATCCCAGAACCAACGCTCGCCAGCGCGCCAGTCCACCAGCAGGTGCTTGCACAGGAATGACGCTACCACCATGCGCACGCGGTTGTGCATATAACCGGTCTGCCACAGTTCGCGCATACCGGCATCGACTATCGGGTATCCGGTCTGGCCCTGTTGCCAGGCGCGCAGTTCACGCGCGCCGCCCACCCAGGGAAAGGCGCAAAAGTTGGTTCTAAAAGGCTGCTCTGGCAGTGTTGGAAAGTGGTGTAGCAAGTGCGTGGAAAACTCGCGCCAACCCAGCTCACTGAGAAATTTCTCCGTCTCGTGCTCCAGTGCAGGATTGGCTGCGCCGGCGTGACGCGCCGCGTGAAAGACTCTGGCGGGCGCGATCTCACCAAAGTGCAGGTGTGCGGACAAACGCGATGTTGTATTGCGCGCCGGGTAGTTCCTGCCCACATCATAGTCCGCCACGGGGCCGTGCAGAAACGCGTCAAGCCGCCGCTGCGCGCCCCGCTCGCCGGGCTGCCACTGTTGTTCCCAGCCTTGCGCCCAGTTGGGACTGGTGGGCAGGAGCTGCCAGTCGTGTAACTGCCCAGCTGTGTCAATATCACGCTGCCAGATGCCGAAGCGAATTGCAGGAGACACCGTCACAGGGGCAATGGGCAAACTGCGGCATTTGCGCCAGAAGGGTGTGAAGACTTTGAACGGTTGACCCGCCAGGTTTTGTACCGTTTCGGGCTCGAACAGCAAAGAGCCGCCATACCGTTTGAGCTCAACGCCCTTGCTGCGCAGGGACGTGTGGAGGCGTTCTTCCAACTCCCGTGCCCACGGTTCGTACTGGCGGGAGCAACAGATAAGATCTGCACTGCAAGTTTCAGCCAGATCGGCAAGAATTTTGTCGGGACGACCGCGCGCCAGGTACAACTGACCACCGAGTCCTTCGATTTCGTCGGCAAGCCCGGTCAAGCTGTGGTGCAACCACCAGCGACTGGCACCCCCCATGCCCCATTGGCCGGGGCTCTCATCATCGAGGATATAGCAGGCCAGCACTGGTCTGCCGGTGGCCGCTGCTGCGGCCAGACCGCGCAGGTCGCTAAGACGCAGATCCTGTCGGAACCAGTAGATGACCGGGTTGTTCATGCGGACATCAGTACATCACTTCTCGACAACTCGGGATGCCTGCGGGTGCCACGACTGTAGTGCATCGGGTCGCTTGCTCAACCGGGCGGACGCGAGCAGCAAAAGTGGAAAAACCAGGGCCCAAACTGCCGCGAGAATAATCGGGCCCCACAGCGGCGAACCAAACTCTATGTCCGTAAGTCGTACGCCGGCGCTGTATGACAACGCACCACCCACCGCACCGAAAACCGCAGCCAGAACGGCTCTGTCCTGCAAGTACTTAAAAACGTGCAGCAGCGTTGTTGCCAGGACAGGCCATAGGCAAGTCAGCCAGAGCGGCGCCAGGGCAGGCTGTCCGCCAAGGGTAAAAACTCCAGCGCTAAAAAGCAGTTGGTCAACGGCCGCGCCGAACACCAGAACGGCACCCACCAGCAGCAGTTCGTTTTTTCCTCTACCGACGAAATAGAAATGTGCCAGAAGGTGGACGATCAGAATAATCGGCGCGAGCACGGAAGACTGGGTCACCACAATGGCAAACCAGCTGAGGTTGAACATCATGGCATTAATGGACTTGGCCGGTGCGGGCGCCGGCCAGTAGCGCGCTTTGAGTACCGTCATGAGGCTCTCCTAAGACAAAAACTCGCCGCGTGTGCGCGCGTCCAGCTTGAACTGGCCACCGAGTGCGGTGGTGCGGGTGCGGGAGTTGGCATCCATCACACCCCGGGCTTTGACACAGTAGTGCACCGCATTGATGGTAACGGCAACATCCTGGGTCTCCAGCAGCGTTTGCAGAGCCACCAGGATCTGCTGAGTAAGGCGCTCCTGCACCTGTGGCCGCTGGGCAAAAAATCGCACGATACGATTGATCTTCGACAACCCAATGATCCTGCCGGACGGGATATAGGCCACGCTCGCCACGCCGTCGATGGTAATAAAATGGTGCTCACAGGTACTCACAACCGAGATGTCATCGATCCGCACCATCTCCTCCACGCCCATTTTGTTGGCGATGGCGGTGGCTTTTGGAAAACGCGCGTAATCCAGACCTGAAAATATCTCGTCAACATACATTTTCGCAATGCGTTTGGGCGTATCGCACAAGCTGTCATCGGCCAGATCCAGACCCAGGGTACGGGCAATATCAGCAAAAGACTCGCTGATACGCTCATACTTCTGGTCGCGGTTCAGGCCATTGTCGATGAGTGGTGTCTCGAGTCCTCGCTCTATCAGTACTTCGCGCACTTTCCGCGCATCCTCAGAGATGAGGGGCTGGGAGACGATAACCGATTTCATCAGGGCTGGTTCCATCACTGTGCTCTCATGTTGTTAGCGACTTTTTAATTACGCGAAGGACCGCTATTCAGATCTATCCACGTGTGACTTCTATTCTCCGGCACCGACCGCGGCACTGGCAAAACGATACCCAGGCTTGGCAAAAGCCAGCTGCACCGTACTGATGATGCGCTCGCGGAAACCGCCTTCGCAGTAACACAGGTAGAATTCCCACATGCGCACAAACTCCTCGTTGAAACCCATGGACCGCACGGCGTCAAGATTGGCCAGGAAGCGTTGCCGCCAATGCGCCAGCGTGGTCGCGTAGTCATGCGTGATATCGCGCAGGTGAACAATCTGCATATCGGTGTCCGTTGCAATGTGGTCTGCCATCACAGCAACGGAGGGCAGGCAGCCACCGGGAAAAATGTAACGCTGAATGAAATCAACCGCATCGCGCGCCGCTTTGTAGCGCTGGTCTGCCACTGTGATCGCCTGTATCACCATCTTCCCATCCTGCTTGAGTAGACCGGCACAGGTTTTGAAGTAGTTCTGGTAAAACTCGTGACCAACCGCCTCAATCATCTCAATGGACACCAGCTTGTCGTAAGTTCCGGTCAGGTTACGATAATCTTCACACAACAGAGTGATCCTGTGCTCCAGCCCTTCTTCCCGTACCCTGGCACAGGCATAGGTATACTGTTCCTGCGATATCGTGGTGGTGGTGACCTGGCAGCCGTAATACTTTGCCGCATGGATAGCCATGCCGCCCCAGCCCGTCCCTATTTCCAGCAAATGATCGCCCGGGCGCAATTCGAGCTGCCGACACAGTTCATCGAGCTTGGTCTCGGAGGCCGCCTCCAGGGTGGTCAGGTGATCGGGAAATATCGCCGATGAGTACATCATGGTCGGATCCAGGAATAGCTGAAAAAATTCGTTGCCAAGATCATAGTGCGCGGCAATGTTATCCTGCGAACGCTTGCGGGTATTGCGGTTGACGCGATGGGCAAGCTTTAGCGCCAGCTTCACCAGCCAGGACTGCCCGGCCTCAAAGCTGTCCAGCACCGTGAGGTTGGCACTGAACAACCGGGTCACCTCCACCGGCGCAGGCGAGGACCACAGGCCCTTGATATACGCTTCACCAGCGCCAATAGACCCACCTGTCAGCATCTGCCCGTACACGGCCGGGTCGTGAATGTGCATTTCCGCCTGCGGTTCCTGCGCCTTGCCACTGCTGCCGAAATGGTGGCTCTGCGGGCCCTCGTGCAACGTGAGCGAACCAATCTGCAGTTTACCCAGCAGCCTGAACACCGCTTCCCTTGCCACTCTTTCGCCTATCCTTGCGCTGCGCGCCTGGGGTATACGCAAAGCGCTTATGCTGACGTCATTCATTCCTTGCTCCTATTGCATGGTGTCCTGGGTGTGTATGAACCGGCACCCCTTTCAAAAAAAGCCGCAGGGCCTGCCAGTAAATGGCAAGGCCGACTTTGGCCGTCATTAGTGGGTAGTTCAAAAGTAGTTTGTTGAGATTCTCGCCCGTCATTGGTCGCGCTGACAGCGCGAGGGTGGCGTCGAATACCTTTTCCCCGTCGGCGCTATTTTCCATATGCAGCACCAGACGGCGCTCAGGTGTGTTGCTGCGCCAGTGATACCGCATGGCCATCGGGTTGAACGGCGAGACATGCAATTGCTTGTCAAAGGCGGTTTTCAGCCAATGACCCTCCTCGGGACCGGCCAGTACATAACTATGCCGCTCGTTCCAGGGGGTATTGTTGACCTCAGCCACAACATACTCCAGACGCGTCTCGTCATCGCTAAAACAGTAATAGCAGGCAATCGGATTCATCACGTAGCCGAAGTAGCGCATGTTGGCCAGCAGGTAAATGGGGCCGGTCTGCACCGCGCCTGTCTCTTGCCGGATACGCCGCCGCACTTCGTCTTGCAGCGGCAGCGCCGGATCACCCAAAAAGTCACTGCGCCTGAATTGCGCAAGGGCTGGCCCACTGGCCGACCAGAACCTGCTCGTGGAAAAAATCTCAGGCAGCTCGTCCAGGCACAAATAGGGCATGGCAACCTTGTACTGGAACTCGTGGTGACGCGGGGTCACCCGGCGATGCCGGACGATACCCTCGTAAATGCGTGATCTCACGCCGCAGCCCTCGCCCGGTGACACAGCGCGCTAGCGACGCGCAGGGCACTGACGACGCCGTCCTCATGGAAGCCGTTGTGCCAGTAGGCACCGCAGTACCAGGTGTTGGCCGCCCCATTAATCTCTTCCCACCGTCGTTGCGCTGCCATGGCGGCCACAGAAAATACCGGATGATCGTACTGGAACTGGCCAATGATTTTATGTGGATTGATGGCGGCGGTATTGTTGAGCGTGACGCAAAACGTTTCCGGGGCCTCAATGCCCTGCAGGATATTCATGTTGTAGGTCACCACGGCGCGCTGCTCATGCTGGCCAAGCGTATAGTTCCAACTGGACCAGGTTTTCGTGTTGCGCGGCAGCATGCGAACGTCGGTATGCAATACCACATCGTTGGCCTGGTAAGGAATCGCACCCAGAATGCTGCGCTCATTCGGTGTGGGCTGATCCAGTAATGCCAGCGCCTGGTCCGAGTGCGTAGCAAACACCACCTGGTCAAACTGCAGCCGCTGGCCATCCGCCATGCGCAGCGTTACGCCCGCTCCCGCAGCACGCACTACACTGGCTACTGCGTTGCCGGTGACAATGCGCTGTGAAAATCGGGCGCACAGGGGGTTCAGGTATTCCCTGGAACCACCCTCGATCACCCGCCACTGCGGTCTGTCCGTTACGGACAACAAACCATGATTTTTGAAAAACCGCAGGAAAAAACTGACCGGAAAATCCAGGATCGTGGCGCAATCTGCAGACCATATCGCAGAGCCCATGGCGGCCAGATACTGCCGGACAAACTTGTCACCGTAGCCATTGCGCGCAAGATAGGTGCCCAGCGTTTCGCGCTCGTCAATGGCTCCTGCATCCAGATCCTGCACCGCGGCGCGATTAAAACGTAGCATGTCGCGAATCATGCCAATGAAGGGCAGGGACAACAGGTTGCGTCGCTGGGCGAACAGGGTATCCAGGTTGCTGCCGGAGTATTCCAGACCTGACTGCGGGTCGCGCACGCTGAATCCCATCTCCGTCGGTTTACTCGCCACGCCCAGTTCATCCATCAGGGCGATGAAGTTAGGGTAGGTGCGGTCATTGAAGACAATAAATCCCGTGTCGATGGCATAGCGCCGCGTGCCGAGTTGCACATCCACGGTTGCGGTGTGGCCGCCGATCTTGCGATTCGCTTCAAAGACCCACACCTCGTGCTCGCTACTGAGGTAGTGTGCACAGGCCAGCCCCGATATACCTGAACCGACAATCGCCACTTTCATGCTTATGATCCTCACGTACACGGCCAATCAGGCCGCCATGACTGCTTGCAACGAGATACGGTGCAAGGCACCTTCTGGATCAGTTTTGTACGCAACCGGGGCAGTTGACGCTGGTCCAATGCATCCCCGCGAGAGATTCAATCCAAATTCCGGATAAATCAAGTGATCCATTCCCAACTTCCTGCGTATACTCTCGAAATCATCAGGAACCAGAGCATGCTTATCGTGGCAGATGACTTTGACGGAGAGTCCGACTCACCAGTTGAGCTTGGCGGCCTGCGCACCGACGAATGGAGCGAATGTCTCACCCTGATCGCACTGCACGAGGACAGGGCTGCGTTTACCCGCCTGTTTCGCCATTTTGCCCCGCTGATGAAGGCCTTTGCCCTGTCCGGCTCCACCTTGTCCGCCAATCACGCTGATGAACTGGTGCAGGAAGTCATGCTCAAAGTGTGGCAGAAAGCCGGTGCCTTCAACGCGGAAAAAGCGGCGGCCAGTACCTGGATTTATACGATAGCCCGCAACTGTCGGACCGATTTGTTCCGGCGGCTGCAGAAATTCGACACCCACCTGTCAGCCGATGATGTATCCGGGGCGGAAGAAAGTGAAGAAGCCTTTATGGTATTGCATCAAAAGCGCAGCAGGGACCGCATTCGCGCGCTGATCAAGGAACTCCCTAACGACCAGGCACAGATCCTGGCGAAGGTGTACATGGAAGGTAAGTCCCATACAGAAGTGGCCGGGGAGCTGGACATCCCCCTGGGTACCGTGAAATCACGCGTACGCCTGGCTTTGCAGAAACTACACATTCAACTTGAAAGATGATGCTATGACACATTTTCATCCAGACCTCGACCTCATCACCGAATACACCGCAGGTTCGCTCGCACTGGCGCAGTCGGCCTGTGTCTCCCTGCATGTCGCTCAGTGCGGGCCCTGTCAACGCATTGCCGGAGAGCTCAGTAACCTTGGCGCAAGCCTGTTCGAGGCGCTGGCACCGGTGCCGGTGGGCGATGTCCAATTGCATGCCGTGCTGGCCAGATTGGACGAGGAGACACCTCTCGCTTACGCCAACAAGAAGGGTAGCGCCAGCGATACGCCAGCGATACTGCAGCGCCTGATGCGCGGGGACTTCAGTGATCTCAGCTGGAAGAACATAGGTTCCACCTTGCGCATCAGCTATCTGAAAACCGGTGACCCGCACCATGAGTTCGCCCTTTACCACATCCGCGCCGGTGGTCGTATTCCCGAGCACACCCATCGCGGCAGTGAAATGACCCTCATTCTGGAAGGCGGCTTTTCTGACGCTAACGGTAGTTATCACAAGGGCGATTTTCTCATCCGGCGGCCAGGCGATGTACACGCGCCCACAGCCCTGCAGTCGGAGGACTGTATCTGCCTGGCTGTGCTGGATGCTCCGCTGAAGTTCACTGACTGGAAGTTCCGCTGGATGAACCCCTTTCTGAAGCTGCGTACCGCCTAAATAGGCAACGTCTAGTTGCCGTAGGCAGCGCCGCCATCCACCTTGATGATGGCACCGTTGGTGTAGCGTGACGCATCCGAGGCGAGATACAGCGCCGCACCAATAATTTCTTCGGGCTGACCTGCCCGCCCCAGCGGCGCGAGGGCAGCCAACGCAGCCTTCACCTCGTCACTCCAAGCCGCCGCAATATCCGTAAGAAAGGCGCCAGGCATAATGCCATTGCAGCGCACCTTGGGCCCAAAGGTGTGTGCCAGCCCCTGCGTCAGGTTGTTCAGCCCCGCCTTGGCGGCTGCATACGGTAACTCGGAGGCGCTGGGCGCGACAGCAGCGATACTGCTGACGTTGATGATTGAGCCTCCCGCAGCGCGCGCCATCTGTTCCCCCACAATCGCAGACAACCTGAAGGGCCCGGCAAGATTGACCCCGATGACCTTGTCAAACAACTCGCGTGTGACTGCTGCCGGCGACGCATACAGGGGCGACATGCCGGCATTGTTCACCAGTACATCGATACGGTTATATTTTTCATACACCGTTTCCACCAGCGCATCGCAGGCATTCCAGTCCCCCACATGGCAGGCGACGGGTAGGCAGGCGCGACCAGTATCGCGCTCGATCAGTTCAGCCGCACGCGCACAACTGTCGGCCTTACGCGAACTGATGATCACCGTGGCGCCTGCTTCGGCAAACGCCCTGCACATGGCAAAACCCAGACCGCGACTGCCGCCAGTTACCAGAATCACCTTGTCAGTCAGATCAAAATAGCGCGCAATTTTTTCGGCTTGCATGGCAATCACCCCTTGAGATATTGGTTTGGCCTGGCGCATCGCACGCACAATACTGGCGTTGCTGCGACCACACAGAATACGAAAATACCGTCTGCCTGTCAGCCCGCCACTGTTCATTGACAGTAGCCAATTGACAGCTGCCAACTGGACTGGGAGCGGCGCCGTACTATAAGCTGGCGTGCAACGTAAAAGCGGCCGGGAAGCTAATGAGTACTCGATTTGTCATCGTCGGCGCGGCTCGTACGGGTAGCACCCTGTTAGTCAGGACGCTGAACAGCCTCCAGGGTGTCTGTTGCCATGGTGAACTCCTGTCCCTGGACAAAGTGTGGGGCTACCAGGACAACTTCGATCCCGTAGCGGCAAGCCAGGGCGAACGAGACGAAAGAGCCGCCAGGCTGCTGCGGGAACGCACACAAGACCCGGTAGACTTCATTCGTCGTGCGCTGTCCACCCATAACACCGCCACCGGATTCAAGGTTCTGCATCACATATTATTGCATCCGCGGTGGAACGAGGTGAAGGCATCGCTACTTGCCAACCCCGACATCAAGTTTATTCATCTGTCGCGACGTAACAACCTGAGGCGTTATATTTCGGAGCAGATCTTGCACTCTGGAGGAGCCAACCACTCAGGGGCCGGTGGCAAAAGCGATGTGTCACTCAAGGTACGTGTTGATATTGATGCATTTCTTGAGGATTGCGCAGCAGTCGAAGCCAGCGCCACGGCCATCGGCGCACTCCTCCTGCATCAGGACACGCTGGATATCTCCTATGAAGAATTGTCCTGCGCCACCGCGACCACACTGGCGCGCGTGTGCGAATTTCTCGGATTGGACAGTGTCCCGGCACAGATCAAACCGGCGCTGCAAAAAGTAGGCGCGGTAGACCTGCGCGACTCGGTGAGTAATTACCAGGAACTGCTGGAGCACCCCGCCACACGCGAGCTTGTAGTAAGCACTGATGCGTGATTCAGGCACGACTGCGCTGTGCGCGCAGTGTTTATCCGATCAAGCATTGCGAATGGTCACGCCGCCGTCCACCACCAACGTGGCACCCGTGATAAATCCTGCTGCGGGCAACACCAGGCTGAGCGTGGCATGGGCGACTTCCTCAGGCTCGCCATAGCGACGCAGTACCGTGCGGCGATTCGCGAACGTTGCTTTGTCCTCCTCGGGAATCTGCTGCGTGATAGCCGTGCGAATCGGGCCCGGACAGACACAGTTCACCGTGATGCCTTCCTTGCCGAGGTCTACCGCCAGAGCGCGGGTCAAGCCCACGCTGGCATGTTTGGCCACACTGTAGGCACTGCTGAAGCGCGTCGCGCCCAGCGCCTCGGTGGACGCGATGTTGACGATCCGCGGATGAGGTGATCGGCGCAGGCTGGGCAAGGCCGCGCGAATCGCCCAGGCCTGTGCGCCAGCCATCACTGCCAGTGAGGTATCCCAGGCCACGGCGAAGTTGTCCGCATCCACGGTGGTGGGAATCACGAGGCCGGCATTGTTCACCAGAATATCGATCGCGCCAAAGTGCGCGGCGACCGCCAATACGGCCTGCTCCACCGCGTCGCGTGAGGATAGATCCACGGTCAATGCCAGCACCTCACCCCCCACCGAGCGAATCTCCTCAGCAACTGCCTCCAGTCCCTCCCCGTTAATGTCCAAAATAGCCAGGCGTGCGCCTTCATCGGCAAACAGGTGGGCGGTCGCACGACCCATGCCACTGGCGGCGCCGGTGACAATTGCCACGCTGCCGGCAATGGAGCGACTCAGCTGACTCAATTTTTTCATCGATCCTCCGAAATTTACTGAAATCCAAGCTGCAAAAAATCACTGCGACAGGCATGCTAGCACTACTAATGTAAGCGGCAAACTGACCATGACAACATCGAATAGCAAATTATCACCCGCCGACATCAAGCAGAAGCTGACTGAGCTGACGCACTGGAGCCTGCACCACGACAAACTCTTTCGCCGCTTTGTGTTTACAGATTTTGTCGAGGCGTTTGGATTTATGAGCCGGGTGGCGCTACTGGCGGAAACGGCGGACCATCACCCGGAGTGGTCCAACGTGTATAACCGTGTCGAGATATACCTCACCACGCACGATGCGGGTGGCATTACCCAGAAGGACTTTGACCTGGCACAACGCATCTCGTGTTTGCAGCCAGACAGGGTCATGGTGCCGCAATAGGACACAGCTGCTCGGCGCGCCGCTCAGCTGTGCCCCGTGTTTACTTGGTAGAAGGTGCAGCAGCGCTCGGCGCAGGACTCGTGGCAGGATTCGCTGCGGGAGCCGGGGCAGGATTCGCCGCAGGTGCCGCGGCTGGTTTCGCCGCAGGAGTCTGGGCAGGCTTCGCCCTTGGGTGCTGGCTGCGCAGCGTGTCGAACTTGGCCTGTTGTTCGGGCGTCAGTACGGCGCGCATTTCTTCCTGCGAACCACCCCTTTGCCGAATCTGCGCCATTTGGTTCGCCTGCGCATCGCTCAAGCCTAACTGTTCTTGCATACGGGCTTTGCGATCCCCGCCTTCACTTTTGTGCTTGTTACGCAGGGCCGCTGACTTGGCGCGCTGCTCAGGCGTGAGCACCGCTTGCATCTCTGCGCGGGTACCGCCCTCATCGCGGATTTGACGCATTTTCTTTATCTGTTCGTCCGTCAGGTTCAGATCAGCCTGTATCCGCTTGACGGTCGCACCTTTGCCTGCCGCTGGGGGCTCGCCCGCTGCCTGCGCTAATGGGATGCTGGCAACCAGCGCCAAACTGAGTGCGATAATAAGGTGTTTCATACTCGTGCTCCTGTGGTGTATGGAGGGTTTATTCAACCAGAACCCGGTGTAAATTAGGGCAGACTTTGGTTAAGAATTGTTAACACTGTGCAGGTTTTTTGCTCACGGCTCCAGCACCACCTTGATCGCGCCTGCCTCGCGATTCGCCGCTATAGCAAAGGCCTCTGGCGCTGCCTCCAATGGCAGCCGGTGCGTGATCAATATGCCTGGCAGTTCGGGGCGCTGGGCCAGCAGCTGCGCGGCCATTTCCACATCGCGCACCAGCCCCTGGCGACCGTACAAAAAGGACGCGTATAGCTTCAGGCCTTTCATTGAAACATCAAACGCCGGCAGCTGAACGCCATCCCAGTAGGTGGCAAGCAGCAGAATAACTCCGCCGGGCTTGCACAGCCGCGCAGCCTGCGCCAGCGCGGCGGAATTACCCGCGCATTCCACCACCGCATCGTATTCACCCTGCGGGTCCAGTCGTGCTCCGAGGCGTTGGGCAGCCTCTCTTTGTGCATTGTGGCGGGCCGCGATATCAACTGTGGCGACGAAGGACGTCAGTATCGCTGCCGCCGCCAGCCCCACAGCACCGGCACCAACAATCGCCACACGGCTGTTGGGCTTGAGCTCCAGCATCCGTATGCCGTGGGCCGCCACCGCCAGCGGCTCTACCAGGCAAGCATCTGCTGCGCTGACATTGTTGGGCAGGGGCACAATGCAGCGCGCTGGCACCACAATATATTCGGCCATACCGCCGTCCCGACCGATGCCGTGCACCATGCCCGCGCTCAGTCGGCACAGGCCGTAATCACCTTGCACACACATGTCGCAGTGTCCGCACGGTGCTATCGGTTCCAGCGCCACCGCGCGACCATCACTGAGAGTACCTGCCACCTCATGACCCAGGGTCGAGGGAATGTTGTAGCCCGCGTTGATCATATGCAGGTCTGAGCCGCAAATGCCTGCTGAGCGCACCTTGACCAACACGCCCTCCCCCTGTGGCGCCGGTACATCGACCACGTGGACATGCTTGTCGCAACAGCGCACTGCTTTCATATAGCCTTCTCGTCGATGTGTTACCCGCAGCCCGGCGGCGTATGTGGTGGCGGGTTCGGAAGGCTAAGATACTCGCACGGCACCACATACGCCACCGGGCTTGGCAGGGCAAAGACAGCCTCAGTTCAGTTCATTTCAGCTAACGGCTCGGGTGGGGAAGCCGTTTTAGGCGG
>JANNVJ010000003.1:0-14061 GCA_031414375.1 Haliea sp.
GGCCTTCTATTTTATGATGATGCGCGGCGTGCAGGGTGCGGCGTTCATCAACAAGATCGTCACCATTGCCAAAATCATCCCGCTGATTGTGTTCCTGGTGCTGGCGGCGTTTGCCTTCAAGCCCGACGTCTTCGCCGCCAACTTGGGCGGCAGCAATATGGAAGGCTACGGCACGCTGTTCGAGCAGGTGAAAGCCACCATGCTGATCACCGTCTTCGTCTTCCTCGGCATCGAAGGCGCCAGCAACTATTCGCGTTTTGCCAAGAAGCGCGAAGATGTCGGCACCGCCACGTTGGTGGGCTTTCTTGGCGTGCTGGCGTTGTTTGCCTCGGTGTCCATTCTGTCCTATGGCGTGATCCCGCGCGCCGAGATTCAAGCCTTGAGCCAGCCTTCAGTGGGCGGCGTGCTGGCGGCGGCGGTCGGCCCCTGGGGCGCGGCCTTCATCGGCGTGGGAGTGATCGTCTCCGTGCTCGGCGCCTACCTTGCCTGGAGCCTGATGGCGGCCGAGGTGCTCTCCGTGGCCGCCAAGAAGGGTGACATGCCGACATTCCTGGCGAAGGAAAACGCCAACGGTGTGTCTTCGAACGCAGTGCTGATGACCACGCTGCTGGTGCAGGGAGCGCTGGCGGCCACGCTGCTGTCGCAGGACGCCTTCACGCTGATGCTTTCGCTGTGCAGTCACCTGTCGTTACTGCCGTACCTGCTGTCGGCGGCCTTCCTGCTGAAACTGGTTTGGACCCGCCAGACCTATCCGGCTGGCGACACTGACCATACCAAGGATATGATCGTCGCCGTGCTCGCGGTGGTCTATTCGGTGTTCCTGGTCTACGCGGGGGGCATGAAGTTCCTGGTGCTGTCGTTCCTGATTTACGCACCGGGAACCCTGCTGTACTTCAAGACGCGTCGTGAGCAGAACAAGGAATTTTTTACTGCGGCGGAATGGTTCGCCTTTGGCGTCGTTCTCATCGGAGCGGTGTATGCCCTGTACGGGCTGCTCACCGGCTCCATCACCATCTGATTCAACCAGAGGCATTTAAAATGGTAAAGGCAAAAGCAAAGGCAAAACCATCGGCAAAGGCGAAAGCCCCAGCGGCCGCAAAAAAATCTGAACCGGCGTTCGGCGTGCATTCCGAAGTAGGGCAGTTGCGCAAGGTGATGGTTTGCGCACCGGGTCTGGCGCACAGTCGCCTCACACCGTCGAACTGTGATCAATTGCTGTTTGACGATGTGCTATGGGTAGAGAACGCCAAGCGCGATCATTTCGATTTTGTCACCAAGATGCGCGACCGCGGCATCGAAGTGTTGGAAATGCACAACCTGCTGGCCGAGACCGTGGCCGTGCCCGCGGGCAAGAAATGGATCCTCGACAACCAGATCGTGCCTAATCAGGTCGGCCTGGGCTTTATCAGCGAGCTGCGCAGTTACCTTGAAGGACTGGATAACCGCGTCCTCGCTGAAACGTTGATCGGTGGACTGTCCACCAACGATTTTCCGGAAAAAGCAGGCGGCAAGGCACTGAAGATCGTCAAGGAAGCGGCAGGAGCCACCGAATACCTGTTGCCGCCGCTGCCGAACACGCTGTACACGCGCGACACCACCTGTTGGATTTACGGCGGCGTGACACTGAACCCGCTGTACTGGCCCGCGCGGCATGAGGAGACCATCCTCACCACTGCGATCTACAAGTTCCATCCCGATTTCGCGGGCAAGGTCAATGTGTTGTGGGGTGACCCGACCCAGGATCATGGCCAGGCCACATTAGAGGGCGGTGATGTGATGCCCATCGGCAAAGGCAATGTACTTATCGGCATGAGTGAGCGCACCTCGCGCCAGGCGATCAGCCAACTCGCTGCCACGCTGTTCAAGAAGGGTGCGGCCGAGCGTGTGATCGTGGCAGCGATGCCCAAGATCCGCGCAGCGATGCACCTGGACACGGTGTTCACCTTCGCCGACCGCGACTGCGTGTTGCTGGCACCGGATTTTATGAACCAGACGCGCACCTTTTCCTATCGCCCGAGCAACCATCCCAGTGGCGTCGAACTGCATGCCGAGAAAAAACCTTTCGTCGATGTAGTGGCGCAGGCGTTGGGCTTCAAGAAACTGCGCGTGGTTGAAGCCGGTGGCAGCGACTACCAGCGCGAGCGCACGCAGTGGGACAGTGGCGCCAACCTGGTCTGCGCCTCACCCGGTGTGGTCTATGCGTATGATCGCAACACCTACACCAACACGCTGTTGCGCAAGGCCGGTATCGAAGTTATTACCATTGTCGGCGCCGAACTCGGCCGCGGACGTGGGGGCGGCCATTGCATGACCTGCCCGATCATCCGCGATGCGGTGGATTTCTAATGCCGTTGACCCACTGAGTGTTTAGTCGTAACTCAGGAGACTGTTTGTGAAGATACAGATCGTTTTGAGTACTGTGGCGGCATTCGCAGCAGCCCTGTTGCTGGCTGTTGGCGCGCAGGCCGCCACTGTATTCACCGGCGACAAGGTGCAGGGCATTCCTGTTATCAACCAGCTCGATGTCAATGATCTGGAGAGCGGCAAGACTCATCGCTTTATGTTCCAGGGCGTCGAGATGGGGACGGGGCAGTACTGGTATGTCCCCGTCATGGTCGCGAAGGGGGTGAAGGACGGCAAGCGGCTGCTATTGGTCTCGGGTGTACACGGTGACGAGCTCAACCCCATACGTGTGGTGCAGAAGGCCTTTGCTGATCTGGATGCCACTAAGTTGTCTGGCAGCGTGATGGGTATCATCGGCCCCAGTCGACCCGGCGTCGAGCATGTCACGCGTATGTGGCCGGTGAGCAACCTCGGCGTCAATCTCATCAATCCGAACCGCACCTGGCCGGGCAGCGAAACCGGTAACACGGTTGAGCGACATTCGTGGCTGATTATGAATCGGCTTATCAAGGGCAACGCCGATGTCGGTGTTGATATCCACACCGGTGGCAACGGTATCGACTTCGCACTCTTCGCGTTCGCCAATTGGAAGGATGCTGAGGCCCAACAGATCGCGCAGCTGTTCCCCATCGACCAGATACTGCTCGAGCCGGGGTTTGACGGCACGCTGGAGTATGCCTTGGTGCGCGCTGGCATTCCGGCCATCACATTGGAACTGGGTGGCCCGCGCAGCTTTGATACGAAGATGATCGACGCCGGTACCGAGGGCGTGGAAAATCTGCTGTCACACTACAAGATGCTGGATAGGCCGCTCGGCCAGACCGCGAAAGACCGCAACGTGTTCATCGGCAATAAGCTCGTTGACTACTTCGCGGTGCACAGCGGCTTTACCGAGGTGCTGGTGAAGTTGAATGACACGGTGAAAGTCGGCCAGAAGCTCGCTATTCAGTACAACGCGTTCGGCGATATCATTCATGAGTATGTTGCAGAGGTTGACGGCCGGGTCGCGATCATCGGCACCGATGCGATTCGCGAGCGAGGGGTTGATGTGGTTAGTATCCTGGCCAACAGCAGTGAGTGTGAAAGCGGCGCTTGCCCCTATGCGGGCGACGAGCCGTAATGTTCGGGACGACGTTGCCGCAGCTCTTTTAGCTTTTGGTCATATGCACTACTATGTAACCCGATCAGTTGAGCCTCAGGTAGACCATGTCCGAACAAACAACCGACGCTTCGTCGCAACCGGACAAGGGTCGGTTCGGCTTCCCCAGTGCAGTGACCACACTGGCTATCGTTACCGTCCTGGTCTGGTTCGCCGCGCTGTTCATTCCGGCCGGCAAATATAGCACCGATGCTGACGGATCGCCGATCCCGGGCACCTATCAGCGGATCGAATCGCCACTCAACAGCGTGGAGCGGGTAGAGCAACTGGTCCTCGCCCCTGTCAACGGCATTTACGGCCTGTTGAGCCCGGTAGGTGGCACCGTAGATACGCGCGCGGTTGGACGCCTGTTCGGCCAGATTGGTGTTATCGTCTTCATCATGTCGATTGGCGCTTTCATTTCCATCAGCTTTGCCACGCGCAGCCTGGAGGTTGCCGTGGCCGCGCTGGCACAGCGCCTGCGCAGTCGAGGCTGGGTGCTCATCACCGCCATTATGGTGCTCTTTTCGCTGCTCGGTTCCACCATGGGGTTCTCGGTGGAGACCTTCGGCTTTTATGCGCTGTTTATCCCGCTGATGGCCGCGCTGGGCTACGATCGCCTGGTCACAGCAGCCATGATTATTCTGGGCTCAGTTACTGGTGTTATGGCAGCGACGGTCAATCCATTCTCTATCGGTGTCGCCTCTGGCGAGGCTGCGGTGGGTATCGGCGATGGCATTGTACTGCGTCTGATCTTGTGGATTGTCCTAACGGCGATGGCGGTGGTGTGGGTGTTGCGTTATGCAGCGAAAGTCCGCGCCAATCCGTCCGCTTCCCTCGTTGGTTTTGATGAGGATGTCGCTGAAGATAATGCGGCTGCCGATGAAACCCTGAGCGCAACGCAGCAATGGGTGCTCGCGATTACCGCGCTGGCCTTCGGTTTAATGATTTTCTCCGTCATCCCGTGGTCCAGTATTTTTGCCAGCAGTACGGGGCCAGCGGATGATTACGTCACCCACACGGTCGCCGCGGTAGAGCCATTCTGGTTCGAACTGAACTGGTGGTTCCCGCAACTGGCGATGCTGTTTATCATTGCTTCGGTGCTGGTGGGGCTGGTGGCGCGCATGAACGAGAAAGAGATCGTGCGTCTCATCGCGGCAGGCGCTGCGGACATGATGGGTCCTGCCATGGTGATGCTGCTGGCCGGTGGTGTCTCGGCGATCATGACCAATACCCAGATCCTCGATACCATCCTCCACACCATGGAGCAGCTGATCACCGGCGCCTCAGCGGGCGGCTTTGCTATTGCGACAATGTTGGTGAATGTGCCGTTGGCATTCCTGATTCCGTCCAGTTCTGGTCATGCCGCACTGGCGATGCCGCTGTTAGCGCCGCTGGCGGATTTTGCCAGCGTTAGCCGTCCCCTGACCATCACTGCCTGGGTGCTGGGCCACGGTCTGGCGCTGCTGGTTTCCCCGACCAGTGTCGTTGTCGTCGGCGGCCTGGCAATCGCCAAGGTCGGCTACGACAAGTATCTGCGCTTCGTATGGCCGTTGCTGGCAGTGCTGCTGGTGGTGGCCGGTGTTGTGCTCGCGATTGCCGCTACTACGGCGAGCACCAGTGCGTAACATGACACCGTTCGGGATGCAGCGCAGGCGCCTGCTGCTCGCGGGGAGCATTGCTGCTGGCGGTTTGCTCACGGGTTGCGATTTGTCGTTGCGCGACGGAGTGTTCAATGCCTGCCTGGCCGAGTTGCCGCAAGACCTGCGTGAGCATCCGCTGATCACTGCCGCCTGGAGCGGGCTCGACGCGTCCAAAGTCTGGGATACGCATTGCCACGTGTTCGGCAACGGCGATTCAGGCAGCGGTCTCTGGTTCAATCCGCAGATGGAGAAGATATGGAATCCGCTCGGCTATTTGCAGCGTGAGTTCTATATCAATGCGTCCTGCACCGACGACTCACCCGGCAAGGCCGACAGGAGTTTCGTCGAGCGACTGCTGGCCCAATGCCGTGGCATGGCGCCCGGTTTTCAAGTGCTGTTGTTCGGTTTCGACTGGGCCCGCGATGATAGCGGTGCACCGCTGGCGGATCACTCCACGTTCTATGTGCCCGACGACTATGCAGCGCATCTCGCTGCAAGTCATCCCGAGTATTTTCAGTGGGTAGCGTCGATCCACCCTTATGATCCGCGCGCGCTTGATCGCCTTGATGCAGCGGCGGCGCGCGGCGCGCTCGCCATCAAGTGGCTGCCGTCGGCGCAAAATATAGATCCGGCAGACGCACGCTGTGACCGCTTCTTCGCCAAACTTGTCGAGCTGGATCTGCCGCTCATCACACATGCCGGTGACGAGCGCGCGGTGGACGGCTTTGGCGAGCATCTGGGTAACCCATTGCGTCTGCGCAGGCCGCTGGATGCCGGGGTGCGGGTGGTCGTTGCACACTGTGCGTCGCTGGGTAGCGGGCACGGCGATGCGGCGGATTCACCGGCACTCAGCAACTTCGAACTGTTCGCGCAACTGATGGACGATACGCGCTATCGCGATAACCTGTTCGGCGATATTTCGGCTGTCACGCAATACAATCGGATGGACGTGATCGCGACGCTACTGGCGCGACGCGACTGGCACGAGCGCCTGTTAAATGGTTCAGACTATCCCTTACCCGGTGTGGTGCCCCTGGTCTCCCTGAACGCGCTGGTCGAAGCGCAATTGCTTGATGCTACAGCTGTCGAGCCTCTGAGTCGGCTGCGCGAGAGCAACGTTCTGCTGTATGATTTCGTGCTCAAACGCAGCCTGCGCAAGGATGGCCAGGGCTTCGCAAAATCAGTTTTCGAAACTGCGCCGTTTTTCAGGCGGCACACATGAGTAGTAACCGGATGAAATTATTACCACGACTTACATGGCCGCTGCGCTGTGCGCTGCTGCTCGTTGCGCTGGCTGTCGCTGGCTGCGGCTCGCTGCCGCGCAATGGCGTCCCCCCTGACTTGATGTCCGAGGCTACTATTCCGGGTATGCCCAACGTGCGTGCGCCCGCGGGTATCCCCAGCGCGGTGATGGAGGCCGACATGGCAGCATCCTTTGCGCAGGAATCGCCCGATGATTTTCCCGCGAACGGGGAGGGTATCGTGTTGTATCCACACCTGGCGTTGTCCGGTGGGGGCGCCAATGGTGCGTTCGGTGCCGGCTTCCTCAACGGCTGGTCCAGCACCGGAGCGCGCCCCACGTTCAAGGTCGTCACCGGCGTCTCCACCGGCGCCCTCATGGCGCCGTTCGCGTTTCTGGGCCAACCCGGCGATGCCGCGCTGCACGAATTTTATACAACAACGCGGTCACGCGACATTTTCGCGCTGGGGGAGTTCATGGATATCCTCAGTCAGTTGCTGTTTGGCGAGGGTATCGCCGATACCAGCCCGCTGGTCAGCCTGCTTGAGCGCCATGTCGATGAGGCGTTCCTGCAACAGGTGGCGCTGGCGCATAACAGTGGGCGACGTTTGTACATCGGCACTGTAGACCTCGATTCGCAGCGCTTCATCGTCTGGAATATGGGCCTGATCGCCACTAGCGGCCAGCCCGATGCCCTGCCGCTTTTTCGCCAGGTGATGTTGGCGTCGGCATCGATTCCCATCGCCTTCAAGCCGGTATTCTTTGATGTTGAAGCCGGTGGCCAGCGCTACGATGAAATGCATGTCGATGGCGCTGTGGCCGCCAACGTGTTCTATAGTGGGGGACTGTTCAGCTCACGTGAACTGCGCCGCAATGCGGGACGGGAAACAGCGCGCGAAGACGTTTATGTCATCCACAACGGGCAATTGGCACCGAATGTCGCGACTACAAGCAGAACGCTTCCGCACATAGCGTGGCGCTCATTCCAGGCGGCGGGCACATCCGCTACGGTCGGCGCTCTAACGCGTATCTACGCGCAGGCGAAACGCGAAGGCTCTGAGTATCATTGGGTCACCATTGACGATGATGTAAAGCTCACCAGCAATGAAACGTTTGACCCGGTGGCGATGCAAAAACTGTACGATATTGGCTACCAGGCTGCTCTCGCCGGGCCGGTCTGGAACAGGTTTCCGCCCGGTGTTGTTGGCGGTCAATCGGGTAGAGCGCCGAGCAATGACACAAACTAACTCAGTATTGCCCCGATGGCTGTCACGACCATTCAGTTGGATGGGTGCAGGCCTGAGATTCCTTGTGCGCCTGGGACTTGTCGGCTGGGCCACGCTGGCGATTTACTGGTCCAACTTGCCGTGGCCCGAGGCAAGGCTCGGACTGGCCATCATTTTTTTGGTCTTTGGTATCTGGGCGCTGTGGTTCGGGCGCAAGCCGCTTGCCTTTGCCGCTGGCTTCCTGGTGGTGCTAACCTGGTGGTGGTTTATCCCTCCCTCCGATGATCGCGACTGGCGCGAAGAAGTTGCCGTCAAGCCGCGGGTAGAGATTGACGGCGATCGCGTCATGATTCGGAACGTGCGCAATTTCGACTTTCGCAGCAGGGATGATTTCACAGCGCGTTATGAAGATCGCGAAGTGTTACTCTCGCATTTGACCGGCGTGGATTTTTTCCTGTCCTTCTGGATGGAAGGTCCGGTGGGGCATACCTGGGTGAGCTTCTTGTTCGACAACGCGCCGCCGCTCAGCATTTCGATCGAGACCAGGCCGGAAAAGGGTGAAGGCTTCGATCCACTGGCATCCCTGTTTAAACAGTTCGAGTTGATCTATGTTATTGGCGACGAGCACGATGTGGTTGGCCTGCGTACCAATCATCGTAGTGAAGAGACTTTTTTGTTTCACGTGGTGGCATCGCCGGAAGCGGCCCGGCGCTTGTTTCTGGTCTACCTCGAGCGCGTCAATGAACTCGCCGACCAGCCAGAGTGGTATAACCTGATCAGTAATAATTGCACGCTGAATATTGTGCGCTATATGAACCGGGCGGGCAGGGAGGGCAATTTCAGGCCGAGCCACCTGTTGAATGGTCTGTTCGACGGTTATCTCTTTAATGCAGGCTTTCTCGATACGAGTATGCCGCTGGAGGAATTGCGCGAGCGCTCGCGCATCACCGAGGTGGCAATGGCCGCAGCGAATGCCTCGGATTTTTTCCAACGTATTCGTAAGGGGTTGCCTGCACTGCCCGCCAGCAAGGTGGCGATACCGCAGGATGCGATCGCGCCGCCAGCGTCCGATGGGCAGCAGTGAGGTGTTGAACAGCGGGTATCGACACGCTATGTATCGCATGCTGCTCGCTGCCGCGCTGTTCTTGTCCGGTTGCAGTAGCCAGGCACCACAGAAGACAGAGGCGCTCCCGACCGATTATTCCGTCAAGGCCAATGAGATTTTATTCAACGCGCTGGGCCTGGTTGGCACGCCCTATCGTTATGGCGGTAGCACGCCTGACAGTGGTTTCGATTGCAGCGGACTCATCCAGTATGTCTATTTGGATAGCGCCGCTGTGAAATTACCGCGTACCGTCGCCGAGATGAATACACTCGATGCACCGAATATTGCCGAAGACAAATTACAGTCTGGCGATCTGGTGATTTTTGCCACTGGCCCGGGCGCTCGACCCAGTCACGCCGGAATTTATGTCGGCGATGGCCGCTTTGTACACGCACCAGCTCGCGGCGGGGTGGTGCGTATGGATTTTCTCAGTGACCGGTACTGGCAGCGCAGTTACCTGAATGCAAAGCGGCCCCTTGCTGCCCGCTAACGCAGGGATACTTCACCTCACACGCACGAACCGTCCCTCCGGGGATAAGGCCTGATCGCTCAGAGGGCTGGGATATTCGCTCTTCAGGCCTTATCCCCGGAGGGACTCTGGCGCAACGAAGCCTCCAATAACGCTAGATGGTGAATCTCATTACGAGGCCATCTTTTTAACAACATCCGACAACACCTTCTTGGCGTCGCCGAAGACCATCATTGTTTTCGGGTTGTAAAAGAGATCGTTGCCCACGCCGGAGAAACCCGAGGCCATACTGCGCTTGATGATGACCACGGTTTGCGCGCGGTCTACTTCCAGGATCGGCATCCCATAAATAGGTGAATCTTTTTGCGTGCGTGCGGCCGGGTTCACCACGTCGTTGGCGCCCAGTACGATCGCCACGTCGGTCTCCGCCAGGAGTGGGTTGATCTCCTCCATTTCGATAAGTTTGTCATACGAAACATCGGCCTCGGCGAGCAGTACATTCATATGGCCAGGCATGCGACCAGCCACTGGATGGATTGCGTAGAGGACTTCGCAGCCACGCTCGGCCAGTATTTCCTCCAATTCCTTAACGACGTGTTGGGCCTGGGCGACAGCCATGCCATAGCCGGGAGCAATGACCACTCGCTGTGCAGTGCCAAGCACAATCGCGAGATCCTCTGGTAAGAAGGCGTGCACAACGCGCTCCTCACCTGAATCGCCTTTTGCGGATGGCGCCGATGATACCGAGCCAACACCGCCGAACAGCACGTTGAGGAATGAGCGGTTCATCGACTTGCACATAATGAATGCGAGAATGAGTCCGGACGAGCCGTCGAGCGTTCCGGCCACGATGAGCAGTTTGTTGTTCAACACAAAGCCCAGTGCTGCCGCAGACAAGCCTGCATACGCATTCAGGATAGCGATAACCGTGGGCATATCGGCGCCGCCGATACCCATCACCAGCAGAAAACCGAAGATAAGAGCGAAGACGATAATGGCCGGGATGAGTGCGGAATTCGTCGGGTTGATGATGAGTGCAATGGCCAGTCCCACGCAGATGGCGAACACGCCCACGCTGACGACGTTACGCCCTGGATAGACCAGTGGTCGCCCTGAGATCATTTCCTGCAGCTTCAGAAACGCGATCACCGAACCCATGAACGTGAGGAAACCCAGTACTATCTCCGTGGCGAGTACGCCTGTGGTGAACGCGCTAAGCGCTTCCTCGGCGCGCGGTAGCCGCTGGTAATACTCCGCCATGCCGATCAACGCGACCGCAAAGGAGCCGAAGGCGTGTGACATTGCGGTTCGCTGTGGCACTGCTGTCATCGGCAGTTTCAGCGCGATAGGCGCGCCGATTAACGTACCCACGACCAGAGCGCCAAGCAGCAGGCTATAGCTCTGGATTTGGTAGGCCATCAGCGTCGTGCCAATGGCGACGGCCATCCCGAGCACACCGGCCAGGTTGCCGAAGCGTGACATTTTCACATCGCTCATCCACTTGAGCGACAGGATGAACAGGACTGCTGATAGAACGTATAGGTACAGCGCGAAGGTTTGCATTAGCGGCTGCCCTTACGGAACATTTTGAGGATGCGTTCGGTGATCATAAAGCCACTGATCACGTTGCTCATTGCTAGCGCGGTACCTACGGTGGCGAGTATGATCACCAACGTTGAATTGTCCGGATACGACAGAACAATGAGGGCCGCCACCACAGACACCGATGAGATCGCGTTGGTCAGTGCCATCAGCGGGGTGTGCAGCAGTTTCGCCACACCGTGGATAAGCCCGAGGCCGAGGAAGCTGGAAAGAATGAAGATCAACAGGTTGACGGCGATGTCCTCGGCGGTGACATTGACATGCTGGGATGCTGTCGTGTCTGCCTGGGCCGCGAGGCTCATCGTGCCAATGACGAAGGCCGCGCATAGATGCGCAGCACGTACTTTAATATTATTTAAATCAGACACTTATAGATCCTTTTTGGGATTAAGCGCACTATTATCGCCAGCGCTTTTTGGCCTACTAAAAAGGTGCCAAAGTCTGTACGTTGGATGCACGTGTAACAATGACATACCGCAACAAATAAATGTACCGAAAATTACACCCGACTGCACGCCGCGAGAGCGATACCGCCAATTTTTTTCTCAGGGGATACGATGAAGTCACACAACAAACTGTTACTGGCATTGGTGGCGGGCCTGCTGCTGGGTACGCTGCTGCACGCTGCAGGCGCCAATGATCTGATTCACGCCTTGTCCGAAAACGTGTTGGAGCCTTTTGGTCAGCTCTTCCTGCGGCTGATTTTTATGACCGTCGTGCCGCTGGTGTTTTGTGGCCTGGTGTTGGGGGTGTACGAATTGGGCCAGCACCACGGGCTGGGCCGCACGGTAAGTCGCACGCTGCTCTACACACTATTGACCAGCACTTTATCCGTCATCATCGGCTTGTCACTGGTGAATCTGGTCCGTCCCGGTGAGGGTCTGAACCTGCCCGTGGATCTCTTGCATAGCCAGGGCGCCCAAGTTGAAAAAATCCAGCTGAACGCCCAATCCGCTAAAACAGTGACGCAAACACTGCTGGATATTGTCCCCAAAAATCCCGTGCAAGCGGCAGCCCAGGCGCTCGAGGGGGATATGCTGGCACTCATGTTTTTTGCCCTGGTCTTTGGTTATGCATTAAGTCGTGTCGTAAAACCGGGCGCGCATAGCTCCGCTATTTCGGTGATGGAAACTATCTATGCGGCCACCATGGAAATTGTTCATCTGGTGATGCGCCTGGCACCGTACGCGGTGTTCGCCCTGGTCTTTGCCAGCAGTCTTAAATTTGGTTGGGAACTGATCCGTTCACTATCGATGTATGTGTTGGTCGTGGTGGTGGGCTTGGCACTACAGCAGTTTGTGGTCTACCCGACCATGCTAAAAAGCTTGGCAGGTCGTTCACCGCAGCAGTTTTTTAAAGACTGTTACGATGTGATGATTTATGCCTTCGCGACTGCGTCATCTAACGCGACCTTGCCCAAGTCCCTGGCAACCGCTACCGAAAAACTGCACCTTTCGCCAGAAACATCGCGCTTTGTACTGACGGTGGGCGCCACGGCCAACCAAAACGGCACGGCCCTTTTTGAGGGCGTAACTGTCATCTTCCTGGCCCAGGTTTATGGCATTGATTTGTCTTTTTCCCAACAAATTCTGATCGTTGTCATGTCAATTGTCGCCGGTATAGGGACTGCCGGAGTGCCGGGTGGGTCCTTGCCGCTGATCATGATACTGCTGCAACAGGTCGGCATTCCGCCGGAGGGCCTGGGCCTGGTGTTGGGTGTCGACCGCTTATTGGATATGTGCCGGACAACGGTGAATGTTAGCGGTGACCTGGTGATCGCAGCCATTGTCGATGACAAAAAGCACCCCGCGCGTGAGCTGTGAACTGCTTGATGCACACCCGATGTCTATGGGCACTCATGAGCCGTCCCTCCGGGGATAAGACCTGATCGCTCAGAGGGCTGAGATATTCGCTCTTCAGGCCTTATCCCCGGAGGGACTCCAGCGCAGTGAACTCAACAGTCGTGACGTACGCGCGATTCCAGGCGAGTGGCAGTGGGCATGCTCCGCGGCGAATATCTCAGCACTTTGAGCAAGCGGGGCATGCCCACTGCCACTCGCCGCAACGAAGCCTCTGCTCGTGATTCATCGGTGGTGCCATTGGTTTGAATGCAACGCCCCCTGCAGGGTGCGCGTTCCTCAGCACGGACAACGGTGAATTTTTCCACCTTTGCTTGGGTAACGCGCGCTCTGGCAGTAACGAAAATAGTCCGAGCGGGTCATGGCCTGCTGCTCGGGGTGGTGCTGACGCATATGTTCAAGATACCCATCGTAATCACCCACACCTACCATCAAGCGCAGTGTTTGGGCAGTGCGCCGTAGCAATCCTTGTAGTAACTCTCTCATACGGCAAGCTCCGATTGTCGCCAGGTGATCGGCGTCTCACTGGTGCTAATGGTTGCATGTTTGTGCGCCTGCCACACCGCGCGCACGGCAAACAGCAATATGGTGACGACCACTGTCACAAACAAGCCGGCCATGACCGCATTGACGTAATCGTTAAAGACCACTTGCTGCATTTGCGCCATGTTCGTGGTGGGTGCGAGAATTTCATTGCGAGCAATCGCATCGGCGAATTTCCTGGCGTGTGACAAGAATCCGATTTTGACATCAGCGGAGAATATTTTTTGCCAACCCGCATACAGGGTGATCAGTAAAATCCATGCCGCCGGCAATGCGGTGACCCACACATAGCGAATTTTTTTCATCCGTACCAGAATGACAGAAGCCAGTATCAACGCCATACCGGCCAGCATCTGATTGGCGATGCCAAACAGCGCCCACAGACTGTTGATGCCACCGAATGGGTCGCTAACGCCTTGATAGAGGAACCATCCCCAGCCGCTGACAGCCAGTGTGGTAGCAAAAATATTGGCGGTCCAGGATTGCGTATTTGCCAGGGCGGGAACAACGGTGCCAAATAAATCCTGAATCAGGAAGCGACAGACGCGGGTGCCCGCATCCAGCGTGGTCAAAATAAATAGCGCCTCGAATAAAATCGCGAAGTGATACCAGAACGCCATCAACGCCTTACCGCCGATCAGGTCCGAAAATATTTTGGCCATGCCCACGGCAAAGGTGGGCGCGCCGCCGGTGCGCGACAAAATCGACGACTCGCCGACATCCTTCGCCATTTGGCTGAGAGTATCGGGTGTCACTGCATAGCCCCACGACGAAATGACCTGAGCTGCTTCTTCCACGGTGTTGCCAATCACTGCAACCGGGCTGTTCAGCGC
>JANNVJ010000004.1:0-41129 GCA_031414375.1 Haliea sp.
GCAACTTCTGGTACGAACAGAACGCGGCGATAACAAACCTGTCGCGCTGCCTCATAACACCTCACTATTCATTTTCCGCAGCGCCCTACCCGCTCCCGAACAAAGCATAGTCAAACAAGGTTTGCGGCTATATTCGTTACCGGCAGCCCTCATTACCGCTGGTCCTACCACATTCCGCCAGCATCCTACCGATATGCGGGTGGCACTGGCTATGATACAGGACGCCTCAGAAGTCCTTACCCTGCTGCTGGAAGGTGGCCGTTCAAAAGTCGCAGGAAGGCTCGCCGGGGCTTTTCGCAATATCGGCAACGACAAGATTGCTGATCGGATCATCAAGACCATGCGAACCGCTGATTTTAAAGTCCAGGAAGAAGATCTGTTCGAAGCTGCTGCCACCTATCAACCTCCCTCGCGCGAGCGCTCCCCTTACGTGAACCGGTTGCGCTTGATGTGGCAGGAAATGCGCGAAGAGATTACCAGCAACTTCCCGGAGCCGCCGGGATTGCCCGCTGATCCGGAACATTATCTAAAACATATCGATGATGTCTATGTCACCGATGCTTACAACTCTCTTTCCATTGAAGGATACCGGGTTAGCCCGGAACTTATAGACCGCGTCCGCAGCGGCGACTGGAATCCGGACAATGATGAAGATGACCGCCAGCGCCGGGACGCACTGGCTGCGCGCGGCTACTGGCAAGCCCACCAAAGAGTAAAAGAAACCGTCACCCGCATCATCGCCGGAGAAAATTCCGGCGCAGCTACCGATGCCGGCCACAACGACTGGTATCAGGCGCTATTTGGACCAAGCGTTACTGCCGGTCTTCTAAGAACGGCTGATCTTGCCGGGTACAGAACCGATCAGGTTTATATTCGCAACTCCCTGCACACCCCTCCCCGTGTCCAGGCCGTACGGGAAAGTATGCCCGTGCTCTTTGACTTATTGCGAGAAGAAGCCGATCCAGCTGTCCGTGTTGTTCTTGGCCATTTCGTATTTGTCTACATCCATCCCTATATGGATGGAAATGGCCGCATGGGGAGATTTCTAATGAATGCCATGCTAGCAGGAGGAGGCTACCCCTGGACGGTTATTCCGGTAGAACGCCGTAATGACTACATGCAAGCCTTGGAGCAAGCGAGCGTTCATCAGAATATCGAGCCATTCACCGCATTCCTGGCAGGTCTGGTTGGTGAGCAGGATCAGTATGGAAAAAATGATGGGCCGTGATGGATGAATCATAACAGCCATTGGGCTGTTATGACCCTGCGGGCTTCGGCGCTGCGCGCCTCGTTGCAAAACGCTGGCGCGTTTTGTCGAACGGTGGTTGAATCAGACGAACCCATCCACGCTAAAACAAAAATGCCACCGAAAGGGTGGCATTTTTGTTTTAGATGGTGGGCCGTGATGGATTCGAACCATCGACCAATTGGTTAAAAGCCAACTGCTCTACCAACTGAGCTAACGGCCCCAGAAGGAGGGGGGTATAGTACGGAAAAAGGATAAAAACTCAAGCGCTTTTTTGAGGGAAATCATAGCTCTGCGGGCGCCGGACTGTAGCGTGTCAGGTCCGCCAACCCGGCGTCCACAAAGCCCTGGCGACGCAGGCGGCAGCTGTCGCATTTGCCGCAGGCCAGACCTTCTTCGGTCACCTGATAGCAGGAAACGGTGAGGGCGTAATCGACCCCCAGCGCCACGCCGGCGCGAATAATCTCGCCCTTGCCCAGCGCCATCAGCGGCGTGTGAATGGTGATTTTTCGCCCTTCCACCCCGGCGCGAGTGGCAAGATTCGCCATGGTCTCAAACGCAGCGATATAGTCGGGTCGACAATCCGGGTAGCCTGAATAATCCACTGCGTTCACGCCGATAAAAATATCGTGTGCACCCAGCACCTCCGCCCAACCCAGCGCGATTGACAGGAATACGGTGTTGCGCGCCGGGACATAGGTGATTGGAATGCCCGGGGTTTCCTCCTCAGGCACCGCGATGGACATGTCGGTCAGGGCAGAACCGCCGATACTGTCCAGATTCAGCGTGACGACCTTATGCTCTACATCGCCCAGTACACGCGAGACACGCGCGGCCGCGAGTAACTCACCACGATGGCGCTGGCCGTAGTCGAAGCTGAGCGCGTAGCAGGCATAGCCCTGCGCGCGCGCCATGGCCAGCACTGTGGTGGAATCAAGCCCACCGGAGACCAGTATGACGGCGCGTTTGTGCCCACTCATCGCCATCAATGCCCCGGCTCGTCATTCCACAACAGCTTATGCAGCTGCAATTGCATTCTCACTGGCAGGTTGTCCGCCAGTATCCACTCCGCTAACTGCCTGCCCTGCTGCTGACCAAAGCTGGGCGAGAACAGCACATCCGTGACCCGCTCGCAGAGCCGGTATTCATCCAGCTTGAAACGGGCCCACTCGTAATCCGCTCGGTCGCAGATCACGAACTTCACCTGGTCGTGGGCGCGCAACAGCGGGATATTACTGTAGTCGTTGCGTTGCATTTCACCGGAGGCGGGAGTCTTTAAATCCAGCACCGTCACGACCCGCGCATCCACTCCGGCCAGACTCATTGCACCGCCGGTTTCCAGTGATACCTCGTAGCCGGCGTCACACAGCGTAGCGAGCAGGGGCAGGCAGTTGGGTTGCGCCAGCGGTTCGCCGCCCGTCACGGTCACATAGCGCGGCGCGTAGGCGGCAACCTGCGCGGCGACTAGTGCGATGCTGCGCATTTCTCCGCCGCTGAAGGCATACTCGGTATCGCAGTAGACACAGCGCAGCGGACAACCGGTGAGACGCACAAAAACGGTGGGCAGGCCCACGGTGCGCGCCTCACCCTGCAGGGAGTAGAAGATTTCTGTAATGCGTAGTGTATGCCCGGCTTTATCGAGCATTGCAGTGGCGGTAAGAGGGGGTGGGTTGGTCATGGGGCCACAGATCAGTAATTCTGGGCAATGAAATCCTTGGCCAATTTTACGGAGGCGTTGTTGGTGCCGCCGTACAGTTTGATCACCTGATCCAAGTACTCTCTGGCCTTTTCACGGTTGCCCTTCAGGAACTGCACTTTGCCCAGCTTGTACAGCGCGTCGGGTGCCTTGCTGTTATCAGGATATTGGCTCAACAACAGTGCAAAGGACTGCCTGGAAGCCTCCAGGTCCGGTGGTTGCTTCACCAGATACAGCTCACCGAGCCAGTAATGGGCATTGGCGGCGTACTCTCCATCGGGATACCGCTGCAGGAACTGTTGAAACGCCGGTATCGCCTGGTCGAACTTACGGCCCTGCACCAACGCATAGGCTGCACCGTAGGCGTTAGCTTCACCGGGCTGTTCCTTCGCGGGCACAGAATCGCTACCAGCCGGAGGCCTGATCGGCCCTGCGGCGTTAATCGCTTCGGTGGCACCGGTACCAGCCACAGGCTTGGTGGTCTGGGCGGCGGGCCCGCCAGCCGGTAGTGTGGCAGACGGTGCGCCTGCTCCACCGAGCCGCTTGTCCAGATCCATGTAGCGCTGTAGGCTCTGTTCCTTGAGCGTACTTAGTTCATACCCCTGTTCTTCGACCTTGCCATTGAGGCGCATGACTTCCTGCTGCAACTGCTGTATTTGCAGGTACAACCGGCCCTGGTCAGAGCCGGCCATCTGACTACCGGTTGCTGTAGGCGGAGCACTCGATGGAACGCCTGCGGTTGGAAATGCGGCAGACTCGGGGGAAGACTCGACAGCCGCAGGTGCTGCCGGCGCATTATTGACACCGTAACTGGTGGCGGGATAGGCCTGTGTCGGCTGGGCGCCGTAGGGGTCTGCAGGGGCCGACACATTGGCACTGGAACTACTACCATTGCCGGGACTGCGACCGGCAGCCTGCGCCGCTGCACGCTCAGCTTCCAGGTCCACATAGGACTGCGCCCAGGTCATAAAGCACAACGGGCCGGTCAAAATGACCAGCCCGCATGCCACCAGCGTTTTACGCACGGATGAATCCATGGCTTATTGTGGTTTGAGCTCTACGCGACGATTCTGTGCCCAGTTGGACTCGCCGGAGCCATAGGCCACAGGACTCTCTTCACCGTAACTGATCGACTCAATACGGAAGTTGGAGATGCCATTAGCCACCATGTAATCACGCACCGAGTTTGCCCGGCGCTCGCCCAGTGCGATGTTGTATTCGCGGGTACCGCGCTCGTCAGTATGACCTTCCAAGCGTACGTTTTCGTTGTTGAGCTTCAACACTGCGATATGTGCATCCACCGCATTGACGGCTTCTGGGGTCAGCGTGGAGCTGTCAAATTCAAAGAAAAATACATTTCCTGCTGCCATGGCAGCTTCCTGCAACGCGGCCATTTCAGCGGACGTAGCGGAACCCTGCGCAGACCTGGCGGCCGCTGCGGCTGCCGCTGCTGCGGCCGCTGCTTCGTCTTCTTCTTTAGTATCGCTACCAGAACAAGCAACCAACAAGGCTGCAGAAAACAGCAATGCGATGAGCTTACCGGCGATAGGTAGATGTTTCATAGTTCTTCGTCCTTCCTTCATTTTTTGGTTAAATAAATACGGATTTATGCCGCGTTCAGCGGGGCAAATAAGGTGACCACGCAGGCTCTCGCACGTCGCCCTCGCGGGCTGGCAGCCTGAATTTCGCGCCTCCATCCACAGACACCGCAGCAAGAATGCCACGCTCTGCGTATTTGGTGGCGTACAATACCATAGAGCCATTTGGCGCGATACTGGGACTTTCGTCCAATTCAGTGGAGGTCAGAATCTGCAGTCGATTGGTCACCAGATCCAGCAGGGCGATCTGGAATCGACCATCCGCCTGATGCACCATCACGACACTGCGACCATCCTGCGACACACGTGCGCGAGCATTGTACGTGCCCTCGTAAGTCACACGATCGATCTTGCCGGAGCTCAGCGTGTAGCGGTAAATCTGGGGCTTGCCTCCGCGGTCGGAGGTAAACAGCAGAGATTGCCCATCAGGCATCCATGCAGGCTCGGTATCGATGGCGTAGTGGGTAATAATACGCTTGAGCTGCTTGGTGCCCAGGTCCATGAGATAAATGTCCGGGTTGCCGTCTTTTGACAACACCATGGCCATGGTCCTGCCATCAGGCGACCATGCCGGCGAACTGTTAATGCCCTGGAAGTTGGTCAGCTGCTGACGCCGACCGGTGGCCAACTCCTGTCGATAGATTGCCGGGCGACCACTTTCAAAGGAAACATAGGCAATATTTTTGCCGTCCGGCGACCAGGTGGGTGCCAGTAGGGGATCTTTTGTTTCAAGCAGTACAATGGGTCGCGCGCCATCGGAATCCGACATGGTCAGGCGCGAAGTGCCCTTGCCACCGGTCGCGCGGGTACCCGAGATATACACCAACCGCGTGGCAAACGCGCCCGGCACGCCAGTCAGTTTTTCGTAGACCGCATCAGCGACACGGTGGGCCAGCATGCGCGCCTCACTGACCGCACCGGCTTCATAACCGGAGAGGATCTTGGTCTGGCGCAGAATGTCGAAGAGTTCGAAATCGATGCGCAGCTGACCGGGCGTACCCGAAACACGCCCGATCAACAGATACTCGGTATTGATAGAGCGCCAGTCGCGGTAAAAAACTTCGGCCTCGGTACTGGGGCGACCCAACATGTCAGCGCGCGCAACCGGAGAAAACTGGCCGCTGCGCGCCAGATCACCATCCACCACACTGGCCAAATCTTCCGGCGCTGCACCCGCCCCCTGCCAGGCAAACGGCGACACTGCGATCGTGGTCGGGTTATCCGAGCCCTGGGAAATTTCGATCGTCAGTTCGGCCCGTGCGCTCAGCGCACTTACCATCAGGACGACACCCGTTAGAATTCGTAGTAGCGGTTTCATCAGTAACGCAAATCCTCTGGCTTAAATAGCAGGCGAAAACGCCTGAACGTTTTTTCAAATTCCCCGTCGGGCAGCTTTTGCAATTCGGGAAAAGCGCCCGCCTTCTCCACAGCATTGATCGCTGACCGATCGAATGCGGTATTACCGCTGCTCCTGATCACCGTGACACTCACCACTTCCCCGGTGGGAATGAGCTGTATCGCCAGCTCGACTTCCATCCCATTGCGCGCGCTGGGGGGGCGACTCCAGTAGTTTACTACGGTCTGCTGAATAAGAGCGACGAAGCTGGCCGACATTTCACTCGCGGTCGCGCTCGCCGGCACCTGTTCTTGTTGCGTCACCACCGTGGACAGTTCATCGCGGGCTATCGCGGCCAATGCATCCCGATTACTGCTGGGCTTGGGCTCTGGTTTTGGGGGCGGTTTAGGCGTTGGTTTCGGTGTTGGTTTCGGTGTTGGTTTCGGTGTTGGTTTCGGTGTTGGTTTCGGTGTTGGTTTCGGTGTTGGTTTCGGTGTTGGTTTCGGTGTTGGTGTTGGTGTTGGTGTTGGCTTGGGCTCAGGCTTTTTCGGTTCTGGCTTTTTCGGTTCAGGCTTTTTCGGCTCGGGCTTTTTCGGCTCGGGCTTCTTGGGTTCAGGTTTTTTCGGTTCAGGCTTCTTCGGCGCAGGTGTTTTGGACTTCGGCTGGGCTTTCAGCTCACTGACATCCACCAGACGAGCGTTGATCAAGTTGGGCACAGGCTTAACCCGGATGACTTCCCGCTCGGTATTCGTCCAGTTTGCCGTCAATACATAGATCAAGAGCCCGTGCAGGAACAGCGTGGCCAGTGCCGGACGCAGGACGATGCGCGGCATAACAGGTTTGGCGTAAACAGAGGTATTCACTGGGGATTTTCAGTGACCAGACCAACGCTTGGGGCACCCGCCTCCTGCAGCGCAACCATGACTGTCACCACCTCGCCGTACGGTACCGCTCGGTCACCCCAGATCAGCACGGGCTTGTCCGGGCTGCGACGCAGTACAGCAGAGACCCGGTCCTTAATGGTGGCCAGGGATAAAATCTGTTCCTCTTGGCCAAGGTTGAGGAACAACTGCCCGGTCGCGTCGACCGAGACAATGACCGGTTCGCTGTCCTGCTTTTCCACCGGATCGGCACTGGCTTCGGGCAATTCGACTTTCACCCCCTGCATCAACATAGGCGCCGTGACCATAAAGATGATCAAGAGGACCAACATCACATCGATGTAGGGCACCACATTGATGTCCGACATGGGTTTACGCTTGGTGCGGTTCCTGGACACTGCGCCCTACCCCGCCTTCTTCTCGCGTGAGCGCAGGGCGAAGGCCTGTCGGTAGAGAATTCCGGAGAACTCGTCCATAAAGGTGTCGTAGCGGTTACTGAGTACCTCGACCTTGGAGGCGAAGCGATTGTAAGCCAACACAGCGGGAATGGCAGCGAACAACCCCATTGCCGTCGCTACCAGCGCCTCCGAGATGCCCGGCGCCACGGTGGCCAGCGTGGCCTGGGTGGAATTGGCCAGGCCGCGAAAGGAGTGCATGATCCCCCACACCGTACCGAACAAACCAATATACGGGCTGGTGGAGCCGACTGACGCCAGGAAAGCGAGGTGACGCTCCAGACGCTCCTCCTCGCGCATGACCGCAACCCGCATGGCGCGGCGCGAGCCCTCGATCACCGCCTCGGAATCCATCTCCGACTGCTGCGCGAGGCGGGAAAACTCCTTGAAGCCTGCACGGAAAATACTTTCCATGCCCAGTATCGGGAGGCCGTCGGCCGCCTTGTCATTACCCTCGCGATAGAGTTGCGACAAATCAATCCCCGACCAGAAGCGCTCCTCAAAGCGATACATCTCATCACTGGCATTGCGAAAGTAGATGAAGCGATTGACGATCATGTACCACGACATCATGGAAGCCAGCAACAGTATGGCCATCACGAACTGCACGGTGAAACTGGCATTCCAAACCAGATCCAGCAAACTTAATTGTTGTTCCAACTCCCGTCCCCCTCAAACTTAGGCTTTTTTCTGTTCCAACGCTTTTAAACACGTCGCCATTTCCTGCGGCAGTCGGCGCGGCTTGACACTGGCCCGGTCGACGCACGCGATAGTAACCTCTGCCCGCGCCAGCAGCGCTGCGCCGCGGCGCACACTCTGGTGGAATTCCATGCCAGCACCGCGCAGCTGCACGAGCGTCGCGGTTGCCTCCAGTTCATCATCCAGTCGCGCGGGAAGCTTATAGCTTACTGTCAGGTCCCGCACTACAAACATCAGATCGGCATTAAATAGGTAGTTCTTGTCATAGCCGAGTGAGCGCATGAATTCAGTGCGCGCCCGCTCCATGAACTTGAGATAATTAACGTAATATACAATCCCACCGGCGTCAGTGTCTTCAATGTAGACCCGCATCTTGTGTGAAAATTCCCCCGCGACCACTAGGCTTGGCCACTCTCTTCCAAATCGCGTGGCAAGTTGGCGCTCGCTGCCACAGTGGCAGGCCCAGGCAGGCCAAAGTGCAGGTAGGCACTGCGCGTGGCCATGCGGCCTCGGGGCGTGCGCAGCATATAGCCCTGCTGGATCAGGTAGGGCTCCAGGACATCCTCTATCGTGCCGCGTTCCTCAGAAATAGCGGCAGCCAGACTGTCCACGCCCACCGGACCACCATCGAATTTTTCGATCAGCGCCAATAGCAGCCTCCGATCCAGGTGGTCGAAACCCTTTTGGTCTACGCTCAACATATCCAGGGCGCGATCGGCGATGTCACTGGTGATATGCCCGTCTGCCTTGACTTCGGCGTAGTCACGCACCCGCCGCAGCAGGCGGTTGGCTATGC
The DNA here is from genome assembly GCA_031414375.1 of Haliea sp. Classification (GTDB taxonomy): domain Bacteria; phylum Pseudomonadota; class Gammaproteobacteria; order Pseudomonadales; family Halieaceae; genus Marimicrobium. The sequence continues at coordinate 8,708 of JANNVJ010000004.1, forward strand.
GCGGTGTGCCGCGTGCGCGGCGCGCAATCTCCGCCGCACCATGGGCATCGATACCTATTTTCAATATCTGCGCCGAGCGCTCGACGATGTGGGCAAGATCGGCCACCTCATAAAATTCCAGGCGCTGTACGATGCCGAACCTGTCACGCAGAGGCGAGGTCAACAAGCCGGCCCGGGTGGTGGCGCCCACCAGGGTGAAAGGTGGCAGGTCCAGCTTGATGGAACGCGCGCCCGGTCCTTCGCCAATCATAATGTCGAGCTGATAATCCTCCATGGCTGGATACAATATCTCTTCCACCAACGGGCTGAGGCGATGGATCTCATCGATAAATAACACATCGCCAGGCTCCAGATTGGTCATCAACGCCGCAATATCGCCGGCTTTTTCCAACACCGGGCCGGATGTCGTCTTGAGTGAAACGCCCATCTCGTGGGCAATAATGCTGGCGAGGGTGGTTTTGCCCAGTCCCGGCGGGCCGAATATCAACGTGTGATCCAGCGGCTCCCCGCGACCCTTGGCCGCCTGCAGGAAAATCGTCATCTGCTCCTTGACCACTTGCTGGCCAATGTATTCATCCAGGGAGCGGGGCCGGATCGCCCGATCCATAACGTCCTCGCGCGGACCGTTGGCCTGAGGAGCAATCAGTCGATCGGTTTCAATCATGCCCGCCGCCTCACGCTCGCACCATGGATTTCAGGGCGCGGCGTATCAGTTCCTCGCTATCTACCACGCTGTCGTCGTTGATTGCCGCGACCATACGACTGGCCTCCTGCGGTTTATAGCCCAGAGAAATGAGCGCGCCTTCGGCATCCGCCACGATATCGGTGAGTAGAGCCAATGCAACGGCGCCGTCCGCCTGGCCCTGCGCGCTCTGCGCCCTCACTAACCAGTCCTTGAGCTTGTCACGCATCTCCACCAACAAGCGCTCTGCGGTCTTCTTGCCGACGCCGGGCAGCGCGATAAGGGCAGACAGATCATCACGCTGGACGCAGCGCGCGAAACTGTGGGCATCCATCCCCGACAGAATGGTCAGTGCCAATTTGGGGCCCACTCCGCTGACCTTGATCAACTCTCGAAACAGGCTGCGATCTCCCTCTTCGATAAAGCCGTACAACAACTGGGCGTCTTCACGCACCACAAAATGCGTCACCAGTGAGACTTCCGCGCCCAACTCGGGCAGCCGGAACAGTGTGGTCATGGGAACATGTAACTCGTAGCCAACACCACCCACCTCCACCAGAATGAGTGGAGCCTGTTTGTGGACGAGAGTACCTCTGATTCTGCCTATCATGCTGCTGCAGCCCTGTCAGCGTAGTCGACGGCGGCGCACCGACTTGGCGCCGGCCATATTGATCATACTGTGCTGCGTGTGCGCGTGACACAGCGCTGCAGCCAGTGCATCTGCCGCATCTTCCTGCGGCATGGCTGACAGCTTCAGTAACACTCTAACCATGTGCTGCACCTGTGCCTTGTCGGCGGCCCCAGTCCCCACTACCGACTGCTTGATCTGGCGCGCTGAATACTCCGCCACCGGCATATCCTGCACCGCGCAGGCCACGATCGCTGCACCACGTGCCTGCCCCAGTTTCAGGGCGGAGCCGGGGCTTTTCGCCATGAACACCTGTTCTACTGCCAGTTCCTGTGGACAGTGCAACTGGACCAGTTCCGTCACACTGTCAAAAATCATCCGCAGCCGCTCGGGCAACTCACCTACGGGCAACCGAATGACACCGCTGGTGACGTACTCACTGCGCCCGGACACAAAATTGATGATGCCAAAGCCCGTCTTGCGTGAGCCGGGATCGATTCCCAGGATTAGCGGCATACAAATTCCGGCGGGTGCGTCAGACGCCCATTATGGACAAGTTTACCGGCTTGGTCTGTAGGCGAGAGCTGCGATTTCGCCGCTCACTCGGCGTGCGGATTGGCAGTCGTTGGCGCAAGGGTCTCGCGGTTCTGGCGCAAACGGATATTCAGCTCCTGCAACTGTTGCTCGTCGACGTCACCGGGAGCGTTAGTCATCACACAGGCGGCACTCTGGGTTTTGGGGAACGCAATCACGTCGCGAATAGACTGTGCGCCCGTCATCAGCATCACCAATCGGTCCAGTCCGAAGGCCAGGCCGCCGTGGGGCGGAGCTCCGTATTGCAACGCATTGAGCAGAAAGCCAAACTTTTCCTCGGCCTCGGCAGCACCAATGTTCAGAATGCGAAATACCGCTTCTTGCATATCGCGCGTGTGGATACGGATACTGCCACCACCCAGCTCGCAGCCGTTCAATACCATGTCATAAGCGCGCGACAGGGCCTCACCCGGATTTGCAGCCAGTTGTTGTGCGTCGCCCGAAGGCGCCGTAAAGGGATGGTGCAACGGAGTCCAGGCACCGTTGGCATCCGCTTCAAACATAGGGAAATCCACCACCCACAACGGTGCCCAACCTGGCGCTACCATGCCCAAGTCTTGCGCTACCTTTATCCGCAACGCCCCGAGCGCCTCGTTGACCACCCGCGTGCGGTCAGCACCGAAGAAAATGATGTCGCCGTTGGCCGCACCCAAGCGCTGCATCATCTGCGCCACGATCGTCTCGGGCATAAACTTGAGAATGGGGGACTGCAGGCCGTCTACCCCGGCGGCAATGTCATTTACCTTGATCCAGGCGAGGCCGCGCGCACCGTAAATGGACACATATTTGGTGTAATCATCGATGTCCTTGCGACTGATGGTGGCGCCGCCGGTCACTTTCAATGCAGCCACCCTGCCGGCGGGATCATCCGCCGGTCCGCGGAAGACTTTAAACTCCACCTGCTGCATCAGGTCATCCACGCTCACCAGCTCCAGCGGAATGCGCAGGTCGGGCTTGTCCGAACCGTAGCGATCCATGGCCTCCAGGTAGCTCATATGCGGGAACGCGGGCAGGTCCACCGCCAGTACCGCCTTGAATAAACCGCGAATCATGCGCTCGGTAATGGCCATGATCTCCAGCTCATTGAGAAAGGAGGTTTCGATATCGATCTGGGTGAATTCCGGCTGCCGGTCGGCGCGCAGGTCTTCATCCCGAAAACATTTGGCGATCTGGTAATAGCGATCAAAGCCGGCCACCATCAACAGTTGCTTGAACAACTGTGGCGACTGGGGCAAGGCAAAGAACTTGCCCGGGTGTGTGCGGCTGGGCACCAGGTAATCGCGGGCCCCTTCCGGTGTGGCCCGGGTCAGGATCGGCGTCTCAATATCCAAAAATCCCTCGCCATCCAGAAAGTTGCGGACCGCGCTGGTGATTCTGGAGCGGAGGATCAGGCGGTCCTGCATTTCCTGGCGCCGCAAGTCCATATAGCGGTACTGCAGGCGCACCTCTTCACCGACATTGGTGTACTCATCGAGCTGGAAGGGTGGCGTCGCCGCGCTATTGAGAATCTCCAGCTCTTTACCCAGTACTTCTATCTGGCCCGTGCCCATGACCGCGTTCACCGTGGTGGCTGACCGCGCACGGACCCGGCCGGTAACTTTCAGGACATACTCGCTGCGCACTCGATCAGCGCGTTGAAAATGTTCTTCGGTGTCAGGGTCAAACACCACCTGCACGATCCCCTGCCGGTCGCGCAGGTCGAGGAAGATCACCCCACCATGATCCCGGCGGCGATCAACCCAACCGCACAGGACGACCGTTTCGTCAATATTCGCTGTACTCAAAGCGCCACAATAATGGCTGCGCATAGTCTGGATTCCGTTTGGATTGGATTGGCTGGCCCGGCCCACAGCGGGCCCAGGATTAGGCTGTCTTTTTGCTATCGCCTGATTTGCTATCGCCTGATTTGCTTTCGCTGGTCTTGCTTTCGCTGGCTTTGCTCTCACCTGACTTGCTCTCACTAGAGCTGGATGCGGTGGCTTTGTCACCGGTACCGGCGCTGTCGCCGCCACTGACCAAGTTTTTCTTGTTGCCCGTTTTGAAATCGGTTTCATACCAACCACCACCTTTCAGGCGAAAAGCGGCGGCGGAGACCTGTTTCTTCAAGGCGGGCTTGCCACACTGCGGGCAATCTAGCAGCGGTGTGTCACTGATCTTCTGCAAAGCCTCAACGTGCTTATGACAGTCCTGGCACTGGTACTCATAAATCGGCATGGAATGGTCCCACCAATGGTTAATTCGCGAGTTGACACAAAAATTAGAGGCGCGGATTTTAACCCATGCGAGCGTGCAGGCCAAGCTCAGAGAGTGTGGATTAGAAGGGCAGGAAAACCCCGCACCGGCAGGTGCTGTGCGAGGGAGTACTACGACCAGCTTGCCGGGGCAAGCTGGTCGCGGGCATCACCTAGGAAGCGGCAGATTCTTTCAGCTTTTTCAGCGGACGAACCTTCACACCAATACTCGCCGGCTTGGCTTTGAACATTTGCTCTAACCCGGTAAATGGATTGATGCCCTTGCGTGCCTTTTTGGCAGGTTTAGCCACTGTGGTGATTTTCAAGATGCCCGGCAGCGTGAACTCGCCCACTGCGCGCTTCTTGATGCTGCGCTCTATCAGCGAGTCAATTCCATCGATGACGGAGCTGATCTGCTTTTTGCTCAGGCCTGTGCTCTCAGACAGACTGGTCACGATCTGACCCTTGGTCATTTTTTGCGTGATCGGCGATCCTGACTTCTTCACCGGAGCCGCTTTCTTGACTGCCTTCTTACCTGCAGGAGCCTTCTTTGCTGCTTTCTTTGGAGCTTTTTTAGCTGCTTTTTTAGTTGCCATGTTGTTTTCAACCTTCCCTAAAATTATAGTTGGAACCCGCTGCAAGCCTGAACTACGCGCTCTTAACACTGACGAAAACATCGCTGCCCCAAGCTGCAGGGGAATGTATAAAACATGAAACGCTGCAATACAAGTGTTTTTTATCATTGCGCTAAAAATACCCTGTATTTTTAGCGCCGCAGGCACGTGCGTGACTGACACAAAAGATTAGGACAAACACTCCGGACTAGCAGAAAAGCAGAAGTTCGCACTGTTTACATCAACGGGGAGCCAAGCCTGTACGCTCAAGTTGTTCACACGTAAACTAGGCGCCCACTCACCATGTGAAGCAACGGATGTGTTCATGCGTACCAGTCAATTCCTCCTGGCCACCCAAAAAGAAACACCTGCAGATGCAGAGATCATCAGCCATCAGCTGATGCTGCGTGCAGGTCTGATACGTAAATTGGCGGCGGGACTTTACACCTGGCTACCCCTGGGCCTACGTGTACTGCGCAAGGTAGAGACGATCGTGCGCCAGGAAATGGAAGCTGCGGGCGCGCAGGAAGTCAGCATGCCGGTGATGCAACCTGCCGAACTATGGCAGGAATCTGGCCGTTGGGAGCAATACGGCCCGGAACTGCTGCGCATTCAGGACCGCCACCAGCGGGATTTCTGCCTGGGACCCACGCATGAGGAGGTCATTACCAGCCTGGTGCGCGACGAAATCAAGAGCTACAAACAGCTACCGCTCAATCTCTACCAGATCCAGACCAAGGTGCGCGATGAGATAAGGCCGCGCTTCGGTATCATGCGCTCCCGCGAATTTTTAATGAAGGATGCCTACTCTTTTCATATTGATCAGGCATCCCTGGAGCAAACCTATCAGGTGATGTTTGGCGCATACACCACTATTTTCACCCGTCTGGGACTGGATTTTCGCCCCGTGATCGCCGATACCGGCAGTATTGGTGGCAGCGCATCGCATGAATTCCACGTACTGGCACGTTCGGGGGAGGACGCTATCGCCTTCAGCGACGGCAGCGACTATGCGGCGAATGTCGAGATGGCGGAAGCCCTGGCACCGTCCTTGGAGCGCCCTGCACCCACCGCAAGCCTGCAAAAAGTGGCCACCCCCGGGGTAAAAACCATTGCGGAACTGGCGTCATTCCTGTCGATTGATGCCGCAAGCAGTATCAAGACCCTGGTGGTCAAGGGTGCACAGGATGGCACCCTGGTGGCACTGGTGCTGCGCGGCGACCACCAACTCAACGCTCTTAAAGCGGAAAAACTGCCATCAGTAGCTGCCCCGCTACAACTGGCCAGTGAGGAGCAGGTGCGCGCCGCCTGTCATGTGGGCTTCGGCTCGCTGGGGCCGGTCGGACTGAGGCTGCCGGTGATCGTCGATCGCAGCGCCGCACAGCTGGCCGACTTTTGCTGCGGTGCCAACGAAGACGCGATGCATTTCACCGGGGCCAACTGGAATCGGGACTGCACTGTGGACCACATCGCCGACCTGCGCGATGTGGTGAGCGGAGACCCCAGCCCCGACGGCAAGGGTTACCTGCAGATCAAACGCGGTATTGAGGTGGGGCATATTTTCCAGCTGGGCACCAAGTACAGCGACGCCATGAACGCCAAGGTTCTGAATGAGAACGGCAAGAATATCACCGTGAGTATGGGTTGTTATGGTATTGGCGTCAGCCGTCTTGTGGCTGCTGCGATCGAACAAAACCACGATGACAGCGGCATTATCTGGCCGGCGTCCATGGCACCCTTCCAGCTGGCGATCGTGCCGCTCAATATGCACAAGTCAGAGGAGGTGACCCGTTGTGCAGAGGATCTCTACCAGCGCCTCCAGGCCGCCGGGGTCGAGGTGCTGCTGGATGACCGCAACGAACGGCCCGGCGTTAAATTCGCCGACATGGAGCTGATAGGCATTCCACACCGCATCGTCATTGGCGATCGCGCCCTCGCAGACGGCAACCTTGAGTACAAGAGTCGGCGCGGGACCGAATCCCAACTCATTGCGCAGGACCAAATCCTGGATTTTCTGCAAGCGCAAATGCGCTAGCGATACGAACCCGGCGACTGCCCCGTCCATTTTTTGAAAGAACGATGAAACGCGCTGGGATCGGAGAAGCCGACCTGCTCCGCCACCTCACTGACGGTCAGTCGATCACGACTCAACATGGAGATCGCCGTGTCACGCCGCGCGTTGTCCTTGATACGCTGGTAGGAGGTACCCTCTTTTTCCAGACGTCGACGCAGCGTGCGGGCCGACATGTTGAGCAGCGCAGTCAACTCCTCAAAGCTGGGCATCTCCTGCCGGAAATCGTCACCCAGGATTTCTCGAATGCGGTGGGTGATGCTCTCAGTGCTGGACTGTGGCTCAATGATCACGTAGTAGGGCGCGAGCTTGAGAAACTCCACGAGATCCCCCTCATCGCGCACCAATTCTGCATCCAGATGTCGGGCGCTGAAGGTAACTGAGTTAACGGGCGCGCCGTAGGCCACCGGACAAGAGAAGAAGTGCCGGATGCCCGCCATAAATCTCGGTTGGGGCCCGGCGCAGGTGGCACTGGTCACATCAATATACTGGTCAATCAGCCAGCCGCTAAAACGCAGCCACATGGCCAAATTACACAACACGCTCTGCTGCTCCTCCCCTGCGTCATCCCCCGAGAGATAGGTCAGCGTGGCCTCCTTGCGCTCCTCATCCACCAACAATCGGTTGCTAATGTCAGCGCCGTGACGCACACGGCAAACCTCGTTGAACTCAATGGCGCGCTGCATGGCGGCGGTCAGATTAGGGCTGTTGATCATACTCAACGCGATAAGACGCGTCGTTCCCGGCGGCGTCTGCACATCGGGCATCACGCCGGCAGATTCATCACCCAGCACCCGGATTAACTCCAGACACAATCGAGAATACTGCTCGCGCGAGACAAAGGCAGTCTGTACATCCTGGCGCAAGGGGTCGAAGGGAAACCGGGCGGCACGCAGGATGGCATCCACGTCGCAATTATAGGCTCGTGCCTGAGCCAAAAGCGCCCGGGTAAACTGCACGGGCACCGCTTCATTGTAAAATGCTGTATTGATCGCCACTTTAGACAAGGTTCAAGTAGCCTCCGGAGCGGCAGTAAAGCATAGCGCATCAAGAGCATCAAGGTGAACCGCGCCACGCACCCTGACAATAAAATGGTCGGCGGGTTTGACAATGCAGTGATGCCTCATCACTATGTAGGAAAAACGCTGGCAATAAGTAGCTTAAGGCCGCATGACAGACATAAATCAGTTAAGCAAATGGAATAGGGATATTTCCAGGGCTATCGCCGCCCTGGGCACAGAGCAGTTCTTCCCTACTTTGGTCGAGGCCGTCAACGGGCAAGTTAAAATCGACTACCCGCAGATATGGCTCTATCACAAAGACCTGCCGCCGCGAATCCTGTATCACGGCATTCCCAAGCATGCGGTGGCTGCCCAGGTCGACAAGTATCTGGAGGGGCCCTACCGCGAAGATCCATTCTATCAAACCTCGATGCACCAACCGCGTTCCAAAATCTACCGCCTGTCGCGGGTTACCATGGGCAAGTTGCATGAGTCTGATTATTACCGCCACTACTACTCCGACACCGGCACCTGTGACGAAGCGGTGTACTTGGCCAAATTGCAGGCTGGCAATGTCATCAATCTGAGTATGATGCGCCTCGCCGAGCGTGGCCCGTTCACTGACCAGGAATATGAATCGCTCTACCTGCTGGCAGAGCCAGTATCAGAACTGCTCAAGAGTCACACCGAGCACAGTGATTTTGCGGCAACCAACCTTATCCAACCGGGTATCGACCACCAGATTGATCTCGCCTTTCGCACGTTCGGCGCATCGCTACTATCGCCACGGGAGAAAGACGTGCTGGAACTGATGTTGCGCGGCTATGGTACAGATATCTCTGCTGAACGCCTGGTCATTGCCGTCGAGACTGTTCGTCGGCACCGCAAGAGTATCTATCGCAAGCTCGATGTCAGCTCGCAAACGGATCTTTTTTCCCTGTTTCTTAACGCCATGTCTTGTATGGGAGAAGCCGCCGGTAAGGATCCTCTGAGTATCTATATGGCGCCGCGCTGAGCTTGCCCCATGTAGGGTATTGAGCGACCGGGTTTAACCATGGATAGTGCGCGCTTACCGATCACTGCACGGTGGACGCATGTCGCTTGAAGCCGATTGGTTCCTGCGGGCTCACCCCGAAATCACCACCATAGAAGCGCTACTCCCCGACTGCAACGGCATCATGCGGGGCAAGTGGGTCCCCCGCCACAAACTGGGCACCATCTTCGACGGCGAACTGAAACTCCCCAAAACCGCGCTCAGCCTGGATATCTGGGGCCGAGATGTGGAACAGTTGGTATTTGCCAGCGGCGACGCCGACGGCATCTGTCGTCCAGTAGAAGGATCCCTCCTGCCCACTCCTTGGTCTGTTGGCGGCCAGCACGGGCAAGTCATGCTCTCGATGTTCAACGCTGATGGTTCTCCCTATGGTGGCGACCCACGCCATGTACTGAAGCATGTTCTGAGCCGTTATCAGGAAGCAGGCTGGCGACCAGTCGTCGCTGCGGAACTGGAATTCAGCCTGGTGCGCTGGGACACTACGGTTCCCCTGCATACTTGCCCCGCCCCCGTCGGCGGCTCTCCGATCGGCGGCAACACGTACGGCCTGGATGTGCTCAACCATCATCAGGCGATGCTGGAAGATCTGCGCCTGGCCTGTGAACTGCAGGATATTCCGTTCGACGGCGTGGCCAAGGAATCTGCTCCCTCCCAGTATGAAATCAATATGCAGCATGTGGACAACCCGGTGCTGGCAGCCAAGCAGATCCTCATGCTGAAACGCCTGATCAAAGGCGTGGCCGCCAAACATAATCTGATTGCCAGCTTCATGCCCAAGCCTTTTGAGAATGAAGCTGGCAACGGCATGCATGTGCACTGTAGCGTGGTGGATGAAAACGGTGTGAATATTTTCGACGATGGCACTGAAAAAGGCTCACCTCTGCTGCTCAATGCCATTGGCGGCTGCCTGGCAAACATGGCGGATTCCATGGCCATATTTGCGCCCAGCTACAACGGCTACCGCCGCTTTCAACCGGGCTGCCACGCCCCGACTTACCCCAGTTGGGGCTACGAAAATCGCACGGTGGCCGTGCGCGTGCCCGCCGGCAGCCATGCAGCCCGCCGCCTGGAGCACCGCGTGGCCGGTGCAGACGCAAACCCGTACCTGCTGCTGGCAGTATTGCTGTCCGCCATGCTCGATGGCATTGAACAAAACCTGTCGCCGGGAGATCCCATTACCGGTGATGGCTATGCCCAGGAGAAGGAGAAACTACCGGTTTACATGCATGACGCGGTCAAGCTGTTTAGCGAATCGGATTTCATCCGCCACAGCCTCGGGGGCGAGTTACAGCGCATTTACACCCTCACCAAGCAGCAGGAAATCGAGGAATTTCGCAAACGCATCTCGACGCTGGAATACCAGTCCTACCTCGAAAAACTCTAGCCCGGGTTAGCGCTGGCACACGCCAAGACTTTTGCCGCTGGAAAAGTTAACATTGGCGCCATGTTCCTGACCTGCGAGCCCCGCTTACCTCCATGATCCACACGCAAACGAAACCGCCACTGAACCTGGTGAACGCCATCATTTTTATTGGCTCCCCCATCGCCGCGTTGGTGTTAGTGCCACTGTGGGGCATTTATCACGGCTACGATGGTTTCCAATGGCTGTGGGCATTGGCCTTCCTCTATCTCAATGGCATGTCCATTACTGGCGGCTACCATCGCCTATGGGCGCACAACGCCTATGAGGCTCGCCCGGCGTTAAAATGGTTTTTTGCGTTCTGGGGTGCAGGCGCGCTGCAAAATAGCATACTGATCTGGGCCTCGGACCATCGCCGCCACCATCGCCACGTGGATAACGACGTACTCGACCCCTACTGTGCCGGACGCGGACTGTGGTTCAGCCATATGGGCTGGATACTGCGCGAGTACAACGACAATGCGCTAGACTTCAGCAATGCCAAGGACCTACTGCGGGACCCCGTAGTCACCTGGCAGCACAAGTATTATGTGCCTCTCACCCTGTTCATGAACCTGGTCCTGCCGCTGCTTTTAGGCATCTGGCACGGCGACATCATCGGCACGCTGTTGCTCGTTGGCCTGTTGCGCCTGGTGGTGAATCACCACGTGACATTTTTCATCAATTCGCTGGCGCACTATTGGGGCAACCGTCCCTATACCGATACCAACAGCGCCCGCGACAATGGCTTTCTCGCCTTCCTCACTTACGGTGAGGGTTACCACAACTATCATCACATTTTCCAGGGGGACTATCGCAACGGCATTCGCTGGTGGCAATGGGATCCGACTAAATGGATGATTGCGCTGTGCCATCGTTTGGGCTTGGCCAACAATCTGCACCGTGTCCCCAACTTCAAGATACAGCGCGCCATACTGGACACGGCCTTTGAACGAGCCCGCAACAAACTCGAGCAAGCGCAAGCCAGTGAATCCCTTTTGGACATGCTGGAGCGCGAATATCAGCTGTTCACAGACTCCATAAACCAGTGGACTGCCCTACAGACTGAGCGCTATGAGCGTACCAAAGAACAACTGAGCGACGCCCTGGAAGAGGGCAAGCAGCAGCTCCAGCTAAAATGGGAGAACGCTGCACTGCTCACCAAGTTGAAGACGCTGGAATACTCTCTTAAAATGCAGCGCAAGCGCCTGAGCCTATTGATGGAGCAGGTACATTTTCAACAGACCCAGATGGCCTGATCAGCCCGTTTCGGAGGAATCCCCATGACCAACACCGTGTACGATTTCAGCTGCCAAACACCCGGGGGCACAAAAAAGTCTCTGCAGGATTACCAGGGTAAGGTTTTGCTGGTAGTGAATACCGCCTCCAAGTGCGGCTTTACACCGCAATTTGCGGGATTGGAGGACATGTACAAAACGTACAAGGATAAGGGGCTGGAAATTCTCGGCTTTCCCTGCAACCAGTTCGGTCGCCAGGATCCCGGCAGCAACGACGAGATCATGGAATTCTGCCAGCTCAACTACGGCGTCAGTTTCCCCATGTTCGGGAAGATTGAAGTGAACGGCGCGGATGCTGATCCGCTGTTCAAGCATCTCAAAAAAGCAGCACCGGGCGCCCTGGGCACCGAGGGTATCAAGTGGAATTTCACCAAGTTCCTGATCGACCCTTCCGGCAAGGTGGTCAAGCGTTACGCCCCGAAAGACACACCCAAGGCGATCGCCAAGGACATCGAAAAACTATTGGCCTGAGACCTCAGTGTTCGCGGGTGGCCCTGAACTCAACGTCGGGCCACCGCTCCTCCATCACCGCAAGGTTGACCCGGGTCGGTGCCAGATAGGTGAGGTGACCACCGCCGTCCAGCGATAGATGTTCGGCGGCTTTCTTGCGAAACTCCTCCAGCTTGCGTTTATCGTCACAACTGATCCAGCGCGCCGTATAGACACTCACAGGTTCGTAGCGCGCATCCACCTTGTACTCATCCTTGAGGCGATAGGCCACTACCTCAAATTGCAAGGGACCCACCGCGCCAACGATAAGCTCTGCAGAATTCAGCGGCGAGAACACCTGGGTGGAACCTTCCTCCGAGAGCTGCTGCAACCCTCGCTGCAACTGTTTGGATTTCATCGGGTCAGCGAGGCGAATGCGGCGAAACAGTTCCGGGGCGAAATGCGGGATACCCGTAAACTGCAGGGACTCACCCTCGGAGAAGGTATCACCGATCTGGATTGTGCCATGATTGTGCAGGCCGATAATGTCGCCGGAAACCGCCTCCTCCACCAACACGCGCTCGCCCGCCTGGAAGGTCACGGCATCCGCTATTTTCACTTCCTTGGCAAGGCGCACATGTTGCATTTTCATTCCCTTGAGGTAGCGTCCGGAGCAGATCCTGAGAAAGGCGATGCGATCCCGATGACGCGGATCCATATTGGCCTGTATCTTAAAAACAAAACCGCTGAATTTTGCTTCGGTTGCCACCACGGTTCGATCGGTGGTATCCCTGTCCAGTGGCGAGGGTGCCCACTGCACAAAATCATCCAGCATTTCCCGTACCCCAAAGTTGCCAAGGGCCGTACCAAAAAAAACGGGACTTAGGCGGCCTGCAAGAAAAGCCTCCTTCTCGAACGCGTGACTGGCGCCGCGCACCAGTTCGATTTCGTCCAGGAACTTGTCATAGTCTTCAGCTAACAGTGCGCGAGCCTCGTCACTGGCAAGTCCAAGGATACGCCGATCATCCGGCAGTACACTACCTTGTCCCGGGGTGTACTGGTGAATGATATCGGTATACAGGTTGTAGACACCCTTGAACTCATGGCCCATACCAACAGGCCAGTTGATCGGCGCTCCGCGTATTTGTAACACCGCCTCAATCTCATCCAGTAACTCGATCGGATCACGAATGTCGCGGTCCATCTTGTTAACGAAGCTGAAGATGGGGGTGTCGCGCAGGCGACAGACGTTCATCAGCTTTATGGTGCGATCTTCAACGCCTTTGGCGCCATCTATCACCATCAGTGCGGAATCCACTGCGGTAAGTGTACGGTAAGTATCCTCGGAAAAATCCTCATGCCCGGGAGTGTCCAGCAGGTTGACAGTGCGCTCGCGGTACGGGAACTGCATGACCGAAGAGGTCACAGAGATACCACGCTCCTGCTCCATGCTCATCCAGTCGGAGGTGGCATGAGGTCCTTTCTTGCCCTTGACGCTACCTGCTACTTGTATGGCATTACCCAATAGCAGGAGCTTTTCCGTGATGGTCGTCTTGCCCGCATCGGGGTGGGAAATAATGGCAAACGTTCGTCTATTGCCAATATCAGAGGATAACTTACTGTCGACCACCACCCAAAATCTCCACGCAGGTACAGATTTTTAACGCCACGTGCAGTACGCAAAAATCAAAGGGGCGCGATTATAACCTAAAGCAGGACGTTTTATTCCCCTGTAACTTGCCCGCAACGAAGGCGCTCAGCGTTGCAAGTCCAATGAGAGCGTGGCAGCCAAACGGGACGCAACCTATTCTGTATCCCGGTGTCGCAGCTTGCCCGCCACAATAGCAAGCAAGCGCTTGCCGACTAACTCCATGTCGAGTTGGGTGCCCGGCAGCAGTGCGGCCATAGACGTAACGTGCAGACCTTCATAGCCACAGGGATTGATACGCTCGAAGGGTTCCAGGTCCATATCCACGTTGAGGGACAGGCCGTGGTAACTACAGCCCCGGCGAATCCGCAGGCCCAGCGCAGCAATTTTTTCGTCGGCCACGTAGACTCCCGGCGCCTCCGGTTTGGCCGCAGCGCTGATCGCATATTCCTGCAGGAGCTGTACCACGCTGTACTCGATCAGGTTGACAAGGTCGCGTACACCCAGGCGCAGACGGCGCAGATCCAGCATGAGATAGAGCACCCACTGCCCCGGCCCATGGTAGGTAACCTGCCCACCGCGATCCACCTGTATAACCGGTATCGCACCGGGGGCCAGTACATGCTCCGCCCTGCCGGCCTGCCCCTGCGTGAACACCGGCGGATGCTGCAAAAGCCACAGCTCGTCGGGCGAATCGGCATTGCGTGCATCGGTAAGTTGTCGCATGGCGGCCAGGGTGGACTGATAGTCAACAAGCCCCAGCTCGCGCAGAATCAGTAGCGGCATGGACACCGGCTAAATCACCATGTTTACATGCCCGGTCGCCAGCAGGTCCTGGTGCAAGGCAGCCAACTGCTCCGGGCCGGTCGCGGTAATGGTAATGGTGAGGGATGTGAAAGTGCGCTTGCGGCTGCTCCTGACTTCCATAGTCTGCTGGTCGAAACCCGGTGCATGGCGCTCGAACACGGCCAGGATAATCGATTCAAACGCCTCGCTGCTGCGACCAAGAACCTTGATCGGATACGCGCAGGGAAACTCAATTTTGGGGGCTTCAGGCTCTGCCACGACACCGCACTACTGCGCCTGCTCGCGGCACCGGCATCAGGGCCCAAACAGCTTGGCGATTAGCATCAGTATAGAATCCCAGAGGCGCGCAAAAAAGCCTCCAGGCTCCACCGCCGCCAACGCTACCACGGGTACTTGCAATACCGGCTTATCTTCCAGGGTCACCGTCACAGTGCCGACCGGATCACCGACGGCGATTGGCGCCACCAGTTCTGCGTTGAGTGTCACACTGGTCACCAGATTCTCATGCTTGCCACGCGGCAGCGTCAGCACAGTTTTATCCAACAAGCCCACCGGGACAACATCCTGCTGTCCCTTCCAGATGCGCGGCTGCGCCAACTCCGTCATGGGTTCGAACAAGGTCTTGGTCGCGTAGAAGTGAAAGCCGTAGTTGAACAGGCTGGCGGTGTCATTCTTTCGCGCTTTGGTGCTGTCGGTACCCATCACCACCGATATCAAGCGCATGTCGTCGCGCAGCGCAGACGCCACCAGGCAATACCCGGCCTCCGCTGTGTGACCGGTTTTCAGGCCATCCACGGTTGGATCTTCGCGCAGCAAGGTATTGCGGTTGTATTGCCTGATGTTATTAAAGGTAAACTCGAGTTCCTTGTAGATCGCGTATTGCGTGGGGTGATCGTTGATCATGGCCTTCGCCAGCAGCGCCAAATCCCGCGCAGTCGTCAAATGCGTAGGGTCGGGCAGCCCGTGGGAATTGACGTAGTGGGTATTCACCATGCCCAGGCGCTTGGCATTGGTGTTCATCATCTCGGCAAACACTGCTTCGGTGCCGGCGATATGCTCAGCCACCGCCACTGAGGAATCGTTGCCGGAGGAGATAATAATACCGCGCTGCAGATCCGCTATAGACACATCCTTCCCTGGCTCTATATACAGCAGTGAGGAGCCGGCGAATAAGGGATTCTGGGAATAGGCGTTCTCACTGATCTTCACCATGTCGTTCTCGCTGACGCGACCGGCGTTGATTTCTTCGGCCAACACGTAGGCTGTCATCATTTTGGTGAGACTCGCTGGCGGCAGCAGCACGTCGGCGTTATGTTCCACCAGCACTGCACCGCTGGTGGCGTCGATCAAAAGATAGGCTTTCGCCGCCAGCTGGGGCGGTGCCGGCACAGCATTTTGTGCGTGCACACCAAAGGCGAAAACTACCAGGAAGAACACCAGTGCTGATCGAATCATAACGTCGGGAAACCGTGAGATGGGATTGTCAAACGCGGATGGTACCGCATGGCGCTCTGGAGCGAAAGATTGAGGATCTAGGGTGTAGTATCTAGGGCAACGGCTGCCCCGCTTCATACCCGCTATCTTGCAGTTGCTGCTGCACTGCCAGCAATTGAGTGGTGTCTGCCACCGGGCCGACACGCACGCGATACAGTAAGGTACCGCCCTTGTCCACCGGGCTGATAAACACCGGCGCGGGCAATAACGCCTGTAGCTCCTGCATCAGGGTCCTGGCCGTTGCCTCCTTGCCAAAAGCGCCCAACTGTAGATAGCGGTACATGCCATACGTGTCATCGCGACGGTCCTTGACACCGACCACATCGATCACCGCCACCTCTACGCGCGCAGTACCGGTTTCCATATATCCCAGCTTGACGGCGGCCGCATAGGACAGATCAATCAGGCGGTCAGAGTGGAAGGGACCACGGTCGTTGACGCGCACCACGATGCTCTTGCCATTATCCAGATTAGTGACGCGAGCGTAGCTCGGAATAGGCAGGGATTTGTGAGCGGCACTGGGCAGGTAGACATCGTACAGCTCGCCGTTGGACGTTTCATGCCCGGTGAACTTGGCGCCATACCACGATGCAGTCCCCTGCTCCCGATAGCTGCGGTAGTCCTGCAACACCTCGTAGGTCACACCGGCGACCGTATAGGGACTCATGTTACCAACGGCCAGAATGGGATCGGACTGCGGTACCGCATCGAAAACCTCATCTGCGCTGATCGACCGCAGGGGTGCAAAGTCATGGGCTACCGCGTACCGCGATTTTGGCGCGGGTGTAGCAGGCTCTCGGGTTACAGTAGCAGGCGATTCGGGTAGCTGCGTGGCACAACCCGCCAGCAATAGAAGTAGTACGCCAAGGGTCGAGGTGCGATAAAAAAGGATCACTGCGCCACTCGCGCAGCCAGACGTTGACTGAGCTGATAAACGCTCATCGCGTACATGGCACTCTGGTTATAGCGGGTGATCACATAAAAATTGTGCAGGCCGAGCCAGTATTCATGGCCGTTTTTCAACTCGAATTTCATCGCAACAGCCAACGCGGCGGGATCCAGTTTCACCCTCGCCACGACGCCATCAGCAGCAAACTGCGCGACCGTGCGTTGTGGTTTCAGATCGTCCCGGCTTTTGATAAAAACGGTGGCAGGCGTGTTGGCCGCGGCATCGGCAGCGGCCACTACTACCTCACCCTGACGCCAGCCATGTTGCTTGAAATAATTGGCCACACTGCCGATGGCATCCACGGGATTTTCCCAGATATCGATGTTGCCGTCCTGATCAAAATCGATGGCATAGTTGCGGTAACTGCTGGGCATGAACTGGCCATACCCCATAGCGCCAGCATAGGAGCCCATCACGTCCGTGGCGTCCATGCCCTGCTCGCGGGTGAGCATCAGATAGTGCTTGAGTTCGCTGGTGAAAAATGGCGAGCGGGGTGGGTAATCGAACGCCAGTGTCGCCAGGGCGTCAAGTACCCGGTAGTTTCCCACGCTGCGCCCGTAAGAGGTTTCGACCCCGATAATGGCGACAATAATCTCTGCTGGCACGCCGAACTCGCGTTCCGCGCGGGCCAGTGTGGCGCGATGCTTGGCAAAGAACTCCACACCCTGTGCTTCGCGTGTCCCATTCAAAAAGATAGCCCGATACTCATACCAGGGCTTGGTTTTCTCTGCCGGGCGGGCGATTGCCTCCAGAATACTGTCCTTGCGCTGGGCTTGGGCAAACACCTGCAGCAATGCCTCGCGGTTGAAGCCCTCCTGTGCCACCAGTTCATCAACCATCACGCGTGCGGCGGGATTGACCCCATAGTTTTCGGCCGCGCCGCACGATGCCGTCCACAGGCACATTAAAACAAGGAGAACTTTCATCTGTATCGGCATAACAAGAAACTCGGTCTATTCAGGTCTACAATACTTACAGAGTGGCAAGATGGCATAACACTCATGTTACCACCGTGCGTTTTTCGGTGCTGATCGCCATGAGTATGCCGAAACCCGCTAACAATGTGACCGCCGCCGTACCGCCAGCGCTCACCAGTGGCAGCGGGACACCCACTACCGGAAGCAAGCCGGTCACCATCCCCATGTTAACAAAGATATACACGAAAAAGGTCAGTGTGATGCTTCCTGCCATCATACGACCGAAACTGGTCTGCGCATGGACGCCGATCCAGAAGCCCCGCAACAGTATTAAAAAATAGATGCCCATTAGCAGAATGACGCCCTGCAGGCCATGCTCCTCGGCCAATACAGCGATAATAAAATCGGTATGGCTCTCCGGCAAAAAATCCAACCGCGATTGCGTACTCTGCATCCACCCCTTGCCGTCCCAACCGCCCGAGCCGATGGCCGTCTTGGACTGCATAATATTCCAACCCGCACCGAGCTTGTCGCTCTCGGGATTGATCATGGTGAGAATGCGTTGCTTTTGATATTCCTTCAAACCATACATCCACATGGGCCAGGCCGCCGCCGCCGCCAGTGCCATCGCACCAAATATGTAGCGCCAGCCCATGCCGGCCATGAATAACACAAACAAACCACTGGCTGCGATCAACAAGGCCGTGCCCAGATCGGGTTGTATCGCAATTAATCCAGCCGGCAAGCCGAGCAGCAGCATTGCTCCCAGCACGACAAAAAATCGGGGGGGGAGCACCCGACCTGCTAAAAACCAGGCGGTGACCAGAGGGACAGCGATTTTCATGATCTCCCCTGGCTGGAAACGAAAAGTTCCGATTTGCAACCAGCGCTGGGCACCCTTGGCGCCCACGCCGACCAGCACCACAGCGACCAGCAGGGCGACACCTGTAACATAGACCCACGGTGCCCAGCGCGCGTAGCGTTGTAAGCTGACCTGGGCACCCGCAATCATTATCAGGTAGGCCAGCGCCAGGTAACGTCCCTGTCGGATCACCGCCTCCACACTCTGGCCGGACGCACTGTACAACACCAGCAGGCCGTACACCGTTAGCGCCAGCAGCAGTAACAGCAGGGGGACGTCGATATGAAACCGCATGGCCGCACTGGGGCGTCTGGCCATGTCCTTGGAACCGTGATGCGGCAACTGTCGAACGTAGTCACTCATCAGCCGGGCTCGACCTCTAACCAGGTGTCGATCACCGCGCGCGCGATCGGCGATGCGGCGGCGCTGCCGCCGCCATTTTCCACGATGATGGCCACGGCTATCGTAGGATCCTCGATGGGCGCAAACGCTATAAATAGTCCGTGGTGCCGATGTCGTTCCGCGACATTGGCCTCAGTGTAAACGGAGTTCTGGGGGATGCCGATGACCTGTGCCGTACCCGTTTTACCCGCCATTTGATAGGTGATGCCCTTTGCCAGCGCTTTCGCCGTACCGCCACGGCCGTGTACCACCTCGCGCATGCCGTCAAATACCGCAGCCCAATCCGCCGCTGGCGCCACCAGCGGTTCCAACGCGGGTACTGGCAACGGCTCTCCATTCACTGCCATGACCAAACGCGGCACCCGGCGCTGACCTTTGCTTGCCATCACCGTGGTGGCAACCGCTAATTGCAGGGGCGAGGCCAGCATATAGCCCTGGCCGATGCCGGCACTGAGCGTCTCGCCGGGGTACCAGGACTGGCCCATGGCCTCGCGTTTCCAGCGCGTTGATGGCAACACGCCCGCACGCTCGTTGGTGGTGTCAATGTTAGTGCGAGCCCCAAAGCCAAAGGGACTTAGGTACTCCGCCATACGATCTATGGTCAAGCGCCGGGCCAAATCATAAAAGTAGACATCACAGGACTCGGAGATCGCCAATTTCATATTTACCCGCGCGGCATGGCCAGTGCCTCTTACGCGCAGTATCCAATCCCGGTAGCGACGTGAATCGCCGGGCAGGGTATACCAGCCAGGATCAGCTACCGTGGATTCGGGAGTCACCAGCCCCGACTTCAATCCGGCCATCGCCATGAAGGGCTTGATGGTGGAACCGGGGGGATAGGTGCCCTGAATGGCCCGGTTGAACAGTGGCACATCCAGTGAGTCGCGCAAGGCTGCGTAGTCACCGGAGCTGATGCCGTTGACAAATAAATTCGTGTCAAAGCCTGGCGTAGATACCAGGGCCAGCACTCCTCCGGTGCGAGGATCGATGGCAACGACCGCGCCGCGCCGTCCGCCCAACGCGTCGAATGCTGCGCGCTGCACGCGGTAGTCCAAAAACAGGGTGAGGTCTTTGCCTGGCGCAGGCGCAAAGCGTTCGAGCACGCGCAGCACTCGTCCATGGGCATTACTCTCCACGTTCTGGTAACCCACTTGCCCGTGCAGCATGTCTTCGTAGAACTTCTCCACACCCACTTTGCCCACGTGGAAGGTGCCACGATAATCCGTCTCATCAAGCTCCTGCGCTTCCTGTTCATTGATGCGGCCAACGTAGCCCAGGGCGTGCGAGAACAGCTCACCGTGCGGGTAGTAACGCAACAATTGTGCTTCCACGACCACACCCGGCAGCCGGAAGCGGTTGACTGCCAGCCGTGCGCGCTCCTCTTCGTTGAGGCGAAAGCGCAGCGGCACCGCCTCATAGGGTCGGCTGCGTTTGAGTTTTTTGCGAAAATTCTCTAAATCGCCCTCCGAAATAGGTACCAACTCCTGTAGCTCCGCCAGCGCAGTATCCAAATCCTCTACACGCTCGCGCACCACGGAAAGAATGTAACTGGGGCTGTTGTCAGCCAACAGCACACCGGCGCGATCATAAATAAGCCCGCGACGTGGAGGAATCGGCTGCAACTGCACCCGATTGCGCTCGGATTGGGTGCGGTAAGTCTCATACTCAGTGATTTGCAGCGAGTAATAGCGCATGAGAATAGCACCGAGCAGGAACACCACCAGGCCGATCGCCACGAGCGTGCGTCGGCCATAGATGCGCGACTCAAGCTGTAGATCCTTTAAATCGAATTGCGGTAGCATCTAAGCGACTGGCCGAACCTGTGCGGCATTGCGGGCTATCATTATCAGGCGCGATGATACGGGTGGTTGATGGTAATTGTCCAAGCGCGATACAACTGCTCAGCCAGCAACACGCGCACCAGAGGGTGCGGCAGGGTCAAGTCACTGAGCGACCAGCACAGGTCCGCTCGCGCCAGGCAGGCCTGCGATAACCCATCAGGCCCACCAATCAGGAAGCTGTAATTGTCCCCCGTCATTTGCCAGCTCTTAAGCTGCTGTGCCCACTGCTGTGTGGCGATGCGTTTACCTGCCACATCGAGTGCGATCACGCGCTCCCCGACCGGGATAGTCTTGAGTATGTGCTCGCCCTGCGCGATGCACAGTTGCGCCGATGCAACCTCCTTGCCCTGCCTGGCCAGGGGAATTTCACGCCACACAGGTTTTAACTCCCGTGGCAGGCGCTTGCTATATTCTGCAACGCCCTGACTAACCCAGGCGGGCATCCGGGTGCCCACCGCGACAACCGTGATGCGCATCAGGATAGGGCTTCAGGCTTGGTCCACAGGCGCTCCAGATCGTAGAAATCGCGCGTCGCCGGTAACATGACATGCACCACGACATCGCCGAAGTCGACCAGCACCCACTCACCGCCATCTTCGCCCTCCATCCCCAACGGGACCATACCGTGCTTCTTGGCTTCCGCAGACACATGGCTGGCCAGCGATTTCACGTGGCGATTGGAGGTGCCACTGGTGATGATCAGGCAATCCATGACATCCGTCAGGCCGCTGACATCCAGCGTCACTGTGTTGACTGCCTTGAGATCGTCCAGCGCAGCGACGACAAACTGCGTGAACTGTTCAGGCTCCATGGGCTTGGTTTACGTTGACATTCATAGACTGCTGTCCTGTTGTTACTGATAAAGTTGGTGTGTCTGAATATAGTCCAATACCGACTGCGGCATCAGGTAGCGAGCGGAACGTCCAGCCGCCAATAAATCACGAATCTCGGTGGAAGAGATGGCCAGCGGGCGCAACTCCTCAATCACAATACCCCCTGCGCGCGGCTGCCGCAGCGCGCACAGATCGTTCAGGCGATGAGCGTCCAACCACTGTGCTACCACGCCTGTGCGGGGCAGCGCCCAACCGGGCCGTGCAATCACGACGATATGCGCCCAATCCAATAATTCCTGCCAGCGATGCCACTGGCTGATGTGCAGAAGCGCATCGCAGCCCAACACCATGCACAGGGCTGTATCGCCTCCCAGTTCGTCGCGCAATTCTATCAGGCTGTCTATGGTATAGGACTTGCCCGCGCGGTGCAGTTCCCGGGCGTCACACGCCAGACGCGGCTCGCCTGCGACGGCCAGCTCGAGCATGGCCGCTCGGTGCGCCGCGCTGCATTGTGGCGCTTCCCGGTGCGGCGGTTGCGCACTGGGCATTAGTCGTAACTGCTCCAATTGCAGCCGTTCCACCAGCTCCAGCGCTGAGCGCAAGTGGCCATAGTGCACGGGATTGAAGGTTCCACCGAAAACGCCCACCAGGGGAACGGCAGCCGGGAGCGACGCACTCAAGTGCGAATCTGCCCCTCACCGAGCACCACGAACTTCTGCGAGGTAAGCCCTTCGAGCCCCACCGGACCACGAGCGTGCAGCTTGTCGGTGGATATGCCAATCTCAGCGCCCAGGCCATACTCGAAACCGTCCGCTAAACGGGTAGAGGCGTTGACCATGACGGAACTGGAATCCACTTCCCGCAGGAAACGCATGGCCCGACCATGATCGCGTGTGACGATGCTGTCCGTATGCTGGGAGCTGTAGGTATTAATGTGTTCGATGGCTTGCTCCAGACCCTCTACCACTCGCACCGCCAGCACCGGTGCGAGGTATTCCTCGTGCCAGTCCTGCTCACTGGCAACGTTGGCTGCCGGTAGTACCTGTAAAGTGCGCGGGCAACCGCGCAATTCCACGCCCGCTGCCGCATACGCCTGCGCCAGGCGCGGTAGCAGCTGCGCCGCTTTCGACGCCGCCACCAACAAAGTCTCCATCGTGTTACAGGTGCCATAGCGCTGCGTCTTGGCGTTGATGGCAATGGTTATGGCCATGTCATCGTCCGCCCCATCGTCAATGTACACGTGGCAGACGCCATCGAGGTGCTTGATAACCGGCACTTTGGCGTCGCGGCTTATGCGCTCGATAAGCCCCTTGCCGCCGCGTGGCACAATAACGTCCACGTACTGCGGCATAGTAATAAGGTGGCCCACCGCCGCGCGGTCTGCGGTAGCCACGACCTGCACTGCAGCGACCGGCAATCCGGCGGACTGCAGTCCCTGCGTCAGACACTCGGCAATCGCGCAATTGGAGGCCAGCGCCTCAGAGCCGCCGCGCAAAATAGTGGCATTGCCGGCTTTCAGGCAGAGGCTGGCTGCTTCCACGGTCACATTGGGCCGCGACTCATAAATAATTCCGATCACGCCCAGGGGCACACGCATACGGCCCACCTGAATGCCACTGGGCATGCTTCTCATTTCAGAGATACTGCCCACCGGGTCCGGCAAGGCCGCCACCTGCCGCAGGCCTTCCAACATTGTGTCAATGTGGGCCGGAGTCAGCTGCAGGCGATCCATCAACGGCGCCTCCAAGGCGTTGGCCCGGCCCCGCTCCAGATCCTGCTCATTGGCCTCGACCAGACGGCTGCGTGCACCATCGAGAGCGTCATGGATAGCCAGTAACGCGTGATTGCGCACCGCGGTCGGCGCAGCGGCCACGACGCGCGACGCCGCGCGTGCAGCGATACCCAGCTCGACCATGTACTGCTCAACGTTCATTGCCATCTAACTCAGCGCGGTGCAAAGCGGCGATTATACCTGATCGATGCGGAGGATGTGCTAAGCTCAAGCCTGAAATTCTCACAGGACAGCACGTGGTTGCAACGCCCACAGTAGAGTTTTTTTACGACTGCTCCAGCCCCTGGACGTATTTTGCTTTCACGCGGATCATTCCTCTCATGGAGCAGCTGGGCCTGCCAATAGAGTGGCGTCCCATCTTGGTGGGTGGCGTGTTTAATGCGGTTAACCAAGAGCTCTACGCCAGCCGCGCGGCGCTGTTCGCTGGCGGCGCTGACCATCGGCGACTCGATTATTACGTCAAAGATCTGCAGGATTGGGCCCGACTGTGCTCAGTGCACGCCAACGTGCCACCGGGACATCCAATCAATAGCGTAAAAGCTATGCGCGGTGCCTTGTACGCGCAGGAGCAGCATGTGCTGGTCCCTTACTCTCGAGCAGTGTTCGAGACCTATTGGGCTAGCGACACGCCAGATATCGCCAATGATGAAGTGCTCGCAGCAATTTGTGCGCGGGTCGGCTTGAGCACGGAAGGGTTTTTCAGCGCCATCAGAAACCAACACTACAAGGATTTGCTGCGCCGCAATACCGACGAGCTCATCGCGCGCGGCGGCTATGGCTCGCCAACCATTTTTATCAACGCAGGCGACATGTACTTCGGCAATGATCGCCTGCCGTTGGTAGAGTTTCGGTTGCGCGCGCTGCTGGGCGCAACTTAAAGCGCGGCGGCGTGCTCTGCCAGATACGCCGCAACACCATCCGGTGAAGCATTCATACCCTTGTCGCCTTTGTTCCAGCCCGCTGGACACACTTCACCGTGCTGGTCAGTGAACTGCAGTGCCTCGACCAGACGAATCAGTTCATCGATATTGCGCCCCAGGGGCAGGTCATTGACCAACTGCGAGCGCACCTTACCGGCAGGGTCAATCAGGAAGGCGCCGCGATAAGCGACTCCGCCGGTACTTTCCACGTCGTAGGCGCGACAGATATCGTGGTTTATGTCGGCCGCCATGGTGTAGCTAACCGCGCCGATACCGCCGTCCTTAACCGCAGTATTACGCCAGGCATTGTGCGTGAACTGGGAATCGATAGACACCGCCACCACTTCCACACCGAGCGTGCGAAATTGATCCATGCGATGATCCAGCGCAATCAGCTCTGAGGGGCACACGAACGTGAAATCCAAAGGATAAAAGAACACCAAGCCGTACTTGCCGGCCATCGCCTCGGACCGCTTGTAGGAATCGACGATCTGTCCCGAACCGAGTACCGCGGCAACGTCAAAATCGGGTGCTGGCTTGCCCACTAAAACGCCCATGTCTGCTTACTCCTGTGCTCGTTGATGTAGCCATTGGCGCCACCCTTTTAATGGGACGGCGCGCTCGGAGCAGGATAATACACAGGCGGCCTGGTATGGCCTATTGAAATGTCCGTATGGCTCTAATAGCGAATAACTATTATTTTTGCGGGGCTAGGCGTTCGTCTGGGTGGCTGCTTTTTCCTTGATCAGCGTTTGTAGCTCGCCGTTCTCATGCATCTCGGTAATGATGTCGCAACCCCCGACCAGCTCACCATCCACCCACAATTGCGGGAAGGTGGGCCAATTCGCATACTTGGGCAGCGTCGCGCGAATGTCCGGGTTGCTGAGAATATCCACATAAGCAAAGGGTTCACCACAGGCCATCAAGGCCTCCACAGTGCGCGCCGAAAAACCACACTGCGGCTGATTGGGGGACCCTTTCATGTACAACATAATCCGATTGCTCTGAATCTGCTCTTTAATTGTCTCGATAATATCCATCTCTTGTCCCGTCATGTGGTCGCCCGCAGGGCTATTGGTTCGTAACATCTATAATAACCCAACATTGCCCTAAATTGCTCCTGCCAGTTGACGTGGATGTTGGCGTGGATTGCCAATCCTTACCCGTGCCGCTATAGTTGCTTGTTTCGAGGCAGCTCCCGCTGCCTTTTTGCGTTTTTGGGAGAGTCAGAACCATGTCGGCGCTGATGCAGACGTACGCTAGATTACCCGTGACATTCAGTCACGGCGCAGGTGTGTACCTCTATGATACCGAGGGTCGGCGCTACCTGGACGGCATTGCCGGCATCGCTGTGAACGGCCTGGGGCATGCACACCCGGCGGTGACCGCGGCCATACGCGCGCAGGCCGACAAGCTGGTACACAGCTCCAATCTCTATCGCATCGAGGCGCAGGAGCAACTGGGCACGGCGCTGACACAGATAGCGAACATGGAAAATTGCTTCTTCGGCAACTCCGGCGCTGAAGCCAATGAAGCCGCCATCAAACTGGCGCGCCTGTACGGGCACGGCAAGGGCGTTAAGAAACCCGCCATCGTCGTGCTCGAAGGCGCCTTCCATGGCCGTACCCTGGCCACGCTCAGCGCGACGGGCAATCGCAAGATACAGGCGGGCTTTGAACCGCTGGTGACAGGTTTCGTCCGGGCCCCGCGCAACGACGTGGAAGCCCTGCGTCAGATCGCCGAAAACAATCCCGACGTGGTGGCATTTCTGGCAGAACCCATTCAGGGCGAGAGTGGTGTACAGCTGCTGGAGTTAGAATACCTGCGCGCCGCTCGGCAGATTTGTACGGAGCAGGGCTGGTTATTCATGCTCGATGAAGTGCAGACCGGCAACGGCCGCACCGGCACCTATTTTGCCTACCAGGGTCTTGACCTGACACCCGACGTCGTCACCACCGCCAAAGGCCTCGGTAATGGCGTGCCGATTGGTGCCTGCCTGGCCCGTGGTGTAGCAGCGCAAGTGTTAGGTGCTGGCCAGCATGGCTCCACCTTCGGCGGTAATCCGCTAGTGTGTGCCGTGGGGCTGGCCGTGATAAATACCATTGTGCAGGATCAGTTGTGCGCCAACGCGACCGCCATGGGGCAGCTGATAACCGATCACCTGCGCGCAGACAGCACCATCGCTGAGCAGGTCACCGCTGTGCGCGGCAAAGGACTGATGCTGGGTATCGAACTGCGCAAGGACTGCGGCGAACTCGCACAACGCGGCGTGGATGCAGGCTTGCTGATCAATATCACGGCGGGCAACACCGTGCGCCTGCTGCCACCGCTGGTGATCAACGAACAGGAAGCCCGCGCGCTGGCCAGCGGCGTTGCCGCACTGATCCGCAACTTCAACTGAGCCCACCCCCACGATTAACAGGACTGCACTGACCATGTCGGAGACTCGGCACTTTTTGACGCTTTTGGATTTCAGCCCGACAGAGCTGCAACAACTCCTGCAGCGGGCCATCGAAATGAAACGTGATCATCGCGCCGACGTCGACCAGCGCGCGTTTCCAGGTGCCGTGCTGGCCATGATCTTCGCCAAATCCTCCACCCGCACGCGGGTTTCCTTTGAAGCCGGTATGGCGCAACTGGGAGGACACGCCATGTTCCTGTCGCCCAAGGACACCCAACTCGGCCGCGGCGAACCCGTGGAAGATAGCGCGCGGGTGATTTCCTCGATGGTGGACATCGTGGTAATCCGCACCTTTGGCCACGACATTGTGCAGCGTTTCGCGGCGCACTCGAGCGTACCTGTAATCAACGCACTTACCGACGACTACCACCCCTGCCAACTGCTGGCCGACATGCAGACCTGGATTGAGCACCGTGGCAGCATCGCGGGCAAGAGTGTGTGCTGGGTGGGAGATGGCAATAACATGTGTCAGTCCTACATCAACGCCGCCCGCCAGTTTGATTTTGAACTGCGCATTGCCTGCCCGCCCGGGTTTGAACCGGATAGCGAGTTGCTCCGGGCGAACAAGGAGAGGGTAAGAATTGAGCACGATCCTGCCCGCGCCGCGCAGGGTGCCCACCTGGTCGTCACCGATGTCTGGGCCTCTATGGGCCAGGAGAGTGAGCACCGGGAACGGGCGCAACTGTTTGCGCCCTACCAGGTCAATCACGAACTGATGAGCCTGGCGGCCAGTGATGCGCTGTATATGCACTGCCTGCCCGCCCACCGCGGGGAGGAGATCAGCGCCCAACTCATGGATGCACCGGACACCGTGATCTGGGAAGAAGCGGAGAACCGCCTGCATGCGCAAAAGGCCCTGATCGAAACCCTGCTGCTGGCCAACCGCGCTTGAAAACCGATTTGCCCAGCACCACGCCATGCACGGTGTGACCATCGCCAGCCGCTACCTCTCCCTGTTAATAATTGCCGAGTCTAGATCGCGCGTTTTTTATAATTATTAAATCGATGTACCGGTATTATTGAGCATAAAGCTCCCATCAATGATTGCCACACAAGCAGATCAAGGCCTGTACGGTAAGTAGGTGCAGACTCATCGAGCTATCAACAACTTATCCACAAATTAAACCCAGCCTAATTCCCTTGCATTGCATCTGGTGCCGCATTATCTTGTACCTGAGTGAAGCATATACCCCTACATATTGGGGATAGCGGCTAAAAAACGAACAAAAAAATTCAGCGAATTAGCCGCCGAAGCAGGGATTTTCCTCCCGACAACCGCCACAGGGACACCCTCCCATTGCCTGGCGGCGTACTGCGGGTATAGAAGCTTTGCGAAGCGGTCACCCAATAAAGCCAAACGCGGGCACTAACACGGGCACTTCCACGGGCACTTCGGAGCAAACATGCAGACAGAGACCAACCAGGGCGGCACTTCCACCCCAGCAATCACCCCACGACCCGAGTCGGCCACCTTCAGTGGGGCTATCGCCGCCACCGCACCGGGACAATTGCGGGTCATCAAACGCAATGGCACCGTCGTACCCTTTGAGGCCAGCAAGATATCGGTAGCCATTACCAAGGCGTTCCTCGCCGTGGAGGGTGGCACCGCAGCAGCGTCCAGCAGAATCCATGAAACCGTGGCCAAACTCACCGAATTGGTAATGACCACATTCACGCGCCGCATGCCCTCTGGCGGCACTATCCACATCGAGGACATACAGGATCAGGTAGAGCTGTCCCTGATGCGCTCGGGGGAACACAAAATCGCCCGCGACTATGTGATCTACCGGGAACAGCAGTCGCGCAAACGCGCCGCCAAACAGGCCCTGTCCCCCGCCACCCAGGCAGCGGCGGGCAATATCACTGTGGTACAGGCCGATGGCAGCCGCGCGCCACTGGATCTCGACCGCCTGCACACCATCGTCAACGAGGCCTGCTTCGGCCTGTCCGATGTCAGCGAAACCGACATTCTGGATGAAGCCTTGAAGAATCTGTACGACGGCGTCAGCCAGGCTGAGTTGAGCACGTCACTGGTTATCACTGCCCGCACCATGATCGAGCAGGAACCCAACTACACCTTCGTCTCCGCCCGCTTGCTCTGCGACAATTTGCGCGCCGAGGCACTGAGCTTTCTGGGCGTGGCCGACAGCGCCACCCAGCACGACATGAGCACCCTGTACGCCACAGCGCTGCCGATCTATGTGGAACGCGGCGTCACACTGGAATTGCTGGCGCCCAAATTGCTTGAGTTCGATCTGGAAAGACTGGGCCAGGCGCTGCTGCCCGAGCGCGACCTGCAGTTTACCTACCTCGGCCTGCAAACCCTGTACGACCGCTATTTCATCCACAGCAATAACACGCGCATTGAGTTGCCGCAGATATTTTTCATGCGCGTGGCCATGGGGCTGGCGGCGGAAGAAGACGACAAGAACGCCAGAGCGATCGAGTTCTATCAGCTGCTGTCATCGTTCGACTACATGAGTTCCACGCCGACCCTGTTCAATGCGGGCACCCTGCGCCCGCAGTTGTCCTCCTGCTACCTGACCACGGTACCGGACAACTTATATGACATCTATGGCGCCATTCGAGACAACGCCATGCTGTCCAAATTCGCTGGCGGGCTGGGCAATGACTGGACACCCGTGCGCGCACTGGGCGCCTACATCAAGGGTACCAACGGCAAATCGCAGGGCGTGGTGCCCTTCCTGAAAGTGGTCAATGACACGGCGGTGGCGGTAAACCAGGGCGGCAAGCGCAAAGGCGCGGTGTGCGCCTATCTGGAGACCTGGCACCTGGATATCGAAGAGTTTGTTGAGCTGCGCAAAAACACCGGCGACGACCGCCGTCGCACCCACGACATGAATACCGCCAACTGGATCCCCGACCTGTTCATGAAGCGCGTATTCGATGGCGGCGACTGGACCCTGTTCTCGCCCAACGACGTTCCTGACCTGCACGATTTGTATGGCAAAGCCTTTGAGGAGCGCTACACGCAGTACGAGGAATTGGCCCGTAACGGCAAACACCGGCTGTTCAAGACCGTGAAAGCCGAAAATCTGTGGCGCAAAATGCTGGGCATGCTGTTCGAGACCGGCCATCCGTGGATGACCTTCAAGGATCCCTGCAACCTGCGCTCGCCGCAGCAACACGTGGGCGTCGTGCACTCCTCCAACCTGTGCACCGAAATCACCCTCAACACCAGTAAGGACGAAATTGCCGTCTGCAACCTGGGCTCGGTCAACTTGCCCCAGCACATTGATGAGAACGGCCTCAATCTGGAAAAATTGCAGCAGACCGTGCGTACCGCGGTGCGCATGCTGGATAACGTGATCGACATCAACTACTACTCTGTACCGCAGGCCGAAGCTTCCAATATGCGCCATCGTCCGGTCGGTCTGGGCCTGATGGGCTTCCAGGACGCACTGTACAAAAAGCATCTGGCCTACGGCTCGGATGCGGCCGTGGAATTCGCGGATCACTCCATGGAAGCCATCAGCTATTACGCCATTCAGGCATCCAGTGAGCTGGCGGCGGAGCGCGGTGCCTACTCCAGTTACCAGGGCTCGCTGTGGAGCCAGGGTATCTTCCCGCTCGATTCGCTGGACCGACTGATTGCCGAACGCGGTGAGAAGTACATCAACGTCGATAAGAGCCAGAGCCTCAACTGGACCTCCCTGCGCGCGTTGGTCAAGGCGCAGGGTATGCGCAACTCGAACGTGATGGCGATTGCCCCCACCGCGACAATTGCCAACATTACCGGCGTGTCGCAATCCATCGAGCCGACCTACCAGAACCTGTACGTCAAATCGAATCTCTCGGGCGAGTTCACCGTCGTCAATCCGTATCTGGTGAGCGACCTGAAAGCGCGCGGCCTGTGGGATAAAGTGATGGTGAACGATCTCAAATACTACGACGGCAGCGTGCAGGCCATCGACCGTATTCCAGCGGATCTGAAGGCTATTTACTCTACCGCTTTTGAAGTGGAGCCGCGCTGGCTGGTGGAAGCCGCGAGCCGCAGGCAGAAGTGGATAGACCAGGCGCAATCGCTGAACCTGTACATCAACAACGCCAATGGCAAGAAGCTGGATATCACGTACCGCATGGCCTGGTTCAGCGGCCTGAAAACCACTTACTACTTACGCTCACTGGCCGCTACCGGAACCGAGAAGTCCACCATCGACACCGGCACCTTGAATGCGGTATCAAATGGTTCGACAGGCGGGCCAGCACCGGTGCCGCTGGCCTGCTCGCTGGACGATCCAGAATGCGAGGCATGCCAGTAGGCGCACGGCAATAGATTCAACAAAACGATGACCACATCAAGACATCAGGATATGAAAGACATGTTAAGTTGGGATGATTACCACAAGGAAGAGCAGGCGCCTGCAGGCGCAGCAGCGGCAGTGCACATGGCGCACTCGAATCAGGGCATGCTCGAAGCAGACCCTGCACAGCCACGTACCGTGCAGGATCACGTGGATGTAGCGCATGAGCTGGAAATGGGTGCCGCCCGCGTGTCAGTGGACGAAAAAGCCATGATCAACTGCCGCGCCGACCTCAACCAGCTGGTGCCCTTCAAGTACGACTGGGCCTGGCAGAAATACATCGATGGTTGTGCCAATCACTGGATGCCGCAGGAAATCAACATGACCGCCGACGTGGCGACCTGGAAAGATCCGGAGGGCTTGACAGACGACGAGCGCCGCATCGTGCAACGCAACCTGGGCTATTTCTCCACCGCCGATTCCCTTGTGGCGAATAACCTGGTGCTGGCGATTTATCGGCTGATCACCAACCCCGAGTGCCGCCAGTACATTCTGCGCCAGGCCTTCGAGGAAGCTATCCACACCCACGCCTACCAGTACTGCATCGAGTCACTGGGCATGGACGAGGGTGAAGTGTTCAACATGTATCGGGAAGTGCCCTCGGTAGCGAAAAAAGCCGCGTGGAGTATCAGCCACACGCACGAGCTGAGCGACCCTACGTTTAAAACCGGCACCTATGAAGCGGACCAGACCCTGCTGCGCAACCTGATCGGCTTCTACGCCGTGACCGAAGGCATTTTCTTCTACTGCGGCTTTACCCAGATTCTCTCCATGGGCCGCCGCAACAAGATGACGGGCGTGGCCGAACAGTTCCAGTACATCCTGCGCGACGAGTCCATGCACCTGAACTTCGGCATCGATGTGATCAACCAGATCAAGCTGGAAAATCCGCACCTGTGGACCCAGGCGTTTCAACAGGAAGCCATCCAGATGATCATGGAAGGCACCCAGTTGGAGATCGAATACGCGCGCGACACCATGCCGCGCGGCGTACTGGGCATGAACGCAGCAATGATGGAAGAGTACCTGCACTTCATCGCCAACCGACGCCTGTCGCAATTGGGCCTGCCGGAGCAGTATGCCGGTGCGCAGAACCCTTTCCCCTGGATGTCGGAAATTATGGATTTGCGCAAAGAGAAAAATTTCTTCGAGACACGAGTGATCGAATAC
>JANNVJ010000005.1:0-45459 GCA_031414375.1 Haliea sp.
TCGTTTTCCAGTGCCAGTTCGTAAATATCGCGCAGTGAGTCAGCCTGTAAACTGGCGCTACAGAGGAAAAGTGCCAGCGACGATAGCGCGACGAACCGATTTTTCATGCAATAATCCCCGGAGGAGCTGTAGCCGTTTTGTTGCATCGCAGTTTAGCAGTCTCTCGCCTGTGATGCATATATCGAAACTGCAATCAAAAGGTGCAGTTATTCGAGGTTTGTGCCATCTTAGACGGAAAGCCCATGGATGCTCGCGGGCTGAATGTGTCCATAGAGAGGCGATCTGTTTATGGACTTTCCACAGAAGAATGCCAGGAACCACTGTTGCAACAGCCTACAAAAAAGCGCTTCAAACTCGATTTGACGGAACTGCACGCGGTCTGTGACGCCAACTACGCACGCGTGTTGCGCCTTTTTCCGGATTACGAGAATTGCAATACGCGGGATCTGCTGGTGGGCACCGCGCAAGTGCGCTTCACCGTGCTGGAGCGCTGCCGCTATACCACCATATTCCACGTACACCAGCAGCGTGCAGAATCCCGCTGGCTGGACCTGTTGCAGGTGGAGGTGCGGGCCTATCACGATGTGCGTATGCTCGAAGTTGGCGTGTTTCAATCCCATCGTCAGGTGGCGGCGCGTTATCAGTACCCTAATGATCAGATGTTCGCGCAGGATGAAAAGTACCAGCAGAACCGTTTTTTGGCGGACTGGCTGGAGCACTGCCTGCTGCATGGACGCGCCGCGCTCGACGTCGGTGCGCCCATGACGGACCGTTGATCCGGTTAGTCGCGTCACCTTCCCGATGCCCCAATCCCAACACCCTATTCAATCGGTAGCAGTCACCGCAGATGGTGATGTTGTCAGTGTGGTGCAGTTAACCGATACCCACCTGTGTCAATCCCGTGGTGGCACCTTGCTGGGAATGGATACTGACCACTCGCTGCAGGCGGTCATCGACCTGGTTAAAAAGGAACGCCCCGGTGTAGATCTTCTCCTGGGTACCGGCGATCTGGCTGATGGCGGTGCCGGGTCGGCCTACGATCGACTACAGAAGTACTTCGATCAGTTAACCAGTGACAACTACTGGCTGCCGGGCAATCACGACAGTCGCCCGAAGATGGAGGCTGCCGCCTCCAGCACCATGCGGTTGTGCAGGGAAATTCGTGCGGGCCGTTGGCAGATACTGCTATTGGATTCTCAGGTGCCTGGAGAGGTCGGGGGTAGTCTGGGCGCGGCGGAGTTGACGCTATTGGAGGGTGCGCTGCAGCGGGCGCTGGAGCACGGGCTCTATACCCTGGTATGCCTTCACCACCAACCGGTTGTTATCGGCTGTGACTGGCTGGATCGGCAAATGGTGTCTGACGCGGATGCCTTCTTTGACGTGCTGGACCAGTATTCCTGCGTACGGGGAGTGCTGTGGGGCCACGTGCATCAGGAGATCGACTGGCGTCGCGGCGGCGTGCGCCTGCTGGCATCGCCCTCGACCTGCGTACAGTTCGCTGCGGGCAGCGCGAACTTCAAAGCCGATGACCAGCCCCCGGGCTATCGCTGGCTGGAATTGCACAGTGATGGGAAAATTGAAACTGGCGTATCCAGGGTCCGGGATACGCAGTTCGTGGTCGAGCTGGACTCGGGTGGCTACTTATAGCTCGCCTTGCGCGAGGCGCACTGTACAATGTGGCGCAACCAAAGTTCCCAGCCACGCATGAAAAGTTATCGCAATGAGTCAGTACACCGCCGAAGATATTGAAGTCCTTACCGGGCTGGAGCCGGTGCGCAAACGCCCCGGCATGTATACCGATACCACCCGCCCCAATCACCTGGCCCAGGAAGTCATCGACAACAGTGTCGACGAGGCGCTCGCCGGACACGCCAGCGAGATCGACGTCAGCCTGAACAAGGATGGCTCGGTGACCGTCACCGACAATGGTCGCGGCATGCCGGTCGACATGCATCCAGGCCAGGGCAAGCCCGGTGTTGAAGTCATTCTCACCACGCTGCATGCCGGCGGTAAATTTTCCGACAAGAATTATCAGTTCAGCGGCGGCCTGCATGGCGTGGGCGTATCTGTGGTCAATGCATTGTCCCGCGCGCTGGAGGTGTTGATCCGCCGCGATGGCAACGTGTATCGCATGACCTTCGCCGGCGGCGACAAAAAAACCGATCTGGAAATCGTCGACACCTGTGGTAAGCGCAATACCGGCACGACAGTAACCTTTACACCCGACGCCAAGTATTTTGACTCGGTGGTGTTCTCCGTATCGCGGCTGCGGCATGTGTTGCGCGCCAAGGCCGTGCTGTGCCCCGGCCTGCGGGTCAAATTCACGGATGAAAAAAAGGGTGAGACGGAAGAGTGGTATTACGAAGACGGACTGCGAGATTACCTTGCGGATGCGACGATTGATTTCCCGGCGCTTCCCGAAACGCCCTTCGTGGGCAGCTTCAGTGGCAGCAATTCGGCGGTGGACTGGGCGGTGCAGTGGTTGCCCGAGGGCGGCGAGGTGGTGGCTGAGTCTTACGTCAACCTGATTCCCACTATTCAGGGCGGCACCCACGTCAATGGCATGCGTACCGGCCTGCTGGATGCGATGCGCGAGTTCTGTGAGTTGCGCAGTCTGCTGCCGCGCGGCATCAAGCTCGCGCCGGATGATATCTGGGATCGCTGCTGCTATGTGCTGTCCTCCAAGTTGGGCGACCCGCAGTTTTCCGGCCAGACCAAGGAACGGCTGTCGTCACGCGAGGCTGCCGCGTTTGTGTCCGGTGTGGTCAAGGACAGCTTCAGCCTATGGCTGAACCAGCACACGGAGGAAGCGGAAAAGTTGGCAGAGATGTGTATCGGCAATGCCCAGAACCGCCTGCGCCTGGCGAAGCAGGTGACCCGCAAGAAGATCACCTCCGGCCCCGCCCTGCCGGGCAAGCTGGCGGATTGCTCGGGGGGAGACCCGTCGCGCGGCGAACTCTTTCTGGTGGAGGGTGATTCCGCCGGTGGTTCTGCCAAGCAGGCGCGCAGTCGCGAGTTTCAGGCTATTCTGCCGCTGCGCGGTAAGATTCTGAATACCTGGGAAGTGGACTCGCAGGAAATCCTCGCCTCGCAGGAGGTGCACAATATATCTATTGCTCTTGGTGTTGACCCGGCCAGTGATGACCTCAGCGGCTTGCGCTATCACAAGGTCTGTATCCTCGCAGATGCCGACTCCGACGGCCTGCACATTGCCACGCTGATCTGCGCGCTGTTCGTGCGGCACTTCCGCCCACTGGTAACAGCCGGCCATGTGTACGTGGCCATGCCGCCGTTGTACCGCATCGACATCGGCAAGGAAGTGTTTTACGCGCTTGATGAAGCGGAGAAACAGGGCGTGCTGGATCGCATCGAGGCAGAAAGTAAAAAGGGCAAGGTTAACGTGCAGCGCTTCAAGGGCCTGGGCGAGATGAACCCGCTGCAACTCCGCGAAACCACCATGGACCCGGACACCCGCCGCCTGGTGCGTCTGGTCATAGGTGCCGGTGACGGCACCAACGAAATGCTGGATATGTTGCTGGCCAAGAAGCGCGCGCCGGATCGCAAGGCGTGGCTGGAGGAGAAGGGGGATTTGGCGGAGGTGGTTCTTTAAGGGGCTAAGCTTTTTTCACAACGAAGACCTCTTTGAGGGTGTCAGAGCCCTTTAACCGTAAGAGCATTTGAAGGAAAATCAATCCGTCCCCTTTTTCTTTAACGGCGTACCAACCTATGAAATTACTAATTCGAAACCTTTCCCGAACCACTACCGAAGAAGAATTAAGGGCGCTCTTTGCAGAATACGGCACCGTACAGTCGTGTGATTTGGTATTTGACAAAGTCACCGGCGCATCCAAGGGATTTGCGTTTGTAGAAATGCCGCATTCGGGAGACGCCAAGGCCGCGATGAAAAAATTGAATAACCTGAATTTCGCCGGTAGCAAGATTCGGGTGAAAAAGGATGAAAGTAAAAAGTAATAACAGGGTGTGAAGTGATATGTTGAAAGTATGAGTACTGAGCAAGCGAATAATCCACTACATGGCCTGACCCTGGAGCAGGTTGTAACCAAGTTGGTGAATCACCACGGTTGGGATGGCATGGCTGAGCGAATCGGTACAAAGTGTTTTAAGAATGACCCGTCCATAAAATCTTCTCTGACATTTTTGCGAAAAACACCATGGGCGAGAGATAAGGTGGAAAAATTGTATATCGCCACATTTTTGAAAACCTCTCCCTGGGGAAGAAAAGATGATGGTGACAAAGCTCATCTCAAGAGACACGACCATGATTAGGAGACTACTGGCACTTGTTGTTCTCTATTGCTGCTATGCTAACCCTGCAATGTGTGCGACTGGCCCCAAGGTGACACATGCCTACGGCCCCAACGCGAGCCAGATTCTCGACAGCTATTCACCGCCCGGTAGTGGGCACCCGATCCTTCTTTATACCCACGGTGGTGCTTGGCACCTGGGGTCGAAGGACAACCAGGTCGATAACAAGAAGGAAGGTCTGATTGGTAGTCGCGACTATGTGCTGGTCAGCGTTGAATACCGCAAAGGGTATGAGACTAATTGGCGGGGTCAGGCAAACGACATTGCGGCTGCCATAACGTGGGCTCACCAGAATGCAACCCTAATGGGCGCAGACGCGCAAAACATTTTTGTAATTGGACACTCCTCTGGCGCACACATGACTGCGCTGGTATCGATGGATGACAGTTTCGGCGTACGTCAGAAAGTGAAAGGCGTTGTATTATTAGACTCCGGAAATTATGACGTGGTGGATGGTTATAACAACTGCAACGGCACTATCTGCGATGTCTACGGGCCATTCTGGGACAACTACAATCTGATCTCGATGGCAAGCGGATCACCCGTAAACCATGCCGATGACAACGCTGTCGCCCCCACCATCCTCATCCACCAGAATACGCTTTTTAAGTTGAATCAAGCCAATCTACTAAACTCGGCAATACATTCTGGCGGCCAAACAATAGTTGAGCAGTACGGTACCAATGATAGTCACGAAGCCATCAACACCAACATCGGCGCCCAGGGGTACTCGTACACGACACAAGTTGCCAACTTTCTGGACGGTCTCGTCGTAACCACTGTGCCGCCGGGCTGCTAGTTTGCTTCCTGCCACTTGCGCATGACAACGGGTGCAGTAATTTGAATTACTGGATTTTCAAGTCTGAACCAGATGCCTTTGGCATCGACCACCTCGCTGCCGAGAGAAAGCAAACAGCGCGCTGGGACGGTATTCGCAACTATCAGGCGCGCAACAACCTGCGCGATCTGGTCAAGCAAAACGATCTGGTGTTGTTCTACCATTCCAGCTGCAAAGATATTGGCATGGCGGGCGTTATGGAGGTGGTGCAAGCGGCCTACCCTGATCCTGCGCAGTTTGATCCGGACAGTCAGTATTACGATATCAAGTCGGCGCCCGATGCTCCCCGCTGGTACTGCGTCGATGTGCGTCTGGTAGAAAAATTCCCGCAGGTGGTGCCAACGAAAAAACTGAAGGCCGATCCGATAACGGCCGAACTCAGTATCTTCAAACAGGGTCGTCTCTCCATTGCGCCGGTAAGCGGCCCGCAATGGAAGGCTGTGCAGCGACTGCGTACTGATGGACCTGTTTGAATCCAATATCGAGCAAGTTCTGCCCATCACCGATGCAGAACTCTTTCTCTGGCAGTCTGCTGGCTTTGGCAACGAGAATGATCTTTTACAGCAACTGATCGAAGAGACACCCTGGAGAAATGAACAGGTGACCGTCTGGGGAAAGACGCACATGCAGCCCAGACTGATCGCATGGTACGGGGATGATGCGCAGTCATATTCCTATTCCGGCATTACCCTGAGTGCGCTGCCATGGACGCCCACCTTGCTGTCAGTGAAGGAGAAGGTTGAGTCGCTTTGCCTGTGCGCCTTTAATAGCGTTCTACTGAACTATTACCGTGACCATCGCGATGGCATGGGTTTGCACAGCGACGATGAGCCGGAGTTGGGCCCGGCCCCCGTCATCGCGTCTGTGACGTTCGGTGCAGCGCGGAATTTTGTGCTGAAGCACCGATACAGGAAGGATATCGCAAACGTAAAGCTTCCGTTGCCCTCAGGTAGTTTGCTGGTGATGAAAGGGTTAACTCAGGCGTATTGGAAGCACGGTGTACCGAAGCAGACGAAACCCTGCGGACCAAGAATTAATCTGACCTTCAGAAAGATTCTGAGCCCAACATAAGACTATACTATCGGCAGATTCGTTTGGCGGTGCAACACTACGAAACCTCAGGAGGTCGAATGGAAAATCTGCTCACGACTTACATGCCGACGATTGCTTCGTTCGGCCTTATCGGCGGTATGCTGCTGTTACAGCTCCTTGTCGCGGACATCCTGGGGCTAGTCAATAGACATATTCCCGGCGCGTCTATACCGACAGATCATTCGCAACTGCTGTTTCGCGCACATCGAGCGCATGCCAACACCAATGAAAGTGTTGCGGCGTTTATCGCGCTAACCCTGTTTGCGCTTGCGGTATCAGCCACACCGACCTGGTTGAATTCGCTGTCCCTGCTGTACATCGCCAGTAGGTTGGTGCATATGATGTGTTATTACGCGAACCTGAAGACCCTGAGATCCATTTCTTTTATAGTAAGCCTGCTCGCGCTGTTCGGCATTCTTGGCGTGTCTTTCGCCGCCGTGTTGCGTTAGGTAAAACGAATAGTCAGGAATCAGTGCTGTCTACATGGAACTAGAAACGCTATTTCTTTTATTGGGCGGCGTCTTCATCATCGCGGTACTGTATTCAGCGGTGGGTCACGCTGGGGCGTCGGGCTATATCGCGGTCATGTCACTGCTGAGCCTCGCACCTGCGGTTATTAAGCCCAGCGCACTGGCACTCAATATTCTGGTGGCTTCTATTGGCACGTGGCAGTTCATGCGCGCGGGTTACTTTTCGTGGCGGCTGTTCTGGCCGTTCGCACTGCTCGCCGTGCCCCTTGCCTTTGTCGGTGGCTATGTTGTGCTGCCCGACTACGGCTTCAAATTCCTGGTGGGTCTGGTGCTGTTGTTTTCCGCAGTACGTCTGCTGTTTGATGCGAAGCGCGAGACACCGATAGCCGCCCCGCCTGTAATGGCGGCGCTTGCCGCTGGAGCTGTGATTGGCCTGCTAGCGGGTCTTACCGGTACGGGCGGCGGTATCTTTCTCACACCGCTGCTGTTGTTCATGGGCTGGGCAAACTCCAAAACTGCTGCGGCTGTTTCTGCCCTGTTCATCCTGCTCAATTCTGTCGCCGGTCTGCTGGGCACCTTGTCGAACACACCGTCCATGCCGTCGTTTCTGCTACCACTGCTGCTGGTAGCAGGTCTCGGTGGTTTTGTTGGTTCATACTTCGGTAGCCGCAAGCTCAACTCCCACAGCATCAAACGCGTACTTGCCGTGGTGCTGTTTATCGCTGGGACCAAGCTGCTCCTGACATGAAAATGCAAATGAGAATTATTTGCATTTAAATAGTGGCCGCTGTACTCTCTGGAGGACGGATCAAAACCCCTCTGGAAGTAATAACCATGAAGCTCAGATTTCTATGCGCCAATCATCGAGAGTGGCTGTACACGCAACCGGATCAGGCCGTGCATTGGTGCGCCAATTCCTTTGAGACGGGGTGGCATTTGTCGCAGCGGGAGCGTTGGGAAGAGGCGCTTCCCCACATGGGCTGTGCCTATGAAACGGCTGAGATTCTGATGACAACCCGTGCTATTGAATCGCCCAGGGCGGTGGAGTGGTTTATTCACGCACTGGCGGGCCTGACGCAGACCCTGGAGAAACTCAATCGCTCTAACGACTGCATGGAGATTTTTCAAGCTGCCATAGACCGGTTGAGAAAAGAAGTGACCCAAAAAATTGCGCCGGAATTAGAGGCCAGTATCTATCTGCATATCACCCGCTTGAATCGTGAGCGCAGGCGTATGGACTACAGTGGGAAAAAGCGGGTCCCGAGACTCACATTGGTCGAATCGAAACCGGGAGCAATAGTTTTCCATTAAAAAGATGGATTGGCCTGTTATGAGAACGTTCGCCGACGACAGTAGGGATTCAGCGGCTCCCGCCCAGCGCGCGAATACCCACTATATCCGGCTCGAAATACGAACAGATACTCTCTATACCCTTATCAATAACAGATCGCTAGCAATCGAAGACCTACGCGGTCTCGATCAGCAAGCGCAAATACGCATCAAACAACTGCTACTTGATGCTATAACGCATCCGGGATGCAATTCCCTGGACTAACCGGATTGCACCGCGCAATACCGCCGCCGGGCAAGGTCACCTGATAATCGCTGAAATCCAGATTGGGCACCGGATAATCGGTGCTGACAAAATGCGCACCGCTGCTGAGCGCCGCGTCACGTTGCGTCGTGTCGCCGCTGCGCGCTTGCACGGTATCGGCATCCGCCCGAGTGCGCACCATATAACCCTGTTCAACCAATGATGCTATCTCACCGGGACTTGCCAGCGGGTCATTGCGTTTCATGAAAGCCGCTTCGGGTGTACCGGCAGGTGAGTCGGTAAACAGTACCCGCCCCTGCAGTGAGGGGTGCCCCGCGATATAGTTCTCGCGCGCACCGCCGGTGTTGTCCAGCGCGAACATAATTTTACCGCGCGCCTGTGACAAGCGCGGCCAACCCTGGGTAAGTACGGCCAACTCCAGTGTAGCGAAGTTGCCGCGCACATCGTCAGGTAAAATCATTTGCTCCGGCGGAAAGACACTGCGAATTTCTGCATCAATTGCGTTGAGTGCGTCTATGCCAAACTCTAGCGGCACGACAAAGCCTAACGTCAGCGGATCGGGAATCACATCGTCCTTGGCTTCTACCAGAACGGTGATGGGCAGATGATTCGGGTGGGCGTCGGACCAGGCTTTGATTTCCAGCAAACAGAGGACAAAGGTATAGCAGGTTGTTTCATAGTCAATGTCCTGTACGTGTAAGACCTTCAGGCCGGGCTCGTCCAATGCCGGGATGCCCGATGCGGCATCCTCCCCGAATAGCGTGCGCACCGGGTGGTTGGCGTAGAGGCCGCCCTGCGGATCATGGAAGATATCAAGCTCTATCTGGCGAATACCCTGCGTATCAAACTGTTCCTGCAGCGGGATATGTGTGTACTTCAGCGTCGGCGCGACATCAGGAATAAACGCCAATAGCAATTCGAAGACATCATCGCGTGTCTGAATGTGGTAACTGTTGTGGCTCCCAAGATACTGGACCTGGTTCATCAAAATATCGTCGCCGGGCAGTTCCAGGGAAAAATCAGACGAGTTGTTGCAGCCACCGAGGCCTGACACCAGGATTGCGGATAGCGCGAGCGGGATGGTACAACGGCGTGCGGAAGTCACTATTGCCATGGCTAAGCCTCATTTACTATTCTGTTATGCACGAAGGGAAAGTTCGTTCAGACATTTCTTAAGGATGCATGATAGCCTAGGCGATGAACTCTGTGAAAGCACTGGAATAACTCAATGCCCGCAGCGATCCCTGCCCAATCAAGGAGCAGCACCATGAACACACTAAGAATACTCAAACATGCACTACTGATCGTATTTTTGCTGATCCCTTGCGTTGCCGCCAGGGCAGATTGGGAATTGGACGACACCAAATCCGTCATCAATTTTGTCTCCATCAAGAACGACAGTGTGGGTGAAGTGCATAGCTTTGCCGATCTTGTGGGCTATATCGGCACTGCGGGCAATGTCCAGATGACGATTAGCCTGGACAGTGTGGAGACTTTGGTGGCGATACGTAACGAGCGCATGCGCGAACTATTGTTTGAAACGGTCAAGTTTCCATCGGCCCAGTTGTCCGCAAAGGTGGAACCTGCGGTGCTTGCTGAGGCTGCAAAGGGCGGTATTGTCACCGCCGAGTTGCCCGTCACCCTGACCCTGCATGGCAAGGAAAAGACACTGACAGTGCCGGTGGTGGTCGTGGGGGAAGGCGATGGCAGCCTGCGTGTATTCACGGCCCGCCCGGTAGTGATAAATGCTGCAGACTTTGGTCTGGAGAGCGGTGTCACAGCCTTGCGCGAAGTCGCGGGTCTCAAGGCTATCAGCAGCGCCATTCCGGTCACGCTGCACCTGCTATTTGTGCAGGCCAACTAGCGCCAGACTCTGGCCAGCAGCTACGTTTCCCGCGCAGCGGTTACTGCGCTTCCGCCGCAAGACTCTGATACAGCTGCTGGTAGCCGCGATTGCCCGGCGCAATTTGCGTGAGGGTTTTGGCATAGACCAGGGCTTCATTACGCTGACGCAACTCCGCGCTGTAATTGGCCAGTGCAAGCAGTACCTCTTCATTCTGCGGTACGCTGCGCAGCAGTGACTGTAATTGCACGATGGCTTGGTCCGGGTGTCCGAGATCGTGCAAGGCGATGCCATACACGAAGCGGTGCCGGGTACCCTCGGTTTCCAACTCTGCGGCTTGTTGTAGATAGTTAAGGGCAGTCTCCGGTTGCCCGCTGCGAGTTTCCAGCAGGCCCAGCGCGTGCAGCACGGGGCCGTTGTTCGGATCGACCGCCAGCGCTTTTAGCAATAACTGGCGCGCATCAGTATCCTTCGACTGCGCACGCAACAGGTCCGCCAGATTCAGGTAAGCCGGTATCAGTTGCGGATTGAGAAAGAGCGCCTCCCGGTAGGTGGCTTCCGCCGCTTTGTCATCGCCGCGAGTGACATAAAAAATACCCAGTTGCAGTTGTACCCCGGGCATATCGGCATCCTGCTGCAGAATGCTCACATACTCATCGAACAGCGCGCGCAGTTTTGCGGCCTGCTCCGGCGTGACCTGATCCAGCGGCACCCCGGCCAGTGATGCGGCAACTTCCGTGCGCACGGCGGTTACCGGATCGTCTATCAAATGATCCAGTAACTGCAGGCGCTGTTGCAGCGGGAGGAAATCCAGGGCGCGCACGGTACTGACGCGCAGCAGTGGGTCGTCGTCATACAGCAACTGGGTAGCCGTTTGCAAAGCGTCGCGCCCGCCGACCTGCCCCAGTGCTTCCATGGCGGTGGCGCGCCAGATGGGAGCGGTCCCGGTGTCGCTCGCGATTTGTGCGAGTTGCGGCACGACTCGCGTATCGCCCTGTGCGATGCGCTGGAAGGCGCGCGCCGGATGATTGCCGGTATCACGGAACTCTACGCCCCACTGCCGCAGCGCCTCCAATGCCCACGGCGCATCCTTGTCCTGATGACAGGTGTTACAGGCGTTGGGCGTATCCATCACCATACTTAAATCGGGGCGTGGAATGCGCATGCTGTGATCATGGCGCACGTCCACACCCATGTAGGTCGTCTGTGGCATGTGGCAGTTGGCGCACTGCGCGCCTGTTGAATCGTCCTTGTGGTGGTGATGCTGTGGTGCGTCGTAATGAGCCGCTTCATGGCACTGGGCGCACACGCCATTCCCAGGAGCGCGTAATTGTAAGCTGTGCGGCTCGTGGCAATTACTGCAGACCACACCGGCCTGGTGCATTTTGCTCTGCACAAAGGAGCCGTATTCATAAACCTCGTCGCGAATCTGCCCATCGTGGTAATACAGGGGCGCTTGCGGCAGGGTCAGGCGATGGGTGTCCAGCAGCTCTGCGCCGTAGTGGTAATCCCCCAGCGTGCCACGGCGCGAGTGGCAACGACCGCAGCTGTCGATCTGGGCGTTGGATTGCAGTGGTGTAGTGCGCCTGGCGATATGGGCACCCGCTGGGAAAGCCCACTGCCCGCGTTGTGCCAGGGCGGTGGGGAAGCCGCCGTTCGTTGACCCCTTCAGTTTTCCTTCTTTAGCCAGAATTTGATGTTGTTCGCCAGGACCGTGGCAGGCCTCGCAGCCCACATTCAACTCG
Source organism: Haliea sp. (assembly GCA_031414375.1). Taxonomy (GTDB): domain Bacteria; phylum Pseudomonadota; class Gammaproteobacteria; order Pseudomonadales; family Halieaceae; genus Marimicrobium. The sequence goes on from JANNVJ010000005.1 coordinate 11,870, forward strand.
GCGAATTTTGTGTCGAAGGAGCGGGACTCCGCCTCGTAGTTCTTCTGCAGGTCGGTGCTGTGGCACTCGGCGCAGCTGGTGTTCCAGTTCTGGTAGGAGCCGGTCCAGTGCAGCGGATCCTTGTAATCAATTTTCTCGTCCGGGTACAGGTGATACCAGCGCTGCCCTCCCGCGGCGGCAGGGCGCGCATCCCAGGCAATACTCAGGGCCTGCAGTCGCCCTCGGGACAGTGGCAGCAGGTATTGTTGTAGAGGATCCACACCAAACACATAAGCCACTTCAAAATCCCTGGATTTGCCGTCCGCGCCATCCGTGTTGACCATGTACTTGTCGCCCTTGCGGAAGAAGCGTGTCGTAATGCCGTTGTAGTCGAAGCGGGCGTTGTCGAAGTTCCCCAGCACGGTGTCGGGGCCCGGCAACTGCATGGCCAGGTCGTGGTGTGAGCCGCGCCACTGTGCGTGCTCTTGTGCGTGGCAGTTTTGGCAGCTGGTGGACCCGGTGAAGGCGAAGGCGGTGCTGCAGCACAGCCACATCGCAGCGAGGAATAGTCTTGGAAAGAGCACGTTGCAGTAACCGGTTTTCTGTAGGAAGTCACACATTATCAGCCCTGTCCCTGTATGGACAGCACTGGACACGCTACCTATCATGGACGCGTTGGTGACGGGCGCGTACGTGGGGGCACTCAGAGCGTGAAGGCGGACGGGCGATGAAACTGGGCATACTAAAAACGGATGCGGTACGGCCCCAGTGGGTGCCTGATTTCGGTGAATATCCAGATATGTTCATCGCCCTGCTGGGACAGGCCGACCCTGATCTGGATTACGTCGTGTATGACGTCGAGCGCGGACAGTACCCGGCGGACATCGATGAGGTCGACGCGTATCTCATCACCGGCAGTAAGGCCGGCGTGTACGAGGACAAGCCCTGGATAGTCGCGCTGATGGCGTATATTCGAGAGCTGCACCAGCGGCGCAAGAAACTGGTGGGAATTTGTTTTGGCCACCAGCTGGTCGCTCACGCTCTGGGTGGCAAAACCCAGAAGTCGCCCAAAGGTTGGGGCGTAGGTCTGCACACACACCGCTTCACCACCCTCCCCGCCTGGCATGATCAGGAAGACATGGATCTGGATATCCTGGTCAGCCATCAGGATCAGGTCGTGGTTGTGGCAGCAGATGCGCAGGTGCTCGCGGGGAGTGAGTTTTGCGCGAACGCCGTGTGCCAGATCGGCGATCATATCCTGACGTTTCAGGGCCACCCCGAATTCCGGCCTGACTACGCGCGCGAACTCATGGTGTTCAGGCGCGAGTGCATTGGCGAGGACGTCTACACCACCGGCATTGACTCGCTGGGCGGCGACCACCAGGGCCAGCGCGTCGGGCGCTGGATTCTCAATTTCCTGCAAACCGATGTGTAATATTTAGCGAGGCGTAGTTTTAGCAATTAGGGGAAGTTTTTGTTGATGGAGAACGGACGTAGAACGGATAAGGAAGTTTACCGAAAGTATCGCCCCAGTCGATTTATCAAGGATGGTGGGAAATGGTACTTCTCTACAAGGGAAGGGACCCTGGAGGGACCCTATCAGTTGCAGACAGACGCTGAAAGCGGACTCGCGGCCTACATAGGGCTAATGGCCACAGGGTTTATGCCAAGAGACAGTAAGCTTTCAGTCGAGCAGCTCGCGGCGCTGGATGTTTTGGAGACTTCGCCCTTGCACTAACCTACACAATCTGTGCAGCTGCACCAGGCGCTATCCCTTGTGGTGATAGCGTTCGTGCGTACAGGTGGTTTACTAAGGGGGCCTTTCTGCTAAACTCATTTGGAAGAAATCAACCTCTTCACGGATGCAACTGGAGAAAAAAATCATGCACACTGAGCGAGACTCTGCAATTCATCGGAATCGTAACAAGATGGCCTCCCCACTTTTGGTGTTCGTCGCCATAGCAGCACTGTGCGTCGGCGGTTGTGCCATGAACGAGACGCAACAGCGCACCGGAACAGGGGCCGCAGTGGGTGCATTAGGTGGAGCGCTGCTTGGCACCAGCAGGCAAAGTGCAGTCATTGGCGCCGCTGTCGGTGCGACAGGTGGTTTTCTGTATGATCAGTTCAACAAACGTGAAGACGCACAAACCGAAAACGAACGACTGCGACAAGAGAATGAGCGATTGCGGCAACAAGGCGGCCAATAACGTGACTGACTAACGTGACTGACTAAGGCAACTTGTCACTGAATCTGAAGAATATTGACATAGGAGCGACAACGATGAATTGTTGGAGATGGCTGGGCGTAGTAAGCGTAGTGCTGTTAGGCGCCGGTTGGGTGACACCAGGCAAACTGTCGGCCGATACCACCGCAGTTACCGTTAAGGACCTCAGGCTGACTTCCGCCGGTGATCTGGTAAATATCTGCACGCACACGCCGGAACAGGCAGACTACACGGCCGCATTGTCCTTCTGCTATGGCTTTTTTGAAGGTGGCATTCGGTATGCGGAGGCCATCTCCGGCGCAACCAACCAAAGGGATTTGGTCTGTGCGCCACCCGGCACTACCCGGCTGCAAGCGGTTGCAGTGTATGTCGATTACATGAAAGCAAATCCCCAACATCTGGGAGAGGGCCCCATCGACGCCGTCTACAGGGCGTTGATAGGCAAATGGCCCTGTCTATGAGTAAGTAGCTTTCCTCACGCTCAACAATATGATGATTAGTGCAGTGCCACTTGGCATTGGGTTGATTTGGACGGTACCTTTTGCAGGTCTTACGGCGGCTATTGTCTACCGCAACCTAGTGGGTGTTTCGTAGCCCTGTATCTTGACCACTGCAATGTGAAAGGTGCTGCCGGTAGGCCCAAATTGGCAAAAAGGCGAGCTTCGGTGAAGCCCACGCAGGCCCTCCGCCGCAGACGGCACTAACATCATTCCAGGAATAAACCATGAGGTCGACGGGTTGGTGCCGCGCTCCTTGCCATTTTAACTATCCCCCAGCGCTACGGCAGCCTGATATCCAGCTGAACACCAAAATGATCCGAAGGATGCGTTGTCATCGGTGCATTTTCCGGAGCAAGCTCAGACACCGGATTCAACGCGTGTATCAGTACCGGGTCGTCAAACACTCGCTCGGCAATGATTGGATCGGTCGCTCCCAGGTTTTTCACGAAGATATGATCCAGAGCAAAGGCACCGCTACCACCTCCAGCCTGGAGTAGCAGATTTTCTGCTTCACAGAAGGTGCATGGCAATTGCTCTGCAGAGGGATCAGTGAAGCCATTGTCTAACCACAGCTGGCAGTTGGGGGCAAAATCCGCATCGACACCATTTGTAGCGTTGGCGATGCTGCAGTTAAAGTCACCGGCGAAGAAGATGGGGTTGCCCTTCGCCTTGGTGTTTGCAAATGCAATCATCTGGAGCTGCATAAAACGGTTCTCCGCCTCCCAGGATGCGAAATTGCCGGAAGAGGGATAGGCAATAGTCGCTTCCAGATTGGCAGTAGGATGCGTGCAACCGACGACATGTGTCCGCTCATTGAGTACGATTTCTGCATACAGCGCACCGCGGTGGTTGCCGCTGGAGTTGGCAATAAAATCCTGGAACTGCCGATTTTTCAGTTCATGTTTTGACGCCAGAATCAGTCCCAATGCGCCATCGAAGGCGAATTTTCCAGTGGGCTGTGTAACCGCTGCGAGGACATCTGCCACGGTGACATTGGGTATTCCGACCGCGCCGATTACACCATCAAGACACACCCCACTGGGGAGAAACGCAGCGCAGGCAGCGGGCGCACAGGCTACCAGTGCGGCGCCCGTGAGACCAGGACATTGGGCCAGCGCACAATCGGCGAAAGGCGTAATTTCCGGCAACGTGCACGCAGCCCCCGCCGTAATGACTTGTTGAGCTGGCACCTTATAAATATGCGGATAGGACCCACCCAGGGCTTGCTCGATGCCCGCGACGTGCCCAGGCAGCCAAACTTCCTGAAAGCAAATGACATCGCTGTCGTAATCTTCAAATATAGCTTCATTCGCAGCGAGTCGTTCCTGGGTAAAGGGCACGAAGTTCAATGCCAGCCCCATGTTGAACGATGTGACCGTTAGCATCTCAGTCCTGTTGATATCAGTGATCCCGATAAAGCCATGGTTAAAGGCTTCCAGGTCATTGTTGATATTCCCTATCGGCTCGACTGAGGCGCAGTCTTGTAACCCATAATTATCACCGGGCTCCAGTGCTGTTTTGACCACGGTGTTTAAGGTACCGCGGGGCGTCAACGCACCAAGACATGTAGGAATATTGATGTTTAGTACACTCTTGGTGGTGTTCACTGTCCGACCCAATCGCCAGTCCTCCAGCAAAGCCAGCGTTGCGGTAGCGCCCGTGGGGAAATCAGTGGTTTCATTTGCGACAATCCCCTGACTGCTGGCAATCGCAGGTACGCCGCTGCTGCGTCCGGCCCGAGCAGCACCAATAGTGCCCGAGACTATGCGCCCGATATTGGTATAGTTCTGCCCCTCATTGATACCGCTAAGTATCACGTCTGGCGACAGCAGTAGATTGCCGAGCGCGAATATCACCGCGTCAGCAGGAGAACCACTGCCAGCGGTGTCAGCCGGATCCGTACTGAGAACAGCCGTGGCAGGCTTACCGCTGAGTGTAGTTGCTGCAACACCAGACACGACATAGGGCGCCGGAGTAGTAGCCCCGCCGGTGCCGGACTGGTTTGCCGCTGGTGCGACCACGTGCACAACTGTGTTCGGCAGGCCATAGAGGCCTTCAACGAGAGCGTCGATGCCCGGTGCCTGCACACCATCATCGTTGGCGACGAGGATCTCAAACGCCTCGGTGTGAGAATCCGTGTAGCAGGTATCGGTGGTACTGGTAAGGATCGAGCCCGTAGATGTCAGACAAGGATGCAATGGCGCAAACACACCGGGGTGATTTTCATGGCCGCGAATCACCCAGGCGGTCAGCCACCAATTATTGGTGGTAGCGTTCTGAATCCAGACATCGCGCGCACCAACAAATCCGGTCGGCGCGGTCGCCGCGCTGATTTCCCACGCGACCCCTAGCAAGCGTGACGTGGTGCTAGTGCCGTCGTACAAATAGACGTTTGGTACATACGGATTAAACGTTGTTGGCGTGGCAACTTTGGAAAACGGCACGCCAATATTGGCCGGGCGATTGGTAATTTCTGTCGCGCCGACAAAGTCAGCCAATGTCGGACTAAGCATGGCCGTAGTTACGCCGACATCCAGGTTCCACGAAAAATCGAGACACTCCTGCGATGCAAGGTCTGGTGAACCCTTACACCACCAGGGTGTAGTCCCGCCAGGCCTGCCGAGGTCGCGAACCGCCGCCGGAAAATAGCAGCCGCCTAGCAGCATGGCGAGCATCAGGCTAACCGTGACGAGGAGTAAACGCTTGGGTGTTTGCTGGGTGGAGATATGAAACAGATGCTTATTCATTCGGATTGCCTGACATTAGTATTATTTGATTGGCTATGTAGAAGTTAAGTACAAGCAGGCAGAGATGTCCAGAAAAAGCCGCTACATGTTCCGGTAGATTAGTGTTTCCATGCCGTGGAATCCTTGCATGGAGCTTGCTAGCCGGGAACTGGAACCACGTCACGATACAGCCAGCCGCCAACCTACAGCGACTCCGTTAACGCGCAGCGCGTTTGTAGCAGTTTTCCATGGTCCATCAGACTATAAGCCATCACGGACTGACCGAAGAACCGCAATGCTATTGAGTTCAACTCATGCAGGTTGGATACAAATTCCTTTGGCAATTGCTCGTCAATTACGCAACTCATACGAGTTTCCAGATAGTCGCGCAACTCTGCGGTGTCACGTTTGTTATTGAAGTCTCGAATCGAAATAATCCACAAGGCATTTCGAGGGGAATCAAAATTCTCGCGCAAGGCAGCCTGATCATACTTTTCGAGTAGCTTATCGGCCGAAAATCCTTGAAATAGCGCCACTTCACGGTGGTATCCGGGTAACAGCATTACAGCGTCATCCGGTGCAATTTTGTTGTGCAATGCTTTGATGAAATGCGGTGAATAATTGTTCCCGGCATGGGTTGAGGCCTGACGCCGTTCGATCATTTTTAACGCGAGTGTCAACTGCTGCGCGCCCGCGAGTATCACCAGCAACGCCAGGGCATATACAGCCCAGGGCCATCGCTTCAGTAGAAACAATTTTATGCTGGCTAGCAGTGCGGCCAACCCAAGCACCACCGGTATGGCCAAAGGCGCCAGGTAGCGCGCATCTATAAAATGGCGGTTTTGGTTTAACACCAGGAAAATACTGCCCATGAGCAGGGAGAGAATGAGAAAGTTTCTAAGCACTCTGTCTCCGGCTGGAAACAACGCAAGGCCAGCGAGTACTGCCCCCAATGTCATCGGCATCCAGGTGCCTTTAAAAAATGTACTCCAAATGTTCATCAAACGGTCGGTTGAATAATCCATCGGTTTGACGGCATCCTTAAATGCCAATAGTTTGATCAGACCCGGCGAGCACAAAATCACTACAATCAAAACAAGCAACAGGCCGCATTGCGCAGCATTGGCGAGTTCCCGACTCCAGCCCTTCTGCCTGAACAGCAGGAAGAATTCCCACAGCAAGGCTACGCCAACTGCTGCCCACAAATACAGGCTCATGAAATGGACCCAGAAGGCCAAAGACAGCGCGAGGCCCAACCACAGGAATTGGATTGGACGCCACATGTTGGATTTCTGGGCCCCAACATAAAGTCCGCGATACGCCAGTACTATCAAAAACATGGAACTTACCCAGGGGCTGTACATCCTGGCCTGCATATCGAGCTGTATGAAAAACGGGGAAAATGCCAACAACATCGCGGCGAATAGCCCACCGAAGTTACCGGTGATAGCCGTACCCAGCCGGTAGGCCAGAAAAATATTAACCCCACTGAGCAACACAAAAGGACTTCTGATCAGCCATTCACTGTGACTGGAAATCTCATACATGAACTTAGCCAGCAGGTAAGTGACGGGCGGGGCATCGTTTTGATACTGCCAGCTGATAATGTTTAGGTAACTATGGTGTAGTGCACTCCAGGTAAACGCCTCGTCTAACCAGAAAGGCTGTAGCTGTGCCAAGTAGAAACGCATGGCGAGGCCCGCCAGCACAAATAATGCCAGTAAGCAGTGGGCCACTGTGTTGGATAGCGCCAATGAGGGAAAGGCAAATCGGGAAGACGTGTGAATCATTACCAACCTCCGGTACGGGCTAAGCTGTTTCTGTCACGTAGCCCGCTTCAATACACAACACACGGTCTGCCAGTGCGAGGCTGGCTGTGCGGTGAGTAATCAGGATCACGGTTTTTTTTGCCAACAGGTCAGCGCAATCAGTGATAAATGCCAGTTCCCCGGCAGGATCAAACATGGCGGTCGCTTCATCCAGAATCAGGATGGGGGGATCATGCAAGAGTGTCCTGGCGAGAGATAACCGCTGTCTCTGCCCGCCGGACAAACGAATGCCTTCATCGCCGATCACCGTATCGTAGCCCTGTGGCAGTGCCACTATAAAATCATGTGCGCAGGCCAGTCGCGCGACCTTCTCCAGGCCGCTTCTGGACACGCCCTCGCAGCCATAAGCGATGTTGTCGGCAATGCTGCCATTGACCAGCAGCACGCGTTGCGCCACCAGGCCAACACAGGCACGGACACTGGCCAGGGTAGCGGTTGCAATGTCGATACCGTCGAACAGGATGCGCCCCTGCGCAGGTTGCGCAAAGCGCAGCAGCAGATGTGCCAGCGTCGATTTGCCCGCACCATTGCGACCTGTTAGGGCGACGGTTTCGCCTGCCGCAATACTCAGGTCCAGGTTGGCGAACAACGGCGGTCTGCCAGGGTAGGAGAAAGCCACGCGGTCCAGGCGTATGTCGCCCTTGATGCCGCTCAAGGTCAGTTGGCCGGTATCGCCCGGCTCTGTTTTTTGATCGAGAAAGGCGATGATACGTTCCGAGGCGCCGCGCACGGTCTGTACTCTGCCATAAGTGTTAGCCAGTGTGCCTAGCGGCGACATCATCAGCACGGCATAGAGCAATACAGTGACAAGATCGGAAGCCGCCAGCTGCGCACTGTTGATCAATGACGCCCCCATCGCGATAACCACCACCACCGCTGCGCTGCCCAGCAGGGAACTGGCCGGCGACAGTGCCGATTGCACTTGCAGCTGCCGTCGGGAAATATCCAGCAGATGGCTGTTTACGTGTTCGAAATGACGTTGCTCGCGCGCTTCACGCGTAAAGGCCTTGATCACGGGGAGCAGCCGCAGATTCTCTTCCATAACGGTGTACATTTCCGCGTTGGCGTCCACCCAGGCGCGTGCTAGCGGGCGCAGGTAACGACCGATGATTTTCATGCCCATGAAATACAGGGGCAAAAATACCAGCGCCAGCACCGCCATGTACGGATTCAACCAGGCCAGCGCGAGTCCTGCGCCGAAAAAGGTGAGTAGTGCAGGCAGCAGGTGCACCAGGGTATCCGTCACGAAGGAGCTGATCGTATTGGCATCGGTATAGAGGATAGACAGGGTATCGCCGCGTCGATTCAGGTGGTGGTAGCCCAGTGGCAGCGCCTGCAAGTGTTCGTACAGGCGATTGCGCAGGTCAGTCGCCATGCGCTCGCCGGTATAGCCAATGTGGTACTCGGTAAAAAAATCCAGCACGGCGTGCATACACCTCAGCGCGAACCAGAGGCCCAGGATATGCAGCGGCGCAGTGGTGGCGGCGCTGCCTGCCAGCAGGCTCGCGGTGAGTTTGCCCGCCAACCAGGGGCCGGCCAGCGACAACAGGGAGCCCAACAGCAGTAGCACCACTATGGCCAACAAAATATTGCGGTGCGGCGTAATATAGGCCAACACCTTGGGGAAACCTGTTTGCCGTGTCCTGCGCTGACCCATGTTGGTTTTAGTTCTAGCTCTATTCGTCAGGATGTAGCGTACACAAGATGGCCGCTATTGATCCACCAGTGTATTCTTAACGCGGCAAGTATCCATAGGACCTAACACCCCGATATGGCATCACGCATTAAAAAATTTGCTGAGCTGGGCGCCAGCAGGCAAAAACTACTGGCGCGCATATGGTTGCTGCTGGCAGGGACACGGTTGCGCTTGTTGCGCAAAGGATTGTCACACTTTACCGCAGGCCTGACTTTGCACCGTACCACACCGGCCGTTGCGCCCGTTCCCGGGGATCAGCTTGCGCAGGCAATAGAACTGGGTCGTCTGGTGTCGATTGCTGCCCGCTATACACCTTGGCAGAGCCGTTGCCTGACCCAGGTACTGGTGTTGCAGCAACTGCTTGAGCAGCGACAGATACCAGGACATTTCAGCCTGGGCGTGCGCAGGGGCAGTGGCGCGGCTGAGGAGTCTTTCAATGCGCATGCCTGGTTACAATGTGGGAACACGATCGTCAACGGCGCTGTAGTGGATGACACCTACACCACGCTGTCTGTTTTTAGCTGGGGATTGCGAGAGTCCAGTCAACGCTCGCTGCATGCGCTATCCGCACAGCGCAGCGCACATCCTCCGTGAGCTATTCTCCCTTCCTGACGGAACACCGCTCAATGGTGTTTGATCGAGTTCGCAACGACGCCTATTTCAGGGCCATTAAAGCGGCAGTCTCTACGAACAGCCGTGTGCTCGATGTGGGCGCCGGGGTGGGTGTACTCGGGCTGGAGGCCGCGCGCCTGGGCGCGCAGAAAGTGTATCTGGTCGATCCCTCCGCCGCCGTGCGCGCCGCCGCCGCAATTGCTGCGGACAACGGTCTTGAGGAGCGCGTCGAAGTGCTGCAGTGCCCCGTGGAAAGCATAGCCCTGGATGAAAAAGTCGACGTGATTCTCTCAGTATTCACCGGCAATTTTCTGCTCGAAGAAGACTTATTGCCTTTGTTGTTTCAGGCCAGGGATCGCTTTTTGGCACCGGGCGGTACATTAATTCCCGATCGGGCCAGGATGTTTCTCGCGCCGGTCTCCCTGCCTGCGTACTACGCCAGCCACATTGAGTGCTGGGGACCGGACCGCGATGGTATTGACGACTGCATTGACTACAGTGCAGGCCGTGAATACGCGGTAAATACCGCCTATTGTGACGCCGCGAAAAAATTTGCAGCGCAGCTTCTGGGAGCAATGGTGAATGTGGCAGAGCTTGATTTTGTCACTGCCACCACTGCGCAGTGCAAGGTGACTGTGGACCTCAGTTTTAACGTTGAGGGGACCTGCCACGGCTTTCTGGGCTGGTTCGATATGCACCTCGGACAGGAGTGGCTGTCCACTTCACCCTTGGCGCCAGCGACACACTGGAGCCAGATGTTCTTCCCGTTCAGAGCGCCACTGGCAGTGCGCGCAGGCGATTGCGCCAGCCTTAGTTTACAGCGGCCTCAGCACGGCCAGTGGTCGTGGACTGTCCAATTCGGCGCACAGCGGCAGATACACTCCACGGCCATGGGGTCGCCCCTGGCGCACAGTGATTTTACCGAGCGCCAGTAAGTTTGGGGTCGGAGTAAAAACCTCGGAAAGTCTCGCTCAGCTACAGCGTTGAGTTGGGAGGTTTTTACTCTGACCCCAAACCTGTTGCAAACGTTGACCGCGTTCTGACGGGAGTGAGGAGACCATGAAACCGATAGTGATCGACATCATGCCGCAAAAGAAAATCCGCGAGCGTGTTCTGGCGATAGCGCGCGGCGACTACAAGCCCAAGGGTAGTGAGCCCAAAATCTGGTTCACCTCCATGAAGTCTCTGGCGGAAGTATTGAGTGACGACAATCGTGCTTTGTTGAGAATCATCACGGAGACCAAGCCCGAGTCCATTTCCGCCCTTGCCGAGGCAACCGGGCGCAAGCCAGGTAATCTTTTGCGCACACTGAAAACGATGTCGAATTATGGCATCGTCGATCTCAAGCGCGAAAAGAATCATGTCCGCCCGATTGCCAAGGCAACTGAGTTCAGGATTGTCGCTGCGTAATGAATCGTGTGGCCAAATCCATCTAACCGACAGCGCTTGGCGATATTGCTCGCGTCAAGGAGATGTTAATGCACACCAATCAGCTGATATAGCCCAATCTGACCCCAATACTCGCGCGCAACTCTACCTTGTCCGCCTTCATTCCCCTACGCTAGACTGTGGCAGTTATTCACATCAACTAACGATAAGAACCCACCCCATGTCCAGGATTACCCGTAGACAGTTCATCCACCGAACCTCCCTGCTCACCGCCGCCACAGTCATCGCCGCCGGCTGCAGTGACGGCAGCGACAATATCAGCGGCAGCACCGCCAATGCCGTTGTCATCGGCACCGGCTTCGCCGGTTCCGTCGCCGCGCTGCGCCTGGGTCAAGCAGGCATTGCCACCACGGTGTTGGAGCGCGGCCAGCAGTGGCCAACAGTGGGCGAGAATGTATTTCCTGGCCTCAACATCGGCGACCGCCGCGCAAACTGGACTATTCCGTCTGCCAGCGCCACGATGCCTCCGGCGCGCGCCCCTTATGCCGGACTGGTCGAGACGATTTCCGGCACACCCATCAGCGCTCAGTGTGGCGCTTGCGTAGGCGGCGGTTCATTGGTGTATGGCGGTGTGTTGATTCCCTCGCGGCGCGAGGCGTTCAACTCTGTCTTCCCGCGGATCAGCTTCGACGATATGGAGAACATTTATTATCCCCGGGTGATACAGCAGTTCGGCGCCGCACCCATCCCCGACGATGTGCTGGCAAGCCCGACATATCGCTCGCATCGTGCCTTTATCGATGACGCGGGCGTGGCGGGCTATCAGGTGATCAGACCGAACACTTCCTTTGACTGGGACATCATTCGCCAGGAAATTGCGGGGATCATTCCTCCCGCGGCAAGTATCGGAGAGTACGCATTTGGTTGTAACAGCCACGCCAAACTTTCAACCGACAAGCACTATCTGCGCGACGCTATCGCCACCGGCAATGTGGAACTGCGCAGCCTGACGGAAGTTGAGATGATCCGTGAAACGCCGCAGGGCTACACGGTGACCTGCCGCCATATCACGGCGGAGGGCGAGCTGATCGAGCGCTATGAACTGCAGGCTACGCACCTATTCCTCGCAGCGGGCTCCATGAACACTACCAAGCTTCTGTTGAAGAGCCAGGCGGTGGGCGAGCTGAAAGGCGCGAATGACCGCATCGGCCACGGCTGGGGCACCAACGGCGACCAGTTGCTGCTGCATTCCCGCGCAGAACCCATTCCCGGCCTGCAGGGCGGGCCGGCCTGTGTCGCTTTCATTGACGACACTAATCCGGATTACCCGGTGACCTCCATGCACTCCCCCGCGCCCCTCGGCGCGCAACTTGAGATGTATATGTCGGTGCCGGACGAGCTCGGGCAGTTGACCTACAATGCCGGCCGCGATGCGGTCGACATACTCTGGCCGCCCGATGCCGGCACGCCCTCCGAGGTGGCCAGGCGAGCCAGCTTCCAGCGCATGGTCGCTGCCTCCGGTGGCACGGAAATACCGCTGGCCGGATTCATTGCCAACACCATCTGGCACCCGTTGGGCGGCGCATTGATGGGCGATGCCTGCGACGATCTCGGCCAGGTGTACGGTTACAAAAACCTGTTCGTGGTTGACGGTGCCCTGCTGCCCGGCAGTGCCGCGACCGTCAATCCGGCATTTACCATCGCCGCCAACGCGGAGCGGATTATGGAAACGCTGGTTACGATGTTGTGAGCTGAGTTGCGAGTTTGGTGAGTTTGGTGAGTTTGGGGTCAGAGTGAGTTTGGGGTCAGAGTAAAAACCTCTCAACTGTATTCCCTCGCGGAGAGAGGCAACCTGAGGTTTTTACTCTGACCCCAAACTTACCAGCTGCCGGTATTAGGCATGGATGCCCAGGGCTCTTGCGGGGGCAGTGACTCACCGGCTTGCAGCAACTCAATCGAGATGCCGTCAGGGGAGCGGATAAACGCCATGTGGCCGTCGCGCGGCGGGCGATTGATCACCACGCCCTTGTCCAGCAGGCGCTGGCACAGCTCGTAGATATTGTCCACGCGGTAGGCCAGGTGGCCGAAGTTGCGCCCGCCGGTGTAATCCTCGGTATCCCAGTTCCAGGTGATTTCCACCAGCGGGCTGTGGCCCTGCTCGGCGCGCTCGACATCGCCGGGCGCCGCCAGGAACACCAGCGTAAATCTCCCTGCCTCGCTGGTGTGGCGACGCACTTCCACCAGCCCCAATTTGTTGCAGTAGAAATCCAGGGTTTCGTCCAGGTTCCGTGCGCGCACCATCGTGTGCAGGTAGTTCATGTGCCTGCCCGGTCCGCGGCCTGCTTACCCGCCATGCGGCCGGAAAAGGAAGCATCGCCCACCGACATGCCGCTGCTGTAGCCCTCGGCGCGGCGCACCACACCACAAGCGGTGCGGCCCGCTGCATACAGTCCGGGAATGACCTGGCGCTGCGGGTCAACCACCTCGCCCGTAGGCAGTGTGTCCAGTCCACCGAGAGTAAAGAACGGCACGAAGGCGCCGCGCCCCGGGGTGATGTCCAGCGCAACCAGCGGTGCGTGAAGCGGTTCCAACCACTCGGCGGCCTTGTGGCACTGGGTGTCCTCGCCGTTGCTGCAATCCTCGTTGTACAGCGTGATGGTGTGTTGCAGGGTGCCGGCGCGCAGTCCGAGTTCCTCCTCCAGTTCCTGCACCGTTTCGCCGGTGCCGGCCACCTTGGCGCCGAGATAGCTGACCCGCTCATAGTCACCGTACTGCTCTACCGTGAGGATGAAGTAGAGTCGCTCCGATTGTTGGCGCAGGGCAAAGGCGCCGAGGCGGCCGTGGTACACATCCTCATTGATGAAGCGCTGCCCCTGGTCGTTGATCAAAATGCCCTTGGTCATGCTGGCCGGTGGATAATAGGGCAGGCTGATAAAACCCTCGTGCATGTTGACCGCAGCGGCGCCCACCGCCATGCCCATCAGGATGCCGGTGCCGGTATCGCCGGGATTGCCAATCGGCGTGGTACCGGCTGTGAGCATCGGTGCATACTTGCGAATCATCTCCTCGTTCATCACAAAGCCGCCAGCGCAAAGGATGACCCCCTTGCGCGCACGCACGTTGAGTTCCTGTTGGTTCTGGCGCACTACTAGACCCACCACCGCATCCTCGTCATCTACAATCAAAGTCAGGGCGCGCGTCTCATACTCGACGGTGATGGCGTTTCGCTTGTTCACATTGTCCGTCACAATCTTCATAAACAGCGGGCCGCCGTTATCGCCCTCGACATGGAGATTGTGGCCCCTGGGGCAGGGTTTGGCTTGTTGCGCAAACGGATAGGCTTTTTCGCTGCCGGTGTAGAGCAGGCCGTCATCGGTCAGGCACATGATGGCCCGTTCCTGGTGAAAACTGTCCTTGAAGGGCACGCCGATATCGACCAGCCACTGAAAGTGCGCCTTGCTGTTTTCACAGTAGTTGCGGATCTTGGCCTCGTCCGCCTGCGGGCCGGCGCACATCATCATGTAGGTGAACATATCCTGCGTGCTGTCTTCAAACCCGCAGGCCTGCTGCACGCGGGTGCCGCCACTGCCACCCATATAAATTTCAGCGCTGGACATGGCGGTGGAACCGCCGCTGGCGCTGGCCACCTCAAAAATAATAACCTGGGCGCCCGCGTCCGCCGCCTCAATGGCCGCACAGCCACCGGCACCGCCGAAACCGACAATTGCCACATCTGTCTCGTGGTCCCAGTGCGCCACGTCACGTGCCTTGCGCGTTTGCGAGGGGTTGGTTTTTGCCTTATCGGACATGTTTACAAACCTCGGTGGCGGGCCGCAGTGAGGCGTGCCCGGGCAATGCTGTTCAGGATAGGGATTAAAGCGGGTTCACGTCGCCCTTACAACGATGCAGGGGGCCACTCGGATTAACAATTTGTACGCGGTGGCGCTTTCTTCCCTGCCACCCGATGAATAGGCGACCATCGGGACTTCCCGGCGACTGTGCGCTGGTATTGCCCGCCTGCTGGGGTACAATCCCCGGCTTTTGCCAGAGGCCGTGACTTCCCATGTGGTTCAAAAATGTCCGGGCGTATCGCCTGACCAAACCGTTCGACCTCTCTCCTGAACAACTGGGGCAGAAACTCACCGCGCGCAGCTTTGTGCCCTGCGCCAAATCCCAGGCTGTGGCTATGGGATGGGTGGCGCCACTGGGCGGAGACTCCACAGCGCTGGTGCACGGTGCCGCTGGCCGTTTGCTGCTCAAAATGAAACGGGAGGAGAAACTGTTGCCCTCTACGGTGGTGCGCGAGCAACTGGAGGAGAAAGTCGCGGCGATCGAGTCCGCACAGGGGCGCAAGGTCTACCGCAAGGAACGACTCAACCTGAAGGATGAAATCGTGCAGGATTGCCTGCCCCGGGCGTTCAGCCGCTCCACTCATGTGTATGCCTACATCGACGTTACAGCGAACTGGATTTTTGTCGATGCGGCGAGCGCCGCGCGCGCCGAGGAACTGCTCAATCTGCTGCGTGAAGGCATCGGCAGCTTGCCGGTGCTGCTGCCGCAGGTCAACAATGCACCGACGGCCGTGATGACGGCATGGCTGCTGCACCGTAGCCTGCCTGATGATTTCGAGCTGGGACAGGAATGCGAATTGCGCGAGACCGGCGAAGAGGGCGGCGTGGTGCGCTGTCGCGGCGTTGATTTGTTAAGTGAAGAGGTGGAAACTCACTTGCACGCGGGCAAGCAGGTCGCGCGGTTGGCACTGGGCTGGGATGAACGTCTGACCCTGTTGTTGGCCGAAGACCTGTGTTTGCGGCGCCTCAAGTTCGCGGACGAGCTGATGAAAGAGAACGAAGACATCCCCGAAGCAGATCAGGCGGCCCGGCTGGACGCTGATTTCGCCCTCATGGCCGATGCGATAACCGGCCTGCAGGCGCGAATTCTGGCGCTGTTTGGCGGCGAGGTGGAATAACCGCTGCCCATGTCTGCGCGCCCCGACACCAACGACTATCGCGCGCTGTTCCTTCGCCCCACCCCGATGATGGACATGCGCGCTCCGGCGGAGTTTGCGCACGGCGCGTTTCCCTCTGCGCTAAGCCTGCCGCTGATGAGCGATGCCGAGCGCGCTCAAGTGGGTATTTGCTACAAGCAGCAGGGGCAGGCGGCGGCCATCACGTTGGGACACCAACTGGTCTGTGGAGAATTGAAAGCGCAGCGCCTGGCGCAATGGGCGGCCTTCACCCGACAACATCCCCAGGGCTATCTGTACTGTTTCCGCGGCGGCCTGCGCTCGCAGACGGTGCAGCGCTGGTTGCATGAAGAAGGCATCGACTATCCGCTGGTCACAGGTGGCTATAAAGCCATGCGGCGTTTTCTGCTGGAAGAACTAGAGCGTGCGTTGGCCAGTACCTCCTTTGTCCTCATCAGCGGCAAGACCGGTACCGGCAAGACGCGCGTGATTGCCCAGCTGGCGCAAGCTGTTGACCTGGAGGGACTGGCCAATCACCGGGGCTCGAGTTTCGGCCAGATGCCCACGCCGCAGCCCAGCCAGATCGATTTTGAGAATGGCCTCAGCATTGCTTTGCTGCGGCTGTTGGCGACGAAGACCGGACCAATTTTTCTGGAGGACGAGGGTCGGCTTATCGGCAGTCTCGCCCTGCCTGAAGCTCTGCGCGAGAAAATGATAGTCGCGCCCATGTTGGTAGTAGAGCAGAATCTGGAAGACCGCATAGATATTGTCATCGAAGACTACGTGGTAGACCTGGGCCGCCGCTATCTGGAACTGTACGCAGAGGATGGCGCGCGTCTACACAGCGAAAAATTGCAGGGTGATCTGGCGCGGATTCGCAAGCGCCTCGGCGGGCTGCAACACCAGCAGGTCAGTGCATCAATGGCAGATGCCTTTGCGCGTCAGTGGCAGGATGGGGATCTGTGCGGGCATCGACACTGGATCGCACTGCTGCTGGAAAACTATTACGACCCGATGTACCAATACCAGTTGTCCAAACGCGCTGGTGCGCAGATGTTTAGTGGTGACCGTCAGGCCGTTGTCGCCTGGGCACAGCAAGGCCTCTAGGGTGCAGGCCGCCACTGAGTTGCGTTGTGACCTGGTGCTGGTGGGCGGTGGTCACAGCCATGTACTGGCGCTGCGCATGCTGGCCATGCAGCCCATCGCGGGCCTGCGGATCACGCTGGTGTCGCCGGCCAGCCACACACCGTATTCCGGCATGCTCCCCGGCCTGATCGCCGGGCACTACAGTTTCGAGCAAGCAAATATTGATCTGGCGCGTTTGTGCCAGTGGGCGGCGGTGCGGTTTATTAGCGCTGAGGTCACCGCGCTTGATCCGCTCACGCGGCGCCTGTCACTGCGGGGTCGCCCCGCGCTGGGCTATGATCTGGTCAGTATCGACATCGGTTCGCAGCCGGAACTGGACTCTGTGCCTGGAGCGAGAACGTATGCCACGCCGGTAAAACCGGTAGCCGGATTGTGGCAGCGTTGGCAGGAGTTGCACGCGCGCGTCATGGCACGCCACAGCACAGAGACTTATCGCATCGCGGTAGTGGGCGGCGGCGCAGGCAGCGTGGAGTTAGCCCTGGCCATGTCACATCGCCTACAAGGTCAGCGGGTAGACATTGATGTATGGTGCGCTGCCGCGAAGATTTTGCAGACCTACAACGCCCGCGCCCGCCGTACGGTGCTGGCAGCATTGCAGCGACAAAATATTCGCGTGCAGTGTAACGCCCGGGTCACAGCAGTGGAGGCGG
The DNA here is from genome assembly GCA_031414375.1 of Haliea sp. Lineage (GTDB taxonomy): Bacteria > Pseudomonadota > Gammaproteobacteria > Pseudomonadales > Halieaceae > Marimicrobium. The sequence continues at coordinate 29,588 of JANNVJ010000005.1, forward strand.
CCTCTATGGTGCTGGGTGATGGCACGCGCGCAGCGTATGACGAACTGTTCTGGTGTACTGGCGCGGCGGCAGCTCCGTGGGTTACCGCCAGTGGCCTGGCGACGGATCGAGACGGGTTCCTCGCGGTGCGCGATACGCTACAGGCGCTGCACGATGATCGCGTTTTCGGCGCTGGCGATATTGCCACCCAGGTCAATCACCCGCGGCCCAAGGCTGGCGTGTACGCCGTGCGTCAGGGGCCAGTGCTGGCGCATAACCTGCGTGCTGTGCTGCTGGGTAAGGCGCTGCAACAGCATCGACCGCAGCAGCGCTTCCTCTCGTTGATTGCGCTTGGCGACCAACAGGCGACGGCGGATAAAGGACACTTCAGCGCCAGCGGTCGCTGGGTCTGGCGCTGGAAGGATAGGATCGATCGCGCATTCATGGCGCGTTTTGAAGATTTGCCCGCAGGCATGCCTCTGCCTGCTGGGGAAAAGTTGCCGGAATTGGACAGCGTTGTACCGCAAGCCGTCTGCGGCGGTTGTGGTGCCAAGGTGGGTGCCGATGCCTTAGCTAGCGCGCTGGCGCAACTAGGCAAAGATTTTCCGCAGCACTGCGCTGGCGCTGGCGATGATGCGGTAGTGGTACCGGCGCCGACCGGCGTTACGCTGGTGCAGAGCCTCGACGTGTTGCGCCAGATGGTATCCGACCCGTGGCAGATGGGGCGCATCGCCGCCAATCATGCGCTCAGTGATCTCTATGCCCGCGGTGCCAGGCCGGTGTCCGCGCTGGCCGCAGTGACCCTGCCCTATGCCAGTAGCGCGCTGCTACAGCGCGAACTGGAACAACTGCTGGCGGGCGCCCTGCACGAATTCGTCGCGGTCGATTGTCAGTTGAACGGCGGACACAGTATGCAAGGCACAGAATTGAGTCTGGGCTTTGCGGTAAACGGTGTGCCCATGGCGCGCGACGGGAAACTGTTGTGCAAGGTTGGAGCGATGCCGGGTGACCAACTGGTGCTGACCAAGTCCCTCGGTACCGGTGCTGTATTTGCCGCCCACATGCAGCTGCTCGCGGATGGGCGCGATGTGGACGCGGCGCTTGCATCAATGCTGCAGAGTAATGCTGCTGCCGCCGAACTAGCCCTCGCACATGGCGCCACAGCCTGCACCGACATCACAGGCTTCGGCCTACTGGGGCACTTGCTCGAAATGCTGGCGGGCGGGCTGGGCGCGCGACTGGAGCTGGCAGCATTGCCCTTGCTGCCCGGTGCCATCGCGTTGAGTCGCGCCGGTATTGTAAGCACCATGTATCCGGCGAATGTGCGCAGCGCCGCACGATTTTTGGAGTCCGCACCGTCAGCGGACAATGCGCTGTTGCAATTGGTGTTTGACCCTCAGACCAGTGGCGGACTGCTGATTGCATTGCCCATCGCGCGGGCGGGGGCTCTGTGCGATGCCCTGCATCAATGTGGGTATATCGCTGCCAGGATAATTGGTGAGGTAACGGCACTGCCTGCCGACAGTGTGGCTCCGATCCGTGCTAGTTAAGTGATATCAAAACCAATGGCACCTGAGCTAGTTGTCGATGGATCATGATTGAAGACGCCGTTGCGGCGAGTGGCAGTGGGCATGCCCCGCTTGCTCAAACTGCTGAGATATTCGCCGCGGAGCATGCCCACTGCCACTCGCCTGGTATCGCACGTACATCACAACGGTTCATGCTAGAGCAGAGTTGCGATTCCACCCTCGTGTTTTCCTGTGGTACCCAGCAGATTATTGTGTTCCTTGGGATCAATGGAGAGGTCGTACAACTCCTCGCCGCCGCCTGCGAAAACCAGTTGAATAAGTTGCCCATAGGCAACCTCGTCTAAGTACCCGACCCAATCATTCAAATCGTCTATGCACAGCAGGAGAATATTAGGTTTTTCACTCAGCGCAGCGATCGCGGCGGCTAGTGTCTGATGCGGCGATAGACATCATCCAATAGTAGCAGCGCCGCTGAGCCGAACAGCAGGTAAAGCCCTGCTTTTGCCAGAGGACGATCAAGAGTGGCGATCGTCGATTCAGTGAAGAAACTCCCTATAAATAGTGCTGGCGATAGCAGCAGGATAATACCCACCAGACGCTGCAGGAAATTCAACACGGCGGTGGGTGTCATAAAATAGCCAGCCATCACGTTCGCCACACTCGCTAAAAGCAGGTAGATATGGGCGCTCCGGTACATCATCCGCGCTGCATCGGGCAGGTCGGCGACGCCGAGGATTCTGGCCATATATTGTCCTTGCAGCACAAACAGCGCCAGCCCCAAGCCGCCCATGACTAAATGACAATTTCTCCAGAACATTTCGTTAGCCCTCGTCCCAGTAACGGGTCATTTCAATATACAGGAAAGATGCGGTCCAGGTGATCAGCACAAACCCGGTCAGTGCTTCGAGGCCGACCAGAAACCGCAGGTCACCATGGGGCTCGATGTCGCCAGTCCCCAGTGTGGCAAATGTGGTGAAGGAAAAGTACGCACAGTCCATCAGGGAGCCATCGAAGTTACCTTCCAGATGTCCCCAACCCGCAGTGTGGTTCATGAGATAAAACGCGATTGCAAATACCCACACCTCCGCGGCGTGGGCGATAAGAGCAACGCAGACTCCCAGCACGATACGGAAGCGGTGGCGCATGTTCAGATTGGGCATCAGCAAGGTGATTCGATGCAGAAACTCGTAGTGCATCATCACGACCAGGCCGATGATGAATAAATTGACAGCGAAAACAGTAATCACTTGTATCTGACTCCGCCTTATAGTGGCGGGCCTACTTTATCCTTTTTTGCCGGCTCCATGAACAGTGAATCCAGCACACCAAAGCCACTGTGCACGCCGCCCTCGGTGACCTGTGGTGGTTTGGACCGGACCAGATAGCCGATGTAGCCGGGTCGTGGATCGTCAGTAGCTAAAGTAGCGCTGCCCAGATGCGCGGTGAACAGGCCGATTTCACTGACCAGCCGCTGTGCGGTTCGGGCGCGACCCTCTCGCAGCAGTAAGGTGTCTTTGTCGCGGCCCGCAGGATGCAGGCGCCGCATCAATGTCCAAGCGCTGTAGTCCGACTCGCCCAGGGTATCCAGCCGGTGCAGGATGTCCTGGTCAAACAGGCAGTGTCCGCCGCCTTCACCCTGATTTTTCAAGACCCATTCACTGACGTTGCCCTCATCACGCAGGCGCGTCGCCGAGTCAACATTGACGCTGCGCATCGGTGCGAGAATAGCCTGTAGCGTATCGCCTTCATCCCGGCTAAAGCCCAGGCGCTGCAACAGGCTGCCGTCATCGTTCGTCAACTGCAGTTGCATGCGCTTGCTGGTCGCCAACTGCTGCGCAATGGTTGCATTCAGCGCCACCCGGTGGCGCTCTATAAACATCCGGGTTGCCAGCAGCGCATCGCAGCAACGCCGCGTATCCAGGTCCGTCGCAACATAGTCCTGAAACTGATACCCGGCCCGCAGATAAACCACGTGCAGCGTGCCGCACCCTTCAAGATACAAGCTCTGGTTGGGGCCGCTAGACAACTGCTGGTGCAGCTGGCGAAACGTGCGGCGGTGAGTCTGCATGCCTAGCTGGCGCAGCTGGTTCTCCAACAGGCGTTGGTCGAACACGTTGTCCTCGTTGTCCTGTACCACCATCAGAAAATTGCGCTGTCCCCGATCGCCGAGTTCGTTGGCGATATTTGTCGCGGCGTTAGCAATTGCGCGCGCCATATTGGCGGTGGCCGGGTTTGGATAGAGTGTTCCAGGTGCTGTCGTGTGCCAGCGCGCATATTCTGTGGACCAACGCTCCTGCAAATAGCGATGCAGTGACCCTATACGGTCACCAAACGGCGCCATTCCAGCAGCGATACTGTTGCACTCCACCAGCTTTGGGCCCGTGTGAGCGTCGATCATAAAATCACTGCGCTGCAATAAAAGGGGTACGCGCAGTACCTCGCCAGGTTGACTGTGCAGTGCGTGGTGCGTCGACAGCATTGCTGCGAAGAACGGATCTGCGCCTGCCAGTTGCGCATGCACTTCCTGTAACAGGTCGTCCTGCGCTGCCAGTGCCTGGGTCAGCCTGCCCAGCAACGGCGCGGCCGACTCCAGCTGCGCAAATACCGCGGCGCCAATCGGGCACGGAGTAAAACTGAAAGGTACATGGCGGGTTTTTCCGGGTCCGTCAAGGAAGCACAGATTCAACTGCAGCGCCTGGGCAACCGCGTCGTCGATAATCGCATTGCTGATCAGGTCTGGCATGTGCTCTATGGTACTGCTGGATGGAGTTGAAAAAACCGCGTCGCGCCCATCTGAATGGGACGCAGGGTGTAGCCGACGTTCACGAATTCGGGGTAGCGGTCGGCGAGGTAGATCGGGCGTTGCGCGATGTTCTGGCGTATAAAATCAAACAGGGACGCGGCAATACCGACCTGATCGGTGTACGGATAGATGTTAATAAACTGAATGCCAAGCTTACCCTGCTCAATGTGTGCAGTGTAGTAATAGGGCCAGATCTCACTCCATGTGGCAAAGACGATAGCGTTGTCTGGCAATGCCGCGGTTGTTAACTGCGCCGCTTTACCCAGGTTGGAGGTATCGCTTTGCACCAGCGAATCATCCGCCAGCATGAAGGGGACCTCGCCTTTGAGGATGGCAACCCGCTGCGGCCACAATAGTGGCACCAGACAGATGGCTGCGACCAACAAAGCAGCTACGCTCCGCCCTAACCCACCTTCCTGCGGCGCCTTGAACATGAGTCGGATCAGATCGGCGAACCCTATCGCTGCCAACAGTACCCACAGCATGTAGGATGGAATATAAAAGACAAAGCCGGCTCGCCCCATGCCGTAATTGAAATAGAAGATTAGTTGCAACAATAAGCCGACCACCAGCAGTGCGGCCAGCCGTTGGTCCCGCCGGTGCAGACGCACCAGGCCAAAGATGGCCAAGGCAAGGGTCGGGAAGAAAATGTCTCTGGGCAGGTTGCGCAAATACTCCAGCAGCCAGCGAGGGGTATCAAGCGGATCTGTAAACATCGCATTGCGCCACTTGCCAGCGCTGATCACAAACCAGACGCGGCTCAGTGGGTTGGACAGATCCGCCTGAGTCAGTCCAAGGTGAGACCGGTTCGGGGAGTAGGACACGTGAAAGATATTGGCCGGCGCGGTATTGGCATCGATGAGAAACGTGCCACCAACATAAAGCCCGACGCCAAGCGCGGCACCTATAACGCCGGGCAGGAACCACTCCTGCCACCGCCGCCAGCTCAGTAGCAGAAAAATCCCCACGGCGATACCAAATATCGCTAGACTGCCATGCGCACCTACCCCGGCACCACCCAGCAGGCCCGCCGCCATAATGGGCCAGCGCCTGCCAGTCACATACCATACGAGTACTAGCACGAGGACTGCAGCCAGAAAGGCCGCGCCGGTCGTGTAAACCTCGGCAATGATTGCCTGCGACCAGAAGGTAAACCCGACGGCCAAGGCCGCTGCCCCAAACACACCCGCGCTGCGACTGCCTGACAACAGTCGCCCGGCCAGGTACACCAGCACTAGCGTCAGGGCGCCCATAACGGCAGAAAACAGGTTGACCCGATACGCCATGTCTCCTATCGGGAGCAGGCGTGTGAAGATGTTGCCCAGGATCAGGTACGTCGAATAGCCGGTGGTATGCGTGGTGCCCAGTTGGTGGACGAGTACCTGAAGTTCACCGCTGTCGTGTGGTAGTACGAAACGTGCCAGCGTGCGCACATAGAGACCAAGACCCATGAGTCCGACCAGTATGGCCACTGCGGCGTCTGCTCTGGTCAGTGGATTGAAAGTATCGTTCGATTTGACTGTTGTCATCATGATTCTTTGGCATCCAAGCCATTTGTATGGGCATTATGCACGAGTCGCTTCGTCACACCACGCTCGTCATGTCCGGCGCTAAATAAACAGTATACAGGCGCGTAGCATAAGAACCGCTCTGGCGCCAAAGGGAGTGTGTGACGTGGATCAAGAAACGAGGTTTAAATGTGAAAGGAATACAGATCTAATTCGTACCCAGCAGGCACGATAGGTGAAGGCCTCTCTTGCTCAGAGGGCTGAGATATTCGCCGAGAGGCCTTCACCTATCGCACCTGCCTCCTACTATTCTCACCTCAGCCTTCAATCAACTTCAGCAACACAGGCACTAATGCGGCTGTTTTAAGGTCGATCTCCGGGTCATTGTTCACAAAGTGATCCATACCTACCGCCATGATCGTGTAACCAGGCGCCAGTGCCTCGGGGATCAGCGTCAGCCCATCGTTAGGGCCCTGCGCTTTGAGCATGCTATACAAGTCTTGTCCCAGTTCGCTCACCTGCCCGGAAAATGGAATGCCGATATAGTTCACGATCGTAAGCTGCACAGGCGGGATGAACTTTGCGTACCTGGGCTTGCTGTGGGTGCGGCTGAGGCTCAACAGATCCATATAGTTCCAGCCTTCATACCATGCTATGGCGTGCAGCAGCAGAGACTTTGGCCAGGGCAAAAACCTATCAATGACCGGGGTGCCGTGGAGTACACCACAAATATTGAGCCAGCCGACCAGTTGTGCGTTGGTGGCGATGGTCGGATCATTCAGCGCCAGGGCCACCATGGGGCCGCCGGAACTGGCACTGACCAGAATAATTTTCTTGCCGCTGCGCTGGTACTGGTTCACGGCAGCGATCAGGATTTTGGCACCTCCTTCAACCGAGCTGGTGTCCTCAACCGCCACCAGGTGATTTTCAAATCCCAGGCTCGCAATAATCTCACGCGGCGTAGCCAGGTCGGACCCCGTTTCGGCTGCGTTCGTCTGGTAACCCCAGCCTGGAACAATCAACACCAGGTACTCGTTCGCTTTCGCGGCGAGGAAGGCGGCCTGGTCCGGATCAGCCTTGCGGCGCAATGCCAGTTCAGCCAGGAACAGTTGCTGGGATTGTTGTATCTGTGGCACCGTGGACAGGCATTGAATGAGCAGTGCGGTGGCTGTGTCGGTGGAATAGTCGCTGGTGATGTCCTGCAGAACCTGCGCATTGGGGAGCTCGTCGATCGAGCGACAGGACAGTCGTGTGCGCAGGTCCGCAGACACCGCCTCCGGTAACTGTTGTCCATTGTCATTGATAAGTTGGCTGGCGAGAGCAGAATCGACGCGGGTGTGCACCTCGATGCCGGCGACAGTGGCGTGCACGGCGTGTGTTGTTGCCAACGCATCTGCAATTGTAGGACAACCCACCACTAACAGCAGTAAGCATATTGCGGACAGTATGATGGCGTATCGCATGTTTGAAACCCTCGAAGTAATTGAGCGTGTTGGCTCATTAGGAACGCAGGGCTACAAACGTGTCTGTTTGATTGTGAAAAATAGCTGTTAGATTCTGAAAAATACCTGACGGAAAAATTTGTCAGGGTTTATCTTGTTGAAATTTATAGACTAATCGGAATCTTTTAGAGAGTGGCGGTACTCACTAGGAGTGACGCCGAAGTGATCTTTAAACGACTTATTGAACGGTGCCAGGGAGCGAAACCCGGCATCCAGGGCCAGCGTAAGCAGCGGTGTGTTGCGATATTCGGTTTGCTGCAGGCGCTGCGCGACTTCCTTGATGCGATACAGGTTAATAAAGGCATTGAAATTTCGATAGCCCAGCTCACCATTGATAACCTGCCGCAGCTGATGCGGTTGGGTGCGCAATCGATCTGCCAGCGTCTTGATGGTGAGCGGATCGCTGGCGAAGGCGCGATCCTGCTCCATGAGAGCCACCACCTGGGCGGCCTGTGGAGATTTTGGCTGCAAAGCCTGCGGCGTGGGTTTGGCCATCTTTGCAAAAACGTTGGTCTTGTTGATGTCGAGAAAGTGAATGCACAGCGCGGTCACTGCCAATAAGAGAACGCTTACATTGACCAATTCGGTCGCGGCCGTGACCCGGTTTTGTAGCAACAGTTCTATGATGACGACGGCGCCCATGTAACAGCCCCCGGCGACCACGATGAACAGTCGCAATCGCCTTCGCGATTCCACCAGGTCTGCCTGCCAATCTTTCAGGACCGTAACAAAAGCAGCGGCTATCCACAGCAACTTGGCTACTTGCGCTATCCAGCCAGGAACGGGCCATAGATTCGCGCGGCAAACCGCCCCGGAACCTGTGCTAGCGCAAAATGCGCTGAAGCCCAGCAATGCTGTGGCGGTGACCAGCCATTTGGCCCAGGGTGAAGGCAAAAAATCATCGCTGAATACTGCGCTGGCGAAATACCAGAACAGCGCCGGAACCACGATGGCCAGCAAAATGATCGGATGACCGGCCGCGCCCCAGTGCCACTGGTGCACGACCAACGGCGCCAGCATATAGGAGGCGATACCGAGCGCAAGAATCGCTGCGTAGTCGTAGCTGCGATTAATCGCTCTGCGCCGCAGCAGTAGCAACATCAACACGCAGAGCTGGGTGCAGGCCGCCACGCGAAAAACCAGTTCCAGTGTGGACATTCGCTACACGCTCTTGGTACACCGGCGCAGCTGCAAGTTGCACAGATGGTCGCCACGTTTGATCATTCCCAACATCATGCGGGCGCGCCCGGCAATTGGTCAAGCAGCCATCTGTCGGATACGCTAGACTTCGTTCGGGTTAGTTCCTGTTTTCATCGGAGTGACAAATGCGACGAATCCGCGGGTTTATCGATCTGTTGTTTGATGTGGTAGATGAGACCAACAATCTCGTTGAGCGTACCCACGATGAAGTGGTGGCACGCACGGTGCGTCGTCTAGCACCCGTAGCGCCGGTGCACACGGTGGCGAAAGTGGTTACCGGTGTACAGGGCGTGATTGCCACTACGGTATTCAAGTCCATTCGCGGGGTTAATGGCGCCAGCCGTCGTTCTGTCAATGCGCTGACAGACGTGGTTGAGACGGGGCTGGGGGGGCCGCTGGTGGCGGAACAGTATGAGCTTGTCACGCCCATGCAATCTTCTGCTGCCGGTACCCTCAACTGGAGTGTCGACTATCTTCAGGCATCGCTGAATGGATTTTGGGGTGACTACCTGAGCCAGCGCAACAATAATCTTGCTGAGGGAATGACGCTGCGCTCCAACGGGCGTGCGCTGCAGATTAATGACGCAACAGTATCTGCGGCGTTTCCCGATGCAACGAGCAAGGTCTGTGTGCTGGTACATGGGCTTGCGTCGACGGAATGGCTGTGGACTTTTTCCTCTGCCGCGTACTATGACGGCGATGCGACCAAAAGCTTTGGCTCGCGACTGTATGAAGATCTCGGATTCACACCGGTGTATATACGCTACAACACTGGCCTGCACATTTCTGACAATGGGCGACAACTGGCAGAGTTGATTAGCGAGCTGCTGGATGCCTATCCCGTACCGATAGAAGAGATTGCCCTGATCGGCCACAGCATGGGCGGTCTGGTGGCGCGCAGCGCTGCCAGCTATGCCGCAGAGCAAAAGCTTCCCTGGATCGCGTATCTTCGTCACGTGGCCTGTGTGGGCGCGCCCAACCTCGGCGCGCCACTGGAAAAAGTAGTGAATCTACTCACTGGAGTTTTGCGCAATGTTGATGCTGCGGGGGCACAGGTTCCAGCTCGAATTCTCAACAGTCGCAGCGCTGGCGTAAAAGACTTGCGTTACGGCTATACGATGGACGAGGAATGGTTGGGTAAGGACCCGGATGCCGTGTTCGCCAACGCCAGGCTGGACATCCCGCTGATTGACGGGGTGGGCTACTATTTTTTCGCAGCTACCATTTCAAACGATACCAAACACCCGGTGGGAAGATTACTGGGAGATCTGTTGGTGCGTTTACCCAGTGCGGCGGGAAAGACCAAGAATAAGGCTCGGCGCATTCCTTTTTCCAGTGGCAGGGTCTTTCCGGGCATGAGCCATATTCACATCGTAAACCATCCTGATGTGTATGCTGCACTGAGGGATTTTTTCGACACCAAATAATGATCCCCAGTCGGGCGCAGAACGTTCCGCGCATTACCCTGTTTGCCATGGTAATGACAATACTATCGTGTAGTGTCCTTGACTCTGATGAGACATTGTCGCCGCTGTCTGTCACGGTTAGCGAAGACATTGGCTTCAACGAGCTTTTCATGCGCTGCGGCCCGGGCTGGACCGGCGGCGACTCCACGTATTCACTCCCGCTGTCTGCCACGCAGACGCTATGGCTGTTCTCCGATACCTTTATTGGCCCGGTTACACGGGAGGGCAAGCGCAATCCCGATGCCGCACTGTTCGTGCAGGGCAATACGCTGCTACTGCAGGACAAAACCAGCGGCACACTCACCACCTTCTTGCGCAGGACAGTGCGCGGCGCGACAGAAACGCAGAGCCTGCCGACTTTCGTCGCCTCGCCCTATGATGCCGCGCGCTGCCCCGGCGATGACTTTATCCCGCCCGCTGACGCGCTGGCCATGTTCCAACCACCGCAATGCCCGTCGACCCAGCATTGCTACTATTGGGGCGGCGCCATGGTGACCGAGAACGAGCAGTTGTATACCTTTGTGCAACTCATGGAGCAAACAGGATCAGGCGTCTTCGATTTTGCCTGGCGCAACAGTGCAATGGCCAGCTTGCCTCTGGATAGAATAGGCACAGCCGAACCTGCCTATATCAACGTGCCCAGCAATGGCGTGAGCTATGGCGGCGCCGTTATCAGTGATGACGACAAATACACTTATATTTACGGTATGCGGGAAGAACCTTCGGGCAACACTATTTGTACCGAACACTGCATACACGTGGCGCGCGCACCCAAACATAAACTGGCGCAGCCGGAAGAATGGCGCTACTGGGGAGTAATGTCGGGCAGCCCGGTACACTACGGCTGGACAGAAAAAGCACAAGACTCAGTGCCCATGTCCGGTAACACAGGCCCGACCGCAGCACCCCAGACACAGGATCAGCTCGGCGCAGCCAGATTAACCCACTGCGGCGCCCTGCCTGAGTGCTATCTGATCATCGCCCACCAGTACACCGGCGGCGCATCCGCAGACATCCTGGCCTGGTACGCCGCGCAACCGCAAGGCCCCTGGAGCGGCCCGGTGTTTGTCTACAAGACGCCCGAGTCCAGCGCGCCAGGGCAGTTGTTCACCTACAACGCCAAGATCCATCCCGCGTTCACCAGCGAGGAAGGCATGCTGGTGTCCTATGATGTGAACAGTCTTGCGCCGATTACTGATCCGCTAAGTGCCCTTGTTACTGCAGATAGTTATCGGCCCAGGTTTATACGCGTGAAGTGGCAGTGGGATCGCGCAATGTGGTGACGTGCGGGTACAGTTCTTCCAGAACATCCCATGTGATGTCAGTAAGCAGTGGCAGCAAGTCCACTTCGATGCGCCGTTTTGCGTCTTGCGCCGGTAAGCCGGTTCGGCGTGCGTCCCAGATTGACCGCAGTCTTTCGCGCCGTGCCTCGATAGCGCCGGGCACGGCCAACCGCCAGCGTGGATGTTCTCGTTTCAGCACGGAATTGCCGCGAGCTCTCCCGGCATGCGCGATGATCAGGTAGGACATAATTAAGCGCTCTAACAAAGCATCCAGCGCAGCGGCATCCCATTCGACCCAGGATTCTGCTGTCCCGGCCACGCGGTTGTAACCCAGGGCCGCGGCTTTGCCGCCAACAGCGCCAGCGATACCACCGACAATCATGCCGCTGCCCAGACTCAATCCACCCACTGCGATGTCGGCGGCGAGGCCACTGAGCATGCCCGTGAGTACGGCGCTCAGCAGTGTAAAGCGGGTTTCCGACACACCTTTCTTCGGGTGATACACGTGGCCCAGTTCCACTGCGATGTCATTTTCCACCGTGGCATCCAAACGATAGAAGCGCGCCAATTCTGCCACTGCCTTCTCCGTTTCCGCCTTCATTGCTTGGCTGAGTGCGCGCTCCGCGCCCTGCTGCTTTTTGGGCGTTTTCGCTCTGTTCATCAGGCCGCCCGCAACTGCGCGCAGGTCATGGGAGTCTGCAACCGGCTCGCGCGCGACGGCGCAATGGGCGGCGCAACTTGCCAGCGTCTGCATTGATTGACTAAAAACGTTCAGCCCATCAGTCTTCCATGCAACGAGCAGGCGGCCCATGAGACTGCGGCATAACTCATCCGGTAAAGCCGACTGAATCGCTTCCAGCAGCACGAACTCCTGTACCCAACAGCGCGCGAACGCATCCAGTGGCAGCACGCTGACAACGTGCGGGTAGCGTGCGAAGAAGTGTTGCCATTGCGCAACGTCCTCAGCTTCCTGCGCCACGTCCTGGTCACTGGCCAGTTGGTTGATGATCACGATCACCGGTTTTCCGATGCACTCGAGCAGTTCCATTTCGCTGTCGAGGTAAGCGGCGGCGGCGGGTGGTTCCGCCGCGCTAACCAGATAGAGCACGATATCGGCTTCATCTTGCACGGTACGCAGTACTTTCTGACTGAAGTGAAAGCCCGGGTACAGCCATCGGTCCCATACCTCGGTCAGTAGCCAGCCCCTTAGCGTCCCCAACTTCTGCATGCGCTTAAGCAAGCGTTGGCTGTCACCGAAGCCGGGCGTATCCCACAATTTCAACGACTCACCCTGCGCCGTTTCCTGCCAGGTGTAGCGGTCAGAAAACTGCGTGACATGCGCTTCATCGCGCACATCACCTACGTCGCGGCCCAGCAACGTGCGTGCGAGGGAGGTCTTGCCAATGTTGGTGTGCGAGGCAAGCACCAGTTCGATACTCCGTTTTGGCAAAGGATGATCCATCCTACGGCGCCGCCAGTTCGTTTATGGAAGACCTTAGTGCGCTGACATCCGTGGCTATCTGCGGCGACGCCAGATTAAAAAAGAGCACACTCTTTTCTACCGATCTGGCAAACGTCGTCCACGCCTGGCGCCGCTCGATCAGGCGCTGTGGATATTCCTTGAAGCGAGTGGCAAAGCCGCTCTCGTTTACAACGATAAATACCGGCACTTGCGTTGCTGCTGCGATTGCCGCCAGGAAGGCGCCGTGATACTCAGCCTCCGGCGTAGCTGTCATGTCGAACAATGCTACCAGATGGGTGGCAGACGCCAGGTTCGCATGCAGGCCAATGAGGTCGTCCTCGCCTCCTTGCGGCGTGGTCGCGGCAAGTTCTATCTGTGGGGAGTTGTCGAATGCCAACTCAAGGATTCTGCGCAGGGATTGCTCCGCGCCACTGGCGAGCGCTAGTGCGTAGGGCAACACGTATACCTGAGTCGCCGCACCGTGCTGTATACGCAGAAGATTGCGGTAGTAGTGCTCATCAAGGGACATCGGAAAGTGCTCACTCAGGCGGCGCGCCTGCCACTGATTCCAACAGGCCAACACGGTGCGTGGCAACACCACTATTAATAGCAGCATTATCGCGTAGAGATGAATCCAGGGCGCTGCAGTAGACTGTGCGCGGGTCAGGCCGGAAGCATCACGCAGCGCTTCCATCTGGGCCGCGTCCGGAAGCTGGATGCCGGATAGCCATAGTGCGGGGGCAAGTAAGAAGGACAAGATAGCGTGCACATTTTCCGTGTCGAGAAAGGTGCTGCCCCACGCCACGTGATAATCGAACACCAGCCCGCGTACATACATTCCAATGATCAGCGCCACGGCAACCGCCGCGCTGGCGACGTGCAACAGCACCACAAGCCGCTTGCTCGCCAATGGCAGGCTGGCGCGGCTCCAGGTACTAGCAAAGTCAGTCAGCGCAGTGGACTGCGCGTTGGAAGAAGGTACAAGCTTGAGCAAACGCCGGAACGGTAATGCGTCGAGTACGCTAGCTGCAGTGGATATCCAACCGGTGCTCGAGGCGTTTTGCTCGGGCTGGGACCCAAGTAGCCGGGTAGCCAGTGCAATGTACACACCAAGATTCCACAGGATGACCAACCAGGCCGGTGGCGCCAGCAGGTTGAGTTGCCTGCCGCTGCCGAATACGTCTGCGCTGATACCAAGTAATAGCCCAATAGCCATTGCCAGCCATAGCCCGGTAGCATGCCATCCATGCCGTTGCAGAATCTTGTCCACCTGGGGCACCTGTCTGGCCAGACTGCGGCTCGCGGCTTGCGCCCGCGCCGCGATAAATGCATCCGGGGTGCCCCGGGCTCCCACCGCTTCAAGGGCCGTGCGCGTTGCCTCATGCCGGTCGGCATCCGATAGCAGCGGGTGTTCCGTCGATTGTGTTTCGAAGGATTTCACCAGTAGAACGTGAAGAGCCTCATGCTCGTTCAATGGAGCCTGCCGTCATATTCGGGTTGATCGTGTGGTTATTGAACCACAAGCGGTTCAGTTGTGGGCCAGCGAATAGTGATCGCTAGTTTAAATCCCTACAAATTCAATAAATATTCCTTGGGAACCGATGGACTACGCACGAAACTGTGACTAAGATCACACTATCGAGGCCTCCCAGCGTTAACGAGGAGGTCGGCGGGTCTTGCAGGATCAGGTCGTTACTGAAGGGGCCAACATTGTAGCCCTCCTGCACGGTTTTTCGCCACCAACAATTCTGACACCCCGGCCGCGCGCTATGCACAGCGTCGGCTTGATTTTTGATCCCCCGGCCCCCCGGGGTGATCGAACTACCAAGGAGGTGGACAGAATGCTTGAAGATAACGTTTGTTCTACACACAGCCGCCGCTCCAAAAACGAGTTATTGCTGCTGCTTCTCAGCGGCATTCTGGCTGTTGCAGTTACCCCTCTGGTTTACCTTCGGCTGCGTGATGAGCACTGGACGCTGGCGTTTGTCAACGCGGGTATCGTCTGCATCATGCTGCTGTTATTTGTATTTGTTTACGTCAGCCGCAGAAGCCCACCGGCCGGGATGTTGATCGTACTCGGCTTTATCTGCACTGCGCTGATGTCCACCTTGCTGTTGGGCATCAACGAACTCTATTGGGCCTTTCCTGCCCTGATGGTGGCTTACTTCATGCTCGATACCCGGCAGGCGACTATACTCGCAGGAGGATTTGTCGGTTGCTTCCTGACAATCGTGTGGGATGAGTTACCTGCCGTTAGTCTCGTCAAGATCTGCCTGACTCTGGTAGTTACCGTGTTGCTCGCCCACGCACTGTCCTTGACTAATCGGCGCCAATTGGAAGCCCTGCGCCGCATTGCGAACGTGGATCCACTGACCGGCGCCGGCAACCGGCGTGCCCAGAATCTCAAGCTTGATGCAGCCAATGCGATTTTTCGTCGCAGCAATAGCCCCGCTTGCGTACTGATACTCGATATCGATCATTTCAAAAAAATCAACGACACCCACGGCCACATCGCAGGCGATCAGTTGTTGGTTGACCTCTGCGAATTAGTGCGCCGCTCCACGCGCGCCACCGAGACTCTGTTCCGCTACGGTGGTGAAGAATTCGTATTAGTGGCCGAACAGACAGCGTTGGACACCGCAGTTAACCTGGCAGAAAAATTGCGCAGTCAGATTGCGCAGGCAATTTTTACCGCCGGCATTCAGCTGACCGTATCCATTGGCGTTGCCGAAATACAACGCGCAGAGGACAGAGAAGGGTGGCTGGGCCGGGCGGACGCTGCCCTGTATCGAGCGAAAGGGCGTGGCCGCAACCAGGTTATTGTGGCAGAGCCCCCGGGAGCGAAAACGTTATTGCTCGTGCCCGCGGTGGAGCGTAGCAGTGAAGCAGCAACAGGGCGCACGGCTTTGTCTCGTTCGATGTAATTGCGTGGAGTACGAATTTCTCGGTGGTAAAAGTGGGTATGGACTGGGTAAATCTGATGGGTTCGTGTAAACAAAAACCCGATGAAAGAATGGTGCCCAGAGACGGAATCGAACCGCCGACACGGGGATTTTCAATCCCCTGCTCTACCGACTGAGCTATCTGGGCAAGCTTGCGGAACCGCAAGTGGCGCGTATTAAACCCGTATGGGCTGCGTG
>JANNVJ010000006.1:0-1680 GCA_031414375.1 Haliea sp.
CGCGCTGTCAGTAGCCGGAATTGGACTGACCTCATCGGCACAATTTTTTCTGCCCATCCTGGCGGGGTTGGTGTCCCTTTCCTACGCCATTGCCCAACGCAAGCCCAGGCTCGTGCCGCAGTCATTCGGCATCGGTTTGCTGATGGGCCTCTATTCCTTGCCATTCACGCTGGCAGCTCTGCAGCAGAAGGGTGATGTGGAATCCTTCGGACTGAATTTCGCATCTTCCCTGACGGATATGTTGCGTGTGGTCTATGGGTTTCCGTCGATCACGCTCGGCCTGGCGGCAGTGATGCTGCTGGTGTTGCTGCGCCTGAAGGAATATGCGTATTTGCAATGGTTGTTGATCTGGTGCGGCTTGCTATTCGTGCCGCTGGCAGTAGCACCGGTAGCCGACATGGTGGTCACCTACGTCACCACAAAGGATGCCTTCTGGCGGTTGGCCTATGCTTCTCCGATCCTCCTGTTGATCGGTCTCGGCGCGGCACATGCTTACAACGCCCCTACATGGCGAAAAGCCACGAGCGGGTTCGTGGCACTGTTTTGCGCGACGGCGGTTGGGCTGGCCCTGCTGCCGTTGGAGATATCTCCGTTATCGCGCTCTTATGTGCGTTTCCCGTCGCTGGATTACAAACTGCCGGCGGCACGTGAAAAAATATCGCTTTCCTTAGCCGAAGAATTATCCGGTGGCAGCATGTTGGCTGCCGATGAGTTGTCGCTGACACTTCCGCTGTTGAGCGGAAAGTTCCGCATGGCGATTTTCCGTGAACTGGACGCGCCCATTATGCTGATCGCCGATGGCCTGAGTGCGCAAGCGCAGGAATTGATCGGCGCCCATCGTTTCGCCAGCGGCGCGACAAGCGATGAAAACCTCTCCGGATTCCAGACCTATCTATCCATCGGGCTGGACTACTTCGTGGTCAGGGATAGCGTGCTGTCACATCCCAAGGCCGTCATGTTGTTGGATCAAGCCGGATATTGCCTGCGTGAGGGCGACTGGGACGGGTATGCTGTGTTTGTGCGGGGTGAATGCAATACGGGATAGGCGGTAAGTATAGATGCCGTCTGCCGTCGCAGCTGATACAGGCTGAAGCACTCGTCGACATAGCAGGAGAAAACAAAGGGCGGCAAAAAGCCAAAATCTGCGTCATAATCTGGGAATCGGGCTCTCCCGTTACTGAGTAGCGCGGCGATTTAGAGTCAATACCGCCCTCGGCAATACTACTTGACACAGCGAATGCAAACAGCACCAGGACACGGGTTTTTATGATTGAAAGGGTGCTCCGTATTATTGGACTGTCTATGGTGTTCTGTGCCACCCCTGCAGCTGCCGTGATACCCTGGGATATCGTGTTCACTCGGGCAGCTTATGCAGGCAATCAAATACCAGGTGGTGCTGCTGATTCAGAGCAAGCTGCTCACCAACACTCCACTGATGTGTCAGCCATATGGGGCCACTTCATCCAATCAGATGTGATTATTAAAAATACAACAACAGGGCAAGAACGGGTCCTGTTTGATTGCACTAGCAGCGGTATTAACTGTGCAGCCCAGGAAGGACGGGTATCCCCTGACGGAACCAAGATTGTATTCTCGGTAACCTTCGGCCCAAAGAGCGGGCCTTACGCCCCATCCACGGACGCCCCGGATGTCAAAATGGTAGGTGGTCATTGTGCACAA
>JANNVJ010000007.1:0-6281 GCA_031414375.1 Haliea sp.
TCACTACCATCACCGAACAGGAGATCCAGAACGCCATGAACAAACTCAATAACCGTCCCCGTAAATGTCTTGGCATGAAGACGCCGAATCAGGTATTTTTCGGGATCAACCCACCGGTTGCACTAGCAAGTTGAATCCGCGCTGGTTACCTCAATGCATTTGGAAAGTTATGCATATCCGTGACATTGGTCATGATTTTTTTACTCCCAATTTTGGCGTATTCCGATTCTGAACTGCCTGTTGATGTCGATCCGCGACCTTCAGGGCCCGATCTCGAGCAGTTAGTCTCCATACTGAGATCTACACCGGAAAAAGGATGGGTTCGAGTAAACACCAACCAATTTCAGGATGCATGGCCGCCCACAGGGCTTCTGGTGTCCAGCAATAAAGATCCTAATTCAGCCCCCTGGGTACCACGCGGCATAATTGCTGCGTGGAGCAGTTTTGCATGGGATAGTCGAAGAGGCGACTTAATCCTCTATGGCGGAGGGCATGCCAACTACGGAGGAAATGAGGTGTATCGCTGGCGAGCCACGACGTTTAAGTGGGAACGAATGTCGTTGCCTAGCGATATATTATCTCTCGGACCCTACCCATGGCTGACGGTAGATGGCCCCAACGCGTCGCCTTCAGCCCACCATACCTATGACAATAACATCTATCTTCCAATAGCTGATCGATTCCTTTCATTTGGTGGAGCAGCATTTAACTATGGCGAACCGTATATAGTACAAGACCCCCGTGGCACGATTGTAGCGCCAGGCAACCCTAACCGTTATCGCGCTTCCGGCCCCTATTTTTTCGATCCAGCTCGCGCAGATGAGAATAAAGTTGGAGGAAAAACAGGCTCCCACTCTCAATGGAAAAATCCAAATTTATGGGTAATTGGTGGTGAGATGTGGGAAAATCGAGATGTTCCCAAAAACCTGCCAAATGCGTATTTTCCGCGATATTTTCTCGACGGTTCGACTGGTTATACACAAGATAACGGTAAAGATGTTGTTTTCGTTTGGGGTCAACAATCGATTCTTTTCAAATACACCATTAATGATATAGATGATCCAACTCAAGATCAGTGGGAGCGAATTGGCGGGGGTGCGGGAAGAGGTACGGGTGTCGCCGCGTATGTTCCAACTCTTAACCTCTTTGTGAGGATATCCCAGAATCTATTCTCATATTGGGACTTATCGAATACCGACCCAACGAAGCCAGATGTAGCTTTTGTTCCTAGCGGTGTATTCGTGCCTGTTACAGGTGGTGTTCAGAATTTTGGCCTTGGGGATTATGGCTTCGATTATGACGCACCAAGAAACAGGCTTCTTCTCTGGGGAGGCGGTGGTGACGTTTGGGCGCTTTATCCTCCACCGGTTGTTTCTCCAAATGGTTGGCACATTGAAAAACTCGTGAGCGCTACTACACAAACCCCCTACAACGATCCAGGTTTCCCAGTGATGGGTAAATGGAAATACATACCCCAAATTGACGCTTTTATGGCTCTACAAGATTGGTATGCTGGCAATATATGGATTTATAAACCGGAAAACTGGATCGATCCTACTAGCGATGATCCGCATATCACGATAGCTGAACCGTCAAGCAAAGGATTCTTTCTTCCGAACGATGATATTGTAGTGACGGCCGCCACCTCAAACCCGGCAAGCCGCATTGCACAAGTTGAGCTCTTGTTGGATGGCCAAACCCATACGACATTCACACAGCCGCCATACACGACAACACTGACATCTGTACCGCTAGGTGTCTACACGTTTGAGGCCATAGCTACTGACAATAATGGAAATCGTTTTATTTCTCCAAGGGTATCGGCAACAGTCGCAAATCGTGTCAATAATCCACCATCGGTGAGTGTGAGCGTCCCATTTGGTGGATCGATAGAATATTTTGATGGCAGAACCGTCACACTAAGCGCGGATGCGAGCGATGCGGACGGAAGTATTGCAAAAGTCGAGTTTTATCTGGACGGGAGCTCTGTGGGTGTAGACACGACCGCACCTTTCTCTGTGGATTGGGAAGCGCAACTAGGCGGTCACACTGTGACCGCAGTGGCCACCGATAACACCAATATCACCGCAGTTTCCCCCGCCATTGAGCTCAACGTGACCCCCCCGGGGGATGGGGATCTCATTGTTCTGCAAGAGGGGCTTGATGGCTATGCGGGCACCACCGATACCTATCTTGACGGCTATCATACAATCTATCCCAAAGGTAGCGAGGATAGGCTCTTTAACAGCGCGAATCTTTACAACCCGCTCGTGCGCTTCGCTATTTTCTCTAACGAAGGTGGCCCGGTTCCGGAAGGGGCGACCATTACTTACGCGGCCCTCGCCCTGTACAAATCGTCCTACTACGACTACACCTATCGTGCACATCCGCTCCTGAAAAATTGGGTCGAGAACAAAGCCACTTGGATCAAGGCCGCCGACGGCATCCCTTGGAATGCGCCGGGTGCAGCCGGCATCGGCTCCGATTATGCCGCTAACGGCAGCCAGCCGGCGATCGTGGGGTGGAATCCGGATTGGGTTGTGCTTAATGTCACTGACTCCGTGCAGGCCATGAGTCTGGGGGCGAAACCCAATTACGGCTGGCAGTTGCTTGGCACTGGCGTTAACTACAGTAAACTCTTCGTTGCCAGCGAATACGCGGCTAATCCGACGCTACGGCCAAAGCTGATTCTCCAGATAAGTAACACCCGCCCCTCTGTCGCGCTGACCGCGCCGAACGAGGGGGAAATCTATATCAGCGGCGATACCATCACCCTCAGTGCCGACGCTAATGATCCGGATGGTAGCGTCACGCAAGTGGAGTTTTTCTACAACAACGTTTGGCTTGGCGTCGACACCACCGCTCCCTACACGCTCACTTGGAGCGACGCGCCGGAGATTGGCAAGTTCACCTTGACTGCCGTAGCGACCGACGATGCCGGTGCCTCCGCAACGTCCGCAGCAGTCACCATCTATGCACTACCACCTGGATGCTAAGTCCGCAGCACTAGCGTCGGCATCATACCGATGAAGGCTGGCTTAAGCAGTCAGCCCACCGGTATGATGCCGCCTGCCAAAGACAAGCCCGCACAGTGCAAAGCCCAACAGCGCCAGCGTGCCCGGAGCGGACACTTCAGGTACTGATTCTGGCGTCAGGAAGCCGCGGATCTCACCGCCCGGGAATTGCCCGGTATGGATATTGAGGTAGGCGCTGCCAGTGTTGAATCCTGCCAGCAGTGCATCGAACGCCAAAGCCGCTGTACCGCCGTTGGCCGCCAGAAATGACGCGCTGTAAGTCGCAGGGTCAGTGGTGTCGAATACACTATCGTAAACACCTGACGTCACGCCGCCCGGGAAGCCAGGCAAGGTCGGTATCCCCGTGGCCACGCCTATGTTGCCGGTGCCGGGGATGGCAGTACAGCAGTGGATGTGTGCGACAAGTGTCGGGCTTAGCAGGTCGGCAAAAGACGCTTCAATACGCATGGTGTTGAGCAGGTCGTCAATGGTGATGGTCGCACTGCCGGTGCCGGTGGACGCAACCGGAGGAAATTCATTGGCGCCACTCAGCGTGGTGGTGAAGACCATCGGTATCGCGTTGGCGCCCATTGTCCCAAGTAGCAACGAGCCTGCTAAAAGCGGTATGAGTTTCGTTTTCACTTTGCATCTCCGGGTGGAATGGCCCACATTTTTTGAAATCTATAGCAAATGTATAGGTCATTCATTGATGGTTGTCTAGTTGCCAAACGCTGCGACTTCAAATCGTTGTGCTACTCAATTGCGGGGGGACGTCGACGCGTGGGCCTGAGCTAAAGAAGTTGGGATCAATGTCGCAGACGTTATGCTGCTGGTGAACTGGGATACTTAATCGGGTATTAGAATGGTCGATCGGCTGCGTGGCTCAACTAGTCTTTAATGCGCCCCCTGTGGAGCCTACGGCGATTGTTAGCGCGCAACTGGTGACTCTCGCGGCTTGATAGACTGCGGTATAAGCCTCGTTTTGGCTACTTGCGATCGCCATAGAGTTGGTGATTTAGTTCTTTACATTTTACTGCGTTAGCACTCGTAGGCCACTCCTCCCTCAATGTGTTCATGCGAGAATTTACAATTTGCCAATCTTTTGCTAATTGATTTGATTCTTCGGTATTCGGGTGACTGACCAGTACCAATTTTTTTTCTTCCCCTTCATCAACCACATCAAATTTAGCACCCAACTTCTCAAGCTTTCTGATAAGCGGAATATTTACATTAAAATTCATGTCGCCTATCTCCTTCCACTTAGAGGTTAACGAAGAACAAACACTTTTAGCATATTTGACTCTAGAGTCGACAGTCTCACACCATTTATCATCGAATTGGAGATATCCCTCCGGGCACGATCCATAGGCGGCGGGCATCATATCCCGATCTGCTGCGCTAACCGAAACACCCGCAAAAATTAGTAACAAAAAAAAGTTTAGAAATCTAGCCGTCAGATGGGCTATTCACATTTTCTGATGAGGCAACTCAAGAACGTCCGAACGGAGATGAGCCTGCATATGCTTGCTTATAACCTGCGGCGAATGATCAGTATCATGAGGTGTTGCGCCCCTGTTGGAGGCGCTACGGGCGTAGGCGCCCGTTTAACGTCATTTATTCTAAAAGCAGGCCACGTTCAGCGGCTCTACTGGCGCAGACACAATGCAACACATGAACCTTGCCGTTGAATTTGCACCGCTCATATCGCAGTTGTGCGGCGCTAAAAAGACAGAATTAAACGGTTTTCACGTATCGTGAACTGAAAGCGCGGTTTTCACACAGGCTCGCCTAACTACGGTCATTCGCGGCTGAGTAATTCATCGGCTTTATGAGAAAAAGACAACGGCCCCCGAAAGAGCCGCTGCGCTTGATGGCTGTCTTACCCGCTGGTTGAGTTGCGCGAAACTGGTTGAGTGGACTAACAGTTTGGGGATTTCTTTCGTCGACCTATGCCAATGAACGCAAGCCCCAATCCAAATAAAGCGAGTGTAGCTGGCTCTGGAACCTCGGGATTTGTCCTGTTTTCATACGTAATGTTGTCCCAATATACGGCACCGGCGAATGGTTCTTCATCCCGAAACCTAACGTAAGCGATGTTTGCTGGCGCTGCAATCGTTAAAAATCCCCCGCCATTCGTCTCTAGTGGGTTAACGTACGATGCGGAACCAATCAGGTTGCCGCCAGAATCAAAAGCATCCATAAAGGTATTATCTACATCGGTGTTAAAATCGCCAACCCCTACTTGTACATAATTCGTGGCGGCGAAGAAGTCTAGCTGAAAAGGGCTGGGACCAGGGTTTGTAAAGAAACTTATCGCGTTCCTGCCGTCAATCGGAAATCCGGGCGACCCGGTACCGATGTCAAATAAGCCATCGCCGCCGAGAAATGTCAGCACTGCTTCGCCTGAATTGAAGCTTAGCGACGAGTAAGTCCCGAGCGGGGTTGATTCAAAATCAATGAGTGAGGCTTTTGCGACGCCGCTGGAAGCAAGAGCCGCCACGCTCAAAGCAAAAGGCACGACAAAACGCTTGGTATTCATAAGAGTTATTCTCCGTGGTCAAAAATCGAGTGCTACTCAAGCATTAAGCAAGTTTCATTCCAATAAATGAGAGCTGTTTCACAATCAGTTAGTTAGCTGTCCGACAATCGTCACTTCCCACTAATGAACCATCGCATATGTAAAGATTACTGACACAAACTAAAGTTTAGATTAACGAAGTCAGAACGCTTCTGTGCAGTGAGCTGCGGGGCGAAAGAGGAAAGACCGCCTTGAGGTGGTTAGAGACGAAAATCAACCCTCGAAAGCTGACTCTCTAGTGGCCGCTATTGGCTAAAGCGGACGTTACGCTAACGCCCATCACGCCCGGATACCCTGCTGCAGCGGAATGACCATCGTGCGCTCAATATTGCGGTAGGTGGCGATTGAACCGACCACGAAACCAATCAGGAAGCCGATAGCCACGCCCACTGCCACCAGCTTGATGGCCGAGCGCCGTATGCGTTTGTCGAGGTCATTCATGCGGGGGAGTGTAGCGTAACATTGGCCGAGGGCCGATTTTTTGGCCCCTGTGACTCCGTGGTGACTTGGGTACTGCGATTGCTGGGGTCGGATTATGTAACTTGTTGATGACCATATCGGCACATAGGTTGCACTTTATACCGGGCACATAGGTTACACAATTGAGCATTTGGAGGAGGACTCCAAATGCCTTGGAAAGAGTGTAACCGTATGGATGAGCGCCTCAGATTTGTCGCCAAGCTCTTGGA
>JANNVJ010000008.1:0-27903 GCA_031414375.1 Haliea sp.
ACGGCTAGCGCAGTTGTCACTGGTTTGAATGAAACGCCCCCGGCTTTGCCTGGGGATATTTACTGCGCAATTCGCGCAGGATCGCGCAACAATAGGGCCATGGGTATGGCAACAATCGCCATCAGCATAATAAGTTGGAAATCGTCGATGTAGGCTAGTTGTAACGCTTGTCGGCTAACTTCGCTCTCCAGCAGCGCCAAACCCTGCGAGGTATGGATATCCCATAGTGAGGCAGAATCAGCCTTTAGCAGCAACGGGTTAAAAATCGTTATATGTTCGGTGAGTCTTGCATGCTCCTGTTGCAGATTGACACCCAATGCGGTGACTACAATCGAGATGCCCAAACTACTGCCTATGGTTCGTGCAAGACCAAATATAGAAGTACCTTCGGTGCGTAACGAGGAGTCAAGAGTGGCAAATGCCAAGGTGCTGAGCGGAACGAAAATCAATCCCAGGCCCAGGCCTTGGACAAATCCCGTCCAGGTAATCATTGATCGGGTGACATTGACGGTAAAGCCCGTCATTTCAAATACTGACACAGCGATAAGCAATAATCCCATTACAATATGCAAGCGCGGCGGAACTAGTGACCGTTCCAGAACGTAACTGGATATCATCATGGCCAGCATGGTTCCCACGCCTCTGGGAGCAAGTATGATGCCCGCATCGAACACCGGATAGCCCATCAGATGCTGCAAGTAAGGTGGCAGCAATGCCATTGTTGCCAACATAATGACGCCGAGGATAAAAATGAAAATTAGCCCAAGAGAGAAATTTCTATCAGCGAACAAACGCGGCTCCACGTAGCTGTGTTCATGCGTAAACATATGTACGATGAAAAGGTATAACGCCAGAATCGAGATAATGAATTCGGTTTGTATCTCCGTCGATTCAAACCAATACAAAGACTTCCCCCGATCAAGCATCAACTGCAAGCTGACAATCGCAATGCTGAGCAGTACAAACCCAAAGAGATCGAAACGTCGATCTGTATCGAGCGCAGACTCTTTCGCCAACGCAACTATCCCTATCAGTGAAAGAATTCCAAACGGCACGTTGATATAGAAAACCCAGCGCCAATTGTAGTATTCCGTTAGCCAACCACCCGCTGTAGGCCCAAGTATGGGCGCTACCATCACGCCTATCCCCCAGATACCCATCGCCCTTGCATGCTTCTGCACGGGGAATGTATCCAACAAAAGAGCCTGGGACAGTGGCACCAAAGTCGCTCCACACAGCCCCTGCACCACGCGAAACAGAATCATTTGCGACAGGGTTTGCGAGGCGCCGCAGCAGATGGATGCGAGGGTAAACCCCGTTACAGATAGCACT
The DNA here is from genome assembly GCA_031414375.1 of Haliea sp. Taxonomy (GTDB): domain Bacteria; phylum Pseudomonadota; class Gammaproteobacteria; order Pseudomonadales; family Halieaceae; genus Marimicrobium. The sequence continues at coordinate 1,333 of JANNVJ010000008.1, forward strand.
AAGAGACGCTTACGCCCAATACGCCCGGCCAACCACCCGGTCAACGGCATGGCAATGGCTGTTGCCATGATATAGGACGTCAGCACCCAGGAGATTTTATCCTGCGTTACCGAAAAACTGCCCTGCATATGAGGCAGGGCCACGTTCGCTATGGTGGTATCAATAATCTGGATAATAGCCGCCATCATTACGGCGGTGATGAGAAAAAAGTGCTGCGTCTGGGGGGATAGGTTCTGTAATCTGCGGATCAGCGTATTCACCTGTTCTATACGCTAAATAGCTGAGTAGCCAGTATCGATTTTTATCCGTGCACTCATGCCGGCGCGCAGCACAGGATCGGCCTCATTGGGATGCAATGAAATTCGAATGGGGACCCGCTGCACAACTTTGATCCAATTGCCGGTCGCATTCTGCGGGGGCAGTATTGAATATTCCGCGCCAGTTGCGGCGTTAAGACTTTCGACGGCCCCCTTCCAATGGCGATCCGGGAACGCGTCAATCGTGATATCAACCGCTTGATCGACATGCAAATTAACCAGATCAGTCTCCTTGAAGTTGGCTTCAATCCAAGCCCGCGTATCGGAGACCAAACTGAGGATGGGACTGCCAGCATCAATGTGCTGTCCAAGCTGGGGCAGATGGCTGACATAACCACTAAAGGGCGCAATGATTTTGGTGTGATCCAGATTTAGTTTGGCTAAATCGATATCTGCTTGCGCCTCCATGACCTGCGAATAATCAGTGATAGGTGCATCAGCGTTTTCGTCCAGATTTGCCAGCAACTGCGCCAGTTCCTTTTCAACAATAATTCTATGCTCATTGGCAACATCAAGATTGTGCTTGCGGTCATCAATCTGGGCTTCTGAAGTGAGATTCTTGCGGGACAAATTCAATTCACGCTCATACTCCTTCTTTGTATAGGCCAGATTGCTGACGGCCAGTGCCAACTGCGCCTGCTTGGTACGATAGTTTGCTCTGAGCGAGTGAATATAGGACTCCGCGTTTTTCAAGCGGGCTGCTGACTTGCGCATAGCAACCCGATAGGCAGCATCATCCACAGTCAGCAACAGGTCGCCCTTTGCGACTTTTTGGTTTTCCACAACACTCAATGCGACAATGTTACCCGACACCTCTGAGCTCAATGTCACCTTGTCGAATTTCAGGTAGGCATTGTCCGTTGTAACAAACCGGCCTGCTGTCAGATACAGATACGCGCCTGCAAGCGCAGCCACTAACAGGCCCAGGCCAAATAAAATTGAACGAACATTCATGACAGCATACTTTTCGACATTTTTTTAGCACTGGATTTCAAGTTTTCTTCGGCGTCTACCAAATTGGCTTTGAGCCGGGACAGGACGGAATACAGCAGCGCAAGATCGGCTTGGGATATACGCCTGTTGGCATCGGTGCGGGTGGCCGCCCCTATGGCTAAAATCTTCTTCACAACCGCATGCGCCTCAGACGTCAGGTACAAACGAAAGGCCCTGCGATCAGCTGGATTTAGTCGCCGTTCTATCAGGTTATTTTCCTGCAACTTGTCCAGCAGCCTGGCCAGTGTGATCGGCTTAATTTCCAGCAGCTCTGCCAAACCTACTTGCTGGATACCTTCATTGCGAGACAGATGCAGAATGACCCGACACTGCTCCTGTGTCAGACCGAAACTCTGCACACGGCGGTTAAAGTTCTTACGCAAGAGGCGTGCGACATCGTGGACCAGGAATCCAAAATCATCGTTTGGTTTGCTTACTTTTGACATATGGGCAGTTCGACCAAACATATCGTGTGTAATACTTATTATATGCTTACCTTACTAATAAAGTACAACATAGAAATGCAGCCACGACGCAGAGTGGTTCAGTCTTTCATCCCCGGATTGATTACATAAAATGCAGGCTAAACGATTTCTACCTAGGACATGCAAGCATGCGCCTATGTATTGGTGCCTATTTTAGCAAATCGTCCTTCAACACAAATTTGAGCACCTTACCTGCCGGATTGCGCGGCAACGCCACGACGACGTGCAGACGCAGCGGTAGCTTGTAGCGTGCCAGCAGAGGCTGTGCGAACTCGCGCAACTCCTCCAGCGTCAGGTGATGGCCGTCATGCAGGGCAACGACTGCTGTAACGGCCTCGCCCCACTTCTCATCGGGCAAACCAATAACGGCAACTTCAGCGATAGACGCATGCTTGTACAAGGCGCCCTCCACCTCCGCCGGATACACGTTCTCACCACCGGAAATGACCATATCCTTCAGGCGGTCGCAGATGAACAAAAAACCATCCTTGTCAAAATAGCCTATATCTCCAGAGTGGAACCAGCCTTCCCCATCTATGGCTGCAGCGGTGGCTTCCGGGCGATTCCAATAGCCCTTCATAATATTGGGGCCTCGCAGGCAGATCTCACCCCGCTCACCGACCGGGAGCGGTTGATTGTTCACATCGACAATCCGGGTGTCACTGTACAGTGGTGGTTGGCCGGCAGACCCCAGCTTGCTGCTGGCCCACTCCGGCGTCAGAAAGGCTGAAAATGGCGCGGTCTCCGTGAGACCGTAGCCCTGGCAGAAATCGACCCCGCGTGCAGCGTACAATTCAATCAGGGATTCCGGCACCGGCGCCGCACCGCAGATGAGATTTTGTACCGAACCAAGATCCGTGTCTGCGAATTTGGGGTGCTGGGACATAAAGAGAAACATCGCCGGCGCGCCAAACATGTGAGAGACCCGATAGCGCTCGAAATCCGCTAACACTCGCCCCGCATCGAACGTTCTCAGCAGAACAACTGTAGATCCTATATGAAAGGAGGCCAAGGTCATCACATTCAAGCCGCCGACATGGAAAAGTGGCGCCGCAGTCAGGATGATGTCGTCGCGAGAACTGCCAAAAGCCAAGGTGGCATTTATGTTGTTCCACAGGATGTTACCGTGGGTCAGCATGGCACCCTTGGGCAAACCGGTGGTGCCTGAGGTGTACATGATGACGGCCACATCGTGCTGGTCAACCGAAACGGCGGCAGCCAATGGTTCGGCGGCCGCGCGCTCTGGCTCAAGATGACGCCAGCCTACGGCGTCACTTTCACTGGAAAAATAGTGCGTGCAACACAGGTCATGTCGGGCCGACATGAGCACAGCCTGCAGGGCATCATCCACTACCAGAGTGTGGATGCCGGCATCATTGATGATATAGGTGAGCTCTTTTGCAGTCAGGCGATAATTGAGCGGCACAAAGATTGCACCCACCGCCTGTGCTGCAAACATCGTTTCCAGTAGCGCGGGATGATTGAAGCCAAGGTAGCCAACCCGGTCGCCGACGCACACGCCGCACGTCCTGAACAGGCTTGCCTGGCGACGCACTCTGTCACCAAATTCGCCAAACCGTATTTCCTGTTCCTCAAAGATCAGGGCAACTCGTTCAGGATTTAGTTCTGCGCGGCGTAGCGCGGTTGCGGCGAGGTTCGGTTCAATTTCGGGTCTATTCACGGCGGACTCCTGCAATGTTCTGGTATCGGTTGTTATCCGGACAACTGCGCAATTCACTGAGCGCCCGGCAGCTCCTATCATGCACCAACGCTCTCCAGCACAGCAATCAATTCAGGAAATTTCTGCGATCGCCTTAAGCTTGCTTGGAAAATCTGCTACCGTTGCGTCCCACTTCTCTTAGGAGCGACCCGCAATGACCAGCAGTTTTTATCCGCCACAACGCACGCTAATGGGGCCCGGACCGTCGGATGTGTCTGCACGTGTCCTGGGCGCGTTGTCGCGCCCCACCATAGGTCACCTCGACCCGCAGTTCCTGCAACTGATGGACGAGATCAAAGTCCTGCTGCAGTTTGCCTTCCAGACCCAAAACGCACTGACACTGCCCATCTCTGCACCCGGTTCCGCCGGCATGGAGGCCTGTTTTGTGAATCTGGTATCACCGGGTGACAAGGTGATCGTGTGCCAGAACGGTGTGTTCGGTGGCCGTATGAAAGAGAATGTCGAACGCTGTGGTGGTGTCGCAATATTGGTTGAAGACGCGTGGGGAGAACCCGTCAGTGTGCACAAGGTTGCAGCTGCCTTTGATGAACATCCGGACGCAGCCATACTGGCCTTTGTCCACGCCGAAACGTCTACGGGTGTGCAAAGCGATCCTGCCGCCCTGTGCGCGCTGGCGTCACGGCGCGGCGCGCTTTCTATTGTGGACGCGGTCACTTCGTTGGGAGGCATTGAAGTGTCCGTGGATAAATGGGGAGTCGATGCCATGTACTCTGGCACGCAGAAGTGCCTGTCCTGCGTGCCCGGCATCTCCCCGGTCACATTTAGCGATAGGGCGGTGGAGCGCATCAACCGACGCCAGCACAAAGTGCAGAGCTGGTTTCTTGATATGCAACTGGTGATGGGCTATTGGGGTGGCGCCAGCAAGCGCGCCTATCACCACACCGCTCCGGTCAACAATCTCTACGCGCTACACGAAGCGCTCGTCATGCTGAAGGAAGAAGGCCTCGCCGCTGCGCAGACACGCCACCATCACCATCACCGGGCGCTCGTAGCAGGCCTGGAAGCCATGGGTCTAAGCATGGCGGTCGCACCGCAGCACCGTCTGCCACAGCTGAATTCAGTCCTCATTCCGCAAGGTGTTGACGATGCGGCACTGCGCTCTGCCCTGCTTAACGAATTTGACCTGGAGATCGGCGCAGGGCTGGGAGCCCTGGCGGGCAAGACCTGGCGTATCGGCCTGATGGGTTATGCCAGCAACGAACGCAATGTACTGTTTTGCCTGACAGCGCTTGAGGCCATACTGCACCGGCAAGGTGCGCCGATCACTTCGGGTAAAGCCTTATCGGCCGCACATTCGGTATTCAGCGGCCAGTGAGGTTCGCTTCTGCGGCTTCGTAACATCGCTCGCTAGTAGATCGCATGACCTTGCGCCGACAGTCGGGCGCTGCCCCAATAATTGTAACCGGCAATTTTCGGGGTGCCCGGCAGGTAACTCTCCTGCAGGTCAGATATCGAAAATCCAGCGTGTTGCAGCAAGGCAGGTATAGCTCTATTCAAGTTGCAGCCGCCGGCGATACGACGCCACAGTGGATTGATCCTGTCCTGCCATTGGCGCACAGGGACATCTGGCGCTGCGCCGTGTTCGCAAAACAGCAGGCAGCCATCAGGTTTCAGCACCCGTGCCATACCCTGCAATGCGGCGACCGGATCGGGAATGGTACACAGTGCAAATGTGACCACCACGGTGTCAACACTGGCGTCGACTAGCGGTATCTGCTCGCCTGGCAAACCGATAAACTCTACATCAAAATCAAGCTGCGCCGCCCGCTTGGCGGCCAATTTCCAGGACGCTTCTGACGGATCCAGCCCGATCACGCGCTGCACCTTGCGGGCGTCGTAGAAAGGCAGATTAAGCCCGGTACCGATGCCAATCTCCAGTACGGTGCCGGTAGCCAGGGGCACTACTTTCTCGCGCTGCTTCATGATGGGCTTGCTGCCACAGGCGCAATTGATAAATCTCGGCAGCACATGCTCATCATAGAAACTCATGCCGAACTCCTCACAATACCGCGTCAACGCGCTCGACAATCGTACCGTTCGCGGTTCCACCGCCTTCACAAATGGCGAGCAATCCGTAGCGCTTACCGCTGCGGTGCAATTCATGGATCAGTGTGGTCATGAGTTTGGCGCCGGTGCCACCCAGCGGATGACCCAGGGCCTGCGCTCCACCGTTAACATTCAGCTTGCGCAGATCTGCCCCTAGCGCCTTGGCCCAGGCCAGCGGCACGGAGCCAAAGGCCTCATTCACTTCGAACAAGTCGATATCGTCAATTTTCAAGCCGGCTTTTTCCAGGACTTTTCTGGTTGCCGGTATAGGGCCTTCAAGCATAATAACCGGGTCAGAGCCAATAACACTCATGGCTACGATGCGCGCCAATGGCTTGAGGCCCAGGCGCTTGCAGGTGGCACCGTTAGCGATCATCACGGCCGCGGCGCCATCACAAATCTGGGAGGCATTAGCCGCTGTCAGCAGGCCATTCTCCTGCATGGGCTGCAGACCGGCGATCGCGCCCAGCGTTGCCTCCATGCGAATACCCTCATCCTGCGAATGCAGCTCACGGGTGCCATCCTCCAATTCAATTTGAATTGGCACAATCTCATCCTTGAACCGTCCCTCCTCCACCGCACGCCTGGCCTTGACATGACTGTCCAGCGCGAAGGCGTTCAGTTCATCGTGTGTCAACTCGTATTTGCGCGCCAGCATTTCTGCGCCGGCGAATTGATTAAATTGCACGCCGGGATAGCGTTCGGAGATTTTTTTCCCATAGGGCAAACCGTGCTCCGCCTTGAAGCCGTCGATGATGCTCGCACCGATGGGCACCTGGCTCATGCTCTCCACACCACCGGCAATGACGAGATTCTGTGTGCCAGACAACACACCCTGTGCGGCAAAATGCATCGCCTGCTGGCCAGAGCCACACTGTCGATCCACCGTTGTTCCGGGGACGGCTTCGCCAAGCACTGAGGAGAGGCAGACATTACGTGCGATATTGCTTGATTGCGCGCCTACCTGCGAGACGCAGCCAAAGATGAGGTCATCAATCTCTGCAATGGGAACGCCGGTTTTGGCCACCAGGGCGTCCACCACCTCTGCTCCGAGATCTATTGGATGAATCTTGGACAACCGTCCATTCTTTTTACCACCGGCACTGCGCACTGCACCTACAATGTATGCATCTGTCACTTTGGTCTCTCCTAAAGAATTGCCATGGCTGTTATACCGTCGCGTTTGTTCAGTGGGGTGCTCTCAGCGTGTGCCTTGAGCCTTCTTGATTTCGTTCACGTGCAGAATGCCAAACAGAAACACGTTCAGTAGATGTGCTGGCATTGAACCTCCTGCCGCTTTGCACGTCTTGAAAAAAATAGCCGTCTCGAAAAGGTGCACAACAGCGAGAATACCCAGCGCGCGCATCGCCCACATTCCTGTTGTGCTCTCCCCTTGCGTTAATGCCAACCCAGCTAATACGGCATAAACCACCAGTAATACGATCTTGCCTACGGACATGTCGATCTCCTCATGCGGTGATTTGATAAGCGTCGGGGTCGAGGCGATGCATTTCGGCTTCAATCCATCGCTCTACTTCATCCATCAGTTCACCCGGTTCGCGCCCCTCGGCGTACACCGGTTGCCCAATAGACACATCAATCGTTCCAGGATTCAGCGAAAACGACCGCCGCGGCCAACAGCGAGCTGACGTCACAGCGATGGGTACGATATACGCTCCTGTGGCTACTGCCAAGCGGGTGGCACCCGATTTGTAATTGCCTTTCTTGCCGCGTTCGGTGCGAGTGCCCTCTGGAAACATGATGATCCACTTGCCGCGATCCATTAGCACCAGCCCCTGTTCGGCAACTTTAGCCCAAGCGTCAATGCGTTGCTTGCGGTCAATATGGATCATCCCCAGCCGACCAATACACCAGCCAAAAAACGGAATGCGCAAAAGCTCTTTCTTGAACACGTAAGCCAGCGGATGGGAGGTGAAGCTGGCGAAGAAAAAAGTCTCCCAGGTCGATTGATGCTTGGGGCACAGTATGACGCGTCGCATGTCATCGACCGTCGGCAAATTGTCCTCTCCGTGCACACGGTAACGTACGCCACCCACAATGCGGGCCGCCTCGATCACGCCTCTGAGCCAGGGTGCGGCAAACCACCACCAGAGCTTTTCATCGCTGAGAAACAGCGAACAAAACACCAGGACGAGTCCCACAGGTATCACTGAGACTACAATCCACGTGAAAACGAGGAACGATCGAATGGCATTCATGTGCGGGTTCCGCAGGTTGGCCGTGGTGCATTAAACCAGATTGTAGGCCCCAACGAAAACCCGGCACCTGCTTTATGCCTATAATGAGGTTAATATAAAAGACGCAACGGCAGCAGGATCAAACTCGATGACAACAAGGCAATGCCCTGGCCTCCACCCGCTGGCACACGGTGCGTATGCCTGGCTGGCTCCGCACGGCAGCTGGGGGTGGAGTAACGCGGGACTGATTGTTGATGGCGAAGAGTCTCTACTCATTGACACGCTCTACGATCTACAATTGACGGCTCAGATGCTACGCAAGATGCGGGCCGCTGAACCACGGGCAGAAACCATCGACACACTTGTCAACACACATGCCAACGGCGATCACTGTCACGGTAACGAATTGGTCGCGGGCGCAACCATTATTGCATCGAGTGCATCGGCCCTGGAAATGGCTGAACTGCCGCCCCAAGCCATGGCCGCCATCATGCAAAGCGCAGGGGAGCTAGGCCCATTGGGTGCTTACTTGCGGCACTGCTTTGGGCAGTTTCGCTTTGACGGCATCCAGTTCACTGCGCCAAATCGCACCTTTGATGGTCAACTTGACCTGCGGGTAGGCGACAAGCTCGTGCACCTGATTGAGGTTGGGCCAGCCCATACACGCGGTGACGTACTGGTACACAGTGCGGTTGATCGCGTCGTGTTTACCGGTGATATTCTGTTTATCGACAGCACACCGGTGATGTGGCAGGGTCCGATATCCAACTGGATAAAAGCCTGTCTGCTGATCGAAGCTATGGACGTTGACCTTATCGTTCCCGGTCACGGCCCAATCACCGACAAGCATGGCGTGGCGAAGGTGCGTCACTACCTGCAATACGTGCATGATCAGGCCCGATCCAGGTATGACGCAGGGCTGGACGCGTTCGAAGCGGCCAAAGATATTGAACTGTCTGAGTATTCCGCCTGGTCTGATCCGGAGCGTATAGCAGTGAATGTTGACAGTCTGTACCGCGAGTTCGCAGGGCAGCAGACGCGCACCGACACCATAGAATTGCTGCGTCGAATGGCGCAGCTGGCAGGGTTTGGAGAGGCCGCCTAGGTGCGACCTTCCTGGTGGGTCCCCTCGGGAGGCACCACCCTGCTGGCACTGCTGCTGATACTTCTGCCCAGATCTGGGTTGGCACAAGACAACTTTCAGAAAACACTCATCAAGGATGGCCGCCAACTGCAACTGGACATCAGTGCTGAATTCTCGCCAGTGCAGCGCGATGCGCTGATGGTTTGGATCGACTTCATTTCCACAGCACTGCTACAGGTCTACGGTCACTGGCCGCGGCAGCACTGGCAAGTGTCCGTCAGCCCCGCTTCGTCTGCTGCCAGCGACCCCATTCCGTGGGCTCAGGTACACCGCGATCACGTCGACCGCGTTGAGTTCTTCACCGCGCCGCATGCGACGGCGCTGGCGTTGAAAAAGGCCTGGACAGGCTATCACGAACTCGCTCATTTGCTCATTCCCTACCGCGGTGAAGGGGACACCTGGTTCAGTGAGGGTCTGGCCAGCTTCTATCAGAATGTTCTACAGGCGCGTGTCGGCATACTCAGTGAGCAGCAAACCTGGCAAAACATGTATGAAGGATTCCAGCGAGGTCGCGTCGACGCCCAATTCAATGGGCAGACTTTGTCTTCGGTCAGTGACTCCATGCGGGAGAATGGCGGCTTTATGCGGGTCTACTGGAGTGGCGCCTGGTATTTTCTGGCAGCTGACATCCGGTTGCGCCAGCAAAGCGCAGGCAAGATCACTCTGGACCAGGCTTTACAGAAACTCAATGACTGCTGTGCAGATGAACAGCTGTCGGTTGCTCAAATAGTCGCTAAATTGGATCCTCTCAATGGTGTCCTGCTGTTCCAGCCCCTTTACCAACAAGTGCGCGCCTCAACCGATATGCCGCCATTCGAAAACATGTTTTCCAGCCTGGGCATCACGGTCATCCACGGCGTCGTCAACTTGCAACAGGAGGGCCCTGGCGCGCAGCTGCGCCAGCAGATAGTCCAAACTAAACCAAGTCCAATCTAAACCGCTGTAATTCTCAAAAGACAGGACTATACTGGGCTGTTTGCAAATAGCGCCGTGGTGGCAACAGGAGCCCGTGAAGAAACTCGTTTCAAAAGCGGATATTCGTGACGAACTGCTACAGGAAACAGAGCGCTTCCTGCTGCAGGGCGGTAGCGTCAATGAGATTGCGCAGGGCATCTCAGGCAAGAATCCCCAGGATCCACCTTTGTTCCTCAACCGCCGACTCTTTGTTGAACCCAAAAGCCCACGCACCCCTATCCCGGAAGTGGTGGCTGCGATAGAGGCGCGACGTCTGCAGAAATTTCGCCACAAACCACCTCTCAAACGCCGACTACCATCCCCACGGCGCAAAATACTCTACGATGACTTCGGTGAACCCCTGCGTCGGATCTGGTCGGAAGAATAAACCGGCTCAACGACGTCCACTAATACTTGCACAGCAATCGCGCACTGACTAATTTACCCATTCCAACACTAGGAGCCGCCACGTGAAAACCGAGATAGTGCCATTTAAAGCTACTATTCCTGAGTCAGTACTGGAAGATCTGAAGCAACGTCTGGCGCGTACACGCTGGCCCGAGAAGGAAACGTGTGATGACTGGAGCCAGGGAATCCCCCTGTCTTACACCAGGGAACTGGCTGACTACTGGGCCACGGCTTATGACTGGCGGCGGTTTGAGAAAAAGTTGAACGGTTGGTCGCAATACGTCACCAACATTGATGGCATTGACATTCACTTCATTCACCATAGAAGTCCGCACGAAGACGCCCTGCCGCTTATTATTTCCCACGGCTGGCCTGGCTCCATTGTGGAGTTCCACAAAGTAATCGATGCTCTGGCCAACCCCACCGCCCACGGCGGTAGTGCCAGCGATGCCTTCCATGTGGTGGCTCCCTGCTTGCCCGGCTATGGCTTCTCCGGAAAACCCACAGCCGCTGGCACCTCGGTGGAGAAGATCGGCCGTATGTGGGGCCAGTTGATGGCGCGCCTTGGTTATTCACGCTATGTGGCACAAGGCGGTGACTGGGGGAGCATGGTCACGCAAAGTATCGGCATGACCGAGCTGCAACATTGCGCCGGTATCCACATCAATATGCCCATCGTAGCGCCGGACCCGGATACGATGGCAAACCTCACCGACCGGGAGCAGGCCGCGCTGGTGGACATGGGTGCGTATGTGGAGAAAGGGTCTGGCTACTCCAAGCAACAGTCAACCTATCCACAGACACTGGGCTACGGCCTTGCCGACTCACCCGTTGGCCAAATGGCATGGGTCGTTGAAAAATTTTATATGTGGACAGATTGTGAACGAAACGGTTCACGCCATCCGGAAAACGTCCTGACGAAGGACGAACTACTGGATAACGTGATGTTGTACTGGCTTAACAACACCGCCGCCAGTTCCGCACGCCTTTACTGGGAAAGTTTCAATAACGCCAATATGGACCCTATTACCATGCCCGTTGGCTGCTCTATTTTCCCCAAAGAGATTTTTCGCTGCAGTCGTCGCTGGGCCCAAAAGCGGTTCTCGAATCTCATTCATTGGAATGAACTGGAGCGTGGCGGACATTTCGCCGCATTGGAACAGCCGGAGCTATTTCTGCAAGAGTTGCGTACGTGCTTCGGGGCCCTGCGCTAAGCCAAGCTAAGCGTCGTTGAGTTCCTGGCCTGTAATCAGGCTACTGCTAAAAGGAATGACCGCAGGGCTATTCTCATCCCCCTGCTGCTTTGACCGAAACGGCTCATGTCGGCGAAACACCGGATCTTGAAGTCCTCCTACACGCGCAAACTCCGCCTCTGCCCGTTGCACCACGGGGGCCAGTGAGGGTGGCGGAGCACTATCCATATCGATCACTGAAGCGGCAGTCTTTTGCCTACCATCGCTGTCCAGTGGGTCGAGCTTCAGTCGCTCCGGTGGTGGCTCCACCACGACTTTTTGATCCGGGGGGAGGAACACGGGTGGCCGCGGCTCCAGCTCGGGAAGACCGAGGGTGCCTGATTTGACCGATTGTTCGGCAACAGGCTCTTCCAGTTTTGAAGATTCACGCAAGCTGGGCGCGGGCGCAGCTCTGGTCGCCTCACCTAACCGCGATGGCACATCGACATTCACGGGCGACTCCACAACATTACTACCGATAAACTCCAGATTCTCCAGCGCTGCATCAGAACTGCGCCTGTTGTGCGCCTTGTCACGGAAATCGGGGACCCCGGAGAGACGCGAATCGCCAAATCGCGCAAGGTTGGGCGTGTGACCGGGCGCAGCGCCATTGCGATAGCTGTTCGGGGCGAGTAACCGTGCCTGCTCCGCTAGCGTGTGGCCATAGGCAACACGTTGCGTTGGGCTTGTGTCGACCAACCCAGAATTCTCGGATGTTCCAATAGCAGCGCTTGCTTGTCCCACCACGTCCGCGTCGTAGTGCGCGTGTATCGCCGCCCCACCACTGGCAACCCGCAACTGCGCTACTTCAACAACGTCTTGCTGCAGCGTTGCTGCGTCTTGCTCCTCGATCTCCTGCTCGTCAGCGCGCTGTTGTTCGCCCAGCGCACGCTGCTTGAGCACTTCGCTGGCACACTCCGACCACCGGCCAAAATGCGCAGACTCTGCGGGATCTGGCATGCGGTGCTTGCGGAAATTGCTCATCGCAAGCATAAAGCGGTGCTGCACTGCTCGATAGAAGTAAATGTAGTCTTCGGTCTGTAGCGGCATGACTTCAGCTGTGTCGCGTATGATCAGCAACTGTGGCGGCAACTGGCCTTGTAAACTGTGTAACAGGTCAGCGGTAAAACACAGACGAAACCCGGCCTGAAACGTATTAACGGCTCGAGTTTCACAGGGAATATAAAGGAAATCCCCAAGATCAGAGTAGCCGCTGGTACGCATCAACAGATTGACTCGACCGGACAGGGTGTCAACGGCCAGATGCCCATTGACGATAAAATCAGCGCCGCTGCGCATAGCAGCCAGCGTTGCAGTGCGCCGATCAGGTTCATCCAGATCCCAGTCGATCGGGACTACATGCCGACCCTCGGCGCGCAAGGTTGACACCATGTCATCCTGTCGCTCGGACACCTCGTGCGGCTCTATACTGTCCAAATCCGGAGGAATGCCGTGGTCTGGATTTTCCAGCGTCAGGCGTTCCATCCAGGCGGCAAAAGGCGAGTCCCGGAAAAGAACGATATCGTCCGGGGTATACGTTACGGCATGATCGACATGGTAGCGATACATAGGTTACGGCCTGCTTTCCCAAGTCACTGGAAACAGCGGGAGCCAGATTCCACTTGAGAAGTTCGCGTATTTATATCCGAATGCCCCGCAGCTGTCCACGTCAGGACCGAGAAAGTAACCAGTACAGGGTACGTGATCGTCGTTGTGGTAGAAATTGCGAGCAACTATGTGCATTACACTGAGGGGAAATTGCGCCTCGCGCATTAGTGAGTCTGGAATACAGTGGCACCACCGATCACAGTGCGCTCAACCTGCAAATCACGCATCGCCATGGGGTTCTCGAGCGGGCTGCCAGACAGCACCACCAGGTCAGCATACTTGCCCGGCTCCAGCGAACCTCGATTGCCCTCCTGAAACACCTGCCAGGCAGCATCAATGGTCACTGCCCGCAGCGCTTGGATTACACCAATCCGCTGCTCTGGCCCCAGCACCGTGCCGCCGTAGGTCATACGGTGTACCTGGCTCCACACCGCCTGTAGTGGCTGCATGGGCGTGACCGGCGTGTCCAGGTGGGAGGTAAAACGCAACCCACGATCCAGTGCCCATTTGGCGGGGCTGATCTGGGCAGCGCGTAACGGCCCCAGGAATAGTTCGCGGTGTCGATCGCCCCAGTACCAGGTATGGGCGGTAAAAAAACTGGGGGTGACACCCAGTTCCTGCATACGCGCGATCTGGTCTTCCCGCGCCATCTGGGCATGGATCAGTAGCATACGAGGATCGTCTACGGGATGGCTCATCTGGGCGGCTTCGAAGGCATCAAGAATGTCCTCGATGGCCTGATCCCCATTACCGTGTATCGCTAGCTGGTAGCCGGCCTGGTGCAGTGCCGCTACCTGTTCAAACAGTTTTGCACGGGGCACGGCTGGATAGCCACGGTAGGCAACATCGCCATGATAGGGCGTGTAGTACGGCTCACTAAGGTACGCCGTGAAGCCCTGGATGCTGCCATCGGCCACGATCTTTACCGCACCCATCACCACTTTGTCGCTAGTGTATTGTTCCGGGTCATAGTCACCATTGAGCAGCGTTTGCGCAAATTCCGTTTCCAATGGAAACAGTATAAGACGCTGTGGAATAACGCCTAATCTGCTGAACCACGCAAGCCCAGTCGCCAACGTCTTACTGACAGCCCCGGATTGCGCAGTCGTTACCCCCACTGCCGCGTACTCGGTAGCGGCCGCTTTCATCAGGCGATAGGAGTCCATGACACTCAAATCCTGCATCTTGCGCATGACCTCCAGCCGCGCCGTTTCTGCCAGCAGGCCGTTGGGTTCCTGGGAACCGGCAACCCGGCCAATGACACCACCCTGAGGATCAGGCGTGTTGGCGTTAATGCCGACACTCTCCAGCGCCATACTATTGGCGACAAACAGGTGACCGGAGATATGCATAGCCACTACGGGGTGCTCGGTGGACACCTGGTCCAGCTCCGCCCGGGTCGGGTGGCGATTCTCGGCGAGGCGGGTATCGTCATAGCCGAAGCCGCTCACCCATTCGCCCGGCGCCGTTTTAGCGGCCTGGACCTTGAGTGCGGCCACCACCTCATCCATGGATTGGGTCTTACCCATAGGCGGACTGTTAAGGTCCGCTGCCACCACACGCATACCTGAACCGGGAAAGTGTCCGTGGGCATCTATAAATCCGGGCAGCATCGTCCGTCCGCGCAGATCCACCACCACGGTGCCCGCTTCTACCCGCGCCATCATCTCATCCGTGGTGCCTACCGCTTCGATCAGTTCACCGCGCGTCGCAAGCGCCTGCACCACGGTGTTGTTGGCATCCATCGTCAGAACATTGGCATTGATAAACACCTGGTGTGCAGGCGCTTGCGGTGTGCGGATGGCAATGCTGACCAACACGCCCACGCCAACACACAAGGTGAGCAGCACCAGCAACAGTGTTTTCCATTTCACGGCGAGGATGACCCTCTTATGCGGATTGCTTGCTTACTGCCACTGTTCAGGCGACTTTGCCGATGAGTATATTGGCCAGCTGTGCGCGGTGCCATGCAGCGTCGCCCCACAACAACTGGCTGTGTTTCTGGCGCTTGAAGTACAGATGCACAAAACACTCCCAGGTAAAGCCGATCCCGCCGTGGTATTGCACCGAGCGACCCGACGCATAGGCGGCCGTTTCACTGGCTGAAGCCTTGGCCATGTGTGCGAATTCGGCGGCCCGTGATGGCTGGGTATCGACAGCGCAGGCAGCGTTATACACCAGCGACTTGCATTGATCGATGAGTATCATCACATCAACCAACGGGTGCTTTACCGCTTGAAAATACCCGAGGGGATGATCGAATTGCTGGCGTGTATTTACATAATCCACCGTGGTCTGCAGTTGCCATTCAGCAGCACCGACAATGTCGGATGCCAGGAGCGTCCAGATCGCTGGCATAGCCTGTTGCAACGCCGCCACGCCACTGTTTGTTACGGCCTCAGCAGAGACGTTGTCAAACCTGACGTGTGCCTGGTCGCGGGTCAGGTCTACGATGGCGTCAGGCAAAATGGTGACGCCAGCGGCATCGGTTGCCACCCAGTACAATCCCAACCCGGACCCGATCCGCGCACTGACTAACAAGCGGTCAACTTTGCGCGCGTCCTGCACGAACCAGGCGGTGCCGTTTAATGTCCCCTGCGCGAACTGCACGTCTGTAGCGGCCAGGTCCCAGGAGGCTTGTCGGTTGGTAATCGCCAGGCTAGCCGTCATTCCTTCGGCTATTTCTGTCAGGGCTGCCTCGGCACCAGTACCGCAAGCGGCAAGAGTGTAGGTTGCATTGAGTGTTGCCAGTAAAGGACAGGGGAAAGCAGCTCGCCCCAATTCCTCCACCAACCCCGCCACTACCACCACCGGCATGCCAAGTCCACCAACGGACTCAGGAACGGCCAGTGCCGTCCAGCCCAGTTCGACCATTTTCTGCCACAGCGGCCGATCCCAGGCGCACGCGCTCAACCGTTCGGGATTGTGGTCTGCTGCAACCATTTTGTGCAGTTTATCGGTGGGAAAATTATCGGCAAAAAACTTGCGGGCAGAATCCTTTAGCAGTGCTGCCTCTTCACCGAAATTATAATTGTCGGGTTGGCTCATGTGTCCTCCTTATTTTGATTTGGCCAGGCCAAGCACCCGCTCGCCAAGAATATTGCGCTGCACTTCGCTGGTTCCAGCCGCAATCGTCATGCCGTAAGAATTCATATACGCCATTGGCCATTGCCCGCCTGATGGCGCGTTTTCATCACCCAGATACAAGGACGCACTGGCGCCCTCTACTTCGAGTGCCACTGCCGCCGTATCCTGGGCAATCTCACTGGCCAGTAACTTATTCTGCAGTAGCAGGCGAGATGGATGGTCTTGCAGGGCTGACACCCTTGCCCGGCGCTGGTTTTGGCCCAATCCTGTCTCGCGGATCACCAACTGCATGATGCGATCACGCAACAACGGATCATCCGAGGCGGGCTGGCCGTTGCGCACAGTGGTACGTGCCAGTTCAATGAGGTTGGCGGTATTGGTGGCATGGGTAGATTTACTCTTCATCCCCCCGGACTGCGGCGTCTTCAACTCGCCAGCGCCGCGCTCGTGCAGCAGCGTCGTCATGGCAACCTGCCAGCCCTTGCCGACTTCATCCAGTCGATAACTGTCTTCGACTTCGAGGTTTTCGAAAATGACTTCGTTAAAGCCCGTTTCGCCGGTGATCTTGATCAGAGGCCGCACCGTAACGCCCTTCCCCAGCGCAGCCCGAATAGGCACCACAAAGTACGACAGGCCGTCGTATTTGTGCGCGCGGTCTGTGCGCAACAGGATAATCATCCACTCGGCAAAATGCGCCAACGAGGTCCAGACCTTGTGCCCGTTGATCACCCATTTGTCGCCTTTACGTTCGGCAAAGGTCTGCACACTGGCCAGGTCAGAACCAGCACCGGGCTCACTGAAACCCTGGCACCATATGTCTTCCCCCGAGAACAGGCGCGGCAGCACGCGCTCTTTGAGCGCCGCCTGGCCATGGTAGAACACAGTAGGTGCGGCCATGCCCAGACCGATGACATTGGGCAGGAAGGGCGTGCGTGCACCGATCATTTCCTCGTTGGCAACACGCTGGCAATCGCTGCGTCCGCGCCCGCCAACAGCCACCGGATAATCGCAGCCAATCAAGCCGGCATCGTAGGCCGACTGCTGCCAGGCCCGCAAATAGGCCAGTTGTTCCGTGGTCATAATTTCCAGCGGGGACAGGGGCAGCCTGACCGGCGGTTCCCCCGGTTTGTTGTGCTGTAACCACTGGCGACAGTACTGGCGAAACTCCGCCTGTTCCGGCGTATCCTGACGGGCACTTTCTGACATAAGTAACGCTCTCGCTACGGTTAATAGTGGGGTGGTCTTTCGTCCGCTGGTGTGCCTGCCACAGCCGTCTCACTATGGGCTGCTTGCTCCTGCTGGCGCTGGCGCAGTAACTCCAGTTGGCGACGCAGTAATAGAATCTCCTGTTGCTGCGTCGCCAATGCCTGGTCAAGAGTGCTTAGAGCATGTTCTTGAAAGGCAAATTGACTCTGCAACTCCAGCATTTGTTGTTTTAGCGTGTCGACATCCGCAGACATTCCAAGCGGTCTCCTGGCAATCCCGGTTTGCACGGGAACAGCCGCCTAATATACTGCCCGCTTTGACATAAATACACGGTCTGGCAATGAGTAAGCAAAAAAACAACGGTAGTCACCTGGTCTACTCCACCGACAGCGGGCAACTCTGTCGGCAATGCCTGCGTACCGTGGTGAACTGCGTCTGTGGCATCAGTAAACCGGCTGCCACTGGCGACGGCGTGGTACGGCTGCACCGGGAGACCAAAGGTCGCGGCGGCAAAGCGGTCACCATCGTCAGGGGCCTGCCCTTGGCCGGAGACGCGTTGAAGTCCCTGGCCAGCCAACTGAAGAAAAAATGTAGCGTCGGCGGCGCAGTGAAGGACGACACCATCGAAATCCAGGGCGATCACCGCGAATTTCTAAAAGGAGAATTAGAGAAGCTCGGCTACTCGGTCAAAATCGCTGGCGGCTGAGCCTCCTGCTGCGGCTCTTTTTCATCAAGTTAGACCGCATTCCCAATATTTTTGTGAATTAACACCTACAAGCCTCTATTTTCATTGGATTTAATTTTTCTTTGTGTTAAAAACTTGAGTGAGCTTGGAACAGGCGTGAACTGGGTAACAGCTCCAGAAACGTCTTACGATAACCGGGCCACAGAAAACGATAAGAATGATAAAGCAGTCTCTGAAGGACTAGTCATCCCTGCGAGGAAGTAGTGTATGTACGTTACCGCAGAACACCTGAGAGATCAGGTTATTCGACCGACCCTGGAGTATATGGGAGCATGGACGCCCGCTAGCGAAGCGTTCCTCCTCAACACTGCCATCAGCGCCCCTGATGTCGGCTTGTTCTCGGGTAAAAATGAAGGCCTCGGCCTGTTCAACATCACGGCTGCCCAGCACCGTGACCTGTGGGACCGGTACCTGGCGTTCAATCCGGATCTGGCCAGCAGAGTGAGGGGATTGGCCAGCCAACGAGCGTTCCTGAGCGATCCCGACAGCGAATTGCAGACCAACCTCAGCTATTGCACGGCAATCGCCTGGTTGATGCAACACCGCGCCGGGGGCGTTGTCGAGCCCGTTATAGGGCGGATAAACACCGCAGCCGCGCGGGCCTAACACTCGCCAGTGCTAAGGCGCTGGCACGCTCGGGGCCTTAGTGCGTTTTAGTGCTTCCCAGACCGGGAGATCCGCTGGCCTGTCGATATCTGTAAGAACCGGCAATTCAACCCATTCCAGTTTCGCCTGCCTCAGCGCCAGTATCGTTTTGGCATAGACCTGATCGCTGCCCCATGGCATGTCGCGAAAGATAGCCTCGGTGATCACGCGCGCACCGAGCAGTACATAGCCACCGTCAGCAGCGGGCCCGATTACGATTGGCGCCTTACGCAAAGCCCCCATCGCCTGCCTCAGATACGCCGGATCAATACCCGGGCAGTCACTGCCCACGAGAATCACGCTGTCGTATTGCGCCAGACCGCACTGCAGGGCGCTGTACATTCTCTCACCGAGATCAGCACCGCGCTGCTGTGTGAGCTGCATCACGCCCAAGGCCATACAACGAGAAAAGAGCACGTGATGCGTGTCACCCGCTACCGACAGCTGCACGTCACCAAGGCCACTGTCCAACAGCTGGCGGCAAGTCCACTCAGTCAGCTCGCAGTGCAGTGCGCAGGCCTGGGCAGGTGATAAATGCGGCAACATCCGCGTTTTAACCTGCCCCTCCTGCGGGGCACGGGCAAACTGGATCAGCAGCAGGGACCCGGTATCAGCGGCCATAGTAGTAGCGCCACAGGGTGCCCGGTGCGACACCCAAAAAGAACGCCAGACGCAGCAACCACATGCGCAAAACCGTGGTCAGGATACCGCCCTCCTCCCAACGTCGACTGGATGTGAGTACGGGTTCCGTGATGAGCAGTGGTCGCGCCCGTCGCTTCAGGCGTTTGCAGTAGGCGATATCCTCCATCAGTGGCAGGGCATCGAAGCCACCGGTCTGTGCAAACAAAGACTTCTGTATAAACAACATCTGATCGCCGGTAGCGATGGACGTCAGGCGTGAACGTTGATTCATACACCACTCGATAACGCGAAACCAGGGTTGCTGACCACTCAGTTGTACCCGACAAAACCCCCACAGCGGTTGCTGCGTTAGATGAGCGTCCAGTGCGTCTGCCATCACACCCGGGCGACTGTCCGCATGCAAAAAAAACAAGTAGTCGGCGGATGCCGCCTGCCCGCCGAGATTCATCTGGGCTGCCCGGCCGCAGGTGCTAAGCAATAAAAGATCACACAACGGCATGGCCTGCAGCACTGTCTGATCGCGGCTGCCGCCATCCACCACAATCAGTTGGCTTAAGGGATAGCGCAGACGTAAATCCTGCAGCAAGGCGACTATCACCGCTTGCTCATTGAGAACCGGAATGATGAAACTCACGCCGACGTGCATCAGGCGTCCAACGCACCGCCACAGCTGCTACCCTGCCCTGCGGTGCAACCGTAGCAGTGCTCGCCGGTGACTATCGGGTTGCCCTCCAGACTCTCGGCGGACAATAGCTCGCGAATATGGCGGCGCCTGTCACTCGCCAGAAGGGGTAGGTCGAGCATCTGGTTGAAGTCACAGTCGTACAAATAGCCGCGCCAGTCGACACTGAGCAGACGTCGACACATGAGAGTTTCCATATTGGTATCACTGAAGCTATCGCGCAGCAAACTCATGTAGCGGACATACTCGCCTTGCGCCAGCAGCACGGAACCAAAGCGACTGATGGGCATATTGGTAATGGTGAACAGCTGGTTAAAGCGGATGCCAAAGCGCGCGGCAAGTTCGCGCCGGTAATCGGCTTCCAACGACGGCTGCGACGGCGGCAGCACGGCACCCACCGGGTTATACACCAGATTCAATACCAGCTCGTCGCCATAGCCGAGGGCGTTAAGCTGGCGCAATGCCTGCACGCTAGCATCGTAAACACCTTGACCTCGCTGCGCTTCGACGTTCTCCCGCAGATAACAAGGTAGCGATGCGCTGATCTCTACGTGCTGTGCGGCGAGAAAAGCAGCGAGATCCTCCTGGCCCGGTTCCAACAATACGGTGAGGTTGCAGCGATCGATAACGCGCACACCCATAGCGCGGGCTGCGCGCACTAGGTAGCGAAAGTGTGGGTTTAACTCTGGCGCGCCGCCAGTCAAATCCAAAGTCTGCAGAGCGCCTCTCTGCAGCAGTTCGAGCACCTGATCGACTGTCGCCAAATCCATTTGTTCGGTGCGCTGCGGTCCCGCATTAACATGGCAGTGTACACAGCTGAGATTGCACAGATAACCGAGATTAACCTGCAAGGTATCCAATGGCGCCCGGTACACCGGGGGAAAATCACTGTGCAACAGGAGTGGGCGGGTGTCGCGCATCGGGAACGGGTAACCTCAATGACAAAAGCACACAGACTATAGCTCAATCGAATCAGAAAAATAGGCCCAGGGTCGGTAAATCAATATTAGCGTAATCCAACACCACTTCGCGGCGGGCAATGCGAAATCCCTCTGCCAGTGACAATAATGTGTCACGGCGCTGCCCACTGTAAATGACGTTTTCGTTACCGGGGCGAGCATAGTAAAGATGAAAATTCGTCAGCACAGACAGCGTGTCGCCCTGCCTAGCCATCAACTCGATATTGCCCACCATGCGTCGCGTCCGCGCAGGAGGATGCTCTGACCAGGAATTGATTTTATAGGCACGCTGGGCGCGCAACATCAGGAGCAGATAATTTTCTTCGCGCAGCGGACAGCCCATGGAATCCTCACCTTCCAGTTCACGCTCGACACTGATCATCGTTTCTTGCCCGCGCAGGCGATTATCCACGGGCACATTGACGCGCGAGGGAATGAGGTAGCGGACATCCTCGCTGAGCAGGGCCAGCCACTGCAGATACTGGCGATTATCCAGTAAGCGTGCCTCGTGAAAATAGAAGCGCTCCAGCTCCCGCTGTTGCTGTGGTGTGACCTCCAGTGACACATTGCTCACAGATCATCCTCCACAGCCTGCAGCTCATCGCGCCAGCGGGTAAAGAAGTTGCGCGCATAAAACTCATTGGCAGTCACGCTGACCAAACCGGGGAAATCGGCATGGGGTACTTCCTCTCCCACACCCAGGCCATAGTAGTAGGGCCGGTCATCAGCGAAATCGATATTACTGCCAAGGAACTGCTGGCTCCACACTTCTGAGTCCTCCTGTTCCAGAATGCCGGCCGGACCGAAAAAAGAACTGTAGTTAGTGCGCAAAATCCGCTTGATAGGATCCGGTGCATCGGCCGGTACCACGGCCCATGACCAATACTCTACCTTGCCCGGCCCGCGCGGGTGCGACACCTTGAAGGACGTGTTAGACCAGAGAAACGACAGGTTGGGATAAATGCCATAGGTCAGTCCTTTCATCCGGGCACGCACATCCCCTACCCGCTCGGCTGCCCGGGCCTGTATCTCACGCAGGTAATTCTGTACGTCGTCACCGCCAAAGATCGAGCCAACCGCCTCCATACCCCAGGCGACATCATCCACTGGCCCGCCCTCTGGCATCAGGCGAAAGGTTGCACCGTGGCCCGGCGTTGTTACCACGCTGTACCCCAGCTTTTCTATAATATCCTGAGCTTCCCTGGGAATTATTGCGCTGTGCAAAAATGCACCGTGGTTAACATCGCCCAACTGGTTTTCCACCGGCAGCTTCCAGTTGGCGTTGATCACCCAGCGCTGCGGTGCTCCCATAAACTCTATGCCGGCAGGAAAACGATTAAAAAAAGCATCGAGGTAAAAACGCATATCACCCAGATAATCCTCCAGCGGAATAATCTGCTCATTAAAGCTACCGAAGATCATGCCGCGCCACGACTCCAGACGCGGGACGCGTTTGAGTCCCAGTTGGCTTTTGTCGGGTTTATGCAGCACCTCGCTCTCTTGCGGGATGGTGACCAGATCACCCTCAACCGTATAGGACCAATTGTGATAGGGGCAGACAAAGCGCTTGGTGTTACCGTGGTCCGCCCGGCAGACGGGCAAGCCACGATGGCTACAGCTGTTTATATTGGCGTAGAGACTGCCGTTCTGACCCCGCGATAGAATGATCGGCGTCTCACACATATAGGCCTGGACAAAGTCACCGGGCGACCTTATCTGGGATTCATGCCCCAGGAACAGCCAGGATTTGGCGAAGATCCCGCGTTTTTCCAACTCATACACCGCCGCATCTGACCAGCAGCGACGGCTGATCAGCGAAGCATCCTGATTGACCAATTCACTGACACGTCGCCGCATAGCCATCTCGCTATATTATCAAACATTAATTTTTTCTCAGTATAAATGCCTCCCTGTCGGAATTTAAAGGGTCCTGTGTTACTTTTTGTTCAATATTTAGCAATCAGCCGATAATTTATGAGCCCCGACACTGAGGAACCGCTAAAAGACACCAAAGGCACTCGCACAGCCAAGCGAATTCTGGATGTTGGGGAGGACCTGTTTGCCCAACAGGGCTACGACGGCACCAGCCTGCGCCAGATTGCGCAGCGCGCTGGAATACAGGAGCCGGGTCTGTACAACCACTTTGCGGGCAAACAAGCCCTGTATGAAGCCGTGTTGTTCCGGGCGTTAAATCCTATGGCACTCGCGCTATCAGAACACATGGACAGTGCGTCAAACCTGCGCGAGTACACAGACCTGCCCGCTATCATTACCGACCTGCTGCTGGAACATCCGCAAATGGCAGCACTGTTCCAGCGGGCCCTGCAGGGCGACAGCAACTCGGTGGGCAATCAACTGGTTATTGGCTGGCTGGAAAAACTGTTCAACCAGGGCATGGGCAACCTTGAGGCTTTTGGTGGGATCGCTGTTTCCGGTAGCGGTCAGCCGAACGAACAACACCGCGCCACACTGGCCATCAACCTGATTGCCATGTTCAACCTGACCACCGGTTACTTCCTGTCACAACGAGCGTTCGCCTCGCTTGCCGAAGGCGAATTGCTGGACCCGGAAAATATCGCCAGACAAAAACTGCTGCTGCACAAAGTTATCCGGGCGATGTTGATCAGTTAGTGCGGTTCATCAAACAAGAGAGTCTCAACCATGACTGCCACAGACCATCACGACGCCATATTGGCTGACCAACCCTGGGCGCAATCAGGCCGCCAGCCGCGCATCGCAATCATTGGCGCCGGCATGTCTGGCATTGCCGCCGTGGTAAAGTTGCAACGCGCCGGTTATTCCGATCTCACCGTCTACGAGAAAGCCGAACGGGTAGGAGGAACGTGGCGCGAGAACACCTACCCTGGCTTGTCGTGCGATGTACCTTCACGCTGGTACTCCTTCAGTTTTGCGCTCAATCCTGACTGGCCGCACCGCTACGCTTACGGCCCCGATATCCAGGCCTATATGGAAAAAGTCGCAAACGATTTTGGTGTGACTAAAACAGTCAGGTTCAATTGTGCGGTAACCGATCTGACGTACGAGGCACCACGCTGGCGCCTGACCACTGCCAGTGGCGCGCAAGAGCACTTTGATATCATCATCTGTGCAACTGGCATACTCCACCAACCGACCTATCCTGACATTGAAGGCCTGACCACTTTCAAGGGCGCGTCTTTCCACTCCGCCCGGTGGGATCATTCTGTACCGGTGGCGGGCCAGCGTGTCGGCATCATAGGCACGGGCTCCACCGCCTGCCAGATTGTTGGCGCTATCACCGACAGTGTCGCGCAAATGCATGTGTTCCAGCGCACGCCTCACTGGTTGGCTCCCCTGCCGCAGAAGGCCTATTCTGCTGGATGGAATCGATTTCTGACGCTGTTTCCATTTATGCAACACCTGGTCTATCACTACTATTTCCAGCTGCTGGTGCGCACCTTCAGCGCAGCCACTGTCGGCAACAAGCTGATGCAACGTTTTATGAGCTATATCTGCCGCAAAAATCTCGAGGACAGTGTTCCTGATCCGCTATTACGCGCCAAGCTCACGCCAGACTACCAGGCGACCTGCAAACGGCTGATCTTCTGCTCCGACTTCTACCCTGCTATCGGTCGCCCCCATGCACACCTGATCACGGAGTCGATTGTAAAAATCGAACCCAAGGGCGTGCTGACGGCGGACGGTACGTTGCATGAGCTGGACGTGCTGGTGCTGGCCACTGGCTTCAATCCGGCCGCATTTATTTTGCCCACTCGCGTCACCGGTGAAGACGGTGTGGATCTGGAGCGGCAGTGGGATGGTGCACCGCGGGCACATCGCGCCGTCGCGGTGCCCGGCTTCCCCAACTTCTGGATGCTGGAGGGTCCGACGGGGCCAGTGGGCAACCTGTCGCTAATTGCCATTTCCGAGCATCAGGTGGATTACATCATCAGCATGCTGGATAGGATGAAAGCCGATGGACTCGCAGCCATCGCCCCAAAGCAGGCC
The DNA here is from genome assembly GCA_031414375.1 of Haliea sp. Taxonomy (GTDB): domain Bacteria; phylum Pseudomonadota; class Gammaproteobacteria; order Pseudomonadales; family Halieaceae; genus Marimicrobium. The sequence continues at coordinate 26,412 of JANNVJ010000008.1, forward strand.
GCCTTTGAGGATTACAATGCAGCGATGGGCGAGGCGATCAAGACCACCACCTGGGTAACGGGTGGGTGCAAAAGCTGGTACATGGATAAAAGTGGCGTACCCAATCTGTATCCCTGGTACCCGGTACGCTATCTACAGGAGATGCACAACCCGGTGTACTCGGAGTACCGCCTGATCAAATAGCGGCTTGCCATTTGGCAGACGAAACGGAATAATTCGCTGCATCACAATTCCGCCCTTAGCTCAGCTGGGTGAAGCAAACGTTTGCAAAGCGCAGCTTTGCGTGCAGCTGAACGCCAGTGGGCTGTGCTCACTGGCCGGACCGCGGAGCGGGAGCGTCAGCAAGCCGCAGGCTTGCCTTGTTCGGATAGGCACGGAATAATTCAACTTTTCAATTTTACCGCCCTTAGCTCAGCTGGATAGAGCGTCCCCCTCCTAAGGGGAAGGCCGCGTGTTCGAATCTCGCAGGGCGGACCATATTTAAGGGGCTATAAGGTAAGGAAATACTAACAAAAAATGCTGTAAGTGCAATGTAAGTGCAGCGGGTCACACTTCCTTCGATTCAGACCTTGCACGGATAGGCTACATTCACACACACAATGTGATCGCGAACAAAACAAGCCGAAGCGTATCTAGCAGCGGCATAAATCAAAAATTAAACAACGGCAAGTTTGGCGGCTGCATGGAGAAAGGCTACCGGTAATTTTCAAGACAGTGTGTTTATCGAAGCCAATTGCAATTGCATCAGTGCTTCCTTCGGTTGCTTTCGATCGCACCCCCAGAAATGATCTGGGCTCTGCGCCCGGTCGTGTATTCAGTTCGTTGCGGTTTCTTTTTGGGATGTTTCTTCTTGGCTTTCCGCAGCTTGTGCAGCGCCAGTCTTGAGCCTTCGTGCTCAGGGCAAATTTCTGCGGCAACCTCCAGCAGCCCGAGAACGTAGGGGCGGCTTTTCGGGTTAACCTGTTTATGCAGAACATGCGCGGTCATATGGCTGGCCACCTTTTTAAGCTTGATCCCACACTCGCATACTGGGCATTCATAAACCGTATCTGGAGTGTCTAACTCTTCGTGAGAGCTCATGGCGTTCTCCCATAGTTGGCCGGTTATGCAAAGGAGCCGGCCACGCCCCCTAACCCTCGTTGCACTCGAGGTACTTGTCAGCTTGCTCTGGGCAACCCTTGGGCAACCGTATGATTACAATGCTAGGTAACCCCTGATAAATTAAGGTATTGCTTAATGCATTGATATACAAGATTTTTATGGCTAATCGGAGAGTATTTAGAATGGTTTTCAAAGGCTTAAGATATGCATGTCTCAGCATTCATAATGCTGGGGTCGGTGGTTCAAGTCCACCCGTAGCTGCCATATAAATCATGTCCTTACCGGGCACATAGGTAACAGTTCATTCCGAGGACATAGGTAACAGTTTCGGGGCAAACGGGTTTTCACCCACTGGCTCCACCTTGTTCACGTCCTGATCAAAGAAGCCTAG
>JANNVJ010000009.1:0-2069 GCA_031414375.1 Haliea sp.
ACGACAGCATCAACGCTGCCCGTGCTTCATTGGGCCGGTATTTTACGTTCTACAACACGAAAAGGAGGCATCAATCGCTTGACCGGAGAACCCCGGACAGTGTTTATTACCAATACGCCGCCCAACTGGCGGCTTGACCCGAGGATGCACTTATCACGCTGTCCAATTTATGGGGTCCATTTCTGTTTTATGGGCTCGTACTGTTGTTAGCCACCGTATTCTTGCTTTTACGTCGGGAATATATCGTCGCACTTCTTGGCCTGACCAGCCCTACATACATAGGAAGTTTTATCGCAATTAGCAGAGCTTGCGACTTTCGCTATCTATACACTTCAGCACTTGCAGCCACTTTGTTAGGAGCCTACAGCCTTTTGATAAAAGGAAGCAGTAATGAGAATATGGCTGCGTAATAATGCCCGCTACTTGCCCCGCTTTGCATTCTCGGGCGGACTAGTGGTGCTCCTGGATTTCGGAATTTACAGTCTGCTCTATCTATTCGGCTCGAGTATGGCTGTGGCCAACATAGTTGGCATGTTGGCTGGATTGCTTGGCGGCTTTTTTTTGCATAAAAACTTCACGTTTAGCATCAAGAAAACCAACTCCAGGATTATGTTCGGCCGGTATTCGGTAGCCTTCTTAGTCAATCTTGGTATCGCAAGCTACAGTTTGCCTTTTTTTCATCAGCTGACCCACGAGGCCTTTTTTTCGAAAATTGCTACCATGTTCATTGCATTTGTTAGCAATTTTTTGGCATCTAGGCACTTCGTATTTACGACTACAAAGAAGGATGCGTATCCCGAATGAAGATTTGTGCGGTTGTTCCTGCTTTTAAGGTAATTGATCATATCAACGAGGTCGTAAACGGACTTCGATCTTACGTGGAACATGTTTTCGTCATCGATGATTGCTGTCCCCAACATTCAGGACTACACTTACTGAAAGGTCTAGAAAACTCCAAGGCCGTAACTGTTATCACGCTGGAAAAAAACCTGGGCGTCGGCGGCGCGGTGATTACAGGCTACTTCGCTGCGATGGAAGCCGGTTTTGACATAGCCATCAAAGTCGATGGTGATGGCCAGATGGACCCCCAATACATCCCGCGCCTGATTTCACCGATTATTGCGGGCGAGGCAGATTACACAAAGGGTAACCGCTTTTTTGACCCTGATTTCTTGACCGCCATGCCCAAGGGTCGTTTAATCGGCAATGCCGGACTCTCATTTATCAGTAAATTGTCAACGGGCCAATGGCATATCATGGATCCCAACAATGGGTTTACTGCGATACACACCAGGCTACTGCCGTGGTTACATCTGGAGACTATTCAAAAACGCTACTTCTTTGAAACCGATATGTTGTACCGCCTGTCTACCATCGATGCAGTGGTGCAAGACATTCCTATGCCGAGTGTATATGGGGCGGAACAGAGCAGTCTCAGCGTAACTGTTAGTTTGTTTGAGTTTTCGACACGACACACCATGCTAGTATTTCGGAGAATATTTTATACCTATTTCCTACGCAGCTTTAATTTGGCCAGTGTGTTTCTGATAACTTCGATCCCTTTCATATTGTTTGGTCTGGTTTTCGGCTTAACGTCGTGGGCTAAAAGCATTGAGTCGGGTCAGCCTGCAACGGCGGGGACTATCATGCTGGCGGCGCTGCCCACGATTATCGGACTGCAGTTGTTATTTGGTTTTCTGTCTTTTGATATGGCTGCCCGGCCTACCCGTGCCATGTGGAAAAAACTTGGTGACATGCCGAGAAGTTAGCTTGTCTATAGCGACTTGCTAATTTATTCAGCGAATCAGTCAGTTAGTAATTGCAACGCGCATCCATCAGAATTACCCTGCCGCGCCATGAAAGAATCTATTTTTCCCATCTTTGAACTACTTGTAACTATTTACCCTCAAGAGGCCGCAGGGGTTGTAAGAAGTGGACCCACCTGCTTGGACAGTGAGTAGACGAAGATAAGTGCTTTCCTCCATGATGAGCCACGGGCTCAGGAGAGAAGCAATGAAACGAAAAAGACGTACCCATTCACCCGAGTTCAAGGCCAAGGTTGCCCTGGC
>JANNVJ010000010.1:0-54928 GCA_031414375.1 Haliea sp.
GCCACTGAACAGGCCAGATCCGGGACTGGAACGGGTGGCCACGGCCAATGGGTTCTCCCTGCACGCCGGTGTAAGCTGCGAGGGTCACGAGCGAAATAAACGGGAACGGCTCTGCCGGTACATCGCCCGCCCAGCGGTCGCCATCCCACGTCTATCGCTCAGTTCCACCGACCAGAGCGCCACCTGGCGCTTGGCCTCTTTTCGCTGGGAAGGATTCCAGCCCAACAGCACTCAGCCCGCAAGGAAGCCAGTGAAAACCGCATGGCATGAGCTGTTGCGTTCTCTCGTTAAGGAATGAACGGATAGGAATGGCGTGCTCACTGCCGCGAACAAAAAATTCAGGTCAATAGGCGGGAACTTCACCAATTTCTATCGTTCAGCACGTTCAGTTGACAGAGTCAGTCAGGAAATCTACTCTCAACACGCCTTTTATATTTACTATACGTTAGGTAATTTCTTACATCAGCCGACTAGAATGCCGTTATGAAACAGGACATCCCCACGTCAAACCTCGAAACCTCGAGCATCCGGAAAATATTGGAAGGATACCCGCATGTTCGGCTAGCGGTGCTGTTCGGTTCACTGGCGAAAGGAAATGCGAAAAAAGATAGCGATCTTGATCTGGCTATCTCGACAGATCACGCTCTGGATACCGAACAAAAAATGCAACTCACCGCGGAACTGGCGACAGCGATTGGTCGCCCGATTGATCTGGTGGATTTTGCAAGTATTGGCGAACCGTTGCTCGGACAAATCCTGGTGCATGGTCAGCGAATTATGGGTGACGATGCACACTATGCGCGTTTGTTAAGCACACATCTTTTCGCCGAAGCAGATTTCATGCCTTACCAAACCAGAATCCTTCAGGAGCGACGACTAGCGTGGATAGGCCACTGATCGCACAAAAACTGGAATCACTGCGTCGCGCATTGCGTCGCGTCGAAGCAAAGTGCCCCGCCAGCGCTATCGAATTGTCCAACGATGTCGATGCGCAAGACATTCTGACTTTGAACTTATCGCGCGCCGTACAAATTTGCGTGGATGTGGGCGCACACCTTATTTCAGGCACGGAACTTCCGGCACCGAATACTATGGGGCAAACCTTTGATGTGTTGGCTACCGGTGGCATCATCACACCGGCATTGGCTGAGCGCATGAAAAAGGCGGTTGGGTTTCGCAACATTGCGGTTCATAGTTACGATGCAATCAATTGGGCTATCGTTCACGCGATTGCCAGCAAACACTTGTCAGACTTTGAGGATTTCGCCAAGGCCGTTGTGCAAGCGGATAACCAACAAAGTAAATAACTCTCTAGCACCTAAAAACATCCGGATTACCCACTGCCCAAGGTACTGCTCGAATACCGCAGCCTGAGCAAACTCAAATCCACGTACACCGACAAACTGCCATTGATGGTCAATCCCATCACCGGTCGTGTACACACCTCTTACCACCAGGCGGTTGCCGCTACCGGCAGGCCGTCCTCCAACGATCCCAACCTGCAGAACATCGCTATCCGCACGGAAGAGGGCCGGCGTATCCGCCAGGCCTAGGAGTCTGTCGGACTTAACCCAATCTTAGCCCTGTGGGATACTGACAACCACTGTGGCCGCAATCGGAAATGACTGATGAACCGTTTCATCACCCTGGATCGAGACACCGACTCTCTGTTCCCGCCGTCGATGTCGGATTGGCTGCCCGATGACCACCTTGCCCGTTTTGTGGTGGATGTCGTGGATCTACTGGAGCTGTCCACCCTGAGATACGAAATAGCACTGAAACCTAGCGTTTTGGGGCCTTTTTGTGCCCGACGGTATTGACAACTTAACGGGTCAGATTCAGTAAATTGGGCCGTGAATACATACAAACACCACTGGTTTCCTCCCGACATTATAGTGGATCACGAGTCCATCCGACTCTGGTGCATCAAGTTCGGAGCTAAATACGCCAGTCAGTTGAAGCGAAGACATCAGGGCACGATGACACCTTCTACATAGATGAAGTCGTTCTAAAGATCAATGGCGAACCCAGGAAGATCGTGACTGCCGATGCGGCTGTCCACAATCTATGCTATCTGGGGACACATTTGACATCCTCTAATCACCATAGGAATCTCAGGACAAGCGCGTTCAAAGAATGGTCCCCGGCTGTGGCCTGATCCTGCAACTCGGGTGTTCGGGGCCCGAAAAGTGACTTGCCAGAACCGGTCACGGTTTTTCGTCAGTGTCTCGCCGTGGCAGGGCAAACGCCCGTAATTCGCCTCCTGCGGTTATCGACACGTACTGCCGCCCGTCAGAACCTAAAAAACTTATCGGCTGCGAATACCCTGTGTAGCCCAGCTCAGCGCTCCACAGCTCCTCGCCGGTCAGCGAGTTGAAGGCGCGTAATCGAGCGTCTCTCAGCGCCGCATAAAAGACCAGCCCGCCGGCCGTGGCGGTCGGGCCGGCGAAACCGTGAGCCAGACCGGTATTGCGCCTGCCTTCGGGCAGGCTCTCAGCGACGCCAACCGGCCGCTGCCAGATAATCTCGCCCGAGTTCGCATCGACAGCGTTCAGCACACCCCACGGTGGTTTCTGGCAGGGGTATTCTCCGAGTCCTTCGCCAGCCGAGGCTGAAAATATGATACCCACACCAGGTCCATCGACGCTGCCGCGCCAGTAGGGCAATTTCGAGTTGCCTTCTTCAGCGTAGGTAGTGTCCAGGTTCGGATCCTTCTTCATGGTCCATCCGACCAAACCCAGGTTATGCGTGTAAACAAACAGGAGCCCGCGCTGCTGGTCGGTGGCCATTCCTCCCCAGAGGGTTCCGCCAGTGCCGCCCGGAAAGAGGATTGTCGACCGGGGCGGCGCGCCGTCCTTGTGCAGGAGAAAGGGCGTAAACGGTCCCGCATTGTAGAAACCGCCGCTCCTGTCATAGAGAGCCTTGCAGTTCGCCGCATGTGCTGCTGTGGTGTCCTCGGCGGTGACCATGTCCTGCGCACTGAAACTCATCCGCGCGAGCGGGGGCGGCTTCAGGGGAAATGGCTGGGTTGGCGAATACCATTCGCCGGGCACGTCTCCTTTCGCGACGGGGCGCTCTTCCACGCCGAATATCGGCTCGCCGGTCCGGCGATCGAGAATGAACATCCAGCCGGTTTTGGCGATCTGTGCGATGGCCGGAACCACTTTTCCATCCCGCTGGATATTAATCAGCGCGGGCGCCGGCGGGTTGTCGTAATTCCACAGGTCGTGGTGGACGAGCTGGAAGTGCCAGCGGTATTCGCCTGTGTCTCCGTCCACCGCCACGATGGAGTTGCCGAAGAGATTGTTGCCGGGTCGGTCGCCGCCGTAGTAGTTGGACGACGGACTGCCGAGGGTGAAATACAGGAGGCCAAGCTCCTCGTCAACGGTCATGTGCGGACCCCAGTTGTTGGTGCCAGATCGGTCTCGCCAGCCATCATTGAGCCACGTTTCGTGGCCCGCCTCGCCGGGTCGGGGCACGCTGTGGAATACCCACCTTCGGGCGCCCGTCACCGCGTCGAACCCTTGCGTATCTCCCGGCGCTTTGGGATCCTGGGGCACCTCGCTGACAACGGCGCCGACTGCAAGCACGTTGCGGAAGACCACCGGAACACCTCCCCAGTCGATGCCCATGTCGACGATGCCACTCTGGCCGAACTCGGCTGCCGGTTTCCCGGTAGCCGCTTCGAGAGCAATCAGGTTGCGTCCGGACGTAAAGACAATGCGCGGCGCCACATCGGCAGTGCCTGGCCAGTAATTGACGCCGTATATGCTTGCCACTGTCCCCTTGGTGAGGGTGTGTCGCCAGATTTCCTTGCCGCTCGCTGCATCGACGGCAGTCACGAGGTCTCCGGCGGAAACGTACATGACACCCTTGACGACAACCGGAACGGTCTTGAGGCCAACACCGAAGAGCTGGACATTCATCGTTGCGATCAGTTTCCCGTACGGGTTATCCGGATCGACGGGCGTTTTGTTCTGCGTTTCTGCGGCAGGAGCATAAGTCCAGGCTGGCTGTAGACGGCTGACGTTAGCCGTGGTGATCTGGTCAAGGGGTGAGTACCTGCTGCTCCCAGCATCGCGATTGAAATGCGGCCAGTCGCCCGGCGCGACCGGCTGCGTTGAAGCAACCAGGACATTCGCCGCCATCAGGACTGCGAGGCCCAGGATTATTTTAAGCATTATTCTCTCCTGTCATATCGATGGGTTGCGTCGCCGAAGCGTGACGGCTTCCAACTTGATTTCATACTAGCTGAACTCAAACTACTTCGTAAGCTGCAGGCGGGCTATTAGTTTTCGTTAGATCAGGATTTCCAGCAGCATCACTATACGTCCACGCGCGCGCTCGGATTGATGCTAGCGCTTCGCCAGCCTTGCAGAGGTGGCCACCGACTCAGTGAATCTGATTACGCCATTACTTCTATGTGCCATATACTGTGCGTTCACTCAAATTAGCACCTTCAATGTATGGAGAACTGATTGTGAAAAATTTGACTCTGGTTTTAAGCCTGTTTGTCGTGATATTTTCGCCCTCATCGGTTTTCGCCGATGATGCAAAGCTCAAAGCCGTATTAGTGACGGGCGCAAATTCCGGTATCGGTTTGCGCATCACAGAAGTGCTGTCCGCAAACGGTTATCTGGTGTATGCGGGAGCGCGCAAAGAAGAGGATCTGAGACGGCTGGATGCGATGGAAAATGTCGAATCCGTTCGAATCGACGTCACTGTTCAATCGGATATCGATGCTGCTGTAAAAAGCATCGGGAGCAAGGGACGCGGACTCTATGGTTTGGTCAACAACGCCGGTATTGCAATGGCGGGGCCTCTCATCGAAGCGCCCATTGAAGCACTGATGTCGGTGTTTGACGTGAATGTGTACGGGCCGTATCGGGTAACCCAGGCCTTTGCGCCACTGATCATCGAAAGCAAGGGACGCATTGTCAACATCAGCTCCATCGCCGGAATATCTTCCGGCAGCATGGGCGGCAAGTATGGTATGAGCAAACACGCCGTGGAGGCTTACACAGATAGTTTGGCAGCTGAGATGGAGCGCTTTGGCGTTAAGGTGAGCGCGATAGAACCCGGCAGCTACGCGTCTAACGCTGCAGCTACATCAGCAAAATGGCTAGAGAGTGGGACGAACTGGCGTGCAAACTCGGCCTACAAGACTGAACTGGAGTTCTTGAGGGCCGCAATGGTGCGCAAACACACCGGCAAAGACCCCGAGGACGTGGCGAAGGCGGTCATGAACGCGCTGGGATCGGAAACACCGAAGCGACGCTATCTCGTGGTGGGAGACGCCTATACGGCCCATTCGACTATCGGAAACGCGATACTGAGGATGTTGCAATTGAACCAGGACCAGGCGTACACCATGAGCCGGGAACAATTAATCAAGATGCTCGATGAACAGCAAGAGAAACTAGACTAGCAGGTGGTGGCCAGAAAAGGACTTCAACCTCCACGCCCTTACGAGCAGCAGCACCCGGGGCTGGCGTCTCGAGTGTACTGACACGTTGTACCGAATTATCACCTGACGAGGAGAAACCGAGTATGCCAAGTAATGCCGAGATAATAGACGGATTTATGACAGCCTGGGGTGGACTCGATCTGGATGCCATCATGGATCATTTCACTGACGATGCCGCCTACGCCAATGTGCCCATGGGGCCGCCTAATGTGGGAAAGCCCGCGATTCGTGCATTCATCGAAGGGTTTCTGAGCAGCACGACGGAAATCAATTTCACCGTGCACCACCAGGTAGAGGGCGCCTGCGGCATCGTAATGAATGAGCGCACCGACACGCTGGTGATGGGCGGCAACCGGGTGGAACTTCCGGTGATGGGCGTCTTCGAATTCAAGAACGGGAAAATCAGCGCCTGGCGCGACTACTTTGATATGGCGGCGTTTTCCTGAAGCAGGCGACGCCGGTGCGGCTTGTCGTTGTCGTCGCGCGGCAGACTGTTCAAGAAGAGGACGGTGCACGGGCATTAGAAATGCGCGATCCGTGCCCTGAAGTTTTTGTCGATGTGCCGGACCATTCAGATTAATGGCAAGCAGCATTATCAATGGTGCGCAAATGAAGTAGAGCAGTTGTTTGAGAGTCCGGGTCAGATGACGGCAGACTTGAATAGTTAACTTGCCGATACCATTGCTTGTCATAAACCCATCTACCAAATACTCTGGTGGATTGACCGTATTTCGCCTACTCTGGCGATAGAGCTTACGCAGAAAATATACAACACGATTCTGAAGCGAATATCGGATTAGATATTTTCTCCCTGACAATCGCGTATGACATTTGCGAACAGGATAAAATGGGCTGTACTCCAGTACTGGATTAACTTCAGGAGAATTAACATGACAAGACTAATGCGAAAAGTGTTTTTCACCCTCACCGCACTGACAGGCCTTGGCCTGAGCGCCAATGTATTCTCCCAAGCCCCCACAGTTGGCGTTGTCGTTTATGGGGCAGGCGCATCCACGGCCGTGCCCACACTCGGCGGTAGCGCCCTGATCGTATTGGCGATCCTGCTGGCAGTCGTCGCGTTTCGGATCATGCGTACGCAGCAGCACAAAGGCGTGAATCTCGTCGTGGCGCTGACCGCAGTCACGGCACTGGCTTCGGGAGTCGGTGGGGTTCGTCTTGTTTCGGAGGCGAACGCCATCCCGGGCGGTGTCGTCAATATGAGTTCCGCAGGTGGCGGCAGCGTTAAGCTTATCTTCGGCTTCAACGAGGTCACCAACACCACAGATCTGCCGCCTCATGTCCGAGGCCGCCCAGCTATCGATTCCCCTGTTGGTGGAGGCGGTCGTTGGCAATAATTGGGATGAAGCGCACTAGCCCGCCTGGAAGCGCGGATGAGCCGAAACTCAAGGGAGACTGCCCCGCCCGCATTAGACGTACCTGGCCCTCGCTGCTAGCCCCTACCCGGGTCCCCGGGTACGCTGCCGGCCCTTTGACGTTGGCGTGTTGTTCAATGACACCGCGGCGGACCGCGTGCGGACTATACAGCCGGGAAAAGAAGATCAGTTTTGCGGTACCACAGATCGATGCGACCGAGTTGACCTACACTGATATGGATGACTCGCGCATCGCCTGCGCCGGGTTTGGGCGCGGCCTGTGCGTGATCGACGACACACTGGTGGCGACAGGTTCTTCGCCGTCGACGATTGCACTACATGATTTGGCAGTGGCCCGCACCCGCAGCGTGGTCGCGATGGATGATGGCGAATGCGTACGGCGGGTTCTGCGACTGGACTTCAGAAATAGACCTGATTATGCCTTCCCCTTTGTCTATACTTACCCAAAGACTCGATGAGTAGTATCAGGGAAGGCAATTGCCCTCTCGGCGCTTTTCCTGTTTTGATTGAAAGGAAAAAATGTATAAGCGCATAGCAACAGTGCTGCACAACCAGAGTTCCATGTTGGTTCATGGGTGCGTCCGAGTTTTCCTGGCAAGAGATGTACAATTTTCGATGAAAAAATATTTCGGCCTGCTGATGCTCTGCTTCCTGCTTATCAGTTGTGGTGGGGGCGGATCATCCACAGGGGGATCAGTTCAAACCCCTGAGCCTGACTCCACTGGCCAACTTGCTCTTACCGTTGTTGATGAAAAGGGGGAGCTAACCGCTGCTCGGATTGAGATCGTCGACCTAAACGACCGAGCAACTGTCCCGTTACAGGCCATACTCGTGGATCATACGTGTTTGCAGAATAAGTTTTCAGGAAATTCAGCTGCTGAGGAATTGCGATACCGAGAAATCGATAATCCCTTTACTGGGACAAGGCAGTTCTATCTCGACAAAAATGGAGTGGCGACCAGGTTACAACCTGGAAGATATCGTATTCGTATTTTTAAGGGTATTGAATATCTCGTACACGAGACATATGTGCAGATTGAATCTACGAAAACCAGCACTCTGAGGGAACAACTTGAACGCTGGGAAAATATGCCGGAGCAGGGATGGTACAGTTCTGATGATCATATCCATTTCAGTCGTCTCAATCAAAGTGACAACGAACGTATTGCAGCGATAGTAGCAGCAGAGGACATCAACGTTGCCAATCTGTTACAGATGGGCGCACAGCAGTTTTTCGATGTTAGCGAGCAATACGAGTTTGGTGAAGCCGGTGTCTATCGTGAAGGCGCCACGCTTCTACTATCTGGCCAGGAGCACCCGCGCACACACATATTGGGGCATGCCATTATCCTGGGAAGCGAGGTAAGTATCGACAAACGCGATACCTACATTGACTACTATGCGTCTTGGGTCGAGGCGAAGGCTGCTCAGGGCGTAATTGGGTATGCACATTTGGGAGAGGGAGCCGCCGCCAACGGAATTAGCATTGATGCCCCGACAGGATTATTGTCGTTTATTGAGATCCTGCAAGCGGACCTTAATGGCTACTCGGCGATGTATTCCCTACTTAACGTTGGTATACCAATTGCCCCGACAGCCGGCTCAGACTTTCCGTGCTTGGATTCTCTTCCCGGTCGTGAGCGATTTTACACGCTGCTTGAAGGTGATCTTGACCGAGCCAACTGGTTAGCAGGAGTAGAAGCCGGTCGAACCTTTGTGACTAATGGACCAATGCTTACATTTTCGATAAATGACCATAGACTTGGCGATACTGTAAACGTTGGTCATAGTGAAATTCTCTCGATTCAAGCCACTGTGAAATTTGATCGGAGCCGAGATGATATCAAAGAGCTCCAGCTGATTAGAAATGGCCATTTGATTGCCAGTTGGGAGAATTTCGAGATCAGCACCGATGGCAAGGTTGGTCAAATTAGCGCAAAGCTTGAACTAACGGCCGAGATGAATGCGTGGTACGCATTGCGAGCAACAGGCTCCAAAATCAAGGAGACTCCGTGGCGTTCTCCGGGGTCCGTACCTTCTGCGGGTGCTGATAACAGGCCCCGTCCCAGTGAAGCTCATACTGCACCTATATATGTTTACACTGGGAACGTGAGCAACGACATGATGCGTGATCGCACCAGTGCCGCATTGCTCTACTTGTCGCGACTGGATAGGCTTAGAGAGATAGTAACTGATCCCGATTTGGAGGAGTTTAGCAAAATTCCCGACTTCGGTGATCTTGTAACTGACGACCACCTTCGCGAAAATTTGCCGGCCCTGCTGGACGCTATCGATCGCGCGCGGATGTATTACTCGTCCGTGGTCGGCGGCGGATGAGAGCCTGCTTCCGGCCGCCCATATTCATGACTTTTCATCGGTATAGTTTCCCGGCTCAGGATGTCCATTTGCGTGTCAGGCACGCTGAGTGCGATTCGGGAGAACCCTCCAGCGTGATTTCCCATAGCTTTTTTATCCAGCATATCCCACAAGTATTGGTTGCAATGGAAGACGGTATGTGCTTTCAATGACCACTAGGGCGCAGTATTGGCTTGCTTGCGCGCAGCTCTATTGGGATTGGCAGATGAAAGTCGAACTTCGCAGATCAACCGAAAAGCTGTGCATGATGTTCGCCTGGTTTGTGCTCAGCGCTGGTTGGGGACAGACAGCGAGCGCGGACCCTCCCCCTCCAAGAAACATTGTGTTTATCGCAGTCGACGATTTGCGTAATTGGGTCAATTACGGCGGCGACTATGCCGGTACCGTACATACCCCAAATATTGATGCGCTGGCAGCTGTATCCACGCGCTATCTTAATGCTTACGCCACAGTACCGCAGTGCGTTGGATCTCGAACTTCGGTCATGATGGGTCTGAGCCCTGCCACCCACCATATCACCGCACCTATCTGGGGTGTTGAGCCCGTTTATAACGCGATCTACAACAACCCTGTGTTGTTGTCTTTACCGCAAGTGCTGAGCCTGAATGGCTATTACACGGCATCAACAGGCAAAGTGTTCAGCGTCCCGCTTCCGGCCAGGTGGGATGAAGCGGGTCCAACAATCGACCAGAGTTATTTTAACGTTCTATGGGACCCTGGTCCGGATAACACTTTCCTGAATCCCGGTGTGCAGTCTGAGTTCGAGGAACATCCGGATCAAACTACAGCAAACTGGGCAGTCAATTTTATTGCTACATATGAGGGGACCGAACCGTTTTTTCTGGCAGCCGGATTTCATCTGCCTCACATACCTTGGGTAGTGCCACAGTGGGCGTATGATCTCTACCCGATAGAAGAAATCGTGGTATCCACACCCATTCCTGATGACCTGGCGGATGAACCTGCAGCGGCTGTCGCTCTGGTCGATCCACCCAATAATGGTCTCTCCCAATATGAACGCATTGAATACGCTGGCAAGGCCGCTGACTATACAAGAGCCTACCTGGCATCGATCTCACACACGGATGCCATGATTGGGCAATTGCTCGCTGCCTTGGCCGCCAGCCCCTATGCCAACAATACCGATGTTATTTTTTGGTCTGACAATGGTTTTCATCTTGGGGAGAAATTTCACTGGGGAAAAAATACGTTATGGGAACAGTCCGCCAAGGTGCCACTACTGGTCAGTTCTCCGGGGAATCCGAATTATCCGGTAGGTGACATTACGACCCCCGTGAGCCTTCTGGAATTGGCTCCAACCGTATTGGACTTAGCTGGCGCAGGACCTTTTCCCCAGTTTGAAGGAGTACCGTTGCATGATGTGGTTAATCGCAGCCCGGTAGAGATATACCTCAATGATGGTAGGGCCGTTATCCTGCCGGGAGATCGTAAAAATATTGATTACAAACTGGCATTGAATCAGGGGTTCAGCGATCTGGCAGCATATCTGCTCTCGGACTCTCAGGAGGAGACCAATCTCCTGTTCACTCCCGGCTGTTGATATGATCCACGGCCCACGCACGCAGTGCTGCAGAACCTGACCGCTCAATCTTGGCGATATCCCAGCGACCTCCCCGGCCGCGTAGTGTGAAACCGCTAGATGCGGTATATTCTCGAAAGCTTGTAGCAACTACCTGGGAAAAGTTCTTTTCATGAAGGAATGCCATCTCGATATGAAAGTGATCTGCTTGATGATGCGACTTGTCCTGGAGTACGAAACCATCGCGCGCTTTCCTCAGTATAGTTCAGGGTCTATCAAGGAAATCTGCCGAGCTGTCTGTCCAAACCCCTGATGTCGCTCCCCCCTCAATCATCGAATGTCTCCGGTTTGTGGGTGCGCTGGGTGCCGTTCATCGCTTTTTGCGCGGTGATTGCGTACTACTTTTGGTTTGTGAATAGCCTTGCGATGAACATTCCCTTTCAGGATGACATTTATGATTTCCTGCAGTTTGTCATCGCGGCCGAGGCCGCTGAAAGTCCTGTCGATGCATTCAAGGAATGGTTCAAGCAATATATTGATCACCGTACCAACACCCAGCGGTTAATAGTCTATGGCACCTATCTGATTGAAGGGGAGGTAAATTTCCGCACACTCACTCTTCTTGCCAATCTTGCGCTGCCATTGATCCTCTTGTTATTTTACTTGAGCGTCAGAGACGAAGAGTATCGCTGGATTTTCCTGTTGGTCTCGGCGCTGATCCTCCTAAGCCTGAGGACTCCTATCCTGATGTTACATAGCCAAGGAGCTTTTGCTTACTACTTTGTTGTCTTCTATGCTTTTGCCTGCATGTTCGCCCTGCACAAGGTTACCTTGCTGAAGTTCGTACTCGCAGCCATGTTGTGCACGTTAGCCACATTCACATTTGCCGCGGGACAAATCGCATGGTTTTTGGGTCTGACGAGCCTGCTGCACCAATGCCTGGTGACCGGGCGCAGGTCACTGATGTATCCCGCGATATGGCTATTGCTTGCCGTGGCCGTGCTTATGGTGTGGCGTGCTGGTTTCTTTGAGCTCGGTTCTGTGCCTACTCCCGATCTTCCTCCAGAGCAATATAAGACCATTAGCGCCTCTTTTCCGGACCTGCTCGTCGACCCACCGCTGCACCAGGCTTTGGCGCGATATGCATCGTGGTTCCTTGTTTTGCTGGGCTGCGCGTTCATTGATTCCAGTACGCTGGGGGCAGGGGTGGTCGGCCTTGTACTGCTGGCAGTGTTGTTGTTTGTCACTGTCAGGTTTTATAAGAATGACGATATCCGGCTAACGCTGTGCTGCTGGTTTGTTGTGGGAATTGCTGCAGCAGTGAGCATGGGCAGGGCAATGTTTGGGATCCCCGACTATATACTTGAGCAGAGGTACAGTTTTTTCGCGACTGTGCTGATGGCCACCTTGACCTTACTGTTGCAAGTGAGGTTCAGAGTGTTCAAGAGACACATGGTCTATCTGATCGTTCTGCTGGCGGGGATGTACTGGGTCTGGAGCTATAGCCACTTTGAGAGCTTGCTGCAATACAGCTTGAGAGGGCGATATGCCGACTTCAACAAGGGACTCTACTCAGTGATTGGTAAGCCGCAAACCGAGTCGACGGGCATCGTCAATGTGGCCATCTCTGCGGGGATTTACACCCCACCTTGCAGGCCGTTTCCAGCGTGCGAAACTCCGCCGCCTGTGGACTGAGCTGCGCGCCTGCCTGGCGATTAGTAGTACCAGGCGTCAGGGCGCAGCCGGGTTCAATATCGCTATGAACTCGCCCAACTCCTATTCGTGATGTCAGTGATACCGGGAAAATCCCATGCTTGATATCAACCGGCCATTTACTAAACTGTTTGCCTTCGATAGCGGAGGAATGCCGGACAAGCGGCGTGCTATTATCATCGAGGACTACGCGGTAGAAGATTGACGGAAGGACATAAGCGATATTCCTGCCCTCCACTCTCAAGCGTCTTCCAGTATTCGTTCCGAACTTATCCAGGAAATCCAGATGGTTGTCACCCGCAGAAAAATGATAGGAATACTGCTTCTTCCGTTCGTCATTTTGTTTGGGATAGAGCTACTTTTGCAACTCGGTGCACTGGTTGTTTCCGGCACCGTAAGAGATATGCCGACCGGGTGGGTTACAGAGAATACTCACGTATTGGCGCTAGGAGACTCCAATACTTTCGGAATTTTTTTGGAGGAAGACGAATCTTATCCATCGCAACTGCAGAAGTTGTGGAATGCACGTCATCCGGACGCACCCATAGAAGTCCTCAATCTTGGATACCCCGGCACCAACAGCTTTCTGGTTGCGAGTAGCATTGGCGACATTATCCAAACATTCAAGCCAGATATCGTACTCCTGACCGTTGGAGTCAACGACGTCTTTACTGCTGCAGAATATATCGAGGAAAATCCGCAGATTGGTGACCAAATGGAATCCTGGGCTCCGCTAACGCTGCTTCGTCGTCATTCCAGACTCTACAAACTGGTATATATGGCCAAACAGGGAAGCATACTTTCCGAAAGCTCAGACTCCAGAGTGAACGAACAGGCTGATAAGGACAGTGACACACTTGCGAATAACAGGGAGCTCCTGAAATGGTCTGATGATGTCGAAGAAAGATTGCAGGGTGTGTTGGCATTCAAGGAGGCCAATATCGATACATCCAATGATTCAACTGGCCTCTCGGAGGCGATCACGTATGGAGGTAAAAAGTTCTCCATGGTATCAGCCGAGCAAAATGCATCTATGCTTCCCACCAAGCTGGCTCCGGTTACTTCAAATACAGAACATGGTTACCACTACTTGCATAGGAATATCGCGAGTATACAAAAAACGGTGGAACAGGGGGGCGCAATTTTCTATTTACTGGACTATGCAGCGTCAGAGGATTTCTATCCGCTTGCAAATGCTGAAATACGCAGCTTTAGCGACAATAGCCCAGGCATCCGATTCATTGACGTTGCCAAAGAGTTTGCGAAGACCTGTCCTGTAAGCAAGCAATGCCCCGATCTCTTTTTCCCCGATTTTCATCCCACGAAGAAGGGATATGCAAAGGTGGCGCTGCTCATAACCGAAACATTTGAGAAGGACAGAAAAGTCTCCAGGTAGAGCCGATGTAGAGTAGAGTCATTCTTATGAAGCGTTTCATTGCAGGTGAAAGTCAAAGCCAAAGCACTTTGTTCCCCAAGCGGCTCGATGAATACATCGCAGAAGACAATCCCGTCAGGGTCATTAATGTCTTCGTGGACAAACTGGACCTGGCGAAGATAGGGTACGACCGCGTTCATCCGCAGGTCGGATTGGTGTGGGTACTATGACAATAAAAACGACAACAAATATTGGCCATACCCCAACACCTGAGCATTTAACTCACCCAAAATATCGTGCTGACATAGACGGATTGAGGGCAATCGCAGTTCTTTCTGTTGTCATTTATCATGCATTTCCCAACTATTTTAGGGGTGGTTTTATCGGCGTGGATATTTTCTTCGTCATATCCGGGTTTCTAATTTCAACCATCATCATGACTAATTTGGAGTCAAACAGTTTCAAATTTACTGAGTTTTACAGTCGCCGTATTACGCGGATTTTCCCAGCACTGCTTTTGGTGCTCATTGCCTGCTTTTTGTTTGGCTGGTTTGCACTATTCGCTGACGAGTACAAACAATTAGGCAAGCACATTGCGGGTAGCGCGGGTTTTATATCCAATTTTATGTTTCTGAATGAAGTATCGTACTTTGATAATGCCGCAGAAACTAAACCTTTATTACACCTCTGGTCGCTAGGAATTGAAGAGCAGTTTTACATTGTTTGGCCCCTACTACTTTGGCTGGCTTGGAAAACACGATTTAATCTGTTGGCCATTACGATGGTGGTTGCGGCCATATCTTTTGCGCTGAACATTAGCAAAGCGCATAGCGATCCGGCTGCCGCATTCTACTTGCCACAAACGCGATTCTGGGAGCTTCTGGTGGGTTCTGTTTTAGCGTATGTGACAATACACAGACGAAACGTAGTATCCGAGTTTAAATACAAACATGACATGCAGCCTGGTCAAATTACCTATGCACAAGCACCAGAAACCAAAAGAAAAACATTACCCAATGCCCAATCACTAGTTGGTGCCATTTTAATTCTGACTGGTCTATTCGTTATTACAAAAGAACGGCATTTCCCGGGCTGGTGGGCTCTATTGCCAACTATTGGTACGGTGCTAATTATTTCTGCCGGCAGTCATGCTTGGTTTAATCGTGTAGTGCTATCCAGTGGCGTGCTAGTTTGGTTCGGCTTAATCAGCTTTCCACTGTATCTGTGGCACTGGCCTTTGTTGTCATTCGCACAGATTGTTGAGAGCGGAACCCCTCCAAATCAGATACGAATTTTTTCTGTTCTAGTTTCCATAGCCCTTGCGTGGCTAACATACAAATTTGTTGAAAAGCCCATTCGATTTGGAAAGCATAGAAACATAGCAATACTCACTTTGCTTGTATTCATGATTATTGTTGCTTTTACAGGATATAGAACCTATCGGGATAACGGGTTACCACTTCGGACTGCTGCACAACTTCCACCCATAAATACAGGGGACACTTTAAATGCGGGTGTCATTGAGGGCGACGAGTTTATTGCCTACGTATTGCAGAATTTTTACTCATGCACGCCCGAAAAAGCCCCAAAGCGTGTTCTAACTTTACAAGATAGATGCCTTCAATCAAAAAGTAGCGATGTGAAAACTATTGCCGTTATTGGTGATAGCCATTCCCAACCTCTCTTTCTCGGTCTGGCCGAATGGCTACCCGACACTAATATTGTCCTCCACATGACGCTCGATCTTCCCTATAGTGACGATACGGCTAATAAAGATACTTTCAAAAGTGTGATTGATGATCCAAATATAAAAGTAGTCATTCTTGTAGCATACTGGAGTTCACGTCTGGGGGATGTTCCGAATATCGCTGCTTTTAAAAATCGATTAGTAAAAACCATAGGCGTACTAACTACTGCAAACAAAATGGTATACATAGCCGACGACGTACCAAACTTCTCGTTTGACCCTATAAAATGCAAATACTCTAGGAAGTTCAGTGGGGGCAGTTCTTGTATTGAAGATAGAAAACGCTTTTATGATCAACGAAAAATTTACTTTCCAACACTTAAGTCAATTTCAGAAGACAATGCCAATGTGAAATTGTTAGAAATGTCACACCATTTTTGTGACGCAACTGTATGCTCTATGGCAAGCGAAGGGGCTTTGTACTACAGGGACAATAACCATCTCAATTTGAATGGTTCGAAGTACCTGGGTAACAAACTAACTGAAGATTATTTATTCCCTGCTCAGTGACTGTCAGTTGTTTGCTACAGCGCATTTCGGCTGTCCTATCCGATTTGCAGCCCTGACCCGGCATCCACGTCCGTATCCATTTCCGTCAGCCAGGCATCGAGCACAGCAATCAACTCCTGGTGACCGGCATGCTTCAAGGCCGAAAATAGCTGCACGCTGGTCAGGTCGCCGTGCGGTCGCAGCTCGCTGCGTACCTGCAACAGGGCGGTACCGGCCGCCCCCCTGCTTAATTTGTCCGCCTTGGTCAGCAGGATGTGCACCGGCATGGACGCTTGCATCGCCCAGTCCAGCATTTGCTGGTCAAAAGGCTGCATGGGGTGACGAACATCCATCAGCAGAATCAGTCCGCGCAAGCACTGGCGATTTTGCAGGTAGTGTTCGAGCTGTTTGGTCCACTCACGCTTTACCGCCAGTGGGACTTTCGCGAAGCCATAGCCGGGCAGGTCGACCAGGCGCTGCCTGTCGGACACTTCGAAAAAATTGATGAGCTGGGTCCGTCCCGGCGTCTTCGACGTTTTTGCAAGTTTCTTGTTGTTCGTTAAGCTATTGATCGCACTTGATTTTCCCGCATTAGAGCGGCCTGCAAATGCCACTTCCCAACCGGTGTCGGGGGGGCACTGCGCGAATTTCGCTGCACTGGTCAGAAACGTCGCCCCCCGATAATTGGGTGCCGCTGGCACGGTGACTTGCTCAGGGTCGGTCATTGCGAGGGTTTGCCTTTTTTGGTGTGGGTATCTCGTATATAATGCCACAGCTTTTTTTCGTCTGTTATCAAATGCTTGTGTGGTTAGTTGGCTTACTGTTGATTTAGAGGGTTTCCCATGAAAAAGCTTTTTGCTGCTATTTTGTTGTGCACCGCAGGTGGTGCCCTGGCTGCCGCTGCTCCGGCGCAGTACCAAACAGCCTGCTTTGCTTGTCATGCAAGCGGCGCAGCCGGAGCGCCCAAGGCACACGATACGGCCGCTTGGCAACCGCGATTGGCCAAGGGCATGCCGGCGTTGGTGGCGTCGGTAAAAAAAGGCTTGAATGCGATGCCTCCTACAGGCCTGTGCGCTACTTGCACAGATGCAGACTACACCGCGCTGATTGAGTTTATGTCAGCCCCAGCGCCGACGAAGTGAGCATATCCCTCCCACGAATCATCTGGAACTGATATGAACAGAGCAGCAATTTTGTTTGGCCTTACTCTGTGCTGGGCAGCGAGCAGTTTTGCCGCCGACGCTAATCCTAGCGGTGATGCGGCTGCGGGAAAAAGCAACAGTGTTGCCTGTGGCGCCTGCCACGGCGCAGATGGCAACAGCGCCGCACCGTTTCCCAAGCTGGCCGGTTTGGGCGAAAAATATCTGCTCAAGCAGCTTCGCGACATCCGCGACGGTGCCCGTTTAGTGCCCACCATGGCTGGACAGCTCGATGGCAAGTCCGATCAGGATCTGGCGGACATTGCGGCGTATTTTTCCGCCCAGACGCGCTCTGGTGGCCAGACCGATCCCGCACTATTGGCTCTGGGCGCCAAGATTTTTCGTAGTGGCGTAGCCGAGCGAAAAGTGCCGGCCTGTATGGCCTGTCATTCACCAACAGGTAAAGGCAATGCACCCGGCGGTTTTCCGGCACTCGCGGGCCAGCACGCGCAGTACGTTGCGGATCAGTTGCGCGCATACCGCAAGGGGTATGAGGATCCTGCCGGCCGCACCAACGATGGCGACACGAAAATCATGCGCACCATCGCGTTTGGTCTTAGCGACAAGGAAATTGAAGCTGTGTCCAGTTATGTGGCTGGCCTGAAATAGAGGGCTGGTAAAAGAAAGGTGGCATTTATGCCGCCTTTTCTTATCAGGGAAAGAACATCACGCTCCGGTCGTGGTCTCATCACGCACAGGAATTATTGAGGAGAGTATTATGACCAAACAACTCTTGTTGGCGTTGTCGTTGCTGGTATTCGGATTAACCAGCGTGGCGGCACAGGACACTGCAAAGGTGTATGTCGCGGGGACCGATTACGATGTGATTACGCCGCCAGTGCGGGCAGTCGATCCGGGCAAAATCGAAGTAGCGGAGTTTTTCTGGTACGGCTGTGGCCACTGTTACGCGTTTGAACCGAATCTGCAGGCATGGGAAAAAACCATGCCCAAGGATGTGAGTTTCCGTCGTATTCCAGCGATCTGGCAGGAGAAAATGGAACTGCACGCCAAGGCGTACTACACCGCCGAGGCTCTGGGCGTGCTGGATACCATGAACATGGTGATTTTCCAGGCGATGAACGTTGATCGTAAGACACTGGCGTCCCAGGCGGAAATCGCCACACTGTTCGCTGCCCACGGCGTCTCTGAAGCCGACTTTAACAAGGCGTTTACGTCTTTCGGTGTGAGCAGCCAGGTGAAGCAGGCTGTCGCCACTGCGAAGGCCGCGCAGATAACCGGGACTCCGGCATTGATGGTCAATGGCAAGTACCATGTGAGTGGGCGCAAATCGGGGACTCAGGCGGATATGTTGAAAGTCGTTGATTTCCTGATCGAGAAAGAGCGCGCTGCCAAGGGCAGTTAATGCAGGCAGCGGTGCCTGCTATCCTGTCAGTGTGATAGCGCTCACATCCCGCTGGTATACTTCTCCAGCGACGCTTTTCCGCTGGCGCGAATTTGCCTGAAGGCCAGCGCATACTCTTTCAACATTGCCAGGCAATACGTCAGTCTATCCTCGAAGTACTCCTGGGCACTGGGCTTGTTTTGCGCCGGATCGTCGTTGAATACCGTATCGACGTAGCGAATGATGAGGTGCTCGGGCAGGTAGCAGATGCGGCTGTTCTTGTAACTGCTCATGCGCAGTTCGGCAATCGGGAAGGAGCCGCCATCGGCGATTGAAACAGTCACGATCAGGGCGGGCTTGTGCGCTAGTTCGCCCCCTGCTGTCCACATCAGGAGAAAGTTCTTCAAGCCGGGCGGCGCCATGCCGTGCCACTCTGGAGAAATGATGACCAAGCCGTCACAGGACTTGAGTTGTTCGCTCAGCGGCGTGAGGATTTGCCGCCACTGCTCATCGCCTGCCCAGATGCTTTCGTCCCACAACGGTAGGGGATTGCCGCCCAGGTCATAGAGCCACGTCTCCTCGCACAGGCCCTGAGCCAACAGTGCGTTTTCAATATAGCGCGCGACCTTGCCGCTCTGGGATTGCGGCCGGTGACTGCCACTGATGATACCGATCTTCATTCATGATCCTTGGGTTACAGTCATTGTTTTATATAACCAGCCACTCGGGAACGGGCAGGCCTTTGTTCTCGAGGAATACAGGGTTGAACAGTTTGCTCTGGTAGCGGTTGCCATAGTCACACAGGATGGTGACGATGGTGTGTCCAGGGCCGAGGTGTTCGGCCAGGCGCACAGCCCCTGCAATGTTGATACCGGCAGAACCGCCCAGGCAGAGGCCCTCGTTTTTTAACAGGTCAAAAATATAGGGCAGGGCTTCCTCATCCCTGATGCAAAAAGCGATATCGACCCGTGCCTGCGCCAGATTGTCGGTGACGTGGTTGATGCCCACCCCTTCAATGATCGAATTGCCGTCGCTGGCTTGCAGTGCGCCGTTGCTGAAATATTCGTACAGGGATGCGCCCGCAGGGTCGGCAAGTGCAATGGTCACTCCCGGGTTGCGCTCCTTCAGTGCCACCGATACGCCGGCCAGTGTGCCACCCGTGCCCACGGCACAGACAAAGCCGTCGACCGTGCCATCTGTTTGCTCCCAGATTTCCGCGCCGGTGGTGCGGCAGTGAATATCCATATTGGCAAGGTTGTCGAACTGGCGTGCCCAGATGGCCCCGTGCGGCTCGCGTTTGGCAAACTTCTGCGCCAGGCGCTCGGCAGTGTGTATGTAGTGGTTGGGGTCGCTATAAGAGGCGGCGCCCACCAGGTGCAGGTCCGCGCCCAGTAATTCAAGGGTATCGATTTTCTCCTTGCTCTGGGTAATGGGCATCACCACGGTACTTTTGTAGCCCATGGCGTTGGCAAGCAGTGTTAGCCCAATACCGGTATTCCCTGCGGTGCCCTCGACAATGCGCCCGCCCGGTTGCAGCTCGCCGGACTGCTGCGCGGCGCGAATGATGCCCAACGCTGTGCGATCCTTTACCGAGCCCCCGGGGTTCATAAATTCCGCTTTGCCCAGAATCGTGCAGCCGGTTTTCTCTGAGACTTGTCTCAGGTACAACAGTGGGGTGTTGCCAATTAGCTCGGTAACGTCAGAGGCGGTGCGCACGTTGTCATCTCCGCAAAAATGCTCGCAGAGTATGCCACAGCGCGGCTAGCGGGTCAGGGCTTTGTCGGATGCCCTGTCGGAGACTTTGTCAGCGGGCGGCCGCGATACAGGCAAGCACTCAACAGCAGGGCGAAGTAGGTAATCAGTAACATGAAGTTGAGCATGGGCGCGGGCGTGTCCTTAAGATACGTGCCGACCAGCGCAGTAGCGGAGGCAGACAGGGACATCTGGATGAATCCCAGCAGCGCTGACGCGGTGCCTGCGATGTGGGGGTACGGGCGCAGCGCAACAGCCATGGCGTTGGGCAGCAGCAGTCCCATGCCGGTGGAGTAGAACATCATAGGCAGCACCAGCACCCAGATACTGTGCGGCAGCATTTGTGTTCCGAGCCACATAGCGCTGGCTGCCGCTGCTGCCAGGACGGCGCCAACCAGAACCGTCTGCTCCGAATCATAGTTACGGCTCAGCCTGGCGCTCAGCGCACTGCCCAGCATGTAGCCTGCCACCGACGAGAGGAAAATGAAGCCGAAGTAGGCCACCGGCACACCGAGCATATCGATATACACGAAACTGGAAGACGATAGATAGGCCAATAGTCCGGCGTAGACGAAGCCACTGGCAAACGTGGCAGTCATAAACATGGGGCTGCGCAACAGCTGCCCATAATTGCGAGAAACGGCCAGAGGGTGCAGGCTCTGGCGCGCGGGCAGTGATTCCGCCAGGAAGACCCGGATCAGTGCGACCATAACAGCGCCGTAGACCGCCAGAAAAACAAAGATACTGGGCCAGGGTAACCACAGCATCAGGATACTGCCCATGGTGGGAGCAACGGCCGGCGCCAGCGCCATCAACATCGCGATCAGGGACAAGGCGCGAGCTGCGCGGGTGGGCCCGAACACATCACGGGCCACGGCGCGCGCCAGCGTGGGGCCGACACAAGCGCCCACGCCCTGGATAAAACGAAACAACAACAACTCCTCGATAGTGGTGGCCAAGCTACAGCCAATACACGCCACCACAAACAACACGGTGCCGCCGAGCAGGATGGGTTTGCGGCCGAAGCGGTCTGCCAGGGGGCCGCAAGCGAGGTGGAAAAGTGCAAATCCGGTGAGATAAGTGCTGAGGGTCAGGTGCATGTGCCGGATGTCGGTGCCCAGCGCCGACATCATCGTGGGCATGGCCGGCAGGTACACATCAACACTCAGCGGGCCAAGAGCAACCAGGGCGGCCAGCAGGGCCAGCAGCCAGGGGGAGTCGGATTGCAACTGTCGGTGGGCCATCGGGCGGCGATGCTAGTCGAAGCGAGCGCCTAAAGCAAAGTCATCGCGCTTGATGGCCTTTGTGGCCGCAGCAATTTACATCTGCCTGCCCTACTGCCAGACTCCCGTCCTGTGTGGAATCGACGAGGGCTTGGCAATGCCAGCATTTTATAAGGTCTGGGGCTACAAGGCCCTGCTAGCGGTGAAGAAGCGCATCCTTATGACGCCCCAACCGCGTCCGGTGGTTTACGTGGGGCACGACGCTGCCGTGCAGCTGTGCGCCACCATCGCGCAATTTGGCCACAAAAATATACTGGTGGTGACAGACAAACCGCTACTGGAATTAGGCGTGCTCAGCGGCATTCTATCGACGTTGCAGAACCACGGTGTCACCACCACGATCTATGACGGCGTGTTACCCGACCCCACTGTAAAGGTGGTCGACGACGGCATTGCCCTGCTGCGCCAGCACCGCTGCGACAGTGTGCTCGCCTGCGGCGGCGGCTCTTCTATTGATGCCGCCAAAGTGATTGCCCTGGCCGGGGCTAACGACCTCACTGCGCAGGGTTGTGTGGGCCTGAAAGTGGCGAAACTGCCGACGCTGCCATTTTATGCTGTGCCCACAACGGCCGGCACGGGCTCTGAAGTCACGCTGGCGGCGGTTATCTCCGACAACGTCACACACGAAAAACTGATTGTTGCGGATCCGCGGATCATTCCCACCGCCGCAGCGCTCGATCCGTGGATCATGCGAGGCCTACCACCACATATCACCGCCGCTACCGGTATGGATGCACTGACGCACGCCATCGAATCCTACATCAATACCTGGGATACGGATGAATGCCTGCACTATGGCCGCGCAGCGACACGATTGATACTCAATAATCTGCCACTAGCGTGTGCCAATGGCCAGAATCTGGCAGCGCGTGAGGCGATGGCGCTGGCGTCGTATTACGCAGGCCTGGCGTTTACTACGTGTCTGGTGGGTTACGTGCATGCCGTGTCCCATCAGTTGGGGCGGCTTTATGGCGTGCCCCACGGATTGGGCAACGCGATGGTCTTGCCGCACGTGCTGGAGCTGCTAAAGGATGACGCCAAAACACGGCTGGCAGAGCTGGCCATCGACAATGCGCTGGGGGTCGCTGCGGACGGGGAATTGGCACTGGCACAAAAACTGATTGATCGCATTTGGGCTCTTAACGCCGAGATCGGCATTCCCCGGACCACGGACGTGATCCTTGAAAAAGATATTGAGGGTATCGTCGATGGCGCACTCAAGGAAGGCAGCGGTTATCCTGTCCCGCGTTTTATCGAACGGGAGGAATGCGTTGCGCTGGTGCGTAATTTGCGCAGCTGAACAATACCCCGATGGCTGCGCGCGCAATCCTCAAGCCGGATGCTGCACGATACCGCTACACTAATAAAAACGGCTCCCTAAGGAGCCGCTCTGTCTGCTGATGATTACACCGCTATAGATTTGGGGTGATCAACCGGTCCTAATTCTGGATCTTCTTGCGCTGCAGGTGAATCAGAATCAGGCCCAATCCCATGGCCAAGAGTGCAAACGATCCGGGAATCGGAACCACGTTTGGCTCACCGGTACCGCCATTGCCACCGCCGTTATCTGCGGAGCCGCCATTACCACCATTGCCACCGATTACGATATTGTCATTGCCGCCAGAGCCACCGGAGCCGCCGTTACCACCGGCACCACCATTACCACCGGCACCACCATTACCACCGGAACCGCCATTACCACCGGAACCGCCATTACCATCAGGCGGCCTCACTGGCGCCTTTGCTAGTCGCCCATAAATTGAAGCGAAGCGCAGCTTTGTGCTTCTATCTTTCTTGGTGAGCCAGGGCATGCTGAAGGTGCCACCCAACTTCTTCGAATCAGACAGGCTTGCCCCATCTAATAAGTAAGCGCCCCATTGCATGCCGGATTTCAAGACAACCACATAATCCATGTAGGCGGGGGTATCGGTACCAGTCCATTGCAGTCCCCACTTGCCCGAGTTTTTGCGCACATCAGCGGTGAGCAGGAAATTCATATCTTTGAACTTTGTTGACTTTGCATTCGTCTGGTCCAGAAGGGACCACGAGTCACCCGCGAACAACCCCGTAAGCGAATTGATATTGGCCTTTCTGATAGACCCCTTTCCCAACACCGCCGCGCTGGAGCTGACGTATACGCCGGCGGGGTTCGCGATAGCCACATCCGTTTTTCGGATCGGGATCGCGTGAGCTTGTGAGGCGAGTAGAAATGCCCCCAGCCCTAGCGCTATCGTGCGTAAGTTTTTTTGAAATGTCATACAGCTGCCCCAACTCTATTAATCCATCTGCGCGGTTTAGACCGGGTAGACTCCAACATTGAGCGTGCTGCTGTGGAGACTGTGTCCGGGCGTTATCCGCAACCCCTGTACCTTGCACCAGCAAGTTTTGTTCCAGTTCGCCATAATAATATATAAAACAAACAGTTAAAACTTAAACGTAACAAAGATACGCAACTCGATGGTACCAAATCGGCGGTATTGTAAAACTTTCTGACACTATTCTGGCCGCTAAGTGTGACCTAGCGCACCAATCGAATTGGGCGAGGCGGGCCCCTAAACGTCCGTCATGGTCATTTTTCAAAATTCATGACGACCTTCCACCACAGCTTGGGCAACAGGGCGCGCCACAGATAGAGCAGTTTGGCTTCCTTGGGGTAGATAATGTCCTGGTCTTTCCGGACGCCCTTTTCGATGGCATCGATCATTTTCTCAGGATCAGCCAGGCGGCCACTCTTCTTGGCTTCGATGATACTGCCGGGGGTGTCGGTGGCGATGGTCTGGTCCACCAGGGGTGTGTTGACTGCCGGGGGGCAGACGAGGTGGACGCGCACACCGGAGCTGCGAATCTCGTTTTGCAGCACCTCGACGTAAGCGTTGACGGCGGCCTTGGTGGCGCAGTAAGCCCCCATCTTTGGCACCAGCGCGATACCCGCAATGGAACCGAAGGCAATAATTCGACCCCGCTTTCGCTCCAGCATGGCGGGCAGCACGGCCCTGACCATATAGGTGGTGCCAAAGTAGTTGATACGAAACAGCTTCTCCATCCCCTCATGCGTGTGGTCGATGAGCTTGTGGCTGGGCATCAGGGCGGCGGCGTGTACCAGTAATTCGATGGGCCCCAGCTCAGTCGCGACTTGTGCGACTTTGGCCTCTACGTCCGCCAGGCTGGAGATATCGCAGTGATAGGCGGTGATGTTGTCCGACTCGGCGGCCGTATCCTGCAGCCCCTTATCATTGACATCGAAAATCGCCACCTTGGCGCCCTGCCGGGCCAGCCGCCGCGCTGTTATCTGGCCCATACCGCTGGCGCCGCCGGTTACGATGGCAACCTTGCCCGACATGTCTATCATAGCCACTCCCTGAGGATATCTGGTGAAATTAACGACACGCAGTCTGCGATGACCCGGCGCTGCGGACAAGCCTCCAACCGGCCACGAAAAGTGACGGTTTTTTCACAGGGTGGTAGCGTCCGAGATATGGTCCAGGGGCAGCTGGGTTCTGTGTACCACGCGCCGCAATTCAAAGCTCGAATGGACACCCGTAACCCCCTCGATCCGGGTCAGTTTGCCGAGCAGGAAGCGTTCATAGTATTCCATATCGGGCACCACGGCCTTCAGCAGGTAATCCGAGGTTTGGCCCGTCACCACTGAACACTCCATCACTTCCGGGTACTTAGCAACCTGAGCCTCGAAGGCCTCAAAACGGTCGGGTGTATGGCGGTCCATACTGATGCCGATGTAGGCGGTAAGTTTGAGCCCCAGCATGGCCTGGTTCAGCAGGGTGACATGGCCGCGGATAATGCCGGACTCCTCCAGCCGCTTGACGCGGCGCGAACAAGGCGTGGGTGACAGGCCCACGGCTTCCGCCAGTTCCAGGTTACTGATGCGGGCATTGGCCTGCATGGCGTGCAGAATCCGGCGGTCAGTGCGATCGAGTCTCACAATGTGTTCTCCGTTGTTGGGGTCAGAGTAAAAACTGAGTAGGTCACGTCTACTATTGAAAATGGCAGGGTGCAGTTTTTACTCTGACCCCTGCATGGGACGAACTGTATCACCAACAAATCGCCTTTTTGTAGATAACTATTGCGCATATAACCGAAAAGACCGCGATCTTTGCAATCACTCTCTCCTGTAAGCACTCTATACTGTCCCCCTGGTTACGGTTACAGACACACAGGTAGAGCCCCATGAGCAGTTTCGATCATCGCAAGTACAAACCCTTCCAGCCTATCGCTATGCCTAACCGGCGCTGGCCCGACCGGGTTATCGAGAAAGCGCCGCGCTGGTGCAGTGTTGATCTGCGCGATGGCAACCAGGCCCTGATTGAGCCGATGACCGCGCGCCAGAAATCACTGCTGTGGGAGCAGTTGGTCAAGATCGGCTTCAAGGAGATCGAGGTCGGCTTTCCGTCCGCCTCCAGTCACGACTACGACTTCGTGCGGCAGCTGATCGAACAGGACAGGATTCCCGAGGATGTGACCATCCAGGTGCTTACCCAGGCGCGGGCGGACCTGATCGAGAAGACGTTCAAAGCCCTTAAAGGTGCTCGCCGGGCGATTGTGCACGTGTATAACTCCACCTCCACGGTGCAGCGGGAACAGGTGTTCGGCCTGAAACGCCAGGGCATCATTGATATCGCGGTGAAAGGTGCAGAATTGGTCAAGGACTGTGCCGCCAGACACCCGCAGACGGAGTGGATGTTTGAGTATTCACCGGAGAGCTTTACCGGCACCGAGCTGGATTTCGCGGTCGAGATTTGCGATGCGGTGACGGCGGTGTGGCAGCCGACACCGGAACATCCGGTAATCATCAACCTGCCTGCGACCGTGGAGATGAGCACACCCAACGTCTATGCGGACCAGATCGAGTGGTTCTGCGACCATGTGGCCAAACGCGAGAGCTTGCTGATCTCTCTGCACACCCATAACGATCGCGGCTGCGCCGTGGCCGCCAGTGAGTTGGGCGTACTGGCCGGGGCCGACCGGGTAGAGGGCACCCTGATGGGTAACGGCGAACGCACCGGCAACATGGACATCATTACCATGGCGATGAATCTTTACAGCCAGGGTGTTGATCCGCAGCTGCAGCTGGGCCATATGGACGATATTCTCCAGACCACGCGGGAGTGCACACAGTTGCCGGTGCACCCGCGTCATCCCTATGCCGGTGAGTTGGTTTTTACCGCATTCTCCGGCAGTCATCAGGATGCCATCAAGAAATGCCTGGCCAAGCGCGATGAGAACGCACCCTGGGAGGTCGCGTATCTGCCTATTGACCCGCAGGACATCGGGCGCTCCTATCAGCAGGTGATCCGCATCAATAGCCAGTCGGGTAAGGGCGGCATTGCTTTTGTGCTGCAGCGCGACTACGGCCTGGAGTTGCCGCGCTGGTTGCAGATTGATTTCAGCGCCCCGGTGCAGGCCTATGCGGAGCAACGCGAGACGGAGGTAGGTTCTGCTGAGGTTTACCAGCTGTTTCACGATACCTATTTTGCGACGAATGGCCGCTGGAAACTGGGTAATTACCAGGTGAGCCGCGAGAACGGTGTGGACCGGCTGCAGGCGCAATTGCAGGAGGGCTCGTCCGTGCATAATTTATCCGGTACAGGCAACGGTGTCGTGGCCTCCTTTGTCGATGCGATGCAGGTTTTTACCGGTAAGCACATTGTATTGGTGGAGTACAACGAACACGCCCTGAGTCACAGTGCGGACGCCGAGGCAATTTGTTACATACAGCTGAATATTGACGGCGATCGTTACTGCGGAGTCGGGCGCAGCCCAGACATCATTCAGGCCTCACTGGATGGCATCCTCGGGGCGATCAACAAGGCCGTCGATCGGACGCAGTACGCAGCAGCGTAAGCAGCCGCGCGGAGCGTCTTTTCGTCTATTTGTGAGGTTGTTCGTCCGCCGCGTTGGCCACCTGTTCCCCGCTGGGTTATGGTGAGGCTACCTATGGGCGTATAAGGCAATATTGCGAGCCACTTCTGTGGTGCCGTATTGGTTATGGGCAGTGACCTGACGACAAGCAAAACAACACTGTGGCTGCGGCTGAAGCGGCATTTTACCGAGTCATTTGCCGGGGAGTTGTTGCAGCAGCGGCGTGAGTACGACGGCGAGCGTAGCGATGAACAGCGCGCCAGGCGACGGCGGGGTGCCTATCGCTACGTGTTGTTGTTCCTGGCGGTTATCCTGCTGCCTGTTGTTGCGCACAATATTTACATACGGCAAATTCTCCCGGCGGCCGGTGCGCTTCTACTGTTGGGTATCCTGATGGTGAATATCCTGCTGCTGAGCGTAAACCGGGAAGCCTTTCTCGCCCCACCAGTCGTCTTGATGCTGAGCATAGCCTTGGTCATGCTGTCGCTGTATTACGGCCAGAACTACAACCTGTACTTGCTGTTTCCCCTGCTGGTGGCGCTGCCCGTCTTATTGAAAACACGGTGGGCGGTATTTCTGGGTGTGCTGAGTGGCCTGTTGGTGGCGCCCGTGGTTTTGACCCAGTACGATCGCACCACCAGTGCTGCGGTTGGCATCAGTATGGGACTCACCTGGCTGGTGAGTGCCTGGCTGGTGTTTGCCATGACTGAGCAATCGCGCCGACTGCGTGGTATGGCAATCACCGATTCGCTGACCGGTATCTTCAACCGTCGCTATCTGGAACTGCAGGCAGATAAGTGCG
Organism: Haliea sp.; assembly: GCA_031414375.1. GTDB lineage: Bacteria > Pseudomonadota > Gammaproteobacteria > Pseudomonadales > Halieaceae > Marimicrobium. The sequence continues at coordinate 28,357 of JANNVJ010000010.1, forward strand.
TGCAGGATTGGGCTCGCTATCAACGCCCTGTGTCGCTGTTACTGATGGATGTCGATCACTTCAAACGCGTTAACGACAAGTTTGGCCACGCAGTCGGTGATGCGGTGCTGCAAAATCTGGTTGCTTTGTTGCAGCAACGCATACGAAAAATGGATATCCTATGCCGCTACGGAGGAGAGGAATTTGTGTTGTTGCTGGGCGAAACAACCGCCGCGAAGGCACTGTTTGTTGCCGAACAGTTGCGCCGGGCGGTGGAGCGCGCAAATATCCTGCCCGAGGGCAGCATGACCATCAGCATCGGGGTATGTGACGTAACACAGGCGCAGGATATGGAGCACTGGTTCAAGCTTGCTGATGCCGCGCTCTACCAGGCCAAGCGCAACGGGCGCAACCGGGTCGAGTTGGCGGTGCCATTGTCCGAGGCGGCAGACTCTAGCGCAAAAACCTTGCCCGACTGGCGCTGAGCGATGGGCAACGTCGTGTGGCGCGGGTGCAGGGTGTGGGTGGTGGCCACGCTACTTTTCATAAGCGCCTGCAGTGGCACCTCCCTGGTGTACAACCGGCTGGATTTTCTGGTGCCTTGGTACGTAGACGATTATGCCGAACTCACCCAGGAACAAAAGGCGTATCTGGATGAACTGCTTGCGCCCTTCCTGATCTGGCATCGCGAACAGGAGTTACCCACTTACATAACACTGCTGGAGCGTATTGAGGCCAGTCTCAAGCAGCCGTTGACGGCAGCCGGGGTCGCAGCCATCTTTGGCGAATTCGAGCAAGCCTGGTTGCGCCTGGAGGGCGAGGCTCTGCAGCGGCTGCTGGATCTTGGCACCCGTTTGTCCGACGCACAGATGGCGAGCTTTCTTGAGGTGTTGTGGGATCGCCAGCAGGAGTATGAAGAGGAGTATCTGACGCGCACCGATGAGGAGTTTTACGAGGACAGCTACGAGGACCTGCTCGACAGTGTTCAAGATTACCTGGGCAGTCTGTCTGAAAAACAACGTGAACTGCTGCATGATGCCAGCCGCCGCTTGCTACGTTCAGACCAGGCCTGGTTGCAAGGACGCGGCCAATGGTTAACGCAACTTGCCGTGTTGTTACAGCGACAACCGGGCTGGCAGGAACGGGTCAGGGCACAGGTGGCGACGAGGAATGACAATATTCCGCCCGAATACCGGCGTATCTATGAACACAACCTGGGCGTTATCTACGACATGCTGGCGCAAGTGCTCAATGACCGCAGTGACCTACAAGATCGCCATCTGAGCGATAAGTTGTCCGAACTGCAAAAAGACATTGAAACCCTTATCACGCAAGGCAAGGCTGCCAGTAAAGCCTCTTCTGGTTAGTCGAGTAGAGACAGGTCGCGCACCGCACCCTTGTCGGCGCTGGTGACCATTTTGGCGTAGACTTTCAGCGCCGGCGTAACTTTGCGCGGGCGCACCTCAACGGGTTTCCACGCTTTAGCACCGCGCGCCTCCATGGCTGCACGGCGTCGCGCCAGCTCTGCGTCGGAGAGTGCGACATTGATGCTGCGCTTGGGAATATTGATCTCGATAATATCGCCGTTTTCCACCAATCCTATGGCCCCGCCCGAAGCGGCTTCCGGTGAGGCGTGGCCGATTGACAGGCCCGAGGTCCCGCCGGAAAAACGGCCGTCGGTAAACAGCGCGCACACTTTTCCCAAACCCTTGGACTTGATATAGCTGGTGGGGTAGAGCATTTCCTGCATGCCGGGCCCGCCGCGCGGACCTTCATAGCGCACGATAATCACATCGCCGGGTTGCACCCGGTCGTGGAGAATATCGTCAACCGCCGCGTCCTGGCTCTCGCAGATGTGGGCGGGGCCAGAGAAGGTGAGGATTGATTCATCGACGCCGGCGGTTTTTACCACGCAGCCGTTTAGTGCGATATTGCCAGTCAGGATTGCCAGGCCACCCTCCAATGAGTAGGCGTGATCCAGCGAACGGATACAGCCGCCGGTGCGATCACTATCCAGGCTGGGCCAGCGCGTGCTCTGGCTGAAAGCCGTTTGCGTGGGAATGCCGCCGGGGCCGGCGCTAAAGAACTTATGCACGGCGGCGTCATCGGTGCGCATGATGTCCCATGCGTCCAGTGCAGCGCCAAGCGTTGCGCTGTGCACCGTGGCGCACTCGGTGTGCAACAGGCCGGCCCGATCCAGTTCACCCAGAATGCCCATGATGCCGCCCGCGCGATGTACGTCTTCCATGTGGTACAGCGGCGTACTGGGGGCGACCTTGCACAACTGCGGTACCTTGCGCGACAGGCGATCGATATCCGCCAGGGTGAAGTCCAGCTCTGCTTCCTGGGCGGCCGCCAACAGGTGCAGGATGGTATTGGTAGAGCCGCCCATGGCGATATCCAGCGTCATGGCATTCTCGAACGCCTTGAAGTTGCCGATAGCGCGCGGCAGCACAGAAACGTCATCCTGCTCGTAGTAGCGTTTGCACAACTCCACGATCACGCGTCCGGCGCGCAGGAACAACTGTTCACGGTCGGCGTGGGTCGCCAGTGTAGAGCCGTTGCCTGGCAGTGAAAGTCCCAGCGCCTCGGTCAGGCAGTTCATGGAGTTGGCGGTGAACATGCCGGAACAGGAACCGCAAGTGGGACAGGCAGAGCGTTCGTACTCGGCGACTTTTTCATCGGACGCGCTGTCATCACCCGCAATCACCATGGCGTCGATCAGATCCAGCTTATTCTCGGACAGTTTGGTTTTGCCCGCTTCCATCGGACCGCCGGAGACAAACACCACGGGAATATTCAGGCGCATGGCGGCGTTGAGCATGCCGGGGGTAATCTTGTCGCAGTTGGAGATACACACCATGGCGTCGGCGCAGTGCGCGTTCACCATGTATTCCACCGAGTCGGAAATAATGTCGCGCGAGGGTAGGCTGTAGAGCATGCCGTCGTGGCCCATGGCGATGCCGTCATCCACGGCGATGGTATTGAACTCCTTCGCCACGCCACCGGCCGCCTCAATTTCCCGCGCGACCAGCTGGCCGAGGTCTTTCAGGTGCACATGCCCGGGTACGAACTGGGTGAAGGAGTTCACTACCGCGATGATGGGCTTGCCAAAATCGCCGTCCTTCATGCCGGTAGCGCGCCACAAGGCGCGGGCGCCCGCCATATTGCGGCCGGCGGTGGAGGTTTTGGAGCGATAGTCGGGCATCTGTGCGTACCGTTGCTCGGGTCGGCGTCCTGCCGGTTATCCCTGAGTAAAGTGGGCGGACAGGATAGCAACAATCCGCCGAAGTTTAACCCGCTATTTGTGCGCGTAAGTTTGCTGGCATTGACCGATTGCACGATAGACGAAGGCATTACCCCTGCGCCAGCCGCAAGCCGACCCACCTGTCATCATCATGGTAGCGAAACATAGCACATCGAAAGAGTCTTGCAGGGCAGAATTCCGTCACGTTGAACCAACGTAGGTCTGGATAAGTTTAAAAACTGTGTGTAGGGTTCATTCTCGAGGTGGTAAAAATGATACTTAATTCCGGACCCAAAATGTTCATCTTATCGGCTGGCTTCGTTTTGATCGCAGCTTGCAAGCCAACAGGTGAGGCAAACACCAAGGCGTCACCCGTTTTTGAACCAACTGTCCCGACGGTTGCCGCATCACCGACGGCAGTGAATGATCCCGACGTTATTAATTTTCGGGGCTTTGGTCCGGCAAAATTCGGCGGTAATGAAGAATCGGTAAGAATGTCCTGGGGTCGGTCCTTGAATGCCACCAAGCCTGCTGCGGGCTCAAGCTGTGTCTACCTGAATCCGGAAACCATGCCCGATGTGAAACGCGGTATCGGCTTTATGTTTGAGGAAGCGAAATTTGTTCGCTATGACGTGGATGATGCCGGTCAAATTGCGCCAGGTAATTTCAAAGTGGGTGATGCAGCAGCAACTATAAAAACAGCGTTTGCCGGTCGCGTAGAAGAGGCGCCGCACAAGTACTTGCCGCAAGGATTTACCTTGACGGTGACGCCGGAAGATAAATCCGATGCACGTCTGATTTTTGAAATCGGCGAAGATGGCAAAGTCAGCACCTGGCGCATTGGCGTTCCGCCACAGGTTTATTATGTCGAAGGCTGTAGCTGATGATAGTTGGGCAACACTTTTTTACTGAAAAATAGCGTGATGCAAATCGAAACTGGACGAAAAATGCTTATCAGTCTTATGGCATTATTCGCACTACAGTCTTTTCCAAACGATGTTACTGCATCGCCGCAAAATAACCTCGCAAGTACGGCTCCTATTGTACAGGTGGACGCGGGGACACTTGAGGGCACGCAACGCAATTCCATTTTCAGCTTCAAGGGGGTTGCGTTTGCCGCTGCGCCGGTTGGTCAATGGCGATGGCACGAACCGCAGCCAGTCGCAAAGTGGCATGGCGTGCGTGACGCAAAGAATTTCGGAAACGCCTGTATTCAAAAACCGGGCTTGTCGGAAAAAAACGGCGGCTTCCCGGGAAAGCTGAGCGAAGATTGCTTGTATCTGAATGTTTGGACGCCAGCCTTGCAACAAGGCGCAAAACTGCCGGTGATGATCTGGATACATGGCGGCGGCTTGGTGTTTGGCTCAGGTAGCGTACCCGGCTATGGCGGTGATTCGCTGGCGAAACGCGGCGCTGTCATTGTCAGCGTTAATTATCGAATGGGCCCACTTGGTTTTTTTTCGCATCCGGCCCTTGATGCAGAGCGCACGGGTTTCAACAACTTTGGCTTGCTTGATCAGATTGCCGCCCTGAGATGGGTGCAGAAAAATATTGCCGCATTCGGTGGTGACCCTGGCAATGTTACGATTTTTGGTGAATCGGCCGGTGCCGAAAGCGTCTTGGCGTTGTACTCCTCGCCGCTGGCGCGGGGTTTGTTTCACAAAGGCATTGCCCAAAGTTCTTATGGTATTCCAGGTCACACGCCGGAGAAGGCCCGCAAGGTCGGGATCGCTGTTGCGTCAGCGGTCGGGCTTGATGGCATGCGTGCCAGCGCATCGCAATTACGCGCCATTCCCGCTAGCAAATTCGCTACTCTGGAAGCTCCCGAGCTGAGCTTGTCACCGGGCTTTATTATTGGCGATGCCGCATTGCCTGCCAGCATTCTGGAAACGTTCCAGAAAAAAGAGCAGGCCTCCTTGCCGTTGATTATCGGCAACAATAGCGACGAGGCAACCGTTGCGATTGCGTTCGGCGTGAATCCGGCCAAAGTCATTGCAGGGCTCGGGAAAGCGAAAGTTTTGGTAAAACCGCTGTATCCTGATGTAAAGGATGACAAGGAACTCGGTCGCCAGGTGATTCGCGATGCGATTTTTACCGCATTCGCCAGAAGAATTTCCTATCTGCATTCGCAAAAAGCGCCGGTGTGGCGCTACTACTTCGCTTATGTGCAAGAGCAACTGCGCGCGTCACAGCCGGGCGTACCGCACGGCGGTGAAATTACCTACATGCTGGATACCGGAAACACGTGCGGCTGCATGGCGGTTCCGTTTACCCCATCCGATACGGAATTGGCGCGGCGCATCGGTGATAGCTGGGTCGCGTTTGCCCGCAATAGCGATCCGCAAACACGGCAACTGCCGACATGGTCGAAAGATTCGGTGAAGAATGATCGTGTGCTGGAAATTGCAGAAACAATCGCGATGCAGAAAAGGTTTATGCAGCCACGAATCAATGCATTAATTCTGGGCCTGAAAGTGGCGGATTGATTTGTGTTATCGTCGCCCGCAAGCCGCCTCCTGCGAGATAGTAGACTTAGGAGACCGCTGTTCGGTAAAAGTAGGTTTCTGCGCGATGCGGCAGGATCGAATAAATATTCTCGACGACAAACCCCTCCCAGCTTTTGCCCATTATCGGGTTAGAGAGCAAAGTATCGTAGCTGTTGATGCCGACCTGGCGCGCGCCCACGCGTCGGTTAACTCTGGTGCAGCGTCCAGCTGCGGCTTCAGTTTTTTGCAAGTATCCCGTCACGTCCCTGGTAGCGCCGCAGCTCACTGTTATAGGCGTCAGCCACGGCCATTTCCCTGTCGACCAACTCGTTGTAAGAACGATTGGTCAACTGCAGATCATGGCAGCGGAGGATTGCGTCGATGTTCCCAAGGTAGGCCTGCACGGCGACCCTTGCGTCGAGCATGGTTTGTTCGTTAGCTGCAGAGCCATCGGGAATCGTCGGCATCTCTGTCGGCTTGATGGATGGACAAGCGGCCGCTGCGTTGAGTGCGAAGAGTAAAGTTGACAGTGCGATTAGATGTTTCATATTGCTCACCTCGGAGAGTGTTAGTAAGGCAGCGCAGTAACGCTGCGTTACTAATATTCACAAATCTTTCGGTCAAAACAATTAAGGTCGCATGAAATTTTTGTGACATATCTATCTGATATATATTGATTTTTAAACTTTGGTTTAGCTGCTTATGATTGCGAGGTGACAAAAAATGGCTCAGACGGTAACATTTGGTAGTACCGCTTCCGAACGCGGCCATGTCGTGTATTCGGTGCATCCATGAAAAAAATACTCCTTGGTATTACCGGCGTCTCAATGTTGCTGTTGGCTACTGGCGCATGGCAGATCAATCGATGGATGGATACACCGCACGGCAGGCTGACAGCGCCTGCGGCAGTATTGCTACAACTGGCCGCGCTGGTTGCGGATCCTAAAATTGATGCTGATCCAGTGGCAACCAGAGCGGCGCGGCGCAAATCCATATTTTTAGTGACCGCCGCGCCGCCCGCAGTATTCAAAGTGGAAAACCTGCGCATTCCCGGTCCAGCGCAACCGATTCCTGTGAGGATCTATCGCCCCACTGATGAGCGTACCGCCAGCCCGGTGATCGTCTACTTTCACGGCGGCGGCTGGGTCCTGGGTGATCTGGACTCACACGACAACCTCTGCCGCTCACTTGCCATCAAAGCAAAGGCCATCGTCATTGCAGTTGACTACCGGCTGGCGCCCGAGCATCGCTTCCCGGCCGCAGTAGACGATGCCTATGCCGCCTTGCTTTGGGTGGCGGCGAATGCTCGGATTCTTGGTGCCGACCCATCGCGTATGGTTGTCGCGGGAGATAGCGCGGGCGGCAATCTTGCTGCGGTGGTGTCCCAACTGGCGCGTGACCGCAGCGGTCCGATGTTGCGAGCCCAGGTGCTGCTGTATCCGGCGGTCGATCTCAGTCGTCTGGATCGCCAATCGACCACCGACTTTGCCAGCGGATTCTTCCTTACCCGCGAGCGGATGAGTTGGCTCATCGATCTCTATGTTCCCGACCAAGCGACACGTACCAACCCCATGGCTTCGCCTTTGCTGGCAACGAACCATCAGGGCCTGGCCCCGGCGATTGTGGTCACCGCACAGTTTGATGTGCTGCGCGATGAGGGCGAGGAGTACGCAGAAATCTTGCGCAATGCCGGCGTCCCGGTGCGTTCGCGTCGGGTCGAGGGCGTGATCCATGGATTCATGTCGATGGATCGATGGTTCCCTGAAGCCGGTGATGCAACCGATTGGGTGGCGGACCAATTGGCAGAGGTGCTTAAATAGGGGCAAGGCGTGCGTGCGATCTCAAGCGGCTGTGCCGCCTGAACGTAATGTTACGTAACGGAGAAAAACCAATGACCGAGCAGCACGTTTACGCAGTGGGGATACCGATTGTCGCTGCGATGATTGCCATTGAAGTGGCACTATCTGTATCGCGCAATCGCCCTGTTTACGAATGGTACGATACGTGGGGTACGTTGGGGATGCTGGCGGGTAATGTGTTAGTGGGTGCGGCGGTAAAAGGTTTAACCGTCGCCAGCTTTTTTGTCGCATACGAATATCGGTTCTGGACGCTCTCTGAAGTCATGCCAACATGGGCGCTGTGGCTAACAGCCTTTGTAACGATCGACCTGGCCTTTTACATTTGGCACCGCTGCTCGCACCGCGTCAATTTTCTCTGGGCAAGCCATATGAACCACCACTGTAGCGAACACATGAACTTTGTGGTGGCTTTTCGACAGCCGTGGCTGGCACCGTTCTTGAAAATTCCATTCTTCGCTAGCCTGGCATTATTGGGCCAGGATCCCACCATGTTGGCTGTCGCAGGCGTTATGTTGACACTGTGGGGCGTGGTCGGACATACGCAAGTGATTCCAAAGCTGGGACCTATTGAATGGATATTTAACACGCCGTCGCATCACCGCGTGCATCACGGTTCAAACCCGCAGTACGTCGACAAAAACTATGGCAATTGGCTGATAGTCTGGGACCGCATGTTCGGCACGTTCGAGGCCGAGCAAGAACCCGTCGTATACGGTCTGACGCACCAGGTGGGCACCAACAATCCCTGGCGTCTCACCTGGTACGAATGGCATCGAATATTTGCAGCATTGCGCCAAGCGCGCAGTTTGCGCGCAGCACTGCGCGTGGTGTTTGCGCCGCCCGACAGGGCGCGTTTGTAACGGCAGAATCCACCCACTCCTCCCGGTCCAGTGCAGGATCGCTGTGACCCCGCTCCAAGCAATCCTGTCGAACGGAAGCAGAAAATCCTAAAGTGACTTAAAGAACACCTTCGAGTTGCGCTGCAAATTGTAGAGTGACTTTTTCTTACTCGGCAATGCATCACGGGACGCCTCGACAAAGCCCTGTTCGATAAACCAGTGCGCCGTTTGCGTGGTGAGCACGAACACCCGATCCAAACCCTGGCGACGAGCTTCCTGCTCAATGCTTTTCAGCAAGCGCTGCCCGCGTTTGCCGCCCCGATAGTCCGGGTGCGAGACAATGCAGGCCATTTCGCCACAACCGTCATCGGGAAAAGGATAAAGCGCCGCGCAGGCGATGATCCGCCCATCGCGGACCAGTAGACGAAACTGACTGATTTCGGTTTCCAGCAGTTCACGGGAGCGCTTGAGCAGCACACCCTGTTGTTCCAGTGGTTCGATCAGTTCGAGAATGCCGCCCACATCGTCGATGTTCGCTTCGCGTAACAGCTCGTATTCGTCATTGGCCACCAGCGTGCCGCAGCCGTCATGCGTGAACAGTTCCTGCAACAGCGCGCAGTCGTCTTCGTAGCTGATGATATGGCAGCGCGGGACTCCGGCCTGACAGGCGCGCCTGGCGGTGTGCAACAGGGAGGCCTGCTCCGGATCCATGGTGGCAAGCCCGTTGATCTCGCCTACCGCGCACTGTCGGATCAATTCGCTATTCTCGTTGAACACGCCCTCGGAGGAGCCGAAAAGCACCAGCTTGTCAGCGCCAATCGCAGAGGCGCAGTGCACCGCGATATCTTCCAGCGCCAGGTTGAAAATTTCGCCGGTGGGTGAATAGCCCAAGGGTGACAGCAACACAATGGAGCTGTTTTCCAGTTGCTGATGGATGCCGGTGGCGTCGATGCGCCGCACCATACCGGTGTGGTGGAAGTCCACGCCATCGACCACGCCGATCGGCTGTGCGATCACAAAGTTGCCCGAGCACACGCGCATGCGCGAGCCCTGCATGGGGGAGTTGGGCAAGCCCATGGACAACAGTGCTTCGATCTGTGCGCGCAGGGAACCAGCCGCATCCTTGACATGCTCCAGGGCTGCGTTGTCTGTAATGCGCATATCGTTGTGGAAGACACTGTCCAGTCCCGCGCGCTGCAGGCGCGCATCGATCTGGCTGCGCGAGCCGTGAATCAGCACCAGGCGCACGCCGAGACTGTTCAACAAGGCGATATCGTGAATGATGTGGGGAAACGTTTCGTGTTGCGCCACGGCATCCGCCAACATCAGCACAAAGGTCTTGCCCCGGTGTGCGTTGATGTAGGGTGCGGTGTTTCTCAACCAGCGTATGTGGGCCCGCGCCGACGTTGTCACGTTATCATCCAAGCTATTGATAAATAGAAAGTTATTAAGGGTACCGAAAGCGGTGCTGATTACCTAATGGCAATATTGCACAGTGTTTAGCAACAAGGGTTCAGCAACAGTAGTGGCGAATGCACTGTTGCAGCAGGGAAATACAGGGCTGAATCTGGTCCAGCTCCAGATATTCATTGGGTTGATGGGCGCGGTCGATGGAGCCCGGCCCCATGACAATCGTCTCCATGCCCAGCTGCTGCAGGAAGGGCGCTTCGGTGGCGAAGGCGACAGCTCCAGCGCGGTGGCCGGTCAGCGCTTCCACCAACAGTACCAGTTCGCTCTGGGCAGCCTGCTCAAAAGGGCCGATCTCCGCAATCAGCGGGCGCAGCTCAATATCCAGCTGCAGTTGCCCGGCCAGGGTCTGCATACGCTGTTCGATCTGCGCACGCACGGTGGCGTTATCACCACCAGGTGTCATGCGCAGGTCAAAATGCAGCTCGGCCTGGCCGCAGATGCGATTGGGACTGTCACCGCCGTGGATACACCCCAGGTTGAGCGTGGGGACAGCGACCTGGAAAAAATCGTTGCTGTAGCGCGCAGCGAGTTCCTTGCGAAAGGCCAGCAAATTCCCGATCACTGCGTGCATGCCTTCCAGCGCACTGTTGCCCAATTCCGGATTAGAGGAGTGGCCGGCCTGTCCGGTGACACGCACCGCCTCCATCATAATGCCCTTGTGCATGCGCACCGGCACCAGAGACGTGGGTTCACCGATGATTGCCGCGCGGCCCCATTGTCGTCCGGCTGCCGCCAGTTGGCGGGCGCCCTGCATTGAGCTCTCTTCGTCGGCGGTGGCCAACAGTATCAGCGGTTGCTTGAGCGAGGCGGCGGAAAAAGCGCTGGCCGCAGCCATGGCCAGTGGAAAGAAGCCTTTCATGTCGGCGCTGCCCAAGCCATATAGCCTCTGGTCACGCTCGGTCAGTGCCAGTGGGTCGCTGTGCCAACCACTCTCGTCAAAAGGTACAGTATCTGTGTGGCCTGCCAGCACCAGGCCACCGGCTCCGCTGCCCAGTGTGGCGATCAGGTTGGCCTTGTCGCCGCTCGGTGTGACCGCCTGAATCTCCACCTGAAATCCCATATCAGCCAGCCAGCCCGCTAGCAGGTCGATGACGGCGCGATTGCCCTGATCCCAGCGGGGATCGGTGGAGCTGATCGAGGCTGTGCCCACCAGCTGCTGGAGCCGCTCGAGAATGCGTTTCTGTGACTGGGGCATAGCGCTAGTGTAGGTACTATCTGCGCGGCTGTCACAAAAAAGGACACCACACTCAGGCCACCGGCACTTTAGATGATGGCGTTCAGCCCCTTCGCGACGGAGTTTACGGAGCGCTGTGTTAGCATGCTGTGACCTGAATAATGTCTCCCCAATCGGGCCCGTAGTGACCATGACAAGTAAGTTTAGCGAGCAACTGCTGGAGCGCCGCCTGAGCCTGACTAGCCTGGTGCAGGAGCTGCATGCAGACGGTTGCCTGACCGATGCAGACCTGATCCGCATCGGTCTTTCGTCCAAGGTAAAAGGGCACCCTCTGGTCTATCTGGCGGAGCAGCAGCTACCTGATCAATCAGCACCGGGAAACATTCTGACGATGGAGCGACTGTTGCGGTGGTTGGGGAGCCGGTCCGGCCAGGTTTTTTTTCGTATCGATCCATTGAAGATCAATGTCACGACGGTGGCTGATGTCATGTCCAGGGCATTCGCCGAACGGCATGGCATTTTGGCGGTGGAGGTCAATGACCGCGAGGTTGTCATCGCTAGCGCAGAGCCCTACATGCGTTCCTGGGAGAGCAATCTGCAGCATGTCCTGCGCAAGCCGATACGCCGCGTATTGGCCGATCCGCGGGAGATAGATCGGCACACCGCTGAGTTCTACAGCATGGCGGGGTCAGTGCGTGGCGCTCGCAGCACCGAGCGGCCAGGCAGCCCAGCCGGCGTCGGCAATCTGGAGCAGATGCTGGAGCTGGGCTCCATGAATGAGCCCGACGCCAACGACCAACACATTGTAAAAATTGTCGACTGGCTGCTGCAGTACGCGTTTGAGCAGCGCGCCAGTGATATTCACATTGAACCGCGACGTGACGTGGGCAGCGTCCGCTTTCGCATCGACGGGGTGTTGCACACGGTGTATGAATTGCCGGCGCAGGTCTGTGCCGCTGTCAGCAGTCGCATCAAGATCCTCGGCCGCATGGATGTGGCGGAAAAGCGCAGGCCTCAGGATGGCCGCCTCAAAACACGCACGCCCAATGGTAACGAGGTGGAATTGCGCCTGGCCACACTGCCCACCGCGTTTGGTGAGAAAATGGTCATGCGCATTTTCGATCCGGATGTGCTGCAGCGCAGTTTCGAGCAGTTGGGTCTGGCCGATGCAGACCTGCAGCACTGGCACGATATGACCTCGTGCGGCCATGGTATCGTGCTGGTCACGGGGCCCACCGGGTCGGGCAAAACCACGACGCTGTATTCCACCCTGCGCCAGTTGGCGACGCCGGAAGTTAACGTCTGCACTATTGAGGATCCGATCGAGATGGTCGAGGGCGCCTTTAATCAGATGCAGGTGAACCACAGTATCAATCTGAATTTTTCCGCCGGGGTGCGGGCCCTGATGCGGCAGGATCCGGATATCATCATGGTGGGTGAGATTCGCGATTTGGAAACGGCCAACATGGCCATCCAGGCGGCGTTGACCGGGCATCTGGTGCTGTCCACCCTGCACACCAATGACTCCCCCGGTTCCATCTCGCGCCTGCTGGAGTTGGGTGCGCCGGCCTACCTGATTCGGGCCACGGTGCGCGGCATCATGTCCCAGCGCCTGGTGCGAATTCTGTGTCCGCACTGCAAGGACTATGGCGAACTGGACCTCGATGCCTGGCAACAGCTCACTCAGCCATGGGAATTGGCACCGCCACAGCGGATCGCGCGCCCGGTGGGTTGCCCCAAATGCCGCGACACCGGCTACGTGGGGCGTCAGGGAATTTATGAAGTGTTGGTCAACAGTCGCGCGGTGCAAGCGCAGATCAGGTCACAGCTGAACATCGCCAAAATCCGCGAAATAGCGATGGGCGAGGGCATGCGCACCTTGCGTCTCAGTGGGGCGGCGCGGGTCGCGCGGGGCGAGACCACCATCGAAGAAGTTATGCGTGTCGCACCCCAGGCGGATGCCTGAATTCTGCTTATTGGGGGCGTGCCGCGCCGTGAACTTACACACCGCCGACTTGCCGCAAACACTGGCCGCAGAGGCCCGCCTCGCCTGGCAACATATCCTGGAGGGTGCCGGTGATGCGCTTGCGGGTGAGCTGACCGAGGCGCTTGCGCACGGACCCGAAGCGGCGCAACTCCCCCGCGTGCTGGCCTGTAGTCCTTTTGTCGCCGCCCTGCTGCGGCGCCAGCCACAGCTGCTCCTGGATCTGGTGTCCGCTGGGCACTTACAGCAGTCCCTGCCCGAGACCGAATTCCACAGCGAACTGCACCGCCTTTTGTCCTGTGCCGGTGCGGAGCTGTCCCCGGTGCTGCGGCACTATCGGGCGCGGCATATGCTGCGCATCGTGTGGCGCGACTTCTGCCGTCTGGCCGACACTCTGGAAACCGTGCGCGACACGTCACTGCTGGCCGAGGCGGCTATCGCGGAAGCATTGGTATTTTCCCAGGCTGAACAGGAGCGCCGTTTTGGTGTGCCCCGCGGACGCCACAATGGTGCCGCGCAGCAGTTGATTGTATTGGGCATGGGCAAGCTGGGGGCGCGCGAGCTGAATGTGTCCTCCGATATTGATCTGATATTTGCCTACCCGGAGGCCGGACAGACCGACCATGCAGAGCGGCCTATCAGCAACGAGGAGTTTTTTACCCGAGTGGGACAGGCAGTGATCAATGCCCTCGACCACGTCACGACGGAGGGTTTTGTTTTTCGCGTCGACATGCGCCTGCGCCCCTATGGCGAGAGCGGCGCCCTGGTACACAATTTCGCTGCGCTGGAAGACTACTACCAGAATCAGGGCCGGGACTGGGAGCGCTACGCCCTGATCAAGGCCCGACCTCTCACGGGAAACCCGCAGCGGAGCCAGGAGTTGATGGCAGCGCTGCGCCCCTTCGTCTATCGCCGCTACGTGGATTTTTCGGTGATAGAGAGCCTGCGCGGCATGAAGCAGATGATCAACGCCGAGGTGCGTCGCAGGGGGCTGGAAGATAACGTCAAGCTGGGTCACGGCGGTATTCGGGAGGTGGAATTTATCGGCCAGTGCTTCCAGTTGATTCGTGGCGGGCGCGATCTCGGCCTGCAGCAGCGTGAGCTATTGGCGGTGCTGGCCGAATGCGTCGTGCTGGGGTGTCTGCCGCCAGCGGCGGCGAGCGAGCTGCGCGCAGCCTACCTGTTCTTGCGCGACAGCGAGCACGCGATCCAGGGCTATCAGGACAAGCAGAGCCAGGAGCTGCCGCAGGCGGATGTGCAGCGCATCGCCATGGCCACGGTCATGGGCTATACCAGCTGGGAGCTCTTCTTGAATGCGCTGGACGCACATCGTCTGGCGGTTGCCAGACACTTCAGGGAGTTGATCGCCGCACCCGAGGGAGACGACCCGATGGCCGCTGAGGATGACGGGGCCCTGTGGGGCGAGGCGCTCAGCGCAGAAGCTCTAGCCGCGGTTGGATACCAGCGGCCGCAGGAGACACTAGAGGCCCTGCACGCGCTGCAACACAGTCCCCGAGTGATGACATTGCAGGAGCAGGGCCGGGAGCGCCTGCAGCAGTTCATGCCACAGTTACTGCGCGCCTGCATTGAGGTGGCCGATCCGGATCTGGCGGTGCGCAGAATTTTGCCGTTGGTGGCGGCGGTGGTAAGGCGCAGTGCCTATCTGGTGTTGTTACTGGAAAATCCCCCAGCCCTGGCCGAACTGGTGGCCCTGTGTGGCGCCAGTCCCTGGATCGCCGAACAACTGGCGCATAATCCGGCACTGCTGGATGAGTTGCTGGATCGGGCCTCCTTGTATTTGGCCCCGGACAAGGACCGGTTGCGCGCCGAGTTGCGCCAGCAGGTTGCGCGCCTGGCCGTCGATGACCTCGAAGCGCAGATGGACGCCCTGCGTTATTTTAAAGCCTCACACGTGCTGCGCGTTGCCGCCAGTGAGCTGGCCGGCCGCCTGCCGCTGATGCAGGTCAGCGACAAATTGACCTGGATTGCCGAAGTCATACTGGAACAAGTACTGGCCGTCGCCTGGGCCGACCTGACCAATAAATACGGGCAGCCCCAACGTGCTGGCAGCGGCCTGGGTTTTGCGATATTTGCTTACGGCAAGCTCGGCGGTATCGAGCTGGGCTACGGCTCGGACCTGGATCTGGTGTTTGTTTATGACGCAGACAGTGGTGGCGCGACGGACGGTGAACGCGGCATCGACAATGCCGTGTTTTACACGCGCCTGGGCCAACGCATGATCCACATCATAGAGGCGCGCATGGCCATGGGCCAGTTGTACGAGGTGGATATGCGCCTGCGACCCTCCGGCGAGTCGGGCATGTTGGTCGTTACGGTGCAGGGCTTTCGCAGCTATCAGCAGGACTCTGCCTGGACCTGGGAGCACCAGGCGCTGGTGCGGGCGCGCTTTGTCGCAGGCGATCTGGAGGTGGCCGCACAGGTACACGAGCTGCGCGGGGACATTCTGCGCCAGCCCCGCGATGAGGCCACGCTGGCGCGCGAGGTGCAGGCGATGCGCGAAAAAATGCGTAAGCATTTACTACCGCATGAGCGGCTTGAAGAAGGGGAATTTAACCTAAAACAGGGTGTGGGCGGTATCGTCGATATAGAATTTATGGTGCAATACGCGGTCTTGGCGTGGTCCCATCACGTACCGGAACTGGCGCGGTGGTCCGACAATGTACGCATTCTCGAGACACTAGGGCGGGAAGGCTTGTTCGAGCGGCAGGACTGTGACGCGCTGACACAAGCCTATCTGGCCTATCGCTGTGCTGCCCACCAACTTGCTTTGCAGCAGCAACCGGGCGTTGCCCCGGCCGGTAGCTTTGTGGCAGAGCGAGCCGCGGTCAGCGCCAAGTGGCAGCAATTATTTACGCCTTACACATTGGGCACTACGGATGAATAAACAGGAGTGATGTGATGAGTTTCGCCGATCGCGATGGTCTAATCTGGATGGATGGCGAGATGGTACCCTGGCGAGACGCCAAGGTGCACGTGCTGACGCACACGTTGCACTACGGTATGGGCGTGTTTGAGGGTGTGCGCGCCTACAAGACGCGCGACCTGGGCACCTGTATTTTTCGCCTGCAAGCACATACCGACCGCCTGTTTCGTTCGGCCCACATACTGGGTATGGCCATGCCCTTTGACAAGGAGACGCTGAACCAGGCGCAAAAGGATGTTGTGCGCCTGAATGGCCTGGAGGAAGGCTACCTGCGCCCTATGTGTTTTCTGGGTTCGGAAGGGATGGGCCTGCGCGCCGACAACCTGCGTACACACGCCATGGTGGCGGCCTGGGAATGGCCGTCCTATATGGACCCCGAGGCCCGCGATCGTGGCATCAAGGTGCGCACCTCGTCGTACACCCGCCATCATGTAAATATCTCCATGTGCAAGGCCAAGGCCAACGGCAATTACATCAACTCCCTGCTGGCCCTACGCGAAGCCATTGAAAGTGGCGCTGAGGAGGCGCTGATGCTCGACAACGAAGGCTATGTCGCCGAAGGCAGTGGTGAAAATGTGTTTATTGTGCGCAATGACAAAATCTACACACCGGAGCTGACCTCATGCCTGGAGGGCATTACCCGCGATGCGATCTTTGTGCTCGCTGCGGAGTTGGGTTATGAGATACACGAGAAACGCATCACCCGCGATGAAGTCTACGTCGCCGATGAAGCCTTTTTTACCGGGACAGCCGCTGAGGTTGTTCCTATCCGTATGCTGGATGGGCGCGACATAGGCACTGGTCGGCGCGGTCCTCTTACGGAAAAACTGCAGTCCATGTATTTTGATTCGGTGCGCGGCAACCGCACCCGGAATCGCCAGTGGCTGGAGCCGGTAGCCTGATTTCGAGTGTCCGTCGCGGCGGTGCGGCGACAGGACACACCATGGCGGCCTGCCGCGCTTTCTGACACCACTTACTTCTGACACCACTTACTGTCGACCCTTGTCTTGCCGCCGCCGTGCTCGGCGATAGACTTCGGAGGCCAGTATTTTTGCTTCCATAGGGGACAGATCGCGCATCTGCCGCCGCCAGGCACGGAAGAAGCGTAATCGATCTGTGCGGCTCAGGATCCCCGGCGCCAAGGTATTCAACTGGATCAGATCGCGCAGGAGCAGTCTTCCCGGGGCAGGTATTTTCTTGGCGTTGCGTTCGTTGTTAATCAGGGTAAAGCGAAATTGCTCTTGCTGCAGTGCGGCCAGCACATGACCTGGCTGCAAGTCGCCGTGGATAAATCCGGTAGCGTGTACGCGTCCGATAAAGGTGCCTAGAGCGTGCAGTAGGTCGTGTCGCAGTCGCAGTGCAGCGCCAGCTCTGGGTGCCGGGACGAGACACAGCCAGTGTTTAATGCTCGCTCCGGGCACCATCGCAGTGAACAGATACTCGCGGCCGCCGGGAAGCTCTCCCCAAAGAATGGTCTCGGGCGCATCGATCCCGGCCAGCAATAAAGATTCTCCGTTGATGCGGGCGCGTGTGGCGCGGCTACCTCTGGCCAGCGCTTGCAGGGATGCCGCCGGACTACGCACCAGAAACTCCTTGTAGTAAAGCCCGAGCTCCCGATGCACAGAGACTTGAGTGAGTGCAGAACTGCTGACCCGCTCCCAGCGATCAGGCAGACAGTCTTGCGCCAGTTGCGTGGCCCAGTGGTGTAGCTGGTCAGTGTCCAGTCCAGTGGTAATCTCGGCGCGCCTCTGCAGTTACCGACGGGGCTATTCTACGCTGCGCGTTAGCGCCAGTCTCTAAGCGCACCGGTATCCATGTAGTCATGGATGGGACGGAGGGTTATTATGGTTGTCATAACAATTGCGGCCTGCGCAGTACGCTATGGTGAGATTATCACACAGCGTTTAGTGCTGACGGCATACTGACAGAGGCTGAGGTGTGAAACAGAAGGTGTTGGTAGTCGGCGCGGGCGGACAGCTCGGCCGGGAACTGCAGCGCACCGCAGCGCCAGACATGGAGTGCGTGCCCATGCTGCATGCGCAACTGGATATAGCCGATGCCACGGAGGTCGCCGCCTGCCTCACTGCGGTCGCACCACAACTGGTGGTTAACGCTGCAGCATATACGGCCGTGGATAGAGCGGAATCCGAGCCTGACGCTGCTCGACGCATTAATGCGGAGGGCCCCGGCACGCTGGCACAGGCCTGTGCCCAACGCGGCGTCAGATTTATTCATGTATCCACCGACTTCGTGTTTGATGGCACTGCATCCCAACCCTATCGGCCAGAAGCGGATACCGCACCACTGGGGGAGTACGGACGCAGTAAACGCGCCGGGGAATTGGCAGTACAACGCGTGCTGCCTGAGGCACTTATCTTGCGCACCGGATGGGTCTATTCGCGTTTTGGCAGCAATTTTGTCAAGACCATGTTGCACTTGATGGCCGCGCGGGATGAAATTGCTGTCGTCACTGACCAAGTCGGAACACCCACCTGGGCGCACGGTTTGGCCGAGGCGGTGTGGGCCGCAGCGACTAGACCGCAGCTGCGCGGTATTTATCATTGGAGTGATGCCGGCGTGTGTAGTTGGTACGACTTTGCTGTAGCGATTTACGAGGAAGCGCGCGCTCTTGGCCTGCTGTCCAGGCGGGTCACGATTCGACCCATTGCGACGACTGAGTATCCCACTGCGGCGCAGCGTCCTGCCTATAGTGTGTTGGATAAGACCAGCAGCTGGCGTGATTTTGCCTTGGAGGGTTCCCATTGGCGGCGGCAACTGTGCGCCATGCTCGCGGATCTCAAGGAGCACGCGGATGCCTGAATCCCTGCTGGTCACCGGAGCGGCCGGCTTTATCGGCGCCAACTTCGTCCACTATTGGATGGCGCATCACCCCGACGATAAAGTGGTGGCCTATGACGCTCTCACCTACGCTGGCAATCGCGCCAACCTCAATGCGTTACGCGAGAACAAAAATTTCACGTTTGTCCACGCCGATATTGGCGACTACGACCGAGTGTTGCAAACACTGCGCGAGCACCGCGTTACCACCGTGGTGCATTTTGCCGCCGAGAGTCATGTGGATCGCTCGATCGCGGGCCCGGATGCGTTTATAGAAACCAATATCGTGGGTACACATACGCTATTAAAAGCGGTGCGCGACACCTGGTTGTCAGGGAGTGGGTCACAGCCTCATCGCTTTCACCATGTATCAACCGACGAGGTATATGGCTCCCTCGATTTGGCTGCGCCGGGCTTTCACGAACAGCAAAAATATGAGCCGAACTCGCCCTATGCAGCCAGCAAGGCGGCCTCGGATCATCTGGTGCGGGCCTACCACCACACTTACGGTCTTCAAGTCAGCACTAGCAACTGCTCCAACAACTACGGCCCCTATCATTTTCCGGAAAAGCTGATTCCGCTGTGTCTTACCAACATCCTGCGCGGTCGATCTCTGCCCGTCTATGGCGACGGCAGTAACATCCGCGACTGGCTGTACGTGGAGGATCACTGTCGCGGCATCGAGTTGGTGCTGAAGTGTGGCGTTGTGGGGGAGACGTACAATATCGGCGGCAACAATGAGTGGAACAACCTGGATATTGTGCACTTGCTGTGTGACCAGATGGACGCGCGTTTCGCCGCCGACCCGTCACTGGCAGAGCGTTTCCCCGATGCGCCGGGTGCCGCTGGCGGTAGCGCGCGCGACCTGATTACTTTCGTAACGGATCGCGCCGGGCACGATTGGCGCTACGCGATAGATGCCGGCAAGATCAGCCGCGAGTTGGGCTATAAACCGCGCGAGAGTTTCGAAACGGGCTTGCAGCACACGCTGGACTGGTATCTGTCCAACGAACAGTGGTGGATGCCGCTACTGAGTGCGTGATCGTGTAGAGCGGCACTGACATCTCTGTTCGTTCCTGCCAGAGGCTCCGGCCGGGGAGGCGTTTTCGTCTGCTTCCCCTATGCGGGCCACCCGATACTCGCATTCGAAAAAGCCTTCCCGACCAGAGCCTTGACCGTCTCCCCGAACGATCCGTCTCAGGCGTTCAATCGAAGCGGGGAATTTCATCCCAGCTCTGACCCTGCGCATCCTTGGCCGACAACTGCGGCGACTCTCCGGCGGGCACCGGCCACTCGATCCCCACGGTGGCATCGTCCCACGCCAAGGTTTGTTCACTGGCCGGATGGTAAACATCCGTGCACTTGTAGAGGAAGTCGGCGTAGTCGGAAGTGACATAGAAGCCGTGGGCGAATCCAGGTGGAGTCCACAACATGCGCTGATTTTCGGCACTGAGGCTTACGCCGTACCACTGTCGCATGGTTGGGGAGTTGCGGCGCAAATCCACAGCCACATCGAACACCTCGCCCGCAGTGACCCGCACCAGTTTTCCCTGGGTGTGTTGCGTCTGGAAATGCAGGCCGCGCAGGGTGCCGCGCGTTGATCGACTGTGGTTGTCCTGCACAAAATTGAGATCGAAACCCGCGGCGCGAAACGTCTCCTGGTTCCAGGTCTCCATGAAAAAGCCACGCTGGTCACCAAAGACCTTTGGCTCCAGTAGGTAGACATCCTGCAATGGCGTTTTAACAAACTTCATGCAAAGACCACCCCATCATCCTGCAGCAGATTTTTGAGGTAGAGACCGTAGCCACTTTTTTCCAATGGCTTGGCCAGCGCCAGTAGTTGCTCGGCGCTGATGTAGCCCTTGCGAAAAGCCACTTCTTCGGGGCAGGCAATTTTCAGACCCTGGCGCTCCTCGACCACGCGGATAAAATTGGCGGCATCCAGCAGCGAGTTGTGGGTTCCGGTATCCAGCCAAGCCGTGCCACGGCTCATTACCTCTACGTGCAGGTCCCCGCGCTCGAGGTAGGTCTTATTGATATCGGTGATCTCCAATTCGCCGCGCAGAGAGGGGCGCACGGCTTTGGCGATCTCAACGACATCATTGTCGTAAAAGTACAGTCCAGTGACGGCATAATGTGAGCGCGGATTGAGGGGTTTTTCCTCAATATCCCGGGCCGTGCCATGTTCGTCGAAGCTGATCACGCCATAACGCTCCGGGTCCTGTACATAGTAGGCGAAGACCGAGGCCCCGGTGTCACGGCTTGCTGCATTGGTGAGCTTTTGGGTAAAACCACCGCCGTAGAAGATGTTGTCACCTAGCACCAGGCTGGCGGGAGAATTGCCGATAAAATCTTCTCCGAGTATGAACGCCTGAGCCAGTCCGTCCGGACTGGGTTGCACGGTATAACAAATATTAAGCCCCCAGTTGGAGCCGTCCCCGAGCAAATCGCTGAAGGCACTCTGGTCGCGCGGCGTCGTAATTACGAGGATATCGCGGATGCCGGCCAGCATCAGTGTGGCCAGCGGATAGTAAATCATGGGTTTGTCGTAGATCGGCATCAGCTGCTTGCTGACGGTGCTGGTCAGGGGATGCAGACGGGTACCGGTCCCGCCAGCGAGAATAAGGCCCTTGTAGGCGGTGGCTGTCATTGAGGTTTTCCCTGACCGCAAAACGCACGAGTATAGCGGCATAAGCGCAGCGCTGGCGACCTGGGGCAGCCCCCGCATTATTCACCGATTTTCTAAGGGGTGGATTTTTGACCAGTAGCTGATTAAAATCTAGCCCCTTTTGCTGGGGGTTTTGGGGTCATCAGCGCGAAACAGTGCGCAGAAGGTCCAGAGCCGGCGTTATCAGCCCGCGTATGACCATTTTTTTGATCCCTTGAGAGGACGCCACTATCTGGCATCTCGGTACAGTGCAGGCAAAACCAGGGCCAGTGTCCACTGCGCCTGGTGGTTTCGTGCACCCGGCTGCCCTGGAGCGCCCCCTGCGCATCGCCCTGCTCGGCTATCGCAGCCAGCCCCATAGTGGTGGGCAGGGCATTTATATGCGCTACCTGAGCAAGGCGCTGGTCGAGGCCGGTCATACGGTCGATGTGATCTCCGGTCCGCCCTATCCGCTCCTGGATCCCAGAGTTCGCCTGATCACGCTGCCCAGCCTTGATCTGTTTGAAAATGGTTTGGGTTCGCTGCGTCTGCATCACCTGAAGTCGCTGAGTAATATCATCGAGTGGCTCACTCAGCTGAGCGGAGGCTTTGGCGAGCCCCGCGCGTTTGGCCGACGGGCCGTGAAGTATTTGCGCCAGCACGGACATAATTACGACCTGATTCACGACAACCAGAGCCTGAGCTACGGCATGCTGCAAATCCAGAAAATGGGACTACCGCTCGTCACAACCGTGCATCATCCCATCACCAGCGATTTGCGGATTGCCCTCGGTGCCGCTCGTACGTGGCAGGAGCGAGCATTGATCCGGCGCTGGCATTCCTTCCTGAACATGCAGAAAAAAGTGATCGTGCAGTTGCGCAATATCGTTACCGTATCCGATTGTTCCCGGCAGGACATTGCTCGCGATTTTGGGCTGCAGCCAGCGGGCATTAGCGTGGCGCACAATGGTATCGATATCGACGAGTTCAAGCCGGTGCCGGGCGTGGTGCGCAATCCTATGCGGTTGATGGCTACTTGCTCCGCCGACGCGCCGCTCAAGGGCCTGCGCTTTTTGCTGCATGCATATGCCCGCCTGCTGGAGAGCTATCCGGACCTGGAGTTGCTGCTGGTCAGTAAACCCAATCCCGGTGGCAAGACGGAACAACTGGTAAACAGGCTGGGTCTGGCGGACAAAGTGCAATTCGTCAATGGCATCAGCACTGCGCAGATGGTGCAGTATTACGCGGAGGCGGCGATTGCGGTGGTGCCATCAGTCTATGAAGGGTTCGGCCTGCCCGCCGGCGAAGCCATGGCATGTGGTGTGCCGGTGGTGTCCACGGATGGCGGTGCGCTGCCCGAGGTGGTGGGCGATGCCGGAGTCATTGTCCCGGCCAAAAACGTTGAAGCACTCGTAGAGGCGATTGCTAGCCTGCTGCAGGATCCTCAGGGGCGCGCGCTATTGGGTGCGCGCGGCAAACAACGTATTGAGAAGCATTTTTGCTGGCACGTTTGCGCGCGGCAGATGACCGACTATTACCGACAGGTACTCGCATATGAAAACGGTTGATTTCAGCCGCTTGCCGCTGGTGACGGGCGACATAGTGCTGGACCTTGGCTGTGGCGAGGGTCGTCACGTGATCTCGGCCTACGTTGAGGCCAATGTCCATTCCGTGGGGGTCGACCTGTCGCTGGACGACCTGAAAATAACCCAGGAGCGATTCGCCAGCTTTGCTGAGCCAGACAACGACGCCAAATCGTTTTGCCTGACTTCTGCCAGCGCCCTGGATCTGCCCTTCGCTGACAATACGTTCGACAAAATTATTTGCAGCGAGGTGCTGGAGCACATCGCAGATTACCGCGGCGCCCTGCGCGAGATCGAGCGAGTGCTCAAGCCCGGCGGTTTATTCTGCGCTAGCGTGCCGCGCCGCTGGCCGGAAAAAATTTGTTGGGCGCTGAGTGATGCCTACCACAGTAATCTGGGAGGCCACCTGCGCATTTTCCGCAGTAGCGAGTTGCGCAAGGAAATCGAGTTTCTGGGCTTTAAACATTACTACCGCCATTGGGCACATGCTTTGCACGTGCCCTTCTGGTGGTTGCAGTGCCTCTTCTGGCAAAGCCGGGACACCAATTGGCTGGTTCGGCAGTATCACCGCATGCTGGTGTGGGACTTGATGGAGAATCCGGCGTTGACCCGGATACTGGAGAAAAGCATGAACCCGATTATGGGCAAGAGTGTTGTGATGTATTTTCGCAAGGAGGCGACCTTGTGAGTGGCCTATACCTGAGTCGGGGGTTGTTTCCCGAGGAGTTCCTGCGACCCACCGTGCAATTTATTCTGGACTGCCAGCGTGACAGTGGCGAAATTCCCTGGTTCGAGGGCGGGTATACCGATCCCTGGGATCATGTGGAATCCGCAATGGGTCTGTCTATTGGCGGCGAGCTCGACGCCGCGCGCCGCGCCTACGAGTGGCTGGCCGGTCTGCAATTGGATGACGGCAGCTGGTGGGCCTCCTATCGCGGGCAGGAAATTGATAATGCCAATCGGCGCGAATCGAATTTTGTCGCCTACATTGCAACCGGCGTCTGGCACCACTACCTGATCAGTGCCGATAGACACTTCCTGCACACGCTGTGGCCCACCGTCGATAAAGCGATCGGTTTTGTGCTGTCTCTGCAGTCTGAACATGGAGAGATCGACTGGGCGGTGGATGGCTCCGGCAAACCCTTGGGCGATGCCCTCGTGACCGGCTGTAGTTCCATTTACAAGAGTCTGGAATGTGCCCATAACATTGCCGTGACGCTGGGTGAAGATCGCGCCTATTGGCTGACGGCTCGCGACCGCCTGGGCAAGGCGCTGCGGCATAAACCAGAGCGGTTTGATCGCACCTGGGAAAGCAAATCGCGCTACTCCATGGACTGGTTTTATCCGGTACTGGCGGGCGTTTACACCGGTGCCCGTGCCCGCCTGCGGCTGGCGTCGCGCTGGGATGAATTTGTGGAAGACAAGCTGGGGTGTCGGTGCGAGAAGCAGCAACCCTGGGTAACCGTGGCTGAAACCTGTGAACTGGTCATGGCCTTGCTGGCGGCCGGGGATCACGCCCGTGCAGTAGAAGTGTACAGCTGGCTGCAGCAGTGGCGCACCAGCAACGGTTCCTACTGGACGGGTTACCAGCTGGTCGAAGATTTGTTGTGGCCGGACGAAAAACCCACCTGGACCGCCGGAGCCATTCTGCTGGCAGCGGACGCGCTCACCAAGCACACAGCCGCCGCGGGGCTGTTTTGCAGCGTGCAGCTGCTCGACACTGCAGCGGATTCGCGCGAGCGCCTCATTCTGGTCGATTAAAAAGGGTTTACTGCCGGTTATAGCCGCCCCAACAAGCCCAGGCTATTAACCTGGCCGAGGTTTTCAAACAGGCCAGACGCCAGTGCCATGCGGTATACCGCGTACGGTGCCTGGCCCCCCGCGTGGGCGTCGTCAAACAGATCGTGAATGGCGAGCACGCCGCCCCGCATCAGGTGTGGCATCCAGCAGCGGTAGTCGGTGAGTGCTGCATCAAGGCTGTGTCCGCCATCGATAAACACCATCGCCAACGGGGTCTGCCAGTGTCTCGCTGCCGTTTCTGAACCGGCCACGACGGGCACTACCACGTCATCCAGCCCCGTCCTGTGAATGTTGCGACGAAACTCCCTGAACGTATCCATAACACCCGCGCCGGCGTCGTACAGCTCGGGGTCGTGAAAGAATTCACCCTGTTGGTGTTCTTCCGAGCCGCGGTGGTGATCAAGCGCAAATACCGTGCTGTTGTTGCTGCGGCAGGCCAGTCCGAGGTAAATAGTGGACTTACCACAGTAGCTGCCGATTTCCAGTACCGGCCCCGCCGTACTGACGCGCAGCGCCTGCTTGTAAAGTGCCAGTGCTTCGTCTTCTGCGAGAAACCCCTTGATCTGGTCTATGTCGGCGGGCAGGTCGAGGATCATAGCGAGCGACTCTTTAGCGCGATGCTATCGCCTTATGCACGGTGCTATTTGGTACCAGTAACCGATGAAGCCGATGGCGCTGCAGCTGGCACGAGGAAGGAGTCCAGTCGGATGACATCCCCGGGGCTGAGCAGCCCTGCCTGTTCTTTCAGGCGCATCATATTGAGAATGTAATCGTAACGGCTGTTGGCGTAATCACGCTCGGCACTGAACAGTATATTTTGCGCATTGAGTACGTCGACCACATTGCGGGTGCCGACCTCATAGCCCGCCTGTGTGGCGTCCACCGATCCCTTGGATGACACGATACTCTGCTTGCGAGCGGCGATGCGTGATACGTCGCTTAGTACGGTCATATGCAGCGAGCGGGTATTGGTTACCGTATTGCGCGTCAGGTTGATCAATTCCTCGCGGGATGCATTGTATTCCTGCGCCGCTTTGCGGCGGTTGGCACTGATCGCGCCACCGGTGTAAAGCGGCACGCTGAGCCGGACCTCCCACATGCTTTCGTCGAAGTCACTGTCTGGCGGACTGGTTACCCCGGTATCCGGTTCAGCGGTTACGGAGCCGTCAACACTGAAATCAGAGTACTGGTAGCCGCCGGTCACTTTCGGAGCGTGCTCCAGTCTGTTCGCCTTGGCATTCTGGCGCGCCGCCTCCTCATTGAATCTGGATGCCTGCAACTGAAAGTTATTGGCCAGCGCGAAATCGACCCACGCCGCGCGATCCACTGGATCTGGCGGCAAGATTCCAAATTCCTCCTGCAGAACATTGAGATTTTGCTGGGGCTGGCCGGTCAGTATCGAGAGACGCTCCAGGGCCACGGACACATTGTTCTCATCGACAATACGGGTGACCTGCGACAAGTCCCGAGCGGCTTGGGCTTCATACACGTCGGTGATGGCGATCAGGCCGACCTCGAAGCGCTGTTGGGTCTGCTCCAACTGGCGCTCGAATGCGCGCTCCTGGGCCTGCGAAGCGGCCAGATTGTCTTGCGCACGCAGTACCAGCAGGTAGGCATCGACCACCCTGACGATCAGGTTTTGCTGGTTGGCGGCAAAGGTGGCTTCCGCTTCCTTGGTCACTTCCTTGCCGGATTGAAAGCTGAACCAGGCCGACAGGTCAA
>JANNVJ010000011.1:0-6441 GCA_031414375.1 Haliea sp.
CAAACTGCTGAGATATTCGCCGCGGAGCATGCCCACTGCCACTCGCCTCTATCGCGCGTGCATCACAACGGTTGAGTTCACTGCGCCAGAGTCCCTGCGGGGATAAGGCCTGAAGAGCGAATATCCCAGCCTTCTGAGCGATCAGGCCTTATCCCCGCAGGGACGGTTCGTGCTTGCCACGACTTGTACTAATCAGCCGCGCGGCGCAGGACATTGGCGCGCTTATCCGCACCGTCATGGCTCCAGCCCGGTGCCAGTAACAAATAGCGCAGGCGATCACCCCAGCGGCGGGCGCGTTTCAAATCCCGTCCGATGGCAACATATTCATGCAAGGCCACCACGGCAATAGTGTCCGACTCAATATTTTTCGTAAGACCATACACCACCGGTTCGTCCTCCCGCTCTGCACTGAAGGTGCCAAACAGTTTGTCCCAAATAATCAGTACACCGCCGTGATTGCGGTCCAGATAGCGTATGTTGGATGCATGGTGTACGCGGTGATGTGAAGGCGTATTGAATACCGCCTCGAACCAGGGATGTAATTTGTTAACGGCGCGGGTATGTATCCAGAACTGGTAGAACAGGCTGAGACTGATCATGACAATAATCATGCCTGGATCAAAACCCAGCAACGGCAACCACAGCCAGAACAGAAATTTGTGCAGGCGCTCGCCGACGCCCTGGCGCACGGCAGTACCAAAATTAAAATGGCGGGAAGAGTGGTGATTGACGTGGCCAGCCCACAGCAGCCGCACCTCGTGATTAGAGCGGTGAAACCAGTAATAGGAAAAGTCGTCCAGGAAAAACAACAACAGCCAGGCCCACCACTGGTGCTTTATTACATCCCGCAGTGGACTGATCTCGTGCAATTGCACCATGATGGCCAGGGCCAGCAGGCGCGGCATAATTTCCACCAGCAGGGCCAGCACACCCATGCTCACCGAAGCCCGCAGATCCGCAGTACGGTACAGCGCCAGGCCATGGCGGCGTGACCAACCAGCCTCAAGGAGTATCGCGGCGAGGTAAAATGGCAGCGAAAACAGGGAAAGATCGTCTGTAAGAAATTCCTGCACAGGGTTATTCCGTAATAGGCACAGCTGCAGTCTAGCGATACCGGGTGCGAGCGGCAACGCATCGTAGGGGCAGAATTACGGGGGCATCAATTCAGGCTTGACCCTGCAGAAGGGGTGAAACTACACTTCATGCTACTTTAGAACCATAAATTCGTACGTCAGTTGTTACCCCGGCTGGCTGGAGTGTCAAACATGCGGGCAAAAGTCGCAGTCATCGTAGGTGCCGGTGATGCCATCGGCAGCGCCATCACCCGCAAATTCGCTGGCCGAGGGCTTACCGTGTGCGCACTGCGGCGCAACGGTGACAAACTGGCACCGCTGGTGGAGGAGTTGCGCGGCCAGGGTCATCAGGCCCACGCCTACAGCTGCGATGCGCGCAAGGAAGAACAGATCATCGAGCGTTTTGCCGCTATCGAACAGGACATCGGTGACATCGCGGTGGTGGTGTTCAACATCGGGGCCAATGTCCCCCTGGGCATCCTGGAAACCGACAGCCAAAAGTTTTTCAAGATCTGGGAAATGGCCTGTTTTGCAGGCTTTCTCACGGGGCGCGAGGCAGCGCGCTATATGACACAGCGCCAGCGCGGCTCCATTCTCTTTACCGGCGCGACGGCGAGTGTGCGCGGCGCGGCAGGGTTCGCCGCCTTCGCCAGTGCCAAACACGGACTGCGAGCATTGGCCCAGAGCATGGCCCGTGAGTTAGGGCCACAGAATATTCATGTCGCCCATATCGTGATCGACGCCGCGGTGGACACCGCATGGATCATGGAAAACATGCCGCAGGCCGCCGAGTTAAAAGAAAGCGACGGCATCGTCGACCCCAATGCGCTGGCGGACAACTACGTCATGCTCCACGAGCAACCGCGTAACGCCTGGACGTTTGAACTCGACTTGCGCCCCTGGCTGGAGCGCTGGTAACCAAGGAGAATAGTATGCGTAAGACCCTGGATTTCTATTTTGACTTTGGCAGCCCCACCGCCTACCTGGCGCATAAGCGCCTCGGCCAACTGTCCGCGCAGTATCCACTGACTGTGATGTACAAACCGATGCTGCTGGGCGGCGTCTTTAAAGCCACCGGCAATAACTCACCGATAGCAATCCCCGCCAAGGGTCAATATATGATGATGCATGACTTGCCCCGCTTTGCGCACCGCTATGGTGTTCAGATGAACCTCAACCCCTACTTTCCGATCAACACCCTGAACCTGATGCGCGCTGCCATTGCCGCAGAACGCATGAATTGCTCGAAACCATTTGTCGACGCCGTGTACGACGCCGTGTGGATACAGGGAAAAAGCATGGGTGATGCGGAAGTGGTTGCCGCTGTCCTTACGCAGCACAAACTGGATGCACAGACCCTGCTGGAATTATCCCAGGCCCCTGACGTCAAGGCAGAACTAATCGCCAATACTGAGGCTGCGGTGGCGCGTGGTGTGTTCGGCGCGCCGACGTTTTTTATGGGCGATGAAATGTACTTCGGTCAAGACCGGCTGGACTTTGTGGAGGAGGCGCTGCGGGGCTGAGCGTCCGCTTTTTCCCGCAGCGGCCCTTTGCTGCGTGACGGCGGCAAGGTCGCACCTCTTTGCGGCCATTCCCCTTTCAGCCTCTAGCTCACTGCGCCAAAGTCTCTATATCTGACTGTTATAAAGCGCATGGAGTTGTCAGCTTTCTTTACATAAGTGGGGGTGCGGTTCAGTACGGCAGAGCGACCGCAGACCCTAACTGCTTGTAGTATTTGTCCTTTATACAAAGCGGCTCGAATTATGCATGAGTAGCGGAGGAGAGTCGTTTCGCTTACCTAAAAAGGACTTAATATGAAGGAGTCGCTACTTCACACATTCACATGGCTGGCTTTGATGGCGTGCGCTGGGGCCGTGCAAGCCGGTCATATCGTTACCGCTAATGGGCGGAATTGGTTGCAGCCAACGGATTTTGCGTACGATTACGCCACGATAAGCGGGAGTTGCGATGCGGCCACGGGCGTCTGCAATGGGTTGTTGGGCGCGATTTCGATGCAAGGCTGGACATGGGCATCCGTAGATGACGTCAATGGGTTGTTTAACTCTTACATTGGCAATGCAGCCCTCGGGCCCGGCCCCGACGGTTACGGGGTGGTTTCCGCCGCACCCCCAGCCTGGATCGTCTCATTTTTCGGTGATTTCAATCCAGGGTTTTCCGGTGGCGGTGAGACTGAGTTGGACGCGAACGTTCGCGAGTTTGAACGTACACCCGTTGCCTATTACGCTTTTGTTGAGCGCGTAAATTTATATGATTCGTTGTTCTCAACGCAGAGAAGTCGCAACTTATTCGTTCCCGTCAACGGAGGGTGGTTTTATAGGGAAGCAGTTATCGAGCCGCCAAACGGCGTCCCCAACCCGGCGACCGCGCTCCTGCTGGGACTAGGCCTAGCAGCTCTTGGTTACACTCGGCGCAGGCGAACACCGCAAGCGTAGGTCGCAATCCCGCAGTCGTCCACCGCAACCAGCGGGTAAGATAGTCATCAAGCGCAGCGGCTCTTTCGGGAGCCGTTGTCTTTTGCTCATAAAGCCGATGTGAGTTTGGGGTCAGAGTAAAAACTTATTCAGAGTTTTCACTCTGACCCCAAGGACCGTAG
Source organism: Haliea sp. (assembly GCA_031414375.1). Classification (GTDB taxonomy): domain Bacteria; phylum Pseudomonadota; class Gammaproteobacteria; order Pseudomonadales; family Halieaceae; genus Marimicrobium. The sequence continues at coordinate 3,688 of JANNVJ010000011.1, forward strand.
CCTTAGTATTTTGCCGCAGCTGAAATGTTAGATGCACAAGGGAATGATGACAGCCACTGCACCGACTGATTCTGCAATAGCCCCTATTGCGTGCCAATTCATGCCCTTCTCCCTGTTACAGCGTTCTCGCAAGCATAGCTCTATTCCTTGGTACTTTGGAATATTGGCTGACGTCCCCTCCTGGGCGAAAGCAGCGCGAACGATCACTGTTGTTGGTCTACAACGCGTCCCGCGTCTGCAATTTTGGCACTATTTTCTGCAGAGAATTTCCCCACATATTTTTCCACAAACACGATAAATTCTTTGCTGAGCAAGGGTTGGGGAAATGGCCCGTTTTCCCAAGCGTATTTTATGGCCGGTGCCTGATAAAACTTGCCTATGGTTTCTCCTAACTCCAGTAGGTCTTCCTGTCTATTTGTTGATGTGAACTGGCCCCAGTGCAACCAGAACCAATAGGTACTCATTGCATCCGCTCTGATGGCATCCTCGACAGTGATGCCTCGAACTGCAGCAAGCTCCTGATACCAACTGATCCATGCATTGGCAGCAATGTTGCTTTGATTAAGTTGGTCATTGTTGGCTATGACGAGCTGTAAATCACAGACTCCCTTTGCCCTTTGCCCTTTGCCCTTGCTAGCCTATTCGCATCCGCCGCGGCATTCTTTGCATACCTGACTTGTGTTGCAAGGTATATCAGCGTGATGAGGACGAGCAACGCTCCCAGCGTTTCGCCCAACGCGCCTATTGCTTCCCAATTCATTTTTTACATTCCTTCAGGTTGGATTAACTGAAGAATATACAAGTTCGTAGCTGAATTGGAAGCTTGTCGAATGTCGCTTCATTGGCGTTTCGTGAGTTTGGTGAGTTTGGTGAGTTTGGTGTCATGAGTTTGGGGTCAGAGTAAAAACTAATTCAGAGTTTTCACTCTGACCCCAAGGACCGCAGGACTAAAGCCATCGAGCTTGACCGGTTTTCGTCCCGGAATACGGGCCACTAGCTCTAGCTCACCACCCATGGCTTCGATGTAGTCGCGGAGCGTGGATATCCGCATATCGGAACGTCTCTCGATTTTGGAAATGTGGCCCTGCTTGAGCTCCAGAAGCTCAGCCATGCGATCCTGTGTCAGGTTCAGCTCCCGACGCAACTGCTGCAAGGTCAGTTGCTCCTGAATAAGCTCGGCACTGCGCCGCTTGATCCGCTTGCGCCGCGGATCGGGCAGACCTTTCATGACTTGCTCAAGTGTCTTAGCCATTTTTACCGCCCTCCAAGGCCGCCAGATGTCGGTCGAACCGTTCATCCGCAAACTTGATTAACCGCTTGTAAAACCGTTGCTGGCTGCCGCCCGATTTATCACCGCCAACAAGAACGATTGCTGCCCGCTCCGGATCAAAGGCGAAGGCAACTCGCCAGACCCCATTATCTGCCCTGAACCGCAGTTCCTTCATATTGGCGTGCTTCGAGCCCTTGAGGGTGTCCACCTGTGGCCGTCCCAGAGACGGGCCGAACTGTTCAAGGACCTTGAGCTGCGCCAGTAGCTCGTCCTGTATCGCCTCGTCCAGAGCTTCGTATTCCGGCTCGAATTCGTCGCAGAACGTAACTGTCCATACCATCTAAATATACCTTTAAATGAATATTCCGTCTATGAAATAATTTGCGTAGCTTAGGAGTAGCTTAGACCATTTGCCCTATCCACTTTAAATGGCAAATAAGATCAAAACTAAGCATCGCTTCGAGTGGTGCAGGCGGCCGAAACCTGTAGCGTAACTCGCGGCCAGCCCCGGATAATTACTGACGCGATAACTCAAAACAGCTTTTGGGCCGAAGTAACCCGGCAAGTCTCTGCCAGGCGGCATCCTGGCTCATTGGAACGTGCGAATTGTTAAACGTGGGAGTAACAGATATGAAATTTGCAATAGTAGTGCATCACGATCCGGGCAGCGCCTATGGCGTAACCATGCCCGACCTGCCTGGCTGCTTTTCTGCCGGTGATACCTTTGATGCGGCGCTGGATAATACGGCTGAAGCCATAGAACTGCACCTGGAAGGTCTTCTGGAAGAAGGGTTAGATATTCCTCGCGCCAGCACTATTGAACGACATCTGGAGAATCCAGAACTTGCCGGGGCACTTGGGGCTTTGTTGACTTCGATATTGTTCCCTATCTTGGCAACACTGAAAAAATCAATGTGACGCTGCCCAGCTCACTTATTCGAAAAATCGATGCCAAAGCAGGAAAGCGCGGCCGCTGAAACGCGCACTAGGGTTGCTAAATGGCGCCAGCAAGAGAAACTGCTATTTGCGGAAATTGAGAAAGTATCTTCTTGTCTGCGGTAACAAGCGTTGTATCAAACAGTTTTGCCAGCGCAACGAACTCGCAGTCATATGAAGAACAATCGCTGGCGGTGACAAGCTGCAACACATTCAAAGAAGGCAAGTCAAATTCTTTACCAGCCAGCAACGCCTCCGCCTCTGTTTGTATGTCATAGGCCTGTTCAAATGTCAGCAGCTGCTTTCCCAAATAGAGAGCCAAAACACTTCGGAGTTCACTGCGCCACAGAACGGGTGCAATCCAATTTGGATCCTTCAGGAATAACTTCTCTGCTTGCTCGCTGTAAGGAGTGGGCAGGTACAGGTAGGCCAGGATGTTGGTATCCACAACAATCACGGGCGGCCTTGATCTATAGCTTTGCCAATATCCGTTGCTTTGAAATGCTTGGATTTCAAAGAGGCTCTAATCTGACGGGCGCGGGCCAAGC
>JANNVJ010000012.1:0-89838 GCA_031414375.1 Haliea sp.
ACGTTCTACAACACGAAAAGGAGGCATCAATCGCTTGACCGGAGAACCCCGGACAGTGTTTATTACCAATACGCCGCCCAACTAGCGGCTTGACCCGAGGATGCACTTATCACGCTGTCCAATTTATGGGGTCCATTTCTAGCTTGTCGTCAAAGATCTGCCCCCTATTGGCCCAGTCGACGCCGAAGCTGTTGTATTCACTCTCTCGATAACCCAGTCCGCAGGTGGCGCTAAAACGCCCGCCTGCCACGATATCGAGTACGGCGATATCCTCAGCCAGGCGCACCGGATCGTGCAGTGGCACCAACAGTGCGCTCACACACACGCGAATCTTTTGCGTTCTGGCAATCATCATGCCTGCCAGTTGCAGCGGCGCAGATAGAAAACCATCTACCGTGTGGTGGTGTTCCGACAGGCCGATCACATCTACAGTGTTGCGATCTGCCCACGTGGCCATCTCCAACGCAGCCTTGTAGCGAGCGGCTGGCAGATCAGTACACTGTGGACTGCTGCGCATATCGAAACGCAGCACAATGTTTCGCATCAGTGACCCGCCCTGCATGGAAGGGCTGTACTATTTATCTTTTTCTGCTTGAAGCGTTTTCCTGGCTTCTATCCATGCTCCGATGGTAACGCCCATATTATGTGGGTTGTAGGCGTCTTCTTCGTATTTGAACATGCCATTTCCGGCGTAGTGCAGAATGGTAATATTCGGCTCCTGATATATCTTGCCATCGCCAAGGTCGGCCATTCGATTCATCACCTCGCAAATGATCCAGCCTTTGTCCCGATCGATTGAATACCAGGTGATGGGAAAGGCGGTCATTTCGCTTGCCGGCCATTTGTTCATCGTAGCTGTTATCCATTTTTGGATATTCTCTCGACCCCAGAAACGGCCAAAGTGATGTTCAAAATAACTGGCATCGTCGGTAAAGCAGTTCGCCCAGTCAGTCCAATCTTTAGTCCGAGCACCCTTCAGGGCCGCTGCCTGGTACTTATCGAATGCCTGTTCCAGTTCGTTGCGTTTCCAACGTGCCATGATGTTTCTCCTTCTAGTCAGATTCAGGGAGTAAAAAATGTGCTCTGGCGATAGCATTGGGTCGATCACTGTGCTCTTGCCAGGCTGTGATAGTAACATTTGCGATAGCGCGACCCTGGCGGGTAAGTTTGCATTGGGCGTAGGTATCACACAATCGCGCTGGACGCAGATAGTCCAGAGAGAAATTTATGATTTTAGGTAACACGGGTTTATCCATTTTGGCGATCAGGTGAAACGCTGCCGCCTGCTCCATGAATGCACCCACCACACCACCATGTAGGGCGGGCAGGGAGGGGTTGCCAATCAATTTTTCATCTTGCGGCAGGATGAATAGAATGTCGTTGTCGTGCAGTTCTGCCCTGATACCGAGGAACACGGCGTAAGGCACCTTCTTTAACCACAAGGTCAGGGTTTCCGCACTGGGTTCCTGTTGTATGATATCTGCCAGCGTCACTGCTGTGCACCTCCCGGCGCTGAACGCAACATCCAGGACAGATCCACCTTAGCGATGTGCACCCAGGTGCCAGTTGCTCTGGCGATAGGCTTGTCTCTGGATTCACACTACGCGAAGCCTTCAACAAAGAGGATCTTACGGGTCGTCTTGTACACATTTGCACAGGCAAAGATATCCATACCACGTGGCGCTACCGCCAAATGATCTATGCGCAAGTCAAGTGTTGGTGTTACTGATGGTTCGATGCGATCACTACAGACAGTGGACATTCCCAGCGTTTGATCCAGTAAAACGGTCAATGCACCGCCGTGCAGGGTGCCAGTCTCGGGGTCACCCACCAACGCCTTTTGGTAAGGTAGTTTTAACGTGAGTTCGTCCCCATCGATTTTCACCACCTGTATACCCAGCAATGCCGTATGTGGGATGTGGCTGCTCATTATTTTCACGAGGCGCAGTTTTTGCTCGTTGCTCAGTACCGACACATAATATCCCAGCGTGAGTGGCAGAGCGGATAATATGAACCAACAGTACCCAAAGCGCCATCATCGGCAGGTGCAATAGCGGATCATGACATGGCCAGTTAAACTGGCAACGTGTTGTTTGCACCTACCAGGAGAGAAAATGAAACACAGTGATGGCAGATTTGCAGGTGCAGAAGAGCGCGCTATTTACTTCCAGTGCTGGGAACCGGAGTCGTCTCCTCGGGCAGTGTTATTGGTCGCACATGGCGCGGGCGAACACAGTGCGCGCTACCTGCCGTTCGCGCAGTTTTTCACTGCCGCAGGTTATGCAGTCGCGGCGCTGGATCACAACGGGCACGGATATTCAGAGGGCAGGCCTGGGCATGTGAACGCCTTTAGTGACTATTTGGCAGATCTTGCGATATTTCATCGGCAGTTTGCGGCCCGCTTTACCGGTGTGCCGATGTTCCTTCTAGGGCACAGTATGGGCGGCCTGATTACCAGCAATTATTTGTTGCAACACCAGCGCGAATTCGTCGGCGGTATTCTCTCCGGCGCGGCCATCAAGACAGCCTTGCAGCCGGGCGTGGTGCAAATGGCACTGCTGCGCTTGCTGGCATTGCTGGCCCCGCGATTGGGCATGCTGAAGCTGAATGCGAAGGGAGTCAGTCGCGATCCCGAGGTTGTCAGCAAGTATGCGGCAGACCCGCTGGTATTCCATGGCAAAATGTCCGCGCGCATGTTGCGTGAATTGTTCGCAGGCATGAGCGCGATAGAGTCACACGCGGCGAGCATCACCCTGCCTATGCTGATACTGCACGGCGGCGCAGATGTGATGACAGCTCCAGAGGGCTCGCAGTTTCTCTATGAACATATTGGCTCCAGCGACAAGACTCTGAAAATCTACCCAGGCGCGTATCACGAGATTTTTAATGAACCAGAGCGCGCCGAGGTTCTGGCGCTGATCCTGGATTGGTGCGAGCGTAGAGTGGGCGCGGCCCGATGACTCGGGGCAGACTACATGCGCTGTTGCTCGTACGCCCCATGGGACTTAAAGTCGAACAAATTTTGAACAACGGCCCTCGGCCACGTATAATCGGCCCCCCGCAAAACAATGCGCTTCTGGCACATGAGGTCGGCAGTGGAATTCCAGCAACAATTTGAAGTGATCGTCATTGGCGGAGGCCATGCTGGCACTGAGGCCTGCCTGGCCGCCGCGCGCATGGGCTGCCGTACCCTACTGCTCACACACAGTGTGGATACTCTGGGGCAGATGTCCTGCAATCCTGCTATCGGCGGCATTGGCAAAAGCCATCTCGTGAAGGAGGTTGATGCGCTCGGTGGTGCTATGGCCCGCGCCACCGATCGGGCCGGCATACAATTTCGGGTTTTGAACCGACGCAAAGGCCCCGCGGTGCGCGCCACCCGGGTGCAGGCCGATCGGGTGCTGTACCGCAACGCCATTCGCCAGATGCTGGAGTCACAGCCGAATTTGTCGATATTTCAGCAGCCGGTCGATGATTTGCTGATCGAGAATGGGCGCGTAGCCGGGGCGATCACCCAGATGGGACTGGTTTTTCGAGCACCGCAGGTGGTGCTTACCAGTGGGACTTTTTTGGGTGGCAAAATCCACATCGGACTGGCCAATAGTGCCGGAGGACGCGCCGGAGATCCGCCGTCCATCGCCCTTGCCCAGCGCCTGCGCGAGCTGCCCTTCCGAGTGGAGCGCCTGAAGACGGGGACACCGCCGCGAATTGATGCCCGCACGGTCGATTTTACTGATCTGGAAGAACAGTGGGGCGATGTGCCCGAGCCGGTTATGTCGTATCTGGGCAGCACGTCCGAGCACCCGCAGCAGCGCTGCTGCTGGGTGACGTACACCAACGAGCGCACCCACGACATCATTCGTGGTGGGCTGGACCGCTCGCCTTTGTACTCCGGGGTCATCGAGGGTGTGGGCCCGCGTTATTGCCCCAGCATTGAGGACAAGATTCATCGCTTCGCCGATAAAAACTCCCACCAGATTTTTATCGAGCCTGAGGGCCTGACCACCGCAGAGTTGTACCCCAATGGCATTTCTACCAGCCTGCCATTTGATGTGCAGATAGACCTGGTGCGTTCCATTAAAGGTTTTGAAAACGCCCACATTACCAGGCCAGGCTATGCGATCGAATACGATTTCTTTGATCCCAGGGATCTCAATGCCTCGCTGGAGACCAAGGCCCTGCCAGGATTGTATTTCGCAGGGCAGATCAACGGTACCACCGGTTATGAAGAGGCTGCTGCACAGGGTCTGTTGGCGGGACTGAATGCGGCGTTGGCGGTGCGCGGTGCAGAGCCGTGGTGTCCACGGCGTGACGAGGCGTACATTGGCGTGCTGGTCGATGACCTGATCACCATGGGTACGCTGGAGCCCTATCGCATGTTCACGTCCCGGGCGGAGTATCGCTTGTTGCTGCGTGAAGACAATGCGGATTTGCGCCTCACTGAGCAGGGACGCGCCATGGGCTTAGTGGATGATGTGCGCTGGCAGCGGTTTGAAGCCAAGCGCGAGGAGATAGTGCGTGAAACGCAGCGACTGGCCACCAGCTGGGTTCATCCGCACACACCACAGGCGCAAGCGCTGGTAGGCAAACTGAAAAACCCGCTGGTCCACGAGTATTCTCTGGCCGAACTCCTGAAACGCCCGGAGCTGGAGTACGCAGACCTGGCGGGGTTGGTGGGTGCGCCGACCACGGACCCGCAAGCGGCCGAGCAGGTCGAAATACAGGCCAAGTATGCGGGTTATATTGATCGGCAGAGGGAAGATATAGAGCGTTTGCGGCGCAATGAAAACACGCTGCTGCCGTCCAGCCTGGACTATAACGCGGTAGATGGTTTGTCGCATGAGGTAAAACAGAAGTTAAGCGCCGCACGCCCGGACACTTTGGCACGCGCCGGGCGAATCCCTGGTGTCACCGCCGCCGCCATCGCACTGTTGCTGATTTACCTCAAAAAGCGCGGCAGCCTCGGGCGCACTGGACAGGAAGACCCCGACAGCCAACGCAAGCAGGCCTGAATTGGAGTTACGCCTGCGCACACTCTTGCAGCTGGGCTGCGACGCCCTGCAGCTGGCAGTGGATGCACGCCAGCAGGAGCGATTGCTGGAGTATATAGCCCTGTTATCCCGGTGGAACCAGACGTATAACCTCACTGCAGTGCGCGATGAAGCGCAAATGGTCAGCCGACATTTACTGGATAGTCTGGCCATTGCGCCTTTTTTAACAGGGCAGCGATTACTGGATGTGGGCACAGGTGCTGGCTTGCCGGGTGTGCCTCTGGCGCTGTTGTTTCCGGAGCGCGAGTTTCATCTGCTGGATAGCAACGGAAAAAAGACCCGCTTTCTTTTTCAGGTGAAAACGGCCCTTAGCTTGGATAATATAATCGTGCATCAGGCGCGGGTGGAATCGTTTCGTGGCGTCGAACCGTTTGAGACGGTGTTATCCCGGGCTTTTGCTTCTTTGCAGGATATGGTGCATGGTTGCCGCCACCTGTTGGCCCCCGGTGGCCGTATACTGGCCATGAAGGGAGCGTATCCCACACAGGAATTGGCAGCCATGGGCCAGGCGAGCGCAGACATAGTCGTTCATCCGCTCGTCGTGCCGGATCTGGGTGAGCAGCGACATCTGGTGGAAATCGCATTGCGACAGGGCTCGCATCGACCGTAACACTATTGCCAGGGGCAGGTTCATTGACCAGAATTATCGCAATCGCGAACCAAAAAGGCGGGGTTGGCAAGACCACGACGTGCATCAACCTGGCCGCGTCCCTCGCTGCCATGAAGCAGCGCGTGATGTTGGTAGACCTCGACCCCCAAGGCAACGCCACTATGGGTAGTGGCATTGATAAAGACGAAGTGCAGCGCAGTATCTATGATGTTTTGGTGCACCGGGCCCCCGTACATCTGGTGCTGCAGCCTGCCGGCGAGAGTGGTTACGATGTGCTGCCGGCGAACAGTGATCTGACAGCTGCAGAGGTGGAGCTACTGAACGTCGAGCATCGGGAGCGCCGTTTGCGCACCGCGCTGGCGGAGGTCTCTGCTCAGTATGATTATGTGTTGATTGATTGCCCGCCGTCGCTGAACATGCTGACGATCAATGCGCTGGCGGCAGCAGACGGCGTGATTATCGCCATGCAGTGTGAGTATTTTGCGCTGGAGGGCTTGGCGGCGCTGGTGCGTACCATTGATGGTGTCGCCCAATCCATAAATTCCGATTTGCAACTACAGGGCATACTGCGCACGATGTACGACCCACGCAATAGTTTGACCACCGACGTGTCGGCCCAACTGCGGGCGCATTTTGGTGACAAGGTCTATCGTACCGTGGTGCCGAGGAATGTGCGTCTGGCAGAAGCGCCCAGCCACGGCTTGCCCGCCATGTACTACGATAAAAATTCCCGCGGTTCCAAGGCCTATCTGGCGCTGGCAGGTGAAATCATCCGGCGCGCGGAACAGCAGGTCGCACAGTCGCCGGAGCAAGGCGCACCGACATGAAGCAAGGGAGAGCGTAGATGTCTGTTAAAAAACGAGGCCTTGGGCGAGGGCTTGATGCTCTGCTCGGCGGTGGTAGTACCGCACAAGCGGTTGCAAAAGACGCGCTCGACACCAGCGCGGGGGCGGCGGCCCAAGGCAGACAGGATACAACGCCCAGTGAGCTGCCCGTAGATTTTATCCAACGCGGGAAGTACCAGCCGCGCCGCGACATTGAGCCGGAGTCCTTGCGCGAGCTTGCCGACAGCATCATTGCACAGGGTGTGATACAGCCCATAACGGTACGACCTGTCGCTGACCAGCGCTACGAGATTATCGCTGGAGAGCGACGGTGGCGGGCAGCGCAGCTGGCGGGACTGCATGTTATTCCGGTGGTCATCCGGGATGTGTCTGATCAGGCCGCTATCGCAATGGCCCTCATCGAGAATATCCAGCGGGAGGACCTCAATCCGATCGAGGAAGCGGCTTCACTGCAGCGGCTGCAGCAGGAGTTTGACCTCACCCAGCAGGAAGTGGCCACGGCCGTCGGCAAATCCCGCTCCACGGTGGCGAACTTGTTGCGGCTGATGTCCCTACAGGAGGACGTGCAGCGCCTGGTGGAGCATGGCGACCTGGAAATGGGCCATGCCCGGGCGCTGTTGGGCCTGGAGGGAGTACACCAGTCGCAGGCAGCGCGCACCGTGGTGTCCAAAGGGCTGACAGTGCGCCAAACCGAGGCGCTGGTGCGCCACCTGGTGGCAGCAAAGACGCAACCTGTTTCCGTAAAACATATCGATCCCAATATCCGGCATTTGCAGGATGATTTATCGCAGCGTCTCGGTGCCCCGGTGCAGATCCAGCACAGCGCCAAGGGCCGCGGCAAGCTGGTGCTGTCCTACAACAGCCTGGACGAGTTGGACGGTATTCTGAGCCATATTAAATAAGGCCGCGCCGCGCCGTAGCCGGGTTGAACCTGCCCTGTTATCCCCCTATAATGCCCGCCCGAACCGAGGAAGTACCCGTGGGGCCAAAGACCAAGGGCGTATCGCGAGGGGTTGATGACGGGTGCTGAGATAGCGCGTCCGCCGGTTCACCGGATCACTTTGTGGCAACTGGCACTGCTCATTTCGTTGTGCTTGTGTGTGCTGGCATTCGACACAGTTTTTGCTTACTCGGTGCTCAGTGGCGGCTTGATAGCCATTGTGCCCCAGGCATATTTCGCGGTGCTCGCTTTCAGATGGCGTGGCGCGCGGTCTGTCAAGGCGATAGCCCGATCCAGCTACGCGGGTGAGCTGGGCAAGTATGTGTTGAGTGTCGTAGGATTTGCCCTGGTTTTTGCAGTAATACGGCCGATCAACGGCCCGGCAGTCTTCGTCGGTTACCTGGCGATGCTGATCACACAAATTACCGGAAGTTGGTTGTTGCTGACACGAGCTCAGCCGCACTAGAAAGAGAGTTTTGATTGATGGCAGGCTCCACCCAGACAATTTCTGAATACATCGTTCACCACCTGACCAATCTTACCTACGGCAAGTTGCCAGGTGGGATTGAGCGGGAAGGCGGCACGCTTGTAGCAGAAGGTGGTGCTTGGGTAATTGCTCACGGCGGCAAAGAAGCAGCGGCGATGGGGTTCACTGCCATACACGTCGACTCCATGTTCTGGTCAATCGGCCTTGGCGTTCTCTTCTGCTGGCTATTTCGCAGCGTGGCCCTAAAGGCCCAGGCGGGCGTCCCGAGCGGGATGGTCAACGCCGTCGAAATGATAGTAGAGTTTGTTGACAACACCGTGCGTGACACCTTTCACGGCCACAACAAGATGGTGGCACCGTTGGCCCTGACCATTTTCGTCTGGGTATTTTTGATGAACCTGATGGATATGCTGCCGGTGGATCTGGTTCCTTCACTGCTGAGCCTGGTCGGCGTGCATTATCAGAAAATTGTGCCTTCCACTGACCCTAATATCACCATGGGCATGGCGCTGGGAATTTTCATTCTCATGCTGTATTACTCGATCAAGGTGAAAGGTTTTGGTTTCGTCAGGGAGCTGACCATGAATCCTTTCAATCACTGGCTTTTCATTCCGGTCAATTTGTTCATGGAGGTTGTAGGATTGTTGGCCAAGCCTTTCTCCCTCGGCTTGCGCTTATTCGGCAACATGTACGCCGGTGAAATGATCTTTATCCTGATAGCAGCCCTGTTTGGCGCCGGCGCGTTGTGGCTGGTCCCTGCCGGGTTGTTGCAAATAGGCTGGGCGATTTTTCACATCCTGGTGATCACTCTGCAAGCCTTTATCTTTATGGTGTTGACGATCGTGTATCTCAGCATGGCCCATGAGGATCATTGATTCACTTTAACCTTTACCCTTTGTTTACATTAACGTTAGGAGAAAAAAATGCCTGAATTAATCTACATTGCTGCCGCCCTCATGATGGGTCTGGGTGGACTGGGTGCCGCGATCGGGGTTGGATTGTTGGGCGGTAAACTCATCGAAGGCTCCGCTCGCCAACCTGAACTGGCACCCAAGCTGCAGGTCACCTTCTTTCTGGGCGCCGGCCTGGTCGATGCGATCCCCATTATCGGGGTTGGTATCGCGATGTACCTGATCTTCGTTGTCGCAGCGTAATTTAACCACCGACCGGAAAAGGGCCGCCCTGTGCGTGGCCCCCAATAATCTGTGAGGAGCACGGCGTGAATATTAATCTTACGCTAATCGGGCAGATGATCGCCTTTGTCTGCTTTGTCATGTTCTGCATGAAGTATGTGTGGCCGCCTATCCTGGCGGCTATGGCAGAACGCGAGAAGAAAATTGCCGATGGTCTGGCTGCCGCGGATCGTGCCAGCCACGATCTTGAGTTGGCCCAGGAGAAGGCGGTAGAACGTCTGAAAGAAGCCAAGCAAGAAGCCGCCGGCATTATCGACGCCGCTAATAAGCGCGGTATTCAGCTGGTAGAAGAAGCCAAAGGGGCTGCCGTGGTTGAGGCCGATCGCGTCAAGACCGCGGCCCATGCCGAAATCGAGCAGGAATCGAATCGCGCCAGGGAGCAGCTGCGCGGTCAGGTTGCCGCTTTGGCGCTGGCCGGTGCCGAAAAAGTTCTCGGGGCCACCATCGACCACAAGGCACACGCCGAGTTGGTCGACAAACTCGCTGCAGAGCTGTAACACGAGGATGCTATGGCGGAATTAAGCACAATAGCGAGGCCGTACGCCAAGGCGGCGTTTGAATACGCCCGTGACAGCAAACAGTTGGCGCAGTGGGCCGAGCAGTTGGCGACTGCCGCGGCAGTGGTTGCGGACAAAGACTTGAAAGTGGCGCTCAATGACCCGTCGCTGACGGCCACGCAACAGGCCGACATACTGTGTGATGTCTGCGGTGATGCGCTGGGCGCCCAAGCGCGCAATTTTATTGCGGTACTTGCTGCCAACAAACGCTTGGCTCTGCTGCCTGAAATTTATTTGTTATTCGCGCAGTACAAGGCCAATCAGGAAAAGACCGTCGATGTAGAGGTTATATCCGCGTTTGATTTGGCTGATACGGCGCGCGACAAGCTGGCCGATGTATTGGGCAAGAAACTGGAGCGCCAGGTAAACCTTCGCACATCCACCGACAGTCATTTGCTGGGTGGTGTATTAATTCGGGCCGGTGATCTCGTGATCGATGGCACCGTGCGCGGCAGGCTGAACAAGCTGGCCGCCGCAATGAATTCCTAGACTTTAAGACGCCCGATTGAGGAACAGAGCATGCAGCAACTGAATCCATCTGAGATTAGTGAGATTATCAAACGCCGCATCGACCAGCTCGATGTGAGCTCAGAAGCACGCAACGTGGGCACCGTCGTCTCGGTGACCGACGGCATTATTCGTATTCACGGTCTGGCTGATGTGATGTACGGCGAAATGATTGAATTTGACGGCGGCATCTACGGTATGGCGCTCAATCTGGAGCGGGACTCGGTTGGCGCGGTCATCCTGGGCGACTATAAAGGCCTGGCTGAAGGCCAATCCTGTCGTTGTACCGGCCGCATTCTGGAAGTTCCCGTTGGCCCGGAACTGCAGGGCCGTGTGGTCGACGCCCTGGGCAGCCCCATTGACGGCAAAGGCCCGATCAATGCTGCCCTGACCGATGCGCTGGAAAAGGTAGCGCCCGGCGTTATTGCACGTAAATCTGTCGATCAGCCAGTGCAAATCGGCCTGAAAGCCATTGACGCCATGGTGCCGATCGGCCGCGGTCAGCGCGAGCTGATTATTGGCGATCGCCAGATTGGTAAAACCGCGATCGCGGTTGACGCTATCATCAACCAGAAGGGATCCGGTATTAAGTGTGTGTACGTGGCCATTGGCCAGAAGGCATCGTCTGTTGCAGCCGTAGTACGCAAGCTGGAAGAGCATGGCGCGATGGAACACACCATCGTGGTGGCGGCGACCGCGTCCGATCCTGCTGCCATGCAGTATCTGGCACCGTTTGCCGGCTGCACCATGGGTGAGTACTACCGTGATCGCGGCCAGGATGCCCTGATCATCTATGACGACTTGACCAAGCAAGCCTGGGCCTATCGCCAGATCTCGCTGCTGCTGCGTCGTCCGCCCGGCCGTGAAGCCTATCCCGGCGATGTATTTTATTTGCACTCTCGTTTGTTGGAGCGCGCGGCGCGCGTCAACGTTGCCTACGTCGAGAACTTCACTAAGGGAGAAGTAAAAGGTAAGACGGGCTCGCTCACCGCACTGCCTGTGATTGAGACCCAGGCCGGAGACGTTTCGGCGTTCGTGCCGACCAACGTGATCTCCATTACCGATGGCCAGATCTTCCTGGAAGCGAACATGTTTAACGCGGGCGTGCGTCCTGCGATGAATGCGGGTATCTCTGTTTCCCGCGTTGGTGGCGCCGCGCAGACCAAGATCATGAAAAAGTTATCCGGGGGTATTCGTACTGCATTGGCGCAGTATCGCGAATTGGCGGCTTTTTCCCAGTTCGCTTCGGACCTGGATGATGCTACCCGAGCCCAGTTGGACCACGGTGAGCGCGTGACCGAACTGATGAAGCAGAAGCAGTACTCACCGCAAAGTACGGCGGATATGGGTGTCATGCTGTATGCCGCCAACGAAGGGTTCCTCAAGGATATAGAGATCAACAAGATCGGGGCATTTGAGCAGGCACTGCTGTCCTACATGCGTGCGGAACACGGCGAGCTGATGAATCGAATCATCCAGACCGGGGACTACAGCGACGAGATCGCAGCCACCTTTAAGGCAGCGATAGAAAAATTTAAAGCGACGCAGACCTGGTAAAGCCGAGGACCCACAAATGGCAGCCGGAAAAGAAATTCGCACCAAGATCACGAGCATACGCAGTACGCAGAAGATCACCAGTGCCATGGAAATGGTGGCGGCGAGCAAAATGCGCAAGGCTCAGGATCGCATGCGTCTTGGCAAGCCCTATGCCAGGCGGATGCGCGCTGTGGTGGGTCATATTGCTAACGCGGCGCCGGAATATCAGCACCTGTATATGAAGCAGCGAGACGTCAAGCGGGTTGGTTTCCTGATTGTGTCTACTGATCGGGGTCTGTGTGGCGGTTTAAACATCAACTTGTTCAAACGCACCGTGCGGTCGATGAAAGAATGGGCCGAGCAGGGTATTGAGATCGAGCTGTCCCTGATCGGCGCGAAGGCGTCAGCCTTTTTCAATAGCTACGGTGGCAATGTAACAGCAGCGGTTCGCGATCTGGGTGAGACGCCAGCACTGGCCGATTTGATTGGGGCTGTCAAAACCATGCTGGATGCCTACGAGGAAGGGCGCATTGATCGCTTGTTCCTGGTGAGCAACCAGTTCGTCAATACCATGACACAGAACCCGACAGTGGAGCAGCTGTTACCGCTGGAGGCAGAGGATAGCCCGGAGATGAAACATCACTGGGACTATATCTACGAACCTGATGCGAAAGAGTTGCTAGAGCGCCTATTGACGCGCTACATCGAGTCGCAGGTTTATCAGGCGGTGGTAGAAAACGGTGCCTGTGAGCAGGCCGCCCGGATGTTGGCGATGAAAAATGCCACCGAAAACGCCGGCGAACTGATCGACGATTTGCAGCTGATTTACAACAAGGCGCGCCAGGCGGCGATCACCCAGGAGCTCTCGGAAATTGTGAGCGGAGCTGCGGCGATAGGCTAGGCCCGTGGCCAGCGGTGTATGGACAAAAATACGGCTACAGTGGCTCGCGTACCTGGCGATGCCCCAAGCCAAACAGAATTGAACTTTGAGATAGAGGATCCGGATATGAGCAGCGGACGAATTGTACAAATTATTGGTGCGGTAATTGACGTGGAATTCCCGCGTGATGTGGTACCCAAAGTATACGATGCACTGATGGTAACCGAAAAAAACCTGACCCTTGAAGTACAGCAGCAGTTGGGTGACGGCGTGGTGCGCACGATTGCCATGGGCTCGTCCGAAGGCGTCAGCCGCGGTCTGGCGGTGGAAAATACCGGGCAACCGATAATGGTGCCAGTGGGTATAGAAACCCTCGGTCGCATTATGGATGTATTGGGAAATCCTATCGATGAGTGTGGGCCTATTGGTGAGAAGGAGCGCGCGTCTATTCACCGCAAGGCGCCTGCTTACGAAGAACTGTCCGCATCCGATGAATTGTTGGAGACGGGCATCAAGGTCATCGACCTGGTCTGCCCTTTCGCCAAGGGCGGCAAGGTGGGTCTGTTCGGGGGCGCCGGCGTCGGCAAGACCGTCAACATGATGGAATTGATTAACAACATCGCCACTGAACACTCCGGCCTGTCAGTGTTTGCCGGTGTCGGTGAGCGGACTCGGGAGGGTAACGACTTCTATTTTGAAATGCAGGAGTCCAAAGTCGTTGACGTTGAAAATTTCAGCAACTCCAAGGTAGCGATGGTGTACGGGCAGATGAATGAGCCGCCGGGCAACCGCCTGCGGGTGGCCCTTACCGGACTCACCATGGCTGAAAAATTCCGAGATGAAGGCCGCGATGTCTTGTTGTTCATCGACAACATTTACCGCTACACGCTGGCGGGCACCGAGGTGTCTGCACTGCTGGGCCGTATGCCGTCGGCGGTGGGTTACCAGCCGACTCTGGCGGAGGAAATGGGCGTATTGCAGGAGCGAATTACCTCGACCAAAACAGGCTCTATTACATCGATTCAGGCAGTCTATGTGCCGGCAGACGACTTGACGGACCCGTCACCGGCCACCACGTTTGCGCACCTGGACTCTACCGTGGTATTGAGCAGGGATATCGCTGCGAAAGGTATTTATCCGGCCGTTGATCCGCTCGACTCCACATCGCGCCAGCTGGATCCGCTGCTGATCGGCAGTGAGCACTATGATACGGCGCGTGGCGTACAGACCGTATTGCAGCGCTACAAGGAATTGAAGGACATCATCGCGATTCTGGGCATGGATGAGCTGTCCGAGGAAGACAAGCAGACCGTGGCCCGCGCACGCAAAATTGAGCGTTTCCTGTCGCAGCCCTTCCACGTTGCGGAAATTTTCACGGGCTCACCGGGTAAGTATGTGTCGCTGAAGGAAACCATAGCGGGGTTCCAGGGTATTCTTGCCGGTCAATACGATCACTTGCCTGAGCAGGCGTTCTACATGGTTGGCAACATCGACGAAGCTGTCGAGAAAGCTAAAAAGCTATAGGCCAGCAGGGCATCAGCAAGGCGGATATATGGCTATGACTATTCATTGCGACATCGTCAGCGCGGAAGAGGAAATCTTCTCCGGCCTGGTGGATATGCTGGTCGCGACCGGCGAGCTCGGGGAGCTGGGCGTGAGCTACGGCCACGCGCCCCTGTTAACCGCGCTGGTACCTGGCCCGGTGCGAATCGTAACCCAGGATGGGCGGGAGCTGATCTTTTACGTATCCGGCGGTTTTCTTGAAGTGCAGCCGGGAGTGGTTTCTATCCTGGCTGACACGGCCATCCGCGCCGACGATGTTGATGAGGCAGCGGCGGAAGAGGCGCGCAAAGAGGCGGAACATGCGCTGGCCAACCAGAGCGGTGATTTCGATTATGGACGCGCATCAGCGCAACTGGCGGAGGCCGCCGCGCAGTTGGCAACACTGCGTAAAATGAAGAACAGAGCGGGTCGCGGGTAGGCCTGATAGCGCTGGCAGAGTGGCAAGGAACCCCGGCATGACCGGGGTTTTTTATGCCACTTGCTAAACGCTTCACACTGCGATAGTTGGCGATACAAGCAGCGCAGCGCATAATGGCAACCGAATACCAAGGCGACTTACCGCTGCCAGCACTGACCATGAATAGAATGGGGAAACCCCTGCGATGAAACTGGAAGTCGTGATTCTCGCTGCAGGGCAGGGAACGCGTATGAAATCGCGTCTGCCCAAGGTATTGCATACCGTGGGTGGCAAGCCGCTGCTGGAGCACGTGATACGTACCGCACAGGGGCTCGATCCGGCCGCCATCCATGTCGTGATTGGGCACGGCTGTGAACAGGTTCGGCAAGCTCTGGCGCAATACCACATCAACTGGGTGACGCAAGCCCAGCAATTAGGTACCGGTCATGCAGTACTACAGGCGCTGCCCGCCATTGCCAGTGACAGTGTGGTGCTGGTGCTGTATGGCGATGTACCACTGACCAAACTGTCCACACTGCAAGATCTGGTGCGGCAGGCAAAGGAAGGCCCCGCCCTGCTGACTGCCACGCTACAAAATCCGCAGGGCTATGGCCGGATTCTTCGAGACGCGAAAGGAGCGCTCGTAGCGGTGGTGGAAGACAAGGATGCCAGCGCCAGCCAACGCGAGATCCGCGAAATCAATACGGGGTTGCTGGCTGCACCGCATCGCGATTTTCAGGAATACCTGCCCCGGGTTGAAAACAAGAATCAGCAGGCAGAATACTATCTTCCCGACATCCTCAGTCTGGCCGTTGCCCGAGGCCAAACCGTGGCGTCCTGCACGGCGATATCTGAACTGGAAATTCTTGGCGTCAACGACCGCGTGCAACTGAATCAGGTGGAGCGTGAGTACCAGCGTCGTCTGGCGGAAACACTGATGCGCCAGGGCGTGCACATTGCCGACGCCGCACGCCTGGATATCCGGGGCAGCCTTAGCTGTGGCGAAGAGGTGTCTATTGATGTCAACGTCGTATTTGAAGGACAGGTTACGCTGGGCAATGGCGTCTCAGTTGGTGCCAACTGTGTCCTGTGTGATGTCAGTGTGGCCGAGGACTCTGTTATTCATCCCATGAGTCATTTGCAGGAAACGGTAATAGGCAAAGCCTGCAGCGTCGGCCCCTATGCGCGGCTACGCCCGGGAACAGTGTTGGCAGATGGAGCCCGCGTTGGGAACTTCGTCGAGACGAAAAAAGCGAATATCGGGGCGGGTAGCAAAGTGAATCACCTGAGTTATATCGGTGATTGTGAGATGGGTGCAGACGTTAACATTGGCGCGGGCACCATTACCTGCAATTACGACGGGGTTAACAAGCACCAGACTGAGATCGGCAGTGGTGTATTCGTTGGTTCCAACAGCACTCTCGTGGCGCCGCTGTGCATCGAGGAGCAGGGTTTTGTTGCGGCGGGCTCTACGGTTATCAAGACTGTGGGCAAAGGTGAACTGGCTGTAAGCCGCGCAGTTCAGCGTAATATCCAGGGCTGGAATCGTCCCGCCAAGCGCACCGGCAAGGATTAATTATGTGTGGCATTGTGGCTGCCGCTGCGCGGCGCGAAGTTTCTGAAATCCTGCTGGAAGGACTGCGACGTTTGGAATATCGCGGTTATGACTCTGCCGGAATGGCGCTGATTGATGACGCACAGAGTCTGCAGATACATAAGCGCAAGGGCAAAGTCAAAGAGCTGGAGTTGGCCCAGCAGGAGGAACCTTACTTTGGCAGTACCGGTATAGCCCATACGCGCTGGGCGACACACGGTAAACCTTCAGGCGTAAATGCCCATCCCCATACCTCGGGACGGCGCGTCGCTCTGGTACACAACGGCATCATAGAAAATCACGCCGCACTGCGGGCAGAGTTGATCGCAGCGGGTTATGAAATGGCGTCTGTCACAGACACCGAAGTTATCGTTCATCTTCTGCATCGCAATCTTGAGGCTGGTGCGTCACTCCTGCACGCCATGCAACAAACGGTGGCGAGACTGGCAGGGGCGTATGCTTTGGCTGTGATAGACACGCAAAATCCTGGGGAGGTTGTTGGAGCGCGCAAAGGCAGCCCACTGGTGGTGGGCGTGGGTATCGGGGAAAACTTTCTGGCCTCTGACCAGATGGCACTGCGGCAGGTGACAGATCGGTTTATTTATCTGGAAGAGGGTGATCTGGTACAGATCACACCCTCAAATATTCAGGTGTACAGCGACCAGGGAATACCGGTTGAGCGCGCCATAACGCGTATCAAGGAGGCGCTGGAAACCGCCGAATTGGGTGATTTCGATCACTATATGATGAAGGAAATCTTCGAACAGCCTGAGGCCGTGGAGGCGACCTTCGCCGGTGCGCGCGACACACAGCAAATTGAGGAAAGCTTCGGCAGTGGTGCGACTGCCTTGTTCGACCGCGTAAAACATGTGCAAATTGTCGCCTGTGGCACCAGTTTTCACGCGGGCATGGTGGCGCGTTATTGGCTGGAGGAACTCGCCGGGATTAGTTGTCAGGTTGAAGTGGCATCCGAATTTCGCTACCGCAAACGCGTGCAGCACGATGGCACTTTGTTGGTCGCCATTTCCCAGTCGGGTGAAACGGCCGATACGCTGGCAGCCTTGCGTAATGCGAGCGAGGGCGAGTTCATTGGTAGCCTGGTCGTGTCTAATGTGGACAACAGCTCCCTGGTGCGTGAATGCGATCTGGTGTTTCTCACGCGCGCGGGCATTGAAATCGGCGTCGCTTCCACCAAGGCGTTTACCACGCAGCTGGTCGCCCTCCTTATGCTGACATTGGTGCTGGGTCGGCGCCGGGCGATGTCGCAGAGCCGAGAACAGGACATCATCGCAGCCTTGAATAATCTGCCTCAATATGTGCGCCAAACGCTGCAGCTGAATGCAGCGATTCAAAAACTCTCGGAAGCCTTTATACCCAAACGTCACGCCCTATTTCTGGGTCGCGGCATCCAATACCCCATCGCGATGGAGGGGGCATTGAAACTGAAGGAAATTTCCTACATCCACGCCGAAGCGTATCCTGCGGGCGAACTGAAACACGGCCCGTTGGCACTGGTGGACGATGATATGCCGGTGGTCGCTGTCGCGCCGAATGATGAGTTCTTGGAGAAACTGAAATCCAATCTGGAGGAGGTGCGCTCGCGCGGCGGCGAACTGTTCGTCTTCGCTGACCAGGCGGCAGGATTTACTAACGAGCCCCGCGTGCAGGTTTTGCCGATGCCCCATTGTCCTGAGGTGATCAAGCCGATTGTCTATACGGTGGCCCTGCAGTTACTGTCGTATCACGTCGCAGTGCAAAAAGGTACGGATGTCGATAAGCCGCGCAACCTGGCCAAGTCGGTTACGGTGGAGTGACGCCGGCGGCATCTCTGAAGCATATCTATGTGTGTTGTGCCCGGTAAGGGAATCGCCCGGACCGCAATTCGTCCGAGCGCTCCAGGTTTCAGCCGGGGTGCGCTGTCTTATAGTCGCGAAGAGCGGCATTGAACTTGGTCGCCAGTTCTTCTTCTTTGGATACAGACGCGTTGTAATCATCGTTGAGTTTTTTCAGCGCGGCTAGCGCTTCCTGACTGGGGGAGTCCCCTGCCGCAGCGACTTCAGCGGCGCTTACTTGCGGATCCAGACAGGCCCGGTATTCCGAGTTGGCGGCCTGGTATTCCTTGACCGCCTTTTGCCCGGCGAGCATCTGTTCCATGGTTGCAGTGGCACCATCAGGAAGTCGCGGATCGCTCGGCACCGGACATTCGCCGGCCATACTCACTGCGCTGCCCAGGGCCAGGCCAATCAATGCCAGTTTGCTACGGTTTATCATAAGTACCTCATCTGTTTGGTGTGTTACGGGGGAAAAACAGTAACAGGAGTATTGGCTTCTGCCAAGTTAAGCCAGATACCACTCGGGGGCTATTCTTTGCCCACCCACAACTCGGCGACCCGCAATTGTGTTTCCAGCTGTCGCGCCACCTCCTGTGCGGAACCTCTGTCGGCCAGCCCCACCACCCTGACCCGGTAAAGCGTTTGGCCATCTTTGGCATTGGGCGCAACGATGACCTTGCCCGCACCCGGATGCAGCTTGCTTGCCCAGGTTTGCGCCATGTTGCGCGAGGCGTATGAGCCGAAGTTGACGAACCAGGGTCCTGACGAGGTTGTTGCCACAGTTGGCTTGGCGGCCGGTTTTGGTGCCGGCTTCGGGGGCAGCGGTTTGGCTACGGTCGGCTTGGGTGCGGCAGGGGTATGCACAGCGGGTTCTTCAGTGGTCGATGGTGAAGTGACCTGCGGTGGCGTGACCGGCTGAGGTGCGACCGGCCCCGATGCAGCCGACGGCGATCCAGAGGTATCTCTCGTAGCGGCAGGTTTGACTTGACTGGCCCCCGGCAGCGTTTTGGTCAGTACGGCCTGTTGCACGCCCAGTTGGGCCTGCAGACCGGCAACGGTATCGGCTAGCCGACGGTTTTCCAAGGTCAGGGCCTCCGCCGTGGCGGACAGTTTGTCATAGGAAAGCTGTATGTTTTGCAGGGCATCACGACTGGCGGTGACATTCTCCGGGCTGGCAGTGGTGGCAAGCTTCGCGCGCAAATCGCGCAGCTCTGTCTGGGTAGCCGCACGCTGCTGCATGACACCGTAACCCCCTGCGGCCAATAGCACGAGGGCAACTACCGCAACAGCGATCAAGCTCAAGGGCCAATGCTCGCGGGTGTCCTCATCATCGTCCAGATAGCCTTCTTTTTCTAGCCAGGCGTCGGGCTCCTCGGCAACGGATAGATCTGGCGTGTAGCGCGGCGTTGAATCGCCTGCGTGGAACTGGTCTTGCGCATTTTCGTCGGAAAATTCGTCCTCAAATTCATCTTCCTCTTCCACGCTGTCAGCGCGAAAGCCCGATGGATAATCGGTATCCCGGTCTGGCTCTTCATAGTCATCATCGTCGTCGTCATCGAATCTACTAAATATGGGCTCGCGACGCTGGTTCTTGCCGAGGGGATCGGCGTCATAGGCTGGTGCCCGCTCGTCATCGCTATCCGAGAGTTCGTCGTTGTTTCTGGTCATGGCGGAGCAGCACCTGCGTATTTCGATAATCCATGACGATGATAGCAGACCCACACACGAATTTCCTTGCAGCAGCGGCAAGAATAAAGGTTACGTTTCCCGCTTCGATTATAGTTAGAATACGTTGATGGATGTATCCGCTATTCTCTCTCCCCTCAACGAAGCCCAGCGCGATGCTGTCGCCGCAGACAACCAGAACATGCTCGTGCTGGCCGGTGCGGGCAGCGGCAAGACCCGGGTTCTGGTGCACCGGATTGCCTGGCTGATCAAGGCGGAGAATTTTTCTCCCTGGTCCATTCTGGCGGTCACTTTTACCAACAAGGCGGCGCGGGAAATGCGCAACCGCATCGAAGAGATGCTGCACATTCCGTCACACGGTATGTGGGTCGGCACATTTCATGGCCTTGCCCATCGCTTGTTAAAGGCACACTGGCAGGATGCCGGTCTGCCGCAGAATTTCCAGATACTCGATAGCGATGATCAATTGCGTCTGGTCAAGCGCGTGTGCCGTGACTTGAACCTTGATGAGACACGTTGGCCGCCCAAGCAGGCCATGTGGTATATCAACGCACAAAAAGACGAGGGGCTGCGCAGCACGCATATCGAAGCAGCGCCCGGGGATCTGTTTGCGCGCACCATGTTGCAGGTGTATCGCGCGTATGAGCTCGCCTGCGATCGCGCCGGCCTGGTGGACTTTGCCGAATTGTTGCTGCGCGCCCACGAGTTATGGCTGAAGTGTCCGCAGGTCTTGCAGCATTATCAGGGGCGCTTCAGGCAGATACTGGTCGATGAATTCCAGGACACCAACACCGTGCAGTACGCGTGGTTACGGGTGTTGGCGGGCACGCACATTCCCGTGGTCGCGGTGGGTGACGACGATCAGTCCATCTACGGCTGGCGCGGCGCAAAAATCGAGAACATCCAGCGCTTTACCGAAGACTTCAGTGGCACCCGAACGATTCGCCTGGAGCAGAATTACCGCTCAACACAGACGATACTGCAGGCCGCCAATGGTGTCATCGCCCACAATTTCGGACGCCTGGGCAAGGAGCTGTGGACAGACGGGGAGGCGGGCGAGCCGATCAGCTTATACGCAGGATATAACGAACACGATGAAGCACGCTATATCGTAGAGCAGGCGGAGCAGTGGTTGATCGCAGGCAATACCCGTTCATCGGTCGCCATTCTGTATCGTTCCAACGCGCAGTCGAGGGTACTGGAGGAGGCGCTGATTCGCAGTGCCATCCCGTATCGTATCTATGGCGGACAGCGCTTCTATGAGCGTCTGGAAATTCGCAATGCCCTGGCCTATCTGCGCCTGCTGCTCAATCGCGGTGATGACGCCGCGTTGGAAAGAGTGATCAACACGCCACCACGCGGCATTGGCAGCAAGTCGCTGGATACAGTGCGTGAGTGCGCGCGCAACCGGGGCATCACTCTGTGGAGTGCGATTGCCGCTGTGTTGGCTGAAAAGTTGCTGCCGGCCAGGGCGCTCAGCGCGCTGGAAGGTTTTGTTGTGTTGCTCAACGAGTTAGACGGCGGCGCGGATGCGCTACCACTGGAGGAACTGGTCGACCATGCGATAAAGGTATCGGGTCTTTTGCTCTACCACAAAAACGAAAAGGGCGAAAAAGGCCAGGCGCGGGTAGAAAACCTGGAGGAACTGGTGAGCGCCGCCAAACAGTTTGTCCCGGAAGAAGGCGAGTTGTCATCGCAGCAGCAATTCCTCGACCGGGCGGCCCTGGACGCTGGCGATGCCCAGGCGGATGAGCACGAGGACAGCGTGCAATTGATGACGCTGCACTCTGCCAAAGGTTTGGAGTTCCCCTTGGTATTTCTGGCCGGCATGGAGGAAAACCTGTTCCCGCACCGCATGTCGATGGAGGAGCCGGGGCGTCTCGAGGAGGAGCGTCGGCTGTGTTATGTGGGCATTACCCGGGCCAAGGAAAAGCTGGTCATCACCTATGCTGAGTGCCGCCGCCTGCACGGCAGTGAATCCTATAACACGCCCTCGCGGTTTGTCCGCGAAATCCCCGCACAGTTATTGCAGGAAGTGCGTCTGCGCGGCACCATCACGCAGCCAGTGAGCAGCCTTACGCAGGCCCAGGTACCCGACACCGACCTGTCACTGGGACAGCGGGTTTATCATCAGGTGTTCGGCGAGGGAGTGGTACTTAATTTTGAAGGGCGTGGTGCCAGTGCCCGGGTGCAAGTCAATTTTGACACCGAGGGCGGCAAATGGCTGGTGCTGCAATACGCCAATCTGCAGTTGATGTAAGCAAATACAGTTACGGGCGGAATCGAATATGAATATTGTCTCTGCGAAAAGAGATGTCTGGCAACGAGGAGTTTTAGCTGGTCGTTTCACGACAATTCTCGATGGCCTTTTCAATACATTTGCCGAGGTTTAGAGCATGAAGTTCCTCGCATACCTAATGATTGTATTTAGTGCGTCGGTAAGCGCTGATACGCACATCGAGAAATCAGGCAACAAATGCCCGCCGGGCTACTCTGACACTTCGGGTAACTACTGCAGATCTTTCAGCGCAGCACCCAAGCAGGTGCTGACGAAGACAGGGGGCGAGTGCCCTCCGGGTTGGAGCAACACCAAGGGTAACTACTGTGTGAACAACAGTAATGAACAAGATGACATTATCGTTAAATCGGGAAACAAATGCCCGAGTGGTTATAGCGATACTAGCGGGGGTTATTGTAAGCGGTAGCCACACTGCCAGGTGCCGCTACTGTTGAATCGCCCGCGTACGCCCATTCTCATCGATGGCGACATACACGAACTCACCTTCAGTGACTTTGATTGGTTCGCGATCCTGTTGGGAGACAATCCACACTTCCACGATGATGCGAACAGAGCTGCGGCCTATCTCAAGTACGTCGCAATAACAGGACACTACCGCGCCCACGTGGACCGGTGTGAGAAAAGCCATGCCGTTGATGGCGACAGTTGCGACCCGGCCATTGGCGACATCGCTGGCGGTGATCATCCCGGCGATATCCATTTGTGACAACAACCAGCCGCCGAATATATCACCGTTGGCATTGGTGTCCTTGGGCATGGCCACCGTCTGCAGGGCCAGGTCGCCGTGGGGCAGGGGCGTGATATCGATATCGCTCATGTCGATTGCCTTATAGGGAACTTTTTGATTTTAGCGTCCGAGGGTATCATAGCCGCATCTCTGAGGTGAAAACATATTCCTCCCCACCGCCTGAACCAGGATTATCACGTGTTAACTATTATATCTCCAGCCAAGACGTTGGATTTTGAAACGCCGCCGGGCACCCGTTCAGCGACGCAGCCGCAGTTTTTAGCGCGCGCTGCCGAGCTGGTGGACGATGCCCGCGCCCTGAGTCCCGATGAACTGCGCGTATTGATGGGCGTGAGTGCCAACATCGCTGAGCTCAATCACCGGCGTTTCATGGACTGGGGCCTACCCTTCAATGCGGACAACGCCAAACAGTCGCTGCTGGCTTTTAAGGGCGATGTTTACATGGGGCTCCAGGCAGAGAGCCTAAGTGCGACACAACGAAATTTTGCCCAACAACATCTGCGCATTCTCTCCGGCTTGTATGGCCTGCTGCGCCCGCTGGATCTCATGCAGCCCTATCGCCTGGAGATGGGTTTGCCGTTTGCCAATCGCGGCGGCAAGAATCTCTATGAGTTTTGGGGTGACTCGATTACCACGGCGCTCAATACCCAGCTGCGCAAGTCTGGCACCAAGGTACTGGTGAACCTGGCCTCCAACGAATATTTCCGTGCAGTGCAATCGCGGGCGCTGGATGCGGATATCGTCACGCCGGTATTCAAGGATCTAAAGGGCGACCACTACAAGGTGATCAGTTTTTTTGCCAAGCGCGCACGCGGGCAAATGGCGCGTTTTATTATTGATCACGAATTGAACGAGCCAGACGGCATGAAAAAATTTAAAATGGATGGTTACCGCTACAACAAATCCCTATCCAGTACTCGCGAATGGGTGTTTACCCGGGAAAAGCAGCCCACCGTGCCGTAAGCGACGAGCAATGCCCGCGTATAACCGCTTGCCGCTTTAGCGCTCAATGTAATCTTTAAACGGCAGCATTTGAATCGCCGCCTGCCGGTACTCTTCGTTATGTTGTTCTTCGCGGCGCGTGAATTCGCCCACGGCTGCCGCGAGGCGCGCATCAGCAATCCAGTGATTCGACCAGGTGGTAGTAGGGCGAAAGCCGCGCTGAATTTTGTGTTCTCCCTGCGCGCCTGGGTCGAAGCGCGCCAGTTTGTTGGCGATGCAGTACTCGATGCCCTGGTAATAGCAGGCTTCAAAATGCAGGCAGTCATACTCCTGTTCGCAGCCCCAGTAGCGCCCAAATAGCGTATCGCTGGAGCGAAAATACAGGGCGCCCGCCACGGCGTGTGCATCGAGATAGGCCAGCACCATCACGACCTGATCGCCCATGCCAGCAGCGGTCTCGACAAAAAATTCACGACTCAGATAGCCGCCGTGGCCACTGCGCTTGGCGTAGGTCAGCTGGTAGAAGCGGTAGAACTGCTCCCACTCCTGTTTTGTGATGTCCGCGCCTGCCAGGGTTTTTAGCACCAGCCCCTGTTCTGCAACGCGCCTGCGTTCCTTGTTCAGTGCTTTGCGTTTGCGGCTGTTGAAGGTGGCCAGAAAATCCTCGAAGCTACCAAAGCCTTCGTTAAACCAATGGAACTGGGTGGCGGCGCGGCGGTGCAATCGTGCGTCCAGCAGATTTTTGCTGACGACTTCCTCAGGAAACAACAGATGCCAGGACGAAATATGCCGCTGTGCCGCCAACTTTTTTACCGCGCCAAGAGCAGCTTGCCAGCACAGATCCACATCCATTCCCGGTGCGGTGCACAGGCGCGGACCGGTGGCGGGGGTGAAAGGTATGGCGGTGACCAGCTTCGGGTAATAGGCGAGGCCGCTCTGTCGCCAGGCGTCTGCCCAGGACCAATCGAATACGTACTCGCCGTAGGAGTGGGATTTCAGGTAAAGCGGCATCACAGCTGCCAGTGTACTGCCTTGCCGCAGTAGCAGGTGGCAGGGCTGCCAGCCGGTTTCTGCCGTAGTGCATGCAGTTTTCTCCAACCCGTAAAGGAACTCATGGCGCAGGAAGGGATAGTCAGTCCCGGTGATCCCGTTCCATTGCACAGCGGAAATCTGGTCCAGGCTGGTGAGAAACTCGGCGCTGAAATCCGCTGTTTGCGCGACGTACTCCATGGGCGACTCAGACATCCGCAGACAGATAGTGAAGCACCACACCGGCGAAGATGCTCATGCCCACCCAGTTGTTGTGCAGGAAGGCTTTGAAGCAAGCATCGGGTTTGCGTTCGCGGATAAGGTACTGTTGATAGCCGAACAGCACGGCGGCCACGGCCAGAGACGCGTTGTAGTAAAGGCCAAGTTCGAATGCCTGCCCGGCGAGGTATAGACACAGCAGGCAGCCCAGTTGCAGCAGGGCGATCATCAGGCGATCGTGCTGGTCGAACAGGATCGCAGTGGACTTGATGCCAATCCTGAGATCATCTTCGCGGTCCACCATGGCGTAGGCTGTATCGTAGGACATGGTCCACAACAGGTTCCCCACATACACCAGCCACAGCGCCGGTGGCAGTACCCCGCGCTGTGCGGCGAAGGCCATAGGGATGCCCCAGGAAAATGCGGCGCCCAGCACCAGCTGTGGCCAGTGGGTGTAACGTTTCATAAAGGGATAGCTGGAAGCCAGTACGACGGCAACAAGGGACATCATAATAGTCAGCGCGTTGGTCAACAGCACCAGGCCGAAAGCCAGCAGCAGCAGCACCACAAAGAAAACGATCGCCTCTCGAGCGGAGACTGCGCCGATGACCAGTGGCCTAGCGCTGGTGCGGGCCACCGCGCCGTCCAGGTTCCGGTCAGCCAGATCGTTGATGATGCAACCGGCGGAGCGTGTGAGAAAAGTCCCTCCCACGAAAACGGCCAACAGCGTGTAATCCGGCACACCCTGCGCCGCCAGCCACAGCGCCCACAGGGTCGGCCACAGCAGCAGCAGGGTGCCGATCGGCCTGTCGAAGCGGATCAGTTGCAGCAGCGCACTGGTTTTGGAGGAGATTGCCATTGAACCCTTTCGGCGTGGTGAAGTTCCCAGCTTACTGGGTTGGCGCCCTAAATGCAGCGCTGACCTTGCCGCGCTGAGTGCGATGCACTGACAGGGCCGCGTGCCAGGGGGTGAACGCCTGCAGAAAGACCTCGCTGACCATCAGCTTTTTCCCCGCGATTTCAAAACGGGAGCGACGCCCCCACGCGGGTCCGGATTGTTGCAGACCGGGCGGCAGGTAATCGCTATTGCCGGGCATCAGCGTCAGCTCAAAGGGGCAGCGGTGCATGCCAGGATGCTTGAACAGGATCGCGCCGAGTGATTTGTTATGCAGGCGTCGCAAGTGCGCCAGCTTGCCAACCAGGCTGGTAACGGGAAAGATACTGCGGGCAAAAACGACGGCATCGTTGTCCAACAACAGCGCCACTTCACGCACCAGTGCCAGTTGCCGAGGGGGCAGGGTCAGTAACCTGCGCTCGGAGAGCAGCGGAACCTCCCAGCCCTGGTACAGGCGCTGTACCCGAAATTCGCCTCGGCCACTTGCCACCAGTTGTCCGGTCAGGGAGCCGTTGTCTGTTAACCAGACACGCGCTTCCGCCGCCAGGGTCGCATTGGTATAACGCCCCACGGGTCGCCAGCGGGGCTCGGTAGCGATGCGCCTGTGCGCCTGCGGGCGTGGCGCTGGGGACGAGTTCGGCGGGTGCAAAGGGCGTGTATCCAGGATTCGAGTGGCGAGAATGCGTTATCGGCAGTGCGCTTGCAAGGGAGCTTCGGGCCTAAATTGCCGGACCGTTGGCGGGAGAAAATCCTTGCACAATTATTGTACAACTTTATAGTGTTGCGTCTCGAAATTTGTCTATCTGTTTAGCGCCTGCCGGATCACATTCGGCTCCTGTATAACCCCTGAATGAACGAGAGTGAGTAGTAGCATGAGCAAGTGGGAATGTATTGTCTGTGGCCTGATCTATGACGAGAAAGCAGGTTGGCCCGACGATGGTATCGCGCCGGGCACCAAGTGGGAGGATGTGCCGGAAGATTGGCTGTGTCCCGACTGCGGCGTGGGCAAGGAAGACTTCGAATTGCTGGAGGAATCGCCGGTCGATGATGCACCCCATCACGAGGAACCCGTGGTCGATACGGTGCATCCGCCCGTGGTGATACTGGGAACCGGTCTGGCGGGCTACGGCGTGGCCAAAGAATTTCGCAAGCACGATAGCGAAACGCCGCTCATCCTGATTACTTCCGACGACGGCCGCTCCTACTCCAAGCCGATGTTGTCCACCGGTTATACCAAGGGGCAATCGGCTGACGATCTGGCGCAGTCGGATGCGGGCAATATGGCCGGGCAGCTCAAGGCCAGTGTGTGGACCATGACCAAGGTGAACGAGATTGATACTGCGCGCCAGTTGATCAAGGTCAGTGATGCCGATACCGCGATTCACTACGGCAAACTGGTGTTGGCGTTAGGCGCGGAAGTAATTCGTCCCCCGATCGCGGGTGACGGTCTGGAACTGGTGTACTCCGTGAACGACCTGCTGGATTATGCTGATTTTCGCACGGCGGTTGCCAAGAATGCGGTGAAGAAAATATGCATCATTGGCGGCGGACTGATCGGCTGCGAATACACCAATGATTTGCTTAACGGGGGCTTCGAAGTGGAAGTTGTCGATCCACTCGGTTACTGCCTGCCCACCCTGTTGCCGGAACAGGCTGGCAAAGCGGTGCAGGCAGCCCTGGAAGCGAAGGGCGCGACCTTTCACTTCGGGCCGCTGGTAACGGCGGTCAACAAAGCTGCGAAGGGTGTTGTTGTCAGCCTCAACAATGGGCAGACCATTACTGCTGACATCGTGCTTTCCGCTGTGGGTGTGCGACCTCGAACCAGTCTGGCCAAGGCCAGCGGCATCACCACCAACCGGGGCGTTGTCACCAACCGTCTGCTGGAGACTAGCGCGCCCAACGTCTATGCCATGGGCGATTGCGCCGAGGTCAACGGCCATGTGCTGGTCTATGTCGCACCGTTGATGGCGGCGGCAAAAGCGCTGGGCAAAACCCTGGCGGGAGAGCCCACCGAGGTCAGCTACCCGGCCATGCCAGTGACCATTAAAACCCCGGCTTGCCCGGTGGTGGTCGCTCCGGTAGCACCGGGGACGCAAGGCGATTGGACTATCGAAGTCGACGGCAACAACGTCAACGCGCAATTCCGCGACAGTAACGGCAAGCTGCTGGGTTTCGCCCTGACCGGCGAGGCGATAAAAGAGAAAACGACGCTGCAGAAAGAGTTGCCGGCCATCATGGCCTGATGCGCTCCCGGTTACACAGGCATCGCTGGTGACCGGGCACGTTGAGCGTCAACTACGATTGTGGCTGGACGACTTTGTCGTCGGCCTCAACCTGTGCCCCTTTGCGCGCCCCCTGTTGGGCGCGCCTAACTTGCGCATTGCAGTCTGCGCGGCTAGCGATAAAGCGGAACTGCGCAGCGCGTTCTTGCAGGAGCTGGATCTGCTGCAGCGCAGCACGGAGCAGGATATTGCCACCACCCTGCTCGCCTTTCCCCACTCCCTGCATGACTTCGCAGATTATTTGTGGTTTCTCGATGACGCTCAGGAATTGTTAATCGAAGCGGGCCTCGAGGGTGTGGTGCAACTGGCCAGCTTTCATCCGCAGTATCGCTTTGCGGGTGAGGCGCCCAACGCCGCCAGTCACTACAGCAACCGCGCACCGTATCCGCTGATTCATCTACTCAGGGAAGATATGTTAAGCCGCGCGTTGGCGGACGGGGCCGATCCGCATCAGATTCCCGACAGGAATATCGAGACGCTCAACAGTATCGGCGCACAAGAACTGGAGCGGCGTTGGCAAGCGCTATTTTCAAGGTAACGCTGTGATTCAATTACTGTGATTCAAATGCAGTGGCTCTATAATCTCGGCCAACAGGCCAGAGGCAAACGTGCGACACGTTGTGACACAATGACTTATTCAGGTACGGATCAAGTCCCCAGGAGTATGCGATGGAATTCCTGATGGACCCCTCCATATGGATCGGCCTATTTACGCTGGTCGTACTCGAAATCGTACTGGGCATCGACAACCTGGTCTTCATCGCGATCCTGGCGGACAAGCTGCCACCCGACCAACGTGATCGCGCCCGCCTGATCGGCCTGTCATTGGCGTTGGTCATGCGACTCGGGCTGTTGTTCGCCATGTCCTGGTTGATTAAGTTGACCACGCCACTTTTCTGGATCGGCGGCTTCGGTTTCTCGGGACGGGACCTGATACTGCTGCTGGGCGGTCTATTCCTGGTGTTCAAGGCCACCATGGAGATCCACGAGCGTCTCGAAGGCACGGCGCACCATGGCGGGGCAAGGTCTGCCTACGCCAGTTTTTGGATGGTTGTGGCGCAGATCATTGTCCTCGATGCGGTCTTCTCCCTGGATGCGGTGATTACCGCCGTGGGGATGGTGGAGCATTTGGGCGTCATGATGGCGGCGGTCGTCATCGCGATGGGCGTGATGATCGTCGCATCCAAACCGCTGACCCGGTTTGTCAACCAGCACCCCACCGTAATCCTCCTCTGCTTGAGCTTTCTGCTGATGATTGGCTTCAGTCTGATTGCGGATGGCTTTGGCTACAGCATTCCAAAAGGCTACCTGTATGCCGCCATTGGATTCTCCATCCTCATCGAGTCATTCAATCAGGTGTCGTGGCGCAATCTTGAAAAGAAAGAGGCCCGGTTACCGCTGCGGGAACGCACCGCAAATACCATCCTGGGGCTGATGGGTGGACTACAGTCGATCAATGATACGGCGGAGAGTCTTGCGCAGGAATCTACCACGGCGGGATATGGTGAAGAAGAACGCTTCATGATTTCTGGTGTGTTGACGCTCGGTCAGCGCTCCATACGGATGATTATGACACCACGCTTGAAGATATCGTGGATCAACTGTGAAAGTGGTGCTGCGGACGTCCGTTCGCAACTGTTAGAAACCCCGCACAGCCTGTTTCCGGTATGCCGGGGCGTGTTGGATGAAGTGATCGGCGTGGTGCGAGCCAAGGATTTGCTTACCGCGCTCGACGCAGGTGTGGATCTGCAGGCATTTGCCGCGCAGCATCCGCCCATTGTTGTCCTTGACACAACCGACGTGATGAAGCTGCTGGGCGTGCTGCGCAAGGCCAAAGGCAGTCTGGTGCTGGTAGTGGACGAATATGGCTCGGTCGAGGGAGTTGTCACTCCGCTGGATATTCTGGAAGCCATCGCCGGGGAGTTTCCCGATGCGGACGAGACGCCAGAAATTGTTCGTGATGGTGATGACTGGTTAGTGAAGGGCACAGCGGATTTGCATTTGCTGGCGCAATCGTTGGGCAATATTACATTCGGAAATACAGACGACTATGTGACCATGTCGGGTCTGCTATTAGCGCAGTATGGGAAGATCCCAACGGTGGGTGAGTCTTTGCAGTTCGGCGATTTTCGCTTCGAGGTAATCGCAATCTCCGACCGGCGTGTCGAATTGGTGCGTGTTACCCGGGCGTTGTTTGAGTTGACGTTGGCCTGACTGTATGGGAGCTCGCGCAGTACTCCTGTTGCCCGTTGGCGGACCTCTCCGATCCGCGTAACTTGCAAGCGCTACACATCCGACTATCAGCGGGCTAGACTGTGGCCGCTATTGGGGCAAGGGTTTGATAAAAAGGGAATGACTAAGTGGCCTATGATTTGACAGGAAAAGTAAAGCTCATTCAGGCGGTACAAACCTTCGATAGTGGATTTACTAAACGAGAAATGGTTGTCCTCGTTGAAGATGGAAAGTACCCGCAGGAAATCAATATTGAATTTGTTCAGGATAAAGTAGGCTTACTCGAGAACCTACAGGTGGGGCAGGAAGTCACGGTCACTTTTGATATCCGTGGTCGGGAGTACAATGGCCGCTATTTCAATAATCTCCAGGGATGGAAAATTGTAGCATCAAGAGACGAGGCCGCATTTTCTCCGGAAGTTCGATCATCTGCTCTCTCCGAAATTGCGCCGCCAGACTTTGACGATAACGACATTCCTTTTTAGGACGCGAACGAACCTCATGGGTCGATGCATTTCAAGCGATGCTTCTTTGTGGTCATAGTGGGCTAACGACTACGCAGAGCGGCGGCTTGCCGTGCGCTTGGACGTTTTTTTATGAAACGAAAGAATGACCTTGAGATTTGTGTCCAGGCCTTTTTGCAGGGCGACGAGGATGCTTGTCAGATTGTCCATCGTGGGGTTGCCTTGCGGAGACAGCATCCGGTGAATGCTTTTGCTGGATTTATCCAATTCCTCCGCCAACACTTCAAAGCCAATGGTGGAATTCACGAGTTCACGTAGAATAATTCGAGCAGTCTCTGGCTCGCCCTCCAGGACAGCGCTCAATGCCTCTTGCATCAGAGATGCAGCAAAGTCTGGGTCTCTCTCTGCTCGATTTCTAATGTTTTCTTTGTAGTCACGAGTCAGGGCCATACAACTGTCTCCTCAATCTGTATTCTTTCACCAGTTCCCTGGCTCTACTGATATCGCTCTGCTGCCGCTTCTTGGTGCCGCCACCAAAAAGGATGATAAGCTCATCTCCTTCCTTGGTCAGGTATATGCGATATCCAGGACCCCAATCGATGCGATATTCGCCAAGTACGGAAAGCCATTTAACGTTTGAGGTATTTCCCATCTCCAATCGTGCCAAAGCAACAGACACTTTCGCTGCAGCTTGATGGCCGAGGCCATCGAACCACTGCTTGAAGGGACTGGAGCCATCTTCCCTGATGTATTCTCTTACCAGCATAGGCCAATAGTAACGTATACGTTACCGCTGTCAAGTCTCGCAACAGCGATAATCCGGTGGAATCACCCGAGGGCATTCAAACCTTGGCAAACTGCTGACTAGTCCCAGTCCACCGCTGAATCAGCGGATCAGCCAGCTCCGGGTGTGCTTCCCGGATAACGTTCGCGATAACCTGTACCTCATCCAACAAGTGATTGTGCGTCGGCAGCTCCGCGATCCGAAATTCCATCAGGCCGGTCTGCCGAGTACCGAGCACTTCGCCGGGGCCGCGCAGCTCCAGGTCTTTCTCAGCGATGTAAAATCCGTCCGAACTTTCTCGCAACACCGTCAGCCGTTGCTTGCCGCTGGCGGACAACGGAGTTTGGTAGAGCAGGACGCAGTGGCTGGCCTGCGCGCCACGGCCCACCCTGCCGCGCAGTTGGTGCAGTTGCGCTAGGCCCAGGCGCTCGGGGTTTTCGATAATCATCAGGCTGGCATTAGGCACGTCCACCCCGACCTCGATCACAGTGGTGGCTACCAAGAGCGCGAGCTCACCGCTTTTGAACGCCACCATAATCGTGTCTTTCTCCGCAGGTTTCAGGCGCCCGTGAATGAGCCCGATTGCGAGGTGGGGCAGGGCTTCGCGCAGTTCTGCCGCGGTCGCTTCTGCCGCCTGCGCCTGCAGTACATCACTCTCTTCAATCAAGGTGCACACCCAATAGGCCTGGCGTCCTGCGTCACACGCAGCAGCAACTCGCGCCGTGATCTCGTCGCGGCGGCTGTTGTCGACCAGTAAGGTCGTTATCGCAAGCCTACCCGGCGGCAATTCATCGATGATCGAGCAATCCAAATCGGCGTAGGCCACCATGGACAGCGTGCGCGGGATAGGTGTCGCCGTCATAACCAACTGATGCGGGCGGCCCAGTGCCGGATTGGTTTTGCGGGTTAAGGCGAGACGCTGGTGCACACCGAAACGGTGCTGCTCATCCACGATAGCCAGACCCAGGCGAGAGAAAACCACATCGTCTTGGAACAACGCATGCGTGCCGATGACCAGGCTCGCCTCCCCGGATGCAATGCGCCCGAGGGCGGTAGCGCGCTTGCTGCCCTTTATGCGGCCACTCAACCATTCCATGCTGATATGCAGCGGCTCGAACCATTGGCAGAAGTTGCGCCAGTGCTGCTCCGCCAGGATTTCGGTTGGTGCCATGATCGCGACCTGATAGCCATTGCCAATCGCTTGCAATGCGGCTCCCGCTGCGATCAATGTTTTTCCCGAACCCACATCACCTTGCACCAGGCGCATCATCGGCACGGGTTTGGACAGATCTATTGCAATTTCCCGCAGCACGCGCAGCTGGGCGTTGGTCGGAGTGAAAGGCAGGCTGGCGAGAAACGCTCGGAGTGTTTCCTCTTTCGGTGGCAGAGACGGCGCGCCATCACGCTGTTGTCGTTCGCGCAGGCGCTGCAGTGACAGGTTGTGTGCCACCAGCTCCTCCAGTGCCAATCGCAACTGCGCCGGATGCCTGCCCTCGCGCAATAAATCCAGCGACGCGTCCGGCGGCGGCGCGTGCAGGTAGTGCAAGGCACGGGTCAGTTCATAGGGATATTTGTTGCTGTGCGGCAGTAGTTCATCTACCTGCTCCTGTTGCAGGCGGGCAAGGGCCTGCGTGCACAGCTTGCGCCACTGGTTCTGGCCGATACCGGCGGTCGTCGGATAGATGGGCGTCAGCGCTTCTTCTACCGCAGTTTCCTCATCCTGCAGGAGGCGATATTCCGGATGGTACATTTCATGGCCGCTGCTGCCACGGCGTACCTGACCGAAACAACGCAGGCGTGTGCCGGGTTGCAGGTTGTTCTTTTGCGCGGCAGTAAAATGAAAGAAGCGCAGAGTCAGAGTACCGCTACCGTCCTGTATGCGCGCCACCAGGCTGCGGCGGCGCCCGAACACCACATCTGCTGCGCGCACTTCGCCTTCTATCACCACGTCAGCGCCCTCTCTGGCGGCGGCGATAGCGGTGACGCGGGTGCGGTCCTGGTAGCGCAGGGGCAGGTGAAACAGCAAATCTTCCACACGCGCAACGCCGTAATCAGCCAGTTTTTGCGCCAGCTTGGGGCCTACTCCATGCAGCTCGCGCACTGAACCATTGGCGATGCCGGGCACAGCGAAATTACTGCGGGCGCAGCGCGTCGATGAGGATATCGATGGCCTCGGGGCGCGGATAACTCACGCGCCACGCCAGGGCGATGCTGCGCATTGGCGCCGGGTCCGCAAAGGGACGCACGGCCAAAGTATGTTCGCCATAGGTGGCCTCCCTGGCGGCTGACTGCGGCAGTACCGTAATGCCCAGACCGCTTGCCACCATGTGCTTGAGGGTTTCCAGGGAACTGCCCTCTATCACCGCATTGCCCTGTGCATAGTTCTCCCGTATCGCCTGTTCCAGCCCGGGACAGCCTTCAAGTACCTGGTCGCGAAAGCAATGACCCTCGCCCATCAGCAACACCCGGTGTGCGGCCAGTGCGCCGGGGTCGATCTGCGACTGCCCTGCAAGTACATGGTCCTGTGGCAACAACACGACGAAAGGCTCATCAAACAGAGTCCGTGTCACCACATCCGTTTCGGCAAAGGGCAGCGCCACAAAAATAGCGTCCAGTTCCCCGCTGCTCAACTTACGGCGCAGGCTGGACGTGTAGTTTTCCTCTATAAATAGCGGCATTTTCGGGGCCAGCCGCTGAAGCCCGCTAACGAGGCGGGGAAACAGGTAGGGGCCCACGGTATAAATCGCGCCCACCGAGAGCATACTCCCCAGGGGATCCTTGCCCAGTTCCGCCAGCTGGCGCAGATTCTGCGTTTCGCGCAGCACCGTTCGGGCCTGCTCGACGATGCGCTCCCCGGTCGGTGTGGTCGTCACTTTGTGACGGGCGCGTTCGAACAGACTAATGCCCAGCTCGTCCTCCAGTTTCTTGATGGCAATACTCAGGGTGGGCTGGCTGACGTTGCACTGCTCAGCCGCTTTGCGAAAGTGGCCTGTCTCAGACAGGGCCACAAGGTAGCGCAGTTCTGTTAATGTCATAGTTTTCGGCCTTGCCAGCGTTCTGCCTAGTGTAACCAGTGAGTGATGCGTTTATGAAGACAAGTTCGGTCCTAATTGTCGGCTGTGGTGATGTGGGAATCCGCACCGGCTTACTGTTGGTGGAGCAGGGCTGGAGCGTGACAGGGGTGCGGCGCAATCCAGCCAAACTGCCAGCAGATTTTGTCGGCCAGGCGGCCAACTACACGCAGCCGGGGAGCCTGGATTTTATGGCGCGGCTGCAGCCGGATTTTGTAGTGGCAACCTTCAACCCGGCCGACCGCTCAATAGCGGGCTACAAAGCCGGTTTTCAAACTGCCATGGGTAATTTGCTGGCAGGCCTTGGGCCGCACCGGCCCCGCCAACTCCTGATGGCCAGCAGCACCCGCGTGTTTGCCGAAGCAAACGGTGGCTGGGTGGATGAGACCAGCGCACTGACGGTGGATGACCCCTGGGCGCTGGAGATCATTGCCGCCGAGCAGCAACTGCTGGCCTCGGGCCTCCCCGCCTCCGTGGTGCGTTTCGCCGGTATCTACGGTGTTCCGGGCGGCCGCTTGTTGTCGCGCATTCGCCGGGGAGAGCTGTGTCCACAGGCGCCTGTGAGTTACACCAATCGCATCCATAGGGATGATTGTGGCGGTTTTCTTGCGCATTTGCTGCTGTTGGCACAGGCCGGGCAATCACTCCTGCCGGTTTATGTTGGTGTGGATGATCAACCGGCACCACGTTACGAAGTGGAATCCTGGTTGGCCGGGGAAATGGGTTTCCAGGAGCTGGTCGCAGGCCAACCCGCTGCAGGCGATGAGCCCACACGCCACAATTCTGCTGGCCACAAGCGCTGTCGCAACAGCGCACTACGCGACAGCGGCTACCGCCTGATCTATCCCGATTACAAAAGTGGTTACACGGCGCTGCTGGACTAACGCTAGAGTGCGAGAATGGCTTCTATCTCAATCTGCGCACCCTTGGGCAGGGCGGCTACCTGCACACAGGCCCGCGCCGGAAAGGGTTCATTGAAGAACCGGGCCATGACTTCATTGACCGCCGCGAAGTGCGCCAGGTCAGTCAGAGATATATTGATTTTGACGGCATGGTTGAGAGTGCCGCCGGCCGCTTCTGCTACCGCAGCGAGGTTCTTGAAGGTCTGGGTGGCCTGCGCGGCGATGTCCCCTGTCACTAATTCTGTCGTGCCCGGCACCAGCGGAATCTGGCCGGACAGCCACACGGTGTTGCCGACCTTAACCGCCTGTGAGTAGGGGCCGATAGCAGCGGGGGCGGCGGGGGTCGAGATGATGGCGCGATTACTCAAGGCAGTACTCCAATAATGATAGGCTCAGGCCGGGATGCCTAGTTCTTGACTCTGTTGACTTTGCGTACGTGGTTGATCGTGCGCAGGCGTTTCATGATGCGAGCCAGGTGCACCCGGCCTTTCACCAGCATCTCCAGGTTCACATAGGTGAATTGGTAGTCCTTGTCCTCGGTGGAGATCTTCTCGATATTGACGCCCATGCTATTGATGCGGGTGGCTATGACGGCAATCATGCCACGGCGGTTTTCGACCTCCACACGCAGCTCAGCGGAGTATTCGCCTTCCACATCATCATCCCAGCGCAACGCGATGCGGCGTTCATTGTGGTCGCGTATATCCACCAGGTTATTACACTCCTCGCGGTGCACCACCACGCCTTTTTCCAAGCTCAGGTAACCCTCAATAGAATCGCCAGGGATGGGATGGCAACAACGCGCATAGCTGACCATGAATCCTTCGGTACCGCAGATGGCGACGGGCTGGGTGCTGCCACCACTCTGCTGCGTTTGGCCGCCCTCCGCTCCGCTGAGTAATTGCTGTGCAGTGAACCCTGGCAGACGATTGCCGCGGGCCACATCTACCAGCAAGTCGTCCAGATGTTCATAGCGCTGCTGTAAGAGGAAGTCCGTTAGCTTGTCTTCAGGCAGGGTCTCCAGATTGCTGCCAAAGCCCGCGAGGCCTTTATCGAGCAGGCTGCGCCCCAGCGCGACCGAGTCATCCCTGGTCTGGTTTTTGAGGAAATGGTGAATATTGGAGCGGGCCTTGGCAGTGACAGCATAGTCGAGCCAGGCGGGATTGGGGCGTGCGCCGGACGATGTCAGGATCTCTACTGTCTGACCGCTTTGCAGGGGTTCGGACAATGGCGCCAGACGTCGGTTTATTCGACACGCTACACAACTGTTACCCACATCCGTGTGCACGGCATAGGCAAAGTCCACGGCAGTTGCGCGCCGGGGCAATTCAAGAATGCGACCTTTGGGCGTGAACACGTAGATCTCGTCGGGGAACAAGTCAATTTTGACGCTCTCAATAAACTCCAGAGAGTTGCCCGCCCGCTGCTGCATTTCCAGCAAGCCCTGCACCCACTCGCGCGCGCGCGCGTGGCTGCCCTTGGCGGACTGGCCGTCGCTTTTGTATAACCAGTGGGCAGCGATACCGTTGTTTGCCATGTCCTCCATTTCCTGCGTGCGGATCTGGACCTCGATGGGGACGCCGTGCATGCCCATCAATACGGTATGCAAGGATTGATAGCCATTGGCTTTGGGGATGGCGATGTAATCCTTAAACTCTCCCGGCACCGGCTTGTACAGGCTGTGGATGCAGCCGAGCACGCGATAACAGGTGTCAACCGAATCCACGATGATGCGGAAGGCGTAAATATCCATGATCTCGGAAAAAGACTTCCGCTTGGATTTCATTTTTTTGTAGATGCTGTACAGGTGCTTTTCGCGGCCCACCACTGAATTCTGGTGGCCCTCCTGTTGCAGGGTCACCTCGATCTGGTGGCGAACTTTTTCCACCAGCTCCTTGCGGTGGCCTCTGGCCTGGCGCAGGGCAGCATCGATACGGCTGGCGCGCATCGGGTAGAGTGCGCTGAAGCCGAGGTCCTCAAACTCCATGCGCACGCTGTTCATGCCCAGGCGCATGGCGATGGGAGAGTAAATATCTAGCGTTT
This sequence comes from Haliea sp., assembly GCA_031414375.1. Lineage (GTDB taxonomy): Bacteria > Pseudomonadota > Gammaproteobacteria > Pseudomonadales > Halieaceae > Marimicrobium. Next base: position 37,589 of record JANNVJ010000012.1, read on the forward strand.
CACGCGCGATACGACGCGCCTTGGCTGAAGTCAGTACTCCGAGCGTACGCATGTTGTGTAGCCGGTCGGCCAGCTTGACTAGAATGACGCGAATGTCCTGCGCCATGGCCAGAGCCATTTTCTGGAAGTTCTCCGCCTGCTTTTCTTCCAGCGACTGAAATTCCATTTGTGTCAATTTGCTCACCCCATCCACCAGCGCCGCCACCGTGGGGCCAAATTGTGCGCCGATAGCGGACTTCTCGATGCCGGTGTCTTCGATAACATCATGCAGCATGGCGGCCATCAGGCTCTGGTGGTCCATGTGCATGTCGGCCAGAATGCCGGCCACCGCAAGGGGGTGTGTTACGTAGGGTTCGCCGCTGCGCCTGCTCTGTCCGTAATGTGCTTGCTCGGCGAAGAAGTAGGCACGATTGACGTGGTTGGCCTGCTCGGGGTTGAGGTAACTGCGCAGGGTGGTATTGAGGGCATCCAGGGTTTGCATGTCGTCGTTCTATGACCCCTCCTGGCGATGCCCGTGAAGCTTAAAGCGCGTCGCTGGCATCCATGATGTCGGCCAGTTCTTCCTCAGCTTCCATTTCGCTCTCGCGGCGCAGAATTTCGTTGGTCACCAGGCCCTCGGCTATTTCGCGCAGGGCGATGACGGTCGGTTTGTCCGATTCTTCCTGTACCAGGGGATCTCTGCCACCGGTGGCCAACTGGCGGGCGCGCTTGCTGGCGACCATCACCAGTTCAAAGCGGTTAGCGACGTTTTCCAGACAATCTTCAACGGTTACGCGTGCCATTAGTCAGTACTTCCTATTGTGCGCGTGTCACGGCAAGGTACATCTCTTGCAGACACAGGTTAATTAAAATGGAGCTGCCACGGAGGAGGTTGCGGCGCCCCTTGCTCTGCACGACAGCGAAGCTGTGGCGGAGGAACCTTTAATTATAGCCCGATGCCCCGGGGGTGCGTCCAGCGCTAATAATGCGCTTGGCCAAGGCTACCCCGGTGTCCACAGGCGGCGGTGTCGCTAGTTCAAGAGCTCCTGTAGCAGGTCGCTCAGAATGTCCTGCTGCCTGGTGGTGAGCAGGCGCTGGCAGGTTACGATGGACTGCAGCTCATCCAGCGCCTGTTCAAAGTCCTTGTTCACCAGCAGATAGTCACTCTCCACGTAGTGCGACATTTCCTCTACAGCAACATTCGTGCGCGTTTCGATGATGCCCGCGTCATCCTGGCCCCGATGGTTAAGCCGTTGCTGCAGGGATTCGCGTGAGGGAGGCAGGATGAAAATGGCCCGCGTCTGGGGCAGCAGGCGCTTGACCTGCTGCGCCCCCTGCCAGTCGATTTCCAGAATAATATCGTTGCCGCGTTTAAGCTGGTCTTCCACCCAAATCCCGGATGTGCCGTACAGGTTGCCAAAAACGCGAGCATGCTCGAGAAACTCAGCGCGTTCCAACATGGCCAGAAAGTCCGTTTCCGTAACAAAGTGGTAATTAACCCCATCCTGCTCCCCCGGGCGCATAGGCCGAGTGGTGTGGGAGACAGAGACCTGCAGACCCTGACAGCGCTTGACCAGGGCATTGACCAGGCTGGTCTTGCCAGCCCCGGAGGGGGCGGACACAGTGTAGAGTGTTCCGGTGCTCGTCATGTTCTATTCCTGTTGCGGCTGCAGTGGCGAGGCGTGGGCCGCTTATTCGATATTCTGTATCTGTTCGCGCATCTGCTCAATCAGCACTTTTAACTCCACTGCATTCTGGGTGGTAGTGGCCGACTGCGACTTGGAGGACAGGGTGTTGGCTTCCCGATTGAGCTCCTGCATGAGGAAGTCCAGCCGCCTGCCACAGGGCCCACCCTTCTTCAGTGTGCGTCGCACTTCGCCGATATGCGCATCCAGGCGGTCCAGCTCCTCTTCTACATCGGCCTTTTGCGCGATATAGACCAGTTCCTGTTCCAGGCGACCCTGATCGATTTCTACCCCCAGATCCGTTATGCGAGTGGTGATTCGGTTGCGTTGTTGCTGCATCAGCACCGGCAGTACTTCGCGGGTGGCATTTACTTCTAATTCTACCAATGCGAGGCGGTCGAGGATTAGCCTCGCTAACGTCTCTCCCTCCCGCTGGCGATTTTGTTGCATGTTATCCAGCGCCTCGCTGAACAACGACAGAGCTTCCTTTTGCAGCTGTTCCTCAGATTCTTCCCGGGCACTGTAGATGCCGGGAAACAGTAAAACCTGGAGTGGGCTGATCGGCGCAGCGTTGTCCAGCCGATCCTGGATACGGCGGGTAGCGGCCAGCAAGGCATCCAACCGCGCGGTATCGAGTTGCAGTTCGCCGGCCTGTGTCGGGTGTGTCTGCAGGCGCAACATGCAGTCCAGTTTCCCCCGGTCCAGAGCAGCGCTGGCTTTCTCACGCAAATGGGGTTCCAGTGCCCGCAGTGCGTCGGGTAGTTTGAAACTACAATCGAGATAGCGGTGATTGACCGAACGCAGCTCGACCGTCAGGATACCCTGCGCAGTGGTGACGCTCTCGCGAGCAAAAGCCGTCATGCTATGAATCATCGAAGGGAGTGCGCCCGTGTTGTACACCGTGGCATCGAGTGTAGCAGCTTGTTAATGGTGCATACAGTTGCGGTGGGCGAGGTGCGGCCAGCACGTGTGGCCGTGAAGCAATTTCGCTACCCTCACCTGATGGCTCGCGTATACTGGCGCAACTCCCAAAGCAGACGGACCCCTCCCATGCAACGACCCAGCGGCCGCTCGGCTGAGCAACTGCGCCCGATTAGCATTACTCGCAACTACACTCGCCATGCCGAGGGCTCGGTGCTCGTTTGCTTTGGTCATACGCAAGTGATTTGCACGGCCTCGGTAGAAAAGGGCGTGCCACACTTTATGCGTGGCGAGGGCAGGGGCTGGGTGACAGCCGAATACGGCATGCTGCCGCGCTCCACCGGCACGCGTATGGGCCGCGAGGCCAGTCGCGGCAAACAGGGCGGGCGCACGCTTGAGATTCAACGCCTGATTGGCCGCTCCCTGCGGGCGGCGCTGGATCTTACCAAGCTGGGGGAGAACACTATTACTGTGGATTGTGACGTGATCCAGGCTGACGGTGGTACCCGCACTGCCGCCATCACGGGAGCCTGTGTTGCGCTGGTCGACGCCATAAACTACCTACAGCGCGAGAAACTGATCAAGGATGACCCTTTGTTGCAGATGGTGGCCTCTGTGTCAGTGGGGATCTACCGGGGGACTGCGGTGCTGGATCTTGATTATTCCGAGGACTCCACGGCAGATACCGATATGAACGTTGTCATGGGCGAATCAGGGGGGTTCATCGAGGTACAGGGTACGGCGGAACGGACGCCCTTTGCGCGCGCGGAACTCAATGGCATGCTGGATTTGGCGGAGCAGGGGATACAGCAGTTGATCGTGCAGCAGAAGGCGGCACTGGCCTCCTGATCCCCAGACAGTCAGGACTACAATTCGATATCGTAGTCCATGATGACGGGCGCATGCGTGGAGAACTCCTTGATCTTGTACATCGCGCCGTAGTCCACCGCGTACTTCAGGCCCTGGGATACAATTTGGAAGTCGGTACGCCAGCCATTCTTGCCGCGCTCGCCGTCTGGCCACCAGCTAAACTCGTCCTGGTCGGAGCTAATTTCGCGAAATGCATCAACATAGCCCGACTCCAGTAGTTCGTTCATCCACTGGCGCTCCTCAGCGAGGAAGCCGGAGGCAGTGCTGTTGCTTTGCGTGTCCTGCACATCGGCGGCGCTATGGGCGATATGCCAGTTCCCGCAGATGATGAACTCCCGGCGTTTATTGCGGATTTTTTGCAGGTGGCCACCCAGGAGAGCGTAGAACTCGTTTTTGTGCGCCTGCTGCGCGGCATCACCTGACATTGCACTGGGGGCCAGGAGGCAGGCCACGCTCAGATTCTCAAAGTCCGCCTGGATGTAGCGCCCTTCCATATCAAAGTTGGCGAAACCCAGCCCGGTCATGATGGCCTTGGGCATTTGCCGACAGTATATAGCGACGCCGTTGGCCTTGCCGTCGACATCATCCAAAAAGTAGCTGTTGTATTCGGCGGGAAAAAAAACGTTGTCCTTTAGATCATATTCCGAACACTGCAAATCCTGAATGCAGATAAAATCCGCATCCTGTTCCTTGAGCCACTCGAAAAATCCTTTTTTTGCAGCGTTTTGAATGCCGTCAGCGCTGAAGCTGATGATCCTCATTCTTGGCCCCTTGATATGAGAGCGTGTATGATGCGCGAACAGTGCGAAACAGCACAGCTCGAATCCTGTTATTAGAAAGTTGCCAAACCCGAATTTGCATATTCTATAGCGTAATCGGTGGAATACAATGCCTCGTTTAAGGATCTAAAATCGATATGCATGGCTATCAAAAAGAGTTTGTCGAGCTCGCTCGCAGTTGCGAGGTATTGAAGTTCGGCGAGTTCACTCTCAAATCCGGCCGCGTGAGTCCTTATTTTTTCAATGCAGGTGCATTTTCAAGCGGCGGTTCGCTGGCGGTCCTGGGGCGCTGCTATGCGCAGTGCATTGTAAACGCCGGCGTGCAGTTTGATGTCCTGTTGGGGCCCGCCTACAAGGGTATTCCTCTGGCAGCGGCCACTGCTGTCGCCCTGGCGGACCATCACGCGGTGGACGTCCCGTTTGCCTACAATCGTAAGGAAGTGAAAGCCCATGGAGAGGGAGGCATGTTGGTGGGAGCGCCCTTGCGGGGGCGGGTGCTGGTCATCGATGACGTCATTACGGCAGGAACAGCAGTCCGGGAGGTGATCGGTATGATCCACCAAGCTGGCGCTGACCTGGCGGGAGTGGTCATTGGCCTGGATCGCCAGGAGCGCGGAGCCGGGACGTTGTCCGCCGTACAGGAGTTGGAGCAAGCCGAGGCGGTGCCCGTGTTCAGTATTCTCAACATAGGTCACATTATTGATTACCTTGAGGCAGCGGCGAACGGCCCTCCCGGCGCGTTGGTTGCGATGCGGCGGTACCGTGAGCGTTACGGCGTCTAACTTGTACCAACGTCAAACAGGTCCTATATTGGGCACATGAATGTTCGAGCCAATACTATGCGATCGGTCTTAATCAGCGCACTTTTGCTGAGTCTGACCGCTGTGGTCGAGGCGAAGCCGCTTTATCGGTACCGGAATGCCGAAGGGAACGTGGTGGTGGATTACCGGGTGCCGGCGGAATCGGTAGGCAGCGGTTATGAAGTCCTCAATGACAAGGGCATGGTCATCCAGGTGGTGCCGCGTGAACTCACCGCGCAGGAAAGGAAGGAGAAAGACGCCGAGGAAAGACGCCAGCAGGCGGCGCGGGCAGAACAAGAGCGCCTCCAGAAGTGGGACGAATCCCTGTTGCTTCAGTACAGTACCGTGGCCGACATAGAAGATGCCGAGCGTCGCGCCCTGGGTGACCTGCAGATCAGAATGAGCATCCTCAGAGGCAACAGGCGCGCCATCAAGCAGAAAGTGGAAAACTACCAGGCGCAGGCGGCAGATACCGAGCGTGCAGGCAGAAGCGTAGACGTGGAACGGCTCAGGGCCATCGAGAGCCTGCAAAATGAAATCGCAGCCATCGAGCGCGATATTGCCGAGCGGGACAAGGAGATCGAGGCGCTTTCTGACTCCTTTAAGGCAGATGTCGAGCGTTTTGGGATGTTGCAGGACGTGGTCAAACTGCGACAGACGCTGCGTCCCAGAAGTAACAAACCGGCAAAAAAACTGTAACGCTGCGTGGCGAGCTAGCTGACCAAGCTGGTGGCCTGGTCAGGAAGCGGCTGGCTAATCGCATGGCGGAAGAAACTACCCATCAACAATTCCCACTGCTTGACCCATTCTGTGGTGGGTAGGCGCTGAAATCCGCTGCGCACATATTGGGAAATACGCCCCTCGGCTGCAGCTATGAGAAGGTTAGCGGCTGCTGTTAGGGGAATGGTCGGACGCAACCCCTCGCGCAGCTCTGCTTCTCGAATAACTTGCTTCAATTGCGTCTCAAAGCGATCGAACAACTGCGCCACCCGCTGGTGCAGGCGATCACTTTCTCCGGACAGGGCGTCACCCGTCAGGATGCGGCTAAGGCCTGGATTGCGTTCACTAAATACCAGCAACAGCATGAGCATCTTTTCGCAACGTACTGCGGCCGTCTGCTCTTCCCCAAGAATAATGCTGATGCGGCTGAACAGGGTGTCTTCTATAAATTCGATGAGACCTTCAAACATCTTCGACTTACTGGGAAAGTGTCGATAGAGGGCGGCTTCGGAGACCCCGACTTGTTTGGCAAGACCGGCGGTGGTGATGCGGTTACCCGGGTTGGCCTCGAGCATGTGGGCCAGAGCTTCCAATATTTGCTGGCGCCTTTGGGATTTTCTCGGAGGCATGGCATTCCATATCGTATAGCGGTCAAACCAATGCTAGCGATTACCCGTCGTGCCTGCAATAAGCCAAACGGGAATGGGGATCGATTTCCTGTTTTTTTTTCAGCTAGACTCGTTTATTGGTGATAAGTGTGCCCATACCTTCGTCAGTGAAGGTTTCCAACAAAACCGCATGGGGCACGCGACCGTCGACGATGTGGGCGCTGGTCACGCCCGATTTTACTGCATCCAGGGCGCAGCGAATTTTTGGCAACATCCCGCCACTAATCGTACCGTCCGCGATCAGCGAATCCACCTGCACCGTGGTCAGTCCGGTAAGAATATTGCCCTGTTTGTCCAGCAGCCCTGCGACATTGGTCAGCAGCATCAATTTCTCAGCTCGCATAACCTGGGCCAATTTGCCGGCGACCAGATCAGCGTTGATATTGTATGTGCTGCCGTCTTCGCCGACCCCAATGGGCGCGATGACTGGAATGAAGTTGCTTCCGAGGATGACCTGAAGCACCTCCGTATCGATCTGGTCTACCTCGCCTACGTGGCCTATATCGACGATCTCTGATACGTCCAGTTCGTGGCTGTAACGGCTAACGGTGAGCTTCCGGGCCCGAATCATCTGTCCGTCCTTGCCGGTGACACCGATAGCCTTCCCGCCATTTCGATTGATTGAGGAGACAATCTCCTTGTTGACACTGCCACCGAGTACCATTTCCACCACATCCATCGTCTGGGCATCGGTGACCCGCATCCCGTCAACAAACTCGGTGTGAATATTCAGCTTGGCCAGCAGAGCGCCTATCTGTGGACCGCCACCGTGCACGACTACCGGATTCATACCCACCAGTTTCATCAGCACCACATCTCTGGCGAAGCTCTCGTGGAGGAGGGGATCGACCATGGCGTTACCGCCAAACTTGACCACGATAGTTTTGCCAATGAAGCGCTGGATATAGGGCAAGGCCTCGGTCAAAACCTGGGCGATGTTCAGAGCTTCTGCACGATCGAGTGACATGTCGTAGCCTACGGTTGTGCCCCGCCCCACGATGGAGCAGGTACGTTAAAAGTTGAGTTTGAGCTCGGGGTCGATTAGCGCAATCTGGGCTCTAAACTCGTCTTGTATGATGTCGAGATTCTCCCGCGTGTCCGCTTCGAAGCGGGCGGTGAGTGCCGGACCGGTATTGGAGGCGCGCACCAGGCCCCAACCGTTGCTGAAATCCACCCGGATACCGTCCATGGTGTTCACTTTGCCCGCAGAGAAGTCCGCGTTATTGATAATTTTCTCGATCAGTTCGAACTTGTAGTTATCGGGCACCGGAATGATGATCTCCGGGGTGTTGATAGTAACGGGGAATTTGGCGATTGAATCGTCCAGGCTCTCCCCATGGGTACTGAGTATTTCTGCCAGCCGCCCCGCTGCATACATGCCATCGTCAAACCCGTACCAGCGCTCACCGAAGAACATGTGACCGGAGAACTCGCCGCCTAACAGCGCTCCGGTTTCCTTCATCTTCTCTTTCATAAAGGCGTGACCGGTCTTCCACAATACGGGACGACCGCCGTGACGGGTAATTAACTTGGAGAGTTGGCGGCTGCACTTGACGTCGAAGATGACGTCGGCACCGGGGTTGCGCGACACCACATCCTGGGCATAGAGCATAAGCAGCACATCCGAGCGCACGATCTGCCCACTCGGCGTGACCACCGCCAGTCGGTCGCCATCGCCATCGAAAGCCACGCCAAAGTCAGCCCCGACCTCCAGTACCATCCTCACCAGTTCGGCGAGGTTGTCCTCATTACTGGTATCGGGCGGATGCCCTGGAAAGCGTCCGTCAATCTGACAATTCAGTCGCTGCACTTCGCAACCGAGCTCTTCAAACAATTTAGGCGCAATGTCACTGGTGGCACCGTTGCTTGCGTCGATGACAATCTTGAGCGGGACTGCAATAGCGATATCATGCAGCACCTCTTCCATATAGGCCGGCGCGATATCTTCGCGCGTCATGCGCCCATTGCCGGTGCTGAAGGTGCCAGCCACAACCCGTTCGCGCAGCTGTTGTATGCCACCTGCTGCTATCGTTTGCTGATTGAGGACAATTTTAAGCCCGTTCTGGTTCGCTGGATTGTGGCTGCCCGTGATCATAATGCCTGATCGACAGTTCAGGTGGCGCGTTGCGTAGTAGAGCAGTGGTGTTGGCACTAAACCGATATCGATGACATCCCTGCCGGTCTCCATGAGAGCGCGGACCAACGTCGATTTAATGCGAGGACTGGAGGTTCTGCCGTCGCATGCCACAATCAGGGATTGCTCACCCATTTCGCCGGCAATGGTGCCAATCGCCCGTGCGATATTCGCCACCAGCTGATCAGTCAGCTCGGTCTCGGCGTCGCCGCGAATGTCGTAGGCACGGAAGATATGTTCAGGGAACGCCTCTTCGCTGACAGCAGTGGGTTTGGTTGTCGGGCCACTTGCAGTCAGGTCTAGGTCCAGGAACTCTTCCTCATCGAGCATGTTTTTTGACTGAAAGAGAGGATTGGTCAGGTTTGAAGCACGCGCAGCAGAACTTTCAATCCCCGTCCTGGGCATCTCAGAAAAGCCCGAATTACTCTGGCGCAGTGCGCGCAGGGTGGCGCGTCGCAATTGTTTGGCGATTGGGACCAGCTGTGGAATTGTCAGCGTCAGAGGATTTTTTTGGTCTGCCGCCGAAATCACTTTACTGACTTCCCCGTCCAGCTTTTTGGGGAAAAGAATCAATACAATGGACAGCGCGCCGAGCGCCGCTAGAACGACCAGGGCCAGCACCGAAAATAAGGGGAGCTGGTTGATCCTCAGTTCCTGCATAAGACTACTTGATGGGCTGAACGATACGCGCCAGGGCGTATTGGGTACGTCTGCATAGCGTGTGTTCGAACCGGTTTTGCCCTTGCCGCTGGCAGCAATCACATCAATACGTTTTTTGCCGCCCGCTTTCCCGCCGAAAGCGCTATACAGCTGTTCCAAGGCAAATTTGCCGTTCCCCTCCTCCAGGGATACAAGGTGTTTCGATAGCTGTTCGTTGTCCAGCGTTACGATGATGACTGCCCAGTGATCTTCGATGCGCGGGTGAGTTATTCGGGCGGCCATGGATGTCAGCCATTTATCTTCGAATTTGTAGGCCTCTGGTTGGGTTTCGTCTCCTTCGCTGGTGCGTCGCACAAGATCGACTTCTATATGGTTGCGCAGGCCCTGATTGCCTCCTGCGATGTCGGCCGTGCCCATCTCACCGATAGGGATGATTTTCAGGCTGACAACTTCCGGGAAGTAATCCAAAAACGTTTTCTCCACCAGGGCAATCTCTTCCTCGGAATTGCTTGCTATCGCCGACAAAGCAAGCGGGGAGAGTGCGGCAGATTCAATCCGGGCCTGCATACTCTCGAATATGTGGTGAACGTTTGTCGCCTGCTGCAACGCGAAGGAGGAGGCTACCCGATCCACCTGCGCATCTTGTAGTGTGGGCTCCCGTACCATAATCAGGTAGGTAAATCCGAGCAACAGTGGAACCAAAATGGCCAACAGCGCCATCCCACAAATTTTCCGCAAGGCATTGCCGTGTGCGGTGATACCCTGGGGGGTATTGGTGACGGCCTCCGTATTGTGCTCATCATCGGAGACAGTACTTTTGACTTTTCTCAGCTTCAGCATTCAGTCGATTCTTTGAATTTGTGCGGCAATCAATAGCACAATTTTTTGCGCTATAACACTTTTGCGTGCGCGATCCAGTGCCTGTTCCCCGTCACGCCACAGCACGGTCACGGCATTGTCATCGCTATTGAAACCGATGGACGGGTCGGAAACGTCATTGGCGACAATCATATCCAGGCCTTTGCGCTGCATTTTTTGTCTGGCATAGGCCAGCACGTCGTGCGTCTCAGCAGCAAAGCCAACGGTGTAGGGGCGATGCTCGCCCGCTGTCATAGCAGAAACAATATCCACGGTGCGCACCAGCTGCAGCGTGATTTCCTGCAGTTCTTTCTTTATCTTCTGCTGAGCTATTTTTACCGGGCGGTAATCGGCCACGGCGGCGCAGGCGATAAACACATCGCATTCCGGCAACAGCGAAAGGCATTGTTGCAGCATTTGCTCGGCGCTGTGCACACCCACGAGTCGTATGTGATCCGTTGGTGTCAGGGCAACCGGGCCACTGACCAGGGTGGTTATCGCGCCGGCGTCCACTGCCGCCTGCGCCAGCGCGTAACCCATTTTTCCCGAGCTATGATTGGAGATGTAACGCACGGGATCGAGCGCTTCCCGGGTGGGTCCGGCGGTAATGACGACCCGTTTGCCCGCCAAGTGGCCCAGCGCAAACAGTTTGGCCGCCGCCTCTGCAATCATCGGCGGTTCCTCCATGCGTCCGGGGCCTATATCGCCACAGGCCTGTTGTCCGGCTGCGGGGCCGACAATCTGGGCGCCTCTTTTGACCAGAGTATCGACATTTGCTGTGGTGGCTGGATCTTTCCACATCTGCTGGTTCATGGCCGGCGCCAGCAGCAGCGGTGCAGCGGTGGCCAGGGCTACGGTCGTGAGCAAGTCGTCCGCCCGGCCAGCGCTTAGTCGCGCGATCAGGTCGGCTGTGGCAGGAGCAATCAACAGCAGGTCGGCCCAGCGCGCCAGCTCAATATGCCCCATGCCGAGCTCAGCCTGCTCATCCAGCAATTGGGTGTGCACGGGATTGCCAGACAGTGCTTGCAACGTGAGGGGTGTGATGAACTCCTGAGCTCCGTGGGTCATTATCACACGGACACTGGCACCACGTTCCTGCAGCTGCCTGATCAACTCCGCTGACTTATAGGCCGCGATACCACCACTGACGCCGAGCAGGACATTGCGATTGAAAAGATGTGCCATTTGCTCGCTCAAACAGGGATGATAGCCGAGGAGGAAAGATACCACTGTGAGGCAGCATTTGACACTGCACGGGCGGTTAGCTCAGGGAGGAGCGTGCTATGAGTATTGCTCGATGGATGCATGGGGAAGGGCCCCGGGACAAGTTGTTGGAGCGCGGCGCGGCAGCACTGTCGGACGCAGAACTCCTCGCCATATTGCTGCACACCGGTTATCGAGATTGCAGCGCATTGGATTTGGCGCGCTCCCTGCTCAGTGATTATGGTGGTATCAGTGGGCTGATGCGAGCGGGCCAAGGCTCTTTGTTGGCGTGTGCGGGTGTCGGTCCGGCAAAATACACACGCTTGCGTGCGGCGATGGAACTGGCATCGCGTCAGGCCCTGCAGCAACTAACCACGGGCGATGTGCTGAGCAGTCCGAGCGAAACGCGGCGTTTCCTGCAATACCATTTGGGGAGTCGTAGCCGGGAGGTGTTTACGGTTTTATTTCTGGACAGCCAGCATCGTGTGCAACGCTGCGAAGACCTGTTTTTCGGCACACTTGACGGGGCTGCGGTCTATCCGAGGGAAGTCGCCGTGCGGGCACTACAGTATGGGGCGGCGGCGGTCATCTTTGCCCATAACCATCCATCGGGAGTGGCGGAACCCAGCACCGCAGATCGCAGGATTACAGAACGTCTGTGCGCGGCGCTGGCAGTATTGGATATTCGGGTGTTGGATCACATTATCGTCGGTAGCGGCGGCGAATACTCCTTTGCAGAACAAGGGCTATTGTGAGTTGAAATTCGGGCTACAAATGACGACATGGGCAGACCGATACACGTTGAGGCGATGCCTGAAATGCGCGCGACTGCAAGGAAATTGACGCCGTTCAAGCGCTGTTGCCCGTGCTTTCGTTTGCTTGCTATGGCCAAGGTGTTCTGGTATAAAGTCGCGCTCTGCGCGGCCGGGGTCTTGTTCAGGCCGTTAAGTTTCACCACTTTTAATGAATACCCCGCATCTTTTGGGGAGAGTAAAGATCATGACTAGAGTCTGTCAGGTTACCGGTAAGCGGCCGATAACTGGAAATAACGTGTCACACGCCAAGAATCGCACCCGGCGTCGTTTTTTGCCCAATTTGCATCAGCATCGTTTTTGGTTGCCAACAGAGAAGCGCTTTGTCACCTTGCGAGTTTCCAGCAAAGGTATGCGGATAATTGACAAGCTCGGAATCGAGCAGGTATTGGCGGATATTCGCGCGCGCGGTGAAAAGGTTTAAAGGAGAATTGCCATGAGAGACAAAGTAAGAATGAATTCATCTGCTGGTACAGGACATTTCTACACCACGGACAAAAACAAGCGAACCACTCCCGATAAGCTTGAAATGAAAAAATATGATCCCGTGGTGCGCAAGCACGTGATGTACAAAGAAGGCAAAATCAAATAGGGATCTCTACTGAGAATCCATACTCGAAACCCTGGCATTGGCCGGGGTTTTTTGCTTAAGGGCCCGGCTCTGCCAACTAGTATCTATAGTGAATTCATTGCGCCATGCCTGAATTGCCAGAAGTAGAAACAACCCGCCGTGGCGTTGAACCGCACTGCCGCGGTCGCGTGGTGCAGCAAGTGCTTGTACGTGAACCGCGGTTGCGCTGGCCGGTGCCGGACCAGCTGGCATTGTTGCTGCGCGGGCAGGCCATCAACGCGGTAGAGCGCCGCGCCAAATACCTCCTGTTTCGCACGACAGCGGGCTCCTTATTGGTGCATTTGGGAATGTCCGGCTCCCTGCGCGTGGTCGCTGCCGATGCGTCGCCTGGTCGGCACGATCACATTGACCTCCTGCTGGAGGGCGACGTGTGCTTGCGCTATCACGATCCACGGCGCTTCGGGTGCTTTCTTTGGTTGGCTACGGGCGAGCTACACCCCTTGCTGGCTGGCCTTGGACCCGAGCCTCTGTCCGCAGAATTTGATGGCGAACTACTGTATCGCCGCTCCCGGTGCCGCAAAGGGCCTGTAAAGAACTTCATCATGGACGGAAAGGTCGTTGTTGGTGTTGGTAATATTTACGCTAACGAAGCCCTGTTTCGGTCCGGTATTCGCCCGGATCGTGCGGCCGGGCGAGTTTCGCTAGCGCGCTACGAGGGTCTGGCTAATACAATTAAGCAAGTACTTACTTCGGCTATAGAGCAGGGTGGAACTACCCTGCGTGATTTTGTGGGTGGTGATGGCAAGCCTGGTTATTTCGCGCAACAGCTCCTTGTTTACGGCCGGACGGGGCAGCCCTGCAAGTGTTGCGGGAGTGTGTTGCGGGAAGTGCGGCTGGGGCAGCGCAGCAGTGTCTACTGCGTGACCTGCCAACGTTGAACAGGCTACACTAGCGGAAAAGGGGAACGGGTATAAAACCCGGGAGTGTGAGTATGAAAATAATAGTCGATACACGGCGCGCCACGATTGCCTTGGTTATAAGTTGTCTGTTGTTGCCACAGATGTTGTGGGCGCAAGAGGCGATTGATGAGAGCCCCAGCGAGTGGGCCATGGCGGGGGATTTGCTGGTGGCACGCCCCATTGGTGCAGTTCTGACAGTCGGTGGGGCAGCTGTATGGCTGGTCAGCTTGCCGTTTACGCTGTTAGCGGGCAATGCCAGTGAGGCAGCGGGCACCTTGATTGGTGGACCGGTAGAGACGACATTTATGCGTTGTCTGGGTTGTCGCAATCCGGGCTACAGCGGTAAGGACACAGAGGCTAACCGCAGAGTCAAGGAAGAAGCGGAAAAAGCGAAGGAATCCTGATACGGCTTTCTGGGCCCCTCGACAGCGGGTTTAGTTATCGGCAAATCGGCTCTTCAGCGCTGCCGCTACCTGGGCGGGAACAAAGGGACTGATGTCGCCCTGCAGGGCGGCGATTTCTTTGACCAGCGAAGAGGAAATATAGGCCAGGTGCTCCGAGGGGGTGAGAAAAATGCTCTCAAACTCGGGATAAATAGCGCGGTTCATATTCGCTAATTGAAATTCGTACTCGAAATCCGCCACGGCGCGCAGGCCCCTTAAGACGCACCGCGCATTCTGGCTTCTGGCGAAGTCCGTCAGCAGATTGCTAAAGCCCACCACTTCGACATTGTCCAGGTGCGCCAGTGCCATCTCGCACAGATCAACCCGTTCTTCTAGTGAAAACAAAGGCGTTTTCTTTTGACTGTGGGCGATGGCCACAACCACACGGTCGAACAGGCGCGCGGCTCTTTCGGCCAGGTCCACGTGACCATTGGTAATGGGGTCGAAGGTACCCGGATAGATGACGCAGTTGGTTCTCATGGCGCTGGCCGGTTTTTAAGGCAGGATTGCAGATGGTAAACAATTTGTGGGGAAGCGACAATGCGACCGGATGCGGCCAAGACCATGTTAACGCTAGTTTTCGGATGGATTAACACGGAACAGTCGATAGGCCACGCCGCCTGAAAATTTTTCCCGGTGCAGGCGCCAACCGGGCGGCATCGTGGGGGGCGCCTGCGTAGCACCCATCTCAACGTAGACCAATGCATCTTCGCCCAATAGCGCCAACTGCGCCAGTGTGGTGCAGACCGGCTCGACCAATTGCAGTTGAAACGGCGGGTCGATAAACACGATGTCATAGCGCGCGGTCGCCGTTTGCAGGAACTGTAGCGCGGAAACGGGGTGACAACTGCCTTTGCCAGCTGCGCCAAGCGTCCGCAGATGATCCCCCACCTGAGCCAACGCGGCGCTTGAGCAGTCCACAAAATCGCAGTGCCGGGCGCCTCTGGACAGCGCCTCAAGTCCGAGGGACCCGCTTCCTGCAAACAGGTCTGCGCAGTGGGCGTCAGCAACAGCGGCAGTTAGCCAGTTGAATAAGGTTTCCCGGATGCGGTCGCCGGTGGGCCGCAACCCGTCTGCGGGGGTAAAAGTGAGTTTGCGTCCGCGCCACTGGCCCCCGATGATTCGTACTTGGCCCTGCTTTGTGCTGCGGTTCCCTGATCCCGACATTTCTTCGCTTTATCCAAGGGTGATACGATAGGCGCCTTCTCAGGCGTGCGTATTGCACACACTCTAGCACGACACATATGAAATTTTTTAAACGCAAAAAACAAGCGGATGCCCCGGCGACGTCAGCTGAGCCGAACGCTGTCGCGCCGGCAATAGAGACTGATATATCTGTCCTACGCACGCCCGACACGGACGAAGCTACTACAGGACAAGCGCAGAAAGTGGGTCTGTTGTCGCGCTTGCGTCGCGGGTTGGGCCGCACCAGCGATAATCTGGTGCAAGGTGTGGGCAATCTGTTTCTCGGGCGCAAGGAGATTGATGCCGAGCTGTTCGAGGAACTGGAGTCTCGTCTGCTCCTGGCGGACGTGGGTGTGGAGGCCACTCTGGAAATTATTGATCGACTTACCCAGCGCGTATCACGCAAGGAGTTGCTGCGACCAGAAGCGGTACAAAGCGCTCTTCGTGAGGAGTTGTTGGCACTGTTGCGACCCTGTGAAAAACCCTTGGTGATTGACGGCCAGCAGCCCTTTGTCATCCTGATGGTCGGGGTAAACGGGGTTGGCAAGACGACGACTATCGGCAAGTTGGCCAAGCATTATATGGATGCTGGATGTTCGGTCATGCTCGCTGCTGGCGATACATTTCGCGCCGCCGCAGTGGAGCAGCTGCAGGTGTGGGGTGCGCGCAACGAGGTGCCGGTGGTGGCACAGCACACGGGCGCAGACAGCGCTTCTGTGATTTTTGATGCACTGCAAGCAGCGCGTGCCCGCAAGGTTGACGTATTGATCGCGGACACAGCTGGCCGTCTGCATAACAAGGACAACCTTATGGAGGAGCTGAAAAAGGTTGTTCGGGTGATGGCCAAACTTGATCCATTCGCACCGCATGAAGTGATGTTGGTTCTGGACGCCGGGACGGGACAGAATGCGTTGTCACAGGCCGAGCACTTTCAGCAGTGGGTCGGGGTATCCGGGATAACCCTGACTAAATTGGATGGCACGGCCAAGGGCGGCATTATCTTCGCGATAGCAAAAAAACTGGGACTCCCGATTCGTTTTATTGGTGTGGGTGAAGCCGTAGAGGACCTGCGTCCCTTTCAGGCCGAACAGTTTATTGAGGCCTTGTTCGACGCCGAAGATGCTTCCGCATGATCACTTTTGATCGGGTGAGCAAACGCTATGCACAGGGGCATGACGCGCTGCGGGAGATCAGCGTCCACATTAATCGGGATGAACTTGTTTTTCTGACCGGCCATTCGGGCGCGGGAAAGAGTACGCTGCTGCGCCTCATTATGCTGATGGAGCGCCCCAGTCGCGGGCAGGTGACTATTGATGGTCAGGATCTGGCTGAAGTGCGCCCGCGTGGTATTCCACAGCACCGACGAAACATCGGCGTAGTGTTCCAGAATCACCAACTGCTGTTCGATCGGTCGGTCTTTGACAATGTCGCGCTGCCCTTGATTATAGCGGGCTACGAGCATCGGGAAGTGGGGAGGCGAGTGCGCGCAGCACTGGACAAGGTGGGCCTGCTCGATCGTGAACGGGCGATGCCGATCACCCTATCTGGAGGAGAACAGCAGCGTGTGGGGATTGCCAGGGCGGTCGTGGGCAAGCCCAAAATTCTTTTAGCAGATGAACCCACTGGAAACCTTGATCCTGCACTGTCGGCAGAAATTATGGATCTGTTCGAGGAGTTCAATCAGGTGGGTGTTACGGTGTTGATCGCCAGTCACGACCTGGTCCTGATTTCTCGCTTGCACCATCGCATCATCACTTTGCGGCAGGGCAGCCTGATTAGCGGGAGCGCATTGTGATGAGTCGCCGCGAAGCCGGTAGTCGTAGGGAGGGGGCAAGCCTTAGTCGAACCAGCCTGCTCGACCGTTACAATGGCTGGTTACAGCACCATCGCCTCTCGGCGGCTGACAGTTTACAGCGGGTGCTTGATCACCCGGGCTCCAGCCTGCTTACCTGGCTGGTTATTGGAATTGCCCTCGCCTTGCCGGTTGGTTTGAACGTGGCGCTGGATAACGTGAGCCAGGTGAGTGCTGGCTGGGATAGCCCGGCCCAGATTTCCCTGTTTCTGCAGGATGGGGTTGCACACGACAGGGCGAGGCAGCTGGAAGTCGAGCTTGGCGCGCGCAAGGATGTTGGCCAGACGCGCTTTGTTTCACGTGAACATGCATTGGAAGAGTTTCGCACGCTGTCAGGTTTTGCCGATGTATTGGCCAGCCTGGAGGAGAATCCCCTCCCGGACCTGATACTGGTCACTCCGGTTGCTACCCTCGATGGCCCGGCGGTGGCGGCGCTGCGCACGGAACTACAGGGCAATACTGATGTTGCCGAGGCGGTGTTGGATATGGAGTGGTTGCAGCGCCTGAACAGCTTGATGGAACTCAGCCGACGTCTGGTCCTGGCGGTAGGGGGCATGCTGGTGATTGGTGTATTGCTGATTTTGGGCAACACCATTCGACTTGCCATTGAAAGTCGCCGCGATGAGATTGTCATCGTCAAGTTGGTCGGCGGTAGCAATGGCTTTGTACGCCGGCCATTTTTGTATACCGGGCTTTGGTACGGTGTTGGTGGTGGTGTGCTGGCCGCACTGCTGGTGTCGGTGGCACTGTGGTTCCTGGAGGAGCCAATAGGTGAATTAGCGCTGCTCTACGAAAGCGCTTTTCAGCTGAGTGGACTGGGCATAATGGGCGCACTAAATCTGGTTATTCTCGGCGGAATGCTAGGCTTGGCGGGCGCCTGGCTCGCGGTCTCACGCCATCTGGTGCACATTGAACCGCGCTGATGGCGCCGGGTTTCCAATTCCCATCAAGCCGTTAACTTATTGATTATAAATAGATAATCCGAATATTTTGGTGCTTTTTGGAACTAATTTGAAATTAGCACTCTAAGGGAATGAGTGCTAAAATTATCAAAGGAAATAGCGAGGAAGGATGAAAAAAATGGTAAAGAGCTTACAGCCCATTGACCAGATGGTCCCCGGTGCGAATCTACCAGCTTATGTGCTGGCAGTTAGCAGCATTCCGGTGCTGAGTGTAGAGCGCGAGCGTGAATTGGCGGAAGATCTCTACTACAACGAAAATTTGCAGGCCGCGCGTGAACTCGTGATGTCACACCTGCGTTTCGTAGTACACATTGCACGCAGCTATTCAGGTTATGGCCTGCCTGAGGCCGACCTGATTCAAGAGGGCAATGTGGGCCTAATGAAGGCAGTCAAGCGCTTCAATCCGGAGAAGGGCGTGCGCCTGGTATCTTTCGCCGTGCACTGGATCAAGGCCGAAATGCATGAATTCATTCTGCGCAACTGGCGCATTGTTAAAGTCGCGACCACCAAGGCGCAACGTAAACTGTTTTTTAACCTGCGCAGTGCCAAGAAATCCCTGACCTGGCTGAGTGCGGATGAGGCGCAGGCTATCGCGGATGATCTGGGCGTGGATGTACGCGAGGTACAGCGCATGGAGGGTCGCCTCAGCAGCCGGGATCTCGGATACGATCAGCCCCTTGACGTGGAAGATGACGATGCCTGGCAGGCGCCGCAATACTATCTTGAAGACTACAGTGCAGACCCCGCCTCCATATTGGAATCCAGTGATTGGCAGAACAACAGTGAGGCGCAGCTGCACCATGCTCTGGCCGCGCTGGATGAGCGCAGCCGCGATATTTTGTCCCAACGCTGGCTAGCGGAGAAGAAGGCTACACTGCATGAGCTGGCAGCGCAGTACAATGTCTCCGCAGAGCGGATCAGACAGCTTGAGCAGACCGCCATGGAAAAGCTGCGGGTAAGCATCGCAGCGTAAGAGCCCATAATTGAGGCGGGTTCACCGCCTTCTGGTTACACTATACGATGGCGAAACTATTTATCACCCTTGCTTCACTCAGTGGCATGCTGGCCGTTATGCTGGGTGCGTTTGGAGCACACGCTCTCAAGAGTAGACTCGATGAGTATGCTCTGGGCGTATTTCAAACCGCTGTCCAATACCATTTCTATCACAGTTTCGCTTTACTCGCGGTCGGCATTTTTGCCTTAAGCCAACCCCAAACCGTGCTGCTCAAGAGTAGCGGATACCTGTTTATTCTCGGGATTGTGATTTTCTCCGGTAGCCTCTACCTGCTGAGTATCACCGGTGTGCGCTGGCTGGGGGCTGTCACCCCTTTGGGCGGACTGGCACTGATCGGCGGTTGGGCCTGTCTCGCCGCGACCGGCTGGAAACTGTTGGTCTGATTGCGACGTTAGGGCGAGTTTTCTCATGACTGATGGAGACACGAGTCGGCGCATTCGCAGTTATGTGTTGCGCCCCGGACGCATGACGCAGGTACAGAAGCAAGCCCTTGAAGAGCACTGGACGCGTTGGGGCCTTGAGTATGTCGCTGGTGAACTGGTCTGCGATGCAGTATTTGGCCGCAACGGTCCGGTGGTGCTGGAGATTGGTTTTGGTATGGGCCAGTCGCTACTAATCACTGCTCAGGCCGCGCCCGACACAAACTTCATCGGCATTGAAGTGCACAGGCCCGGTGTGGGAAAACTGCTACACAGCATTGAGTCACGGGGCGTCGACAATATTCGAATCTACCGCCACGATGCCGTGGAAGTCCTCCGCAACTGTATTCCTGATGCGTCGCTGGACACGGTGCAAATCTTCTTCCCCGATCCCTGGCACAAGAAACGCCACAATAAACGGCGCCTTATTACACCTTCGTTTGTTGCGCAACTGATCCGCAAACTGAAGCCGGATGGAATTGTGCATTTGGCTACCGATTGGGAAGACTATGCGCGGCAGATGATGGACGTGCTTAGTGCTGCCGAAGGGTTATCCAACACGGCAGGTGATGGGCAGTTCGCGCCGCGCCCCGAGTACCGTCCACTCACCAAGTTCGAAATGCGCGGCGAACGACTCGGGCATGGGGTCTGGGATCTGGTTTTCGCGCGGCGCAGTAGCCTGGCGGAGCTCGCTAGTCAGGGAAAAACTCCGCAATAACGCTATCCAGAAATCGTCTGCCGGTTTCTGTGGCCCTGACGACATCGCCGTTGCGCTCCAGTAAGCCACGCTCACAAAGAGACGCCAGTTGCGGTTCCAGCTGCGCGCAATGCAATCCTGTTCTGGAACCAAACTGTTGTAAGGTAAAACCGGCATTCAGGCGCAGCGCGTTTAGCATAAACTCCCCCGCGATCTCACTCTGATCCAGCGTTCTGCTAGTGGCGACAAAACTTGTCGGCGCGGCAGACATGTATTCCTGCGGCTGGCGTCGCTTGGCATAGCGCATAATGCGCCCGTCTGGAAAACTGATCTTGCCGTGGGCACCAGCCCCGATACCAAGGTAATCACCAAACGCCCAGTAATTGCTGTTATGGCGACAGCTGTAACCGGCTTGGCTGTAGGCAGACACTTCGTACTGCACAAAGCCTGCGCGTGCCAGCAACTGCTCACCACACTGCTGGATATCCGCCAGCTCATCCTCAACGGGCAGTTGCGGAGGACGCTTATGGAACACCGTATTGGGCTCAATCGTCAGTTGGTACCAGGAAAGATGGGAAGGCGCACAGGCTAGCGCAGTCAGCAGGTCTGTCTCGGCGCCGCGCAACGTTTGCCCGGGTAGCCCGTGCATCAGGTCGAGATTAAAACTGTCAAACCTCGCACTGCGCGCGAACTCAATCGCGGCATGAGCCTGATCACTGGTGTGTATCCGCCCCAGGGTCTGCAGTTGGGTGTCATCGAAGCTCTGGATGCCCAGTGACAACCGAGTGATTCCGGCGTCTTTAAACGCGCAGAACTTGTCCGCCTCGGCGCTTCCGGGGTTGGCCTCCATAGTGGCTTCCAGCGTTGGCGATAAGGGCACCAACTCTGCTATTTTGGCCAATAACATTCCAATTGCCGCAGGCGAAAACAGACTGGGCGTACCGCCACCAATGAACAGGGTGTCTACTGTCCTATGCTGCAACAAGTGTAGATCACTGCGCAGGTCCTTAAGCAGTGTGCGAATATACTCGTCCTGTGGAATCGTCTTGATTTCGTGGGAGTTGAAATCGCAGTAGGGACATTTGCGTTCGCACCAGGGCAGGTGAATATAGAGGCCCAGTGGTGGCAGTTGCATCAGCGGTGGCGCAGGGCATTGAACAGAAGTGCGCTGGCCCTGGCCCGGTGACTTATGCGATTTTTTAGCTCAGAGGGAAGTTGCGCAGCACTGCAGTTGTGCTCGGGGATGTAAAACAGCGGGTCATAGCCAAAGCCGTGGTCGCCACGGGGCTCGAACAAAATAAATCCCTCCCAGCTGGCCTGGCACACCAGCGGAGTGGGATCCAGTGCGTGGCGCATGTAGACCAGAGCACATTGAAATCGCGCGCTACGCTGCGCCTCAGGCGTAGCGGCAAGCTCTTGCAATAAGCGCTGGTTGTTGGCCGTATCGCCAGCCCCTGAATACCGGGCGGAGTAGATGCCTGGTGCGCCATTCAGCTGATCTACCTCCAGGCCGGAGTCATCGGCTATGGCGGGAAGCCCCGTATGTCGAGCTGCCGCGCGTGCTTTAATGATGGCATTTTCGACGAAGCTCAAGCCGTTTTCCTCCACGTCGGGCACGCCCAAGTGAGACTGGGGTGTTAGCGTCACGCCCAGAGGTGCCAGAACCTCCCCGAGTTCACGCAATTTGCCAGCGTTACCACTGGCCAGCACCACGGTTTTTTCTTGCACTGGTGCAGACATCAGTTGATATACAGCTGGTGTTTGTGTTTGAAGGTATAGGTCTGGTCTGCTCCATCAGGTCGAAAATCGATTTCGAAAAAGCGCCACTCCTCATTGATAAATGCGAATTCGGCGATGTAGTAAATGGTCTCACCCTCGCGAATTTCCCTGAACTCCAGCGTCTGGCTTTGTATCAGGTCCCAGGTGCGGCCCTGCAATACCATGCTGCGGGCTGCGCTGCCACCGCTGAGATTCTCGCGGACCGCCAGGTTGAGAATCGCGCGATTTTTGCCGCGGGCGATGCCGTAGCTTGCGGCGATTTTTGGATCGAGGAACGTGGTGTTGACTACGCTGTAATGCAGCTCGAAGGGTCCAAATGTTTCTGCCTGCTGCGCCAGTGACGGGCCAGCAAGCAACGCCAGCCAGACGAGTAAGATGGGCATGAAGGTCAGTGGGCGCATGCTACCGTGTAATATGATAGATCGCCGTGGTGGCGAAAAGATTGGGCCATTTATTCGACAGCATAGGCTGACGTTTGGTGTTGCCTACCACATCCCTGGCCAGGATGCGGATGCCCTTGTTCCGGCACAGTTCCTCGAAATCCCGCACGGTGCAGAAGTGGATATTGGGCGTGTTGTACCAGGTGTGGGGCATGAAACTGGATACCGGCATGCGTCCGCGGATACCCAGCATGAGGCGGCAGCGCCAGTGGCCAAAATTGGGAAAGGTAACGATGCCCTCACGGCCGATGCGCAGCATCTCTTCCAGTACTCGATCAGGATAATTTACGGCTTGCAGGGCCAGTGCTAACACCACCGTATCAAAACTATGGTCGGGGAAGTTGGCCAGGCCCTTGTCCATATCCTGTTCCACAACGTTGAGGCCGCGTGCGATGGCAGCGGTTATATAGTCCTGATCCATTTCCAGCCCGGTACCCCTGACCTGTCGCTGATCGCGCAGGAACTCCAGAAAGACACCGTCGCCACAGCCTAAGTCCAATACCCGCGAGCCAGGAGTAATCCAACGTTGAATGTGTGATAGATCGAGTCGCATCAGTCGGCTTCCGCCACGCGCTGCATGTACGCGCGAAAGACATCGAGGTAGCGCGGTATCGGCATCAGGAATGCGTCATGACCCTCGTCTGCTTCGATTTCTGCATAACTCACGGGCCGCTCTGCCGCGAGCAGCGCGTTCACGATTTCTCGAGAACGTTCAGGAGAAAACCGCCAGTCGGTGGAGAACGAGATGACCAGAAAGCTGCAGCGCGCGTGGCGGAACGCCGCGATCGGGTCATTGCCGTATTCCTGGGCGAGGTCGAAATAATCCAGCGCCCGGGTCATCAGGATATAGGTATTGGCATCAAAGCTGCCCGAGAACTGGCTGCCCTGATGGCGCAGATAGCTCTGTACCTGGAATTCGGCATTGGCGACTTCCCCACGGCCCAGACTGCCGGAGCGCAAATCGCGCCCGAACTTGTTCGCCATAGCGTCGTCTGACAGATACGTGATATGACCAATCATCCGTGCCAATGCCAGACCGCGGGCGGGTATTGTGTTGCGCGCCTGATAATTGCCGCCGACATAGTCCGGATCGGATTCAATGGCCTGGCGGGCCACCTCGTTAAAGGCCAGATTCTGGGCGCTGAGCTTCAGCGCGGCGGCGATAACGATGCAGTGTTTAATGCGCTGCGGGAACTCCAGCGACCAGCGCATGGCCTGCATACCGCCCAGGCTGCCACCGATCACCGCTGCCCAGCACTCGATGCCAAGGTAATCCGCCAGGCGAGCCTGACTGTGTACCCAGTCCCTGGTTCGCATAGGGGGGAAATCTGGCCCCCACGGCTTGCCCGATGCGGGATTGATGGAGCTTGGTCCGGTGGAGCCATGGCAACCACCGAGATTGTTCAGGCTCACCACGAAAAAACGGGTGGTGTCGATCGGCTTGCCTGGGCCAATGCACTCGTCCCACCAGCCGGGCTTCTTGTCATCAGGGCTGTGGTAGCCTGCGGCGTGATGGTTGCCGCTGAGCGCATGGCAGATCAATACGGCGTTGGAGCGACGGTCATTCAGTTCGCCATAGGTTTCATACATTAGCTCATAGACTGGCAAATCGCGGCCGCAGGTCAGACTCAGTGGCTCGGTGAAGCGCGCAATCTGTGGTGTAATGAGGCCAACTGAGGGGCTGTACATTGACTGGTTCACGAGCTAGCCGTCATATTCCAAGCACCAGCGCGGGATTCAAGCCCACTCCGCCAGCGAGATGACCCAGCGCGATCTGGATAACATTGATCAGGACAAAGACCAGTATCGGAGAGAAATCCAGACCACCCATCGGGGGCAATACTTTGCGCAGAGGGGCCATTATCGGCTCGGTGATCTGGAACAAAAGATAGATGGCCGGATTGTTGCCGCCCGGAGCCACCCAGCTAAGGATAATCATGGCCAGCAAAGCAAAAAAATAAATGTTGACCAGCAGACCAATGACGCCCAGCACAGACCAGATCAGTAGCAGTACAATGTTGGGTAGGCCAATGCCGTTGAGCAGCAAAATGGCGGCTATGCCCAGCAGCTGTAACACCACAGTCAGCAGCAATGACGCCAGATCGAAGCCAGCGTACCCGGGAATCACCTTGCGCACTGGCAGTACCAGCGGATTGGTCACCTTTACCAGGAACTGGGAAATAGGATTGTAGAAGTCGGCGCGCACCAGCTGCAGTAAAAAGCGCAACAGCATGGCCACCAGGTACAGGCTCAGGAGGGTCTGTATCAGGTACATCAATATCTCATTAATGGCATTCACGGCTGATTCATCTCCCCTCAACCCAATTCCTGCGCCATTTCGGCAGCCCGGTCAGCGGCGGCGCGCATGGCGTTTGCCACGACCTTGCGCAGACCGTGCTGTTCAAAACTTTGTATTGCGCGTTCGGTGGTGCCGCCCGGGCTGGTCACCCTGCGGCGCAACTCTGCCAGGTCGACGTCACTTTCCTGAGCCATACGCGACGCACCTAAACTGGTCTGCAATGCTAGCTGCTGCGCTGTATTCGCATCCAGTCCCAACTCGATACCCGCAGCGACCATGGCCTCAATAAACAAAAACACATAGGCCGGGCCACTCCCGGACAGCGCCGTGATGGCGTCCAGTTCCGCCTCTGAGTTTACCCAGCAGGTTATACCCACTGCGGACAATACATACTGTGCAAATTCGCGTTGCCGGGCCGAGGTCTGGTCGTTAGCGAACAGGCCGCTGGCACCACAGCCTATCAGTGCGGGGGTATTGGGCATACAGCGCACGATGGCCGTCTTTGGCCCGAGTCTGGCGAGCATGCTGGCGATGGTTATGCCGGCGGCGATTGATATTACCAGAGAGCCGCTGGCACGCACGGTTGTAGCGATACTCGCTGTGGCCTGTGCCATCACCTGCGGCTTTACCGCCAGAATGATAATGTCTGCGCCGTGCGCTGCGGCAACGTTGTCACTGTATACGGCAACCGGTGCGATTTCGCGCAGGCGCTCAAGGCTGGTAGGGAATGGGTCTGCCGCACTCATGCGGTCAGCGGGATGGCCGCTGGCGATCAGGCCCCCAATAATACTGCTGGCCATGTTGCCGGCGCCAACAAAAGCGATGTGTGGTGGATGCGAAAGTTCGACTGCCATGTACTCACCAGCGCTAAAAAAGTCGTTCAGTATACATGGCGCCGCCCGCCAAAATCACCTGTCGCGGGAGCCAAAAATGGCTGTACCAACGCGGATCACCGTAGCGCCTTCACTGATGGCCGTCTCCAGGTCGTCGGACATGCCCATGGACAGGGTATCGATACCGGGCGCCAGCGTACTGAGCTGCGCCAGGGCATCACGCATCTGGCTGAAATGCACATGCTGTTGCGCCGTGTCAGCAGCGGCAGCAGGTATTGTCATCAAGCCGCGCAGCTGCAGGTGGGGTAGGTTGAGGACGGTGCGCGCCAATTGCGGCAGCTCTGCAAGACCCACGCCGGACTTGCTCTGTTCCCCGGATATATTGACTTGTAGACAGACCTGCAGGGGAGGCAGCTGCGGTGAGCGCTGCTCACTCAGGCGCCTGGCGATTTTTTCGCGATCGACACTGTGCACCCAATCGAAATGCGCAGCGATAGGAGCGGATTTATTGGACTGAATCGGACCTATAAAGTGCCAGACCAGCGGTAGGTCTTGCAGTTCGCTGATCTTTTGCAGCGCCTCCTGCACATAGTTCTCTCCGAAATGATTCAGGCCGCAGGCGTGGGCTGCCCGCACCTCCTGCGCGGACCGGGTCTTGCTCACGGCAACCACAAGAATGTCACTATTGCGATACTGGCTTTTTTGTGCGCTGCGCCTTACTCTTTGGAGCAGCTTTGCTATATTGTCTAAAAGCAGTTGTTCGTCCATGGCGCGAATGTTAGCGGATTCGGGGTTTGGGCGACATGAGAATAATATGTCGTGGTGGCTCGCGAATACGGGGAACATCCTGGCCAGGGAGCAGTCGGCGCATGGTGTCGACAGGGGAGAGTACAAATGGATATAACGGAATTGCTGGCCTTCAGTGCCAAGCAGGGTGCGTCTGACCTGCACCTGTCGGCGGGTCTGCCGCCGATGATTCGCGTCGATGGCGATATTCGCCGCATTAACCTGCCGCCGATGGAGCACAAGCAGGTGCATGAGCTTATCTACGACATCATGAATGATAAGCAGCGCAAGGACTACGAAGAGTTTCTTGAAACCGATTTCTCCTTCGAAGTACCCGGGGTGGCGCGTTTTCGCGTCAATGCCTTCAACCAGAACAGGGGCGCGGGCGGGGTGTTTCGTACTATTCCCTCCAAGGTGCTATCCATGGAAGAT
The DNA here is from genome assembly GCA_031414375.1 of Haliea sp. Taxonomy (GTDB): domain Bacteria; phylum Pseudomonadota; class Gammaproteobacteria; order Pseudomonadales; family Halieaceae; genus Marimicrobium. Next base: position 64,350 of record JANNVJ010000012.1, read on the forward strand.
CTGGGCATGGGTCAGGTGTTTCGCGATATTTCCATGATGCCCCGCGGCTTGGTGCTGGTGACCGGGCCTACGGGTTCGGGCAAGTCCACCACGCTGGCGGCCATGGTGGATTTTATCAACGACAATAAATACGAGCACATTCTTACCATTGAAGACCCCATTGAATTTGTGCATGAGAGTAAGAAGTGCCTGGTGAACCAGCGGGAAGTGCACCGCGACACACTCGGTTTTTCTGAAGCCCTGCGGTCAGCGCTGCGCGAGGACCCGGACATCATTCTAGTGGGCGAGATGCGCGATCTGGAGACCATCCGTCTGGCCCTGACCGCGGCCGAAACCGGACACCTGGTATTCGGCACGTTGCACACTACTTCCGCTGCCAAGACCATCGACCGCGTGATCGACGTGTTTCCGGCCGCGGAAAAATCCATGGTGCGTTCCATGTTGTCGGAGTCACTACAGGCCGTGGTCTCCCAAACGCTGCTCAAGAGGAGCACCGGCGGACGGGTTGCGGCGCACGAAATCATGCGTGGCACCTCAGCCATTCGCAACCTGATCCGGGAAGATAAGGTCGCGCAGATGTACTCTGCTATCCAGACCGGCAGCGCGATGGGTATGCAAACCATGGACCAGTGTCTTGAGGATATGGTGACGAAGCGCATCATCACCCGCGAAGTGGCGCGCGAAAAAGCCAGAATGCCTGAGAACTTCTAGGCCTCTGGACAGGGTGAAAATCACACGAGGGCATCAGTATGAAGATTGAAAGCTTGCTGGAACGTATGGTCAAGGAGGGCGCTTCCGACGGCTTTATCACAGCGGATGCTCCACCCAGTATTAAAGTCGATGGCCAGATTTATCCCATCACCGAACGCCCATTGACCGAAGAGGAATCTCGCGACATCGTTTTGTCGACTATGCGGCCGGACCAACAGGAAGTTTTCCAGAAGCACCATGAGTGCAATTACGCCATGACCACGGAAAGTCTTGGTCGTTTTCGTGCCAGTGCGTTTGTACAACGCGGTAAATGCGGCCTGGTAGTGCGGCGTATTCAATCCCAGATTCCTACCATAGACGAACTGGGGCTGCCGCCTATTATCAAAGAGCTGGCCATGACCAAGCGTGGCCTGGTGATTTTTGTGGGGGCCACCGGCACGGGTAAGTCGACGTCCCTGGCGGCCATGGTGGGCTATCGCAACCAGAATAGCCGTGGCCATATTATCAGTATTGAAGATCCTATTGAGTATATCCACGAACACGCCGGGTGCATTGTGACGCAGCGCGAGGTGGGTATGGATACCGAGTCGTTCGACGTGGCGCTGAAAAACACGTTGCGCCAGGCGCCGGATGTCATAATGATAGGCGAGGTGCGGGCCGCAGAAACGATGCAGCAGGCCCTGACCTTCGCCGAGACGGGCCACCTGTGCCTGTGCACTCTGCACGCGAACAATGCCAACCAGGCGCTGGACCGCATCCAGAGTTTCTTCCCCGCCGAGTTGCATAATCAGGTGTGGATGGACCTGTCCCTCAACCTGAAGTCCATGGTCGCGCAGCAGTTGCTGCCGCGCAAGGATGGCAAAGGGCGGACGCCCGTGGTGGAAGTGCTGCTGAACTCCCCTCTCATTGCAGAATATATCCGCAAGGGTGAAGTGCACCTCATCAAGGAATTGATGGCCAAGTCAACTGAGCTCGGCATGCAAACCCTCGACCAGTCGTTGATCAAAGCCTACAAGGAGGAACTGATATCCAAGGAGGAAGCGCTTCGCTTCGCCGATTCTGCCAACGATGTACGCCTGCAAATCAAGATGCACGACAGGGGTGATTTCGGGACGGGTGACGGTCTGGATCTTGCGTTTGAAGAGCACGATAAGGGCGGCCGCTTTCTCGGACGCTAGCGCTAGCGTTGACTTAGCCCTCGGTATTGTCTGCGAGCCAGGTGCGCAGGATCAGCTGTGCCGCAAAGCTGTCGATGGGCTGGCGTTTGAAGTCGCCCCGGTGTCCCTGTTCGCGACTGATGGCTTTCGCTTCGTAGCTGCTAAGTCTCTCGTCTACCATCGTCACCTCCAGGCCCAATCGCCCGTGTAAGCGGCGCGCGAATTTGTTGGCCTGCGCACTGAGCTCACTGGCACTGCCGTCCATGTTCAACGGCTCACCGACCACCAGCAGATCGGGTTGCCACTCCTTAATGATATCGTCCAGCGCGCGCCATTCAGGGATGCCGTCTTTCGCTTTGAGAATAGGCAGGGGCTGGGTGGTGCCCAGCAGGCAGTTTCCCGTTGCGACGCCGATGTGTCGCAGCCCGAAATCAAACGCCATAACGGTGCGACGGGATTTCTTCATCGGGCCAGACCTGCCAGGTGGCGCAATCAGGCGTGTCCAGCCTGACCAGAAATCAGGTTCATATCGATGCCCAGAAGCGCCGCCGCCGCACCCATGCGTCGGTCAGCAGGCGTAGCGAATATCACGTCGCTATTGCCCGGAAGCGTGAGCCAGCTGTTCTCCGCCAGTTCCTGTTCCAATTGGCCAGCGGCCCAGCCTGCGTAGCCCAGTGCAATCAGGTGATCGCGCGGGCCATCACCCCTGGCGATAGCGCGCAGAATATCGCGCGAGGTAGTGAGGGAGATTTCGGCGGTGACCTTCAGGCTAGTATCCCAGGTTTTGTCGCAATACCGATGCAGCACGAATCCATGGTCCACTTGTACGGGTCCACCGGCCATGACCGGCACGGCGGAAAAATCATGCTCGGCGCTGATGTGCAGGTGTTCAAATATTTCGCCCACTGACAGGTCCAGTGGCCGATTGATGACGATACCCATGGCGCCACCTTCGCCGTGTTCGCAGATATACATGATGCTTTGTGAAAATATACTTTCTAAGAGGCGCGGCATAGCTAGCAGGAAGTGATCCCGCAGGCAATCGCCGACTCTAGCTGTATTGACGGAAAACCTTCCGGACATGAACGACGTTGTCTCTTCGGTAAAACAAAAAACGTGAGTAATCGGGAGCGCCAACTCTCAGGGTGAGCTTAGCTGATTTTCCTGAAAATGCCACGTGCGCACGATTTCCAGCTTGTCGGTGGTAGCCTTCAACGCTGGCGGGAAGGGTGAGTAGGGCGCCGCCATACGTACGATCTTGATCGCAGCCTCATCGAGCACTGCAAAGCCAGATGAAGACAGTATCTGTATGTCTTCCAGACTGCCATCCTGGCGAATGACTACCAGCATACGCAAGTCGCCGTACATACCGTAGCGAATGGAAGCCTCGGGGTAGTACTGATTGCCTACTGCCTCCAGCCGTTGGCGCCAGTCCAACAGATAGGCAGCGTCCACAGAGTGTTTTGCCGAGGCCGCAGTGAGGCGTCGTACACGCGGCTGCTTGGCAGAGACTCTTGTTACATCATCCAGTTCCCCCGGCAGACTGGCCATTTCCGGGCTGAGCTGCGCAGCGTCCGGGCTGACCCCTTCCGTGTTGTTCTCTTCCTGCTCCTCTTGCATCTTGTCTGTGCTAACGCTGTCGCGCGCCATGGCTGTGGTCGTCACGGTATTGCGCTGTCGGGCGACCTGCTGCTGCCGCGCTTGAAGCAGGGCCTGCTGCGTAGACGGGGTATTTGTCTGCAGATTATTGCGACTCGTGATCTGGTTTATGTCGGCCTCATCTCCACTGCCTTCCTGGTTGGCCTGGGCAAGTTGCTGGGCATCTGCAGGTGCGGTGGCGCTGGGTGCAGTGGCGAGGGTAACTTCAATTTGTGGTGTGGTGTACGGTGTTGGCGTGCTGGCGGTGAAAGAGATTGCCAGAATGAGCGCAGCGTGCACTGCGCATGCCAGCAGAACGGCATTCCTGAATCGATGGTGCCTGGCGTTTCCTGTTTCCAGGTAATACATGAACTGACTAGCGCCTTTTCCCCAACTCGCCCTCGATACAATCCATCAGTTGGCCGCCAATGTCCAGATCGTAACCTGCGTCAATTTCCCGAATACAGGTGGGACTGGTGACGTTGATCTCGGTGAGGTAATCGCCGATCACGTCGATACCGACAAACAGTAAGCCCTTCTCGCGCAAACTGGGCCCGACCTGGGCAGCAATCCAGCGATCGCGCTCCGTCAACGGTTGTGGCCGTCCGGTCCCACCGGCGGCCAGGTTGCCACGCGTCTCTCCCGCCAGTGGCACACGGGCCAGGCAATAGGGCACAGGTTCGCCATTGATCATCAGTATGCGTTTGTCACCGTCCTCGATTTGGGGAATAAACTTCTGCGCCATGATGGTCTGTCGGCCGTGCTGTGTGAGCATCTCCAGAATCACGCTGACATTGGGGTCACCCGGTTTTACCCGAAAGATGGCACTGCCGCCCATGCCGTCAAGCGGCTTGAAGATGGCATCCTCGTGCTCTAGGTGAAAATCCTTGAGGCGCTGCATGTCGGCGCTGACCAGCACCGGCGGACAACACTGGGGGAACTGGGTGGCGAATACTTTTTCGTTGCAGTCGCGCAGGCTCTGGCAGCGGTTGACCACCAGTGTCCCGCTGCGCTCCGCCGCTTCCAGGATATACGTGCTATAGATGTATTCGTTATCGAAGGGCGGATCCTTGCGCATCAGGATCACATCGAGTTCATCAAGATCGCCATCTGCGGCTTTTTCCACAGTGAACCACCGCTGTGGATCGTGGAACACAGTCAGTGGTGCCATACGTGCGCGCGCTACACCCTGCTCAAGATAGAGATCAGTCTGTTCCATATAAAACAGCTGCCAGCCCCTGGCCTGCGCGGCCCACAGCATGGCCAGGGTGGTGTCTTTCTTGTAGTTGATAGCGGCGATGGGATCCATCACCACACCCAGCTTGACTGTCATTTGGCTGTCTCTCTCACCCGGAGGGCCTGCTAACTTACGCAAACGCGCTCGCGGGTGCAAGTACAGGGTCGTTTTCGAAAGGCGACACAGCGGTGTCTAGTACCTTAGAATAGTGCCCTCTGAAAACAACTTCATTTGCGGAGAATAGTGTGAGTCTGGCCGGCATTTATTTGTTTCTGGCGCTGTTGAGCGTCTATTTCACCCTCACGGCGATCGTGCGGGCACGGCGCTTGTACTGGCTGGTGCCTATCTATTTCCTGAGCGCGTGGTTGTGTGGCGAGTTAGCCCTGATCCATCTGCTATGGCAAGTGGCCCTGACGGCATTGCTGGCTTTTGTTGGCGTACTGTCCGACCCGCTGGCACAGACCGGACTGGGCTTGTTCGCGTTGTCCTGGTTGGGCCTTGTCTACTTGCACTGCCAGTCTATGGATACGCCCAACCACCTGCGTCCCGCCCTGCGGCGCGCACTTGGAGATGACTACAGGGGGGACATCCCTGCCGACCGGCAAGCCATGCTGTGTGATGATATTCTCTCCCGCCATTGGCTAAGGCCATTCGCGTTCAAGCGCGATGGGGTACGTAAGCACAGTCATATTGCCTACGGCGATGCGGGCAAGCGCAATTTACTCGACATCTACCACCCGCATGAGCCTAGGGAGGGAGGCTTTCCTGTGCTGCTGCAGGTACACGGTGGGGCATGGATTATCGGCGAGAAGGAACAGCAAGCCCTGCCGCTGATGTATCACATGGCGCAGCGCGGCTGGTTATGCGTTGCAATCAACTATCAGTTAAGCCCCAAGGCCGCATTCCCCGCACATATTATCGATGTGAAGAAAGCGATCGCGTGGATCAGGGCGCATATCAGGGAGTACGGCGGCAACCCGGATTTCATTGCCATCACCGGCGGGTCTGCTGGCGGCCATCTCAGTTCGCTGGCAGCGTTGACGCCCAATCGCGCCGAGTGGCAGCCCGGGTTTGAGCACGTCGATACTGCCGTGCAGGCGGCCGTACCGTTTTATGGCGTGTATGATTTTCTCGATCGTCACGGTATTCGGCCTGAGATGTCCATGGATGACCTGCTCGCCAAACGGGTAATGCAGTGTACGCGTCAGGATAATCCCCAACTGTGGGACAGCGGTTCGCCGCTCAGTCATGTCACGGCTGATGCGCCACCGATGTTCGTCATACATGGCACGCATGATTCGCTCGTGTGGGCGGAGGAGGCGCGGCCTTTTGTCTCAGCCTTGCAGGCTGTATCCCAACAGCCGGTGGCCTATGCCGAACTACCCGGTGCGCAACATGCCTTTGAGATCTTTCACTCAGTCCGCACCGATCACACCGTGTATGCCGTTGGCCATTTCCTGGAATGGACTCATGCCCAGTGGCAGCGCCTGCAGGGTTCGCAGCTCAGGTAGAAATGATCAGGGCCGCATATCTCCCCACCAGCCCTGCAGGATAGCGATCGCAGCAAGGGGTGCTGTTTCGGTGCGCAACACGCGTGGCCCGAGGCGCAGCGCCGTGTAACCGGCCTGTGCTGCGGCCTCGATCTCACGCTTGCTCAAGCCGCCCTCCGGCCCAACCAGTAGCGCGATACTGTCAGGTGCGGTGCCAGTTGCAGCATTATCGGCGCGATGGTGCAGCACAAATTTTCGCTCGGCGATCGTAGATGCCAACCACACATCGATCGCCTGCAAGGGGTGAATAGTCGGCAGGCGGTTGCGGCCGCATTGCTCGCAGGCACTGATAGCAATCTGCTGCCAGTGCTGCATTTTCTTGTCCATTCGTTCACCGGCCAATTTAACCCCGGTGTGTTCTGTCGACAGGGGGGTCACGGCAGTCACACCCAGCTCAGTCGATTTTTGTACGATCCAGTCCATGCGTTCACCGCGGGATACTGCAATGCCCAAATGGATGTCCAGAGGAGATTCGCAGTCGCGGGGCCGGTGGGAGCCGGTCATTACCTGTACATGTTTCTTGTCTACAGCAGCAATTTCACCCGAGTACTCACCGCCATAGCCATCAAACAGTGTGAGGCTGTCACCCACCTCCAGGCGCAGCACGCGCGCCAGGTGCCTGCTGGGTTCGGGTTCCAACACCACCAGGGTATTGCTGTGCAACCTTTGTGGCGTGTAGATACGCGTTATGCGCATGGCCGTTGCGTCGCTGCTTTACAGGCCCAGGTTCGTATAGATTTCTCGCGTCGGCTCAACCTGGTTCATGGTGTAGAAATGAATGCCAGGGGCCCCGCTGTCCAATAGGGTCTGGCACAGTTGCGTGACCATTTCGATGCCAAACTTGACGATGCTTTCCTGATCATCGCCATAGGCTTCCATGCGTTGGCAGACCCAGCGCGGAATCTCCGCGCCGCAGTTGCGTGAGAAGCGCTGCAAGTTGGCGAAATTGACAATGGGCATGATGCCAGCGTAGATGGGTTTGTCGATGCCGATCGCTGCACACTGGTCCAGAAAGTAGAAGTAGGATTCGACATTGAAAAAGTACTGCGTAATAGCGCTATCTGCCCCCGCATCGAGCTTGGCTTTGAGAAAACCGATGTCGCTGTCGTAACTCTTCGCTTCTGGATGTATCTCCGGGTATGCGGCGACCTCGATATGGAAATGATCTCCAGTACGCTCACGAATAAACGCCACCAGCTGATTGGCATACACCAATTGCGCCGCGCCTCCTGTGCCGGAGGGAATATCGCCCCGCAGTGCTACAAGGCGTTTGATACCTCTGCTGCGATATGTTTCCAGTAACGACGCTACCGCGTTCTCGTCATCACCGCCAAAGCTGAGGTGAGGAGCGACGTCAATACCCGCAGCCCTGATGGACGACACCACCCCCAGGGTGGTGTCGCGGGTGCTGCCACCTGCGCCGTAGGTTACCGAAAAAAACTCCGGATCCAGAGCATTCAATGCAGGCGTGACCTCCGTCAGCAACTTGTCTGTTCCCGCCTCCGTCTTGGGCGGGAAAAACTCGCAGCTGATGCGCTGTTTGCGCGCGGCCATTGGTGTCAGTACCTCAGTATTTGTAGCTGTCGGGTTTGTAGGGTCCATCAGGATTGACCTTGATGTAATCAGCCTGCTCGGGAGTAAGCCGTGTCAGCACCGCACCGAAACCACCGATCATATGGGCTGCTACTTCCTCGTCCAGTTTTTTGGGCAGGACTTCGACCGACAGCGCAGAGGGCTTCATTTCTGGCTCCAGGTCCGCGAACTTGCGCTCGTACAGATAAATCTGGGCCAACACCTGGTTGGCGAAAGAACCGTCCATGATGCGCGACGGGTGGCCGGTGGCATTGCCCAGGTTCACCAGACGACCTTCGGACAGCAGGATCAGGTAGTCGTTGGCAGCCTTGTCGCGGTACACCTTGTGTACTTGCGGTTTAACTTCTTCCCACTCCCAGTTGCGGCGCATGAATGCGGTGTCGATCTCATTGTCGAAGTGACCAATGTTGCACACCACTGAATATTTTTTCAGCGCCTTGAGCATGTTCGAGTCACAGACCTTGTAATTGCCGGTAGTGGTAACGAGAAGATCGATGTTGGAGAGCAGGTCGCCGTTGATACAGGCTTCGGTACCGTCGTTGACGCCGTTGATGAAGGCCGACACCACTTCATATCCATCCATGCAGGCTTGCATGGCGCAGATAGGATCGATCTCGGCTATTTTTACGATCATGCCTTCCTGGCGCAGCGACTGGGCCGAGCCCTTGCCCACATCACCGTAGCCAATAACCAGCGCCTTTTTACCTGCCATCAGGTGATCGGTGCCGCGTTTGATGGCGTCGTTAAGACTGTGGCGACAGCCATACTTGTTGTCATTCTTGGATTTGGTGACCGAGTCGTTGACGTTGATGGCGGGCACTTTCAACTTGCCGTGCTCCAGCATCTCCAGCAACCGATGCACCCCGGTGGTGGTCTCCTCGGTAATGCCATGTACCTTGTCCAGCATGGCGGGATACTTGTCATGCAGCATCAAAGTCAGGTCGCCGCCGTCGTCCAATATCATGTTGGCATCCCAGGGCATGCCATCCTTGAGAATGGTCTGCTCAAGACACCAGTCGTACTCTTCCTCAGTCTCACCCTTCCACGCATACACAGGGATGCCCGCAGCGGCAATGGCGGCAGCCGCGTGATCCTGGGTCGAGAAGATGTTACAGGAAGACCAACGGACCTCGGCGCCGAGTTGGATCAGTGTCTCAATCAACACGCCAGTCTGAATCGTCATGTGGATACAGCCGAGAATTTTCGCGCCGGCCAGCGGCTTGCTGACTGAATATTTGGCGCGCATCGCCATCAGCGCTGGCATTTCGCTCTCTGCGATTTCCAGTTCACGCCGGCCCCACTGGGCCAGTGAGAGATCTGCGACTTTGAAATCTTCGGCTGTCTTTAATTTTTGTGCTGTGCTCATCTCTAAATTCCTCGAGGTCTACTACGATCAGTTATTACGTTGAATGTTTTTGTGGCCGTGCCTTAGCGCGCCTTCTTCAAGGCCGCCGCTTTGTCTTTTTTCTCCCAGGTAAAATCCTTGTCCTCGCGGCCGAAGTGTCCGTAAGCCGCTGTCTTGCGGTAAATGGGGCGCTTCAGGTTGAGCATCGCCACCAGGCCTTTGGGGCGCAGGTCAAAATGCTCGCGCACCAACTCTGCAATGCGATCATCAGAAAGCTTACCCGTACCAAATGTGTCGATGGAGATGGAGGTGGGCTCTGCCACACCAATCGCGTAGGACACCTGAATTTCGCAGCGCTCCGCCAGACCCGCCGCGACAATATTCTTCGCCACGTAGCGGCCCGCATAGGCGGCTGAACGGTCAACTTTGGACGGATCCTTGCCGGAGAATGCGCCGCCACCGTGACGGGCCATGCCGCCGTAGGTGTCCACGATGATTTTGCGCCCGGTCAGGCCGCAGTCACCCACGGGGCCGCCGATGATGAACTGGCCAGTCGGGTTGATGTGGTACTTGGTGCCTTTGTGCAACCACTTTTCGGGCAGCACGTCCTTGATAACATGCTTCAGGATTTGCTTGTGAATCTCTTTTTGGCTGACATCCTCGTCGTGTTGTGTGGACAGGACCACTGCATCGACGGCAACCGGTTTGCCATTTTCGTAACGCAGTGTCACCTGACTTTTGGCGTCGGGACGTAACCAGGACAGCGTGCCGTCCTTACGCAACTGCGCCTGCCGCTCAACCAGACGATGGGAGTAATAGATCGGCGCGGGCATCAACACATCGGTTTCGTTGGTGGCGTAGCCGAACATCAGGCCCTGGTCACCGGCGCCCTGCTCGTGGCCCTTGCTCTCGTCCACACCCATGGCAATGTCCGGGGACTGCTTGCCGATGGCGTTGATGATGGCGCAGGAAGCGCCATCGAATCCGACGTCAGAGCTGTTGTAGCCAATATCCAGTATCGTTTGTCGAATCGTCTCCTCAAGATCCATATGCGCCGAGGTGGTGACCTCCCCCGCCACGATGCACATTCCCGTCTTGACCATGGTCTCTACCGCGACGCGCGCGTCCTTATCTCGCTTTAGCAGGTAGTCGAGTACCGCATCGGAGATCTGGTCAGCCATTTTATCCGGGTGCCCTTCGGACACGGATTCGGAGGTAAACAGTTTGTATTCGCTCATAATTTTATTCCTACTATTATTAAACTAATCAGGCGCGACCAAAAAGCCGCACCTGCACTTGAAAACCGTTGCGTTGCGCCAGGTACACACTGGCGATGTCACTGAGTCCTGCGTCTTGCGCCCATTGCGCCAGATCCTGTGGATCAAAACCCAGCCACAGATCTCCGCAGTTCTCGCGGGCCCAGCCCTGGTCGTGGTTGCACAGGTCGGTGACCAGCACCACGCCGCCGGGCGCGAGGCACGCGGCTACATCGCGCAGTACTGTTCCCGGCGCCGGGGTGTGGTGTAATACCATATTGATGACCACGCAGTCGGCTTGCAGATTCTGCAATTGGCTACTGCGCGTGTCGTCGAGGATGAAGTCTATATTGTGTAATCCGGCGGCAGCGACCTTCTCCTGTGCCTGTTCCAGCATGCCCGGCGCATTGTCCAGCGCCACCACGCGCTCAAACAGGGGTGCCAATTCAAGCAGAAAGGAACCATCGCCCGGCCCCACTTCCAGTGCGGTGCGCCGACGCTCCAGCGGGGCATCCGCCAGCACCTGCGCAACGACATCCGCGTACTGCGCATAACTGGCTATCAGATCCTGCTGCTGGTGGAACTTGTGGGCGTTGAGGCGGAAAAAGTTGCTGGAGTTTTCCTCGCGCTGCAGGTGCAGGGCCACCAGCCGGTCCTGAATATCCGCTGGCAGGTCGATGGCATCCACAGCGTCGAAAATACGGTGTTGCAGGGCTTCCAGATCGGGGTGTTGCCCCAGTTCGCTGCGCCGATAGAAAATGGAATTGGCCTCGCGCCGCGCAGCTATCAAGCCCGCGCTGGCCAGTACTTTCAGGTGGTGGCTAAGGGCTGGCTGGCGGATTTCGAAGATGAAACACAGCTCGGATACCCCGAAGGAATCCTTGCGCAACACCCGCAGCACCAACAGGCGCAGGGTATCAGCGCTGGCTTTACACAGATTGGTGAGAGCGGCCAAGCGCAGCTCTGGCTGCGACTGGTACGGCATCTGGGTCACCCGTTTTGCGGTATTTGACGAGAGCATGGGGCGGGAGTCTAGCAGGCCATTGCACCTATATCAAAATATTTCGATATAGGTGTGTGATCCTTGTCACAACAACGAAATGCGGGAGATGGGCCAAATATCTGCCTATTTGTTTGCCGTGCGCCGTCGCTTACGCGAAAATGGCGCCCATTTTATGCTCCCCATCCAGCCCTGGAGAACTCGATGTCGTCCCCACGCACAACACTTGCCAATGCCATCCGCGCCCTGAGTATGGACGCCGTCCAAAAGGCGAAATGTGGTCATCCCGGGGCCCCAATGGGCATGGCAGATATCGCCGAGGTCCTGTGGAACGACTATTTGCGCCACAATCCGGCGCATCCGTCCTGGCCGGGCCGCGACCGGTTTGTGTTATCCAATGGCCACGGTTCCATGCTGCTGTATTCCCTGTTGCACCTCTCGGGCTATGACCTGCCGCTGGCAGAATTGCAGAATTTTCGCCAGATGCACAGCAAAACACCGGGTCACCCCGAATACGGCTATACCCCGGGTGTGGAGACCACGACTGGCCCGCTGGGCCAGGGCCTGGCCAACGCTGTGGGCATGGCCCTGGCGGAAAAAGTCCTGGCGGCCCAGTTTAACCGTCCCGGACACGCGGTGGTTGACCACCATACCTACGTGTTTCTGGGCGATGGCTGTCTGATGGAGGGTATTTCCCACGAGGCCAGTTCGCTGGCGGGGACGCTGGGACTGGGCAAACTCATCGCGTTTTACGACGACAACGGCATCTCCATCGACGGCGAAGTGACAGGCTGGTTCACCGATGACACACCCGCCCGTTTCCGCGCCTATGGCTGGCAGGTGGTCGGCGACGTGGACGGTCACAGCGCCGCTGCGGTCAAAGCCGCGATCGAGACTGCGCGAAGCCAGAGCGACAGGCCAACCCTGATTTGCTGCAAGACCATCATCGGTAAGGGAGCCCCCAATAAGCAGGGTACCGAAGCCGTGCATGGCTCTGCTCTGGGTGAGGAGGAGGTGGCCGCAGCACGAGTAGCGCTGGGCTGGACGTACGGCCCATTCGAAATTCCGGCGGACATTTATGCCGCTTGGGACGCGCGGCAGCGCGGTGCGGCACTGGAAAAGAACTGGGACAAGACGATGGCGGCCTACGCCCAAGCCTACCCGGAGCTTGCGGGGGAGCTGCAGCGGCGTCTGGCCGGTGAGTTGCCCGCAGATTTCTCAGAGCAAGCCACAGCCTATGTTGCACGATGCCAACAGGAGGGTAAAAGCATCGCCTCACGCAAAGCGTCCGAGAATTGCCTCAATGCTTTCGGCCCGCTGCTACCGGAATTGCTCGGCGGCTCCGCCGATCTGGCGGGCTCCAACTTCACCATCTGGTCAGGCTCCAAAGGTATAAGCGCTGCCGATGCCAGCGGTAACTATATTTACTACGGGGTGCGGGAATTCGCCATGGCGGCCATTGTGAACGGCATTGCTCTGCACGGTGGCTTTATTAACTACGGCGCCACCTTCCTGATCTTTATGGAATACGCCCGCAATGCAGTGCGCATGGCGGCGTTGATGCGGCAGCAATCCATCTTCGTTTTCACCCACGATTCCATCGGCCTCGGCGAAGACGGCCCGACGCACCAACCCGTCGAGCAGTTAACAGCATTGCGCGCCACGCCCAATATGCACACCTGGCGCCCCTGTGATGCGGTGGAGTCGGCGGTCGCCTGGAAGTCGGCCATCGAGCGCCGGGATGGCCCCTCGTCATTGGTTTTTTCCCGCCAGGCATTGGCCCATCAGCCGCGCAGTGAGCAGCAGCTTGCCGATATCATCCGCGGCGCCTATGTGCTCAGGGACTGCTCCGGGTCCCCCGATGCCATCCTCATCGCTACAGGTTCGGAAGTGCAACTGGCGGTGGCGGCTGCAGAGCAGTTGGCAGCCACTGGCAAGCAGGTGCGTGTGGTATCGATGCCCTGCGCTGAATTGTTCGAACAACAGGACGCGGCCTATCGCGAAGCGGTGTTGCCGAGCGATGTGCTGGCCCGTGTCGCGGTGGAGGCACTGCACGCTGACTACTGGTACAAGTGGGTCGGGCTGGACGGGCGTGTGGTGGGAATGACCACGTTCGGCGAGTCCGCACCTGCCGAAGAATTGATGCAACATTTTGGCTTCACGACCGAGAATGTGATCGCGGTTGTCGAAGATGCACTCCTCTAGGACGCATTGACGTGTTACGTCTGGCGATCAATGGTTATGGCAGAATCGGGCGCAGCATTCTGCGCGCCCTCTACGAGAGCCCGCTACGGGATGCACTGGCGGTGGTCGCCATCAATGAGCTGGCCGACGCCGGCACGGTATTGCATCTGACCCGCTACGACTCCACCCACGGGCGTTTTCCAAAAGCTTTGGAGGGGGACGCCAACCAATTGCGGGTCGACGGTGATGCTATCGTCCTGTTGAATCACGCGCAGATCGATCACCTGCCGTGGGGCGAGTTAGGTGTGGATATGGTGCTGGAATGCACCGGAGCCTTTTCCGACCGCGCTACCGCCGAAAAGCATTTGCGGCAGGGAGCGGGGAAAGTACTGTTTTCCCAGCCGGCGCAGGCCGATGTGGACAAGACAGTGGTCTTTGGGGTCAATCACCAGGATTTGCGCGCTGCACATCGCATTGTCTCCAACGCCTCCTGCTCCACTAACGGGATCGTACCGATCATCAAGGCGTTGGAAGATGCGCTCGGAATCGAGAGTGGCACCATCACCACGATTCACTCAGCGATGAACGACCAGCCCGTGCTGGATGCCTATCACCACACGGATTTGCGCAAAACTCGCGCCGCCTCCCAGTCCATTATCCCAGTGGATACGGAATTGGCGAAAGGCATTGAGCGCTTGCTGCCTGACATGGCCGGGCGTTTTACTGCGCAGGCGCTGCGGGTGCCGACGCTCAACGTGTCGGCGCTGGATCTCACCGTGCAAACACGCAGTGACACCGATGTGGTGGCAATCAATCGTATTTTGCGGGAGGCGTCACAGTCCGGGTTTGACGGCGTCCTTGGCTATACAGAGGAGCTTCTGGCATCCTGTGATTTTAATCACGATGCCCGTTCCAGTATCGTGGATGCCAGCCAGACGCGGGTGAGCGGCAAGCGCCTGGTGAAGGTCCTGACCTGGTTTGACAATGAGTGGGGATATGCCAATCGCATGCTGGATGTGGCGCGGTACTGGGGTGGGTTGTAGGAATTCACAAGACAGCGCGAGTCGCGAGATCGCGCACACGCCGCGCCAGAGGTTAGTCGCATGACATTGAAAATGGATTTGATGCGGGATCAGAATTTGCGCGGTAAACGCGTGTTGATTCGCGAGGATCTGAATGTCCCGATCAAGCAGGGCGTGGTGACCAGCGATGCCCGCATTCGTGCGGCGCTGCCGACGATAGAGGCGGCGCGGGCCGCAGGGGCCAAGGTACTTCTCATGTCACACCTGGGCCGACCCGTGGAGGGCGAGTACGATGCACAGTACTCCCTCGCTCCAGTAGCGCAGCATTTAGCTGGTCTGCTGGGACAGCCGGTCAACGTGGTGACACAGTGGCGCGATGGCGTGGAGCTGGCTGATGGGGAGGTGGCCCTGCTGGAAAACGTACGTTTTAATCCCGGTGAAAATGCGGATGACGAGGCACTGTCGCGCGCCTATGCGGCACTGTGCGACATCTTCGTGATGGATGCGTTTGGCACGGCGCACCGCGCCCAGGCTTCTACGCACGGCGTGGCGAAATATGCGCCGGTAGCCTGTGCCGGGCCGCTGCTGGAGGAGGAACTGCGCGCCTTGACGCAGGCGTTGGCGAATCCCGCGCGTCCTCTGGTGGCTATCGTCGGCGGCTCAAAAGTCTCGACCAAGTTGGAAGTACTCGAAGCCCTTTGCGACAAGGTGGACCAATTGGTGGTGGGCGGTGGTATTGCCAATACTTTCCTGGCCGCCAGCGGCAGCCCGGTCGGCAAATCACTGTGCGAGCATGATCTGATTCCCATCGCGCGCGTCCTACTGCAAAAAACCAGTATTCCGTTGCCCGTTGATGTGGTGACGGGGAAAGCGTTCGCCGAGGACGCGCAGGCTTGCGTCAAACTTTCCGCCGAAGTAGCGGAGGATGACATGATCCTGGACATCGGCCCCGAGTCGGCGCAACAGATTGCACACATTGTTAAAACCGCCGGCACGATTCTCTGGAATGGCCCGGTCGGTGTATTTGAGTTCGAGCAGTTTGCTGCGGGCACCAAGGCCCTGGCGCTGGCTATTGCAGAAAGTTCGGCATTTTCGCTAGCCGGAGGGGGGGACACTCTCGCCGCCATCGACAAGTTTGGTATCGCGGATAAGGTTTCTTATATCTCTACCGGCGGTGGCGCGTTCCTGGAGTACGTGGAAGGAAAGACACTGCCTGCGGTCGCGATGCTGGAACAGCGCGCCGGCCGCAAACCGGAGTAACATAGGTTCAAATTCAACGTTACAAGAAAAAGGAATACCCGCATGGCATTAATCAGTTTGCGTCAGTTGCTGGATCACGCCGCCGAATACAATTACGGTGTGCCGGCGTTCAATGTCAATAACCTGGAACAGACCCGCGCCATAATGGAAGCGGCGGATGCGACCAACTCACCCGTCATCATGCAAGCCAGTGCTGGCGCACGCAAATATGCTGGCGCGCCCTTTCTGCGCGCCATGATGGAAGCGGCCATGAACGAGTTTCCACATATCCCGGTGGTGGTGCATCAGGACCATGGCGTATCGGTAGGCGTATGCCAGCGTTCGATCCAGATGGGCTTTAGTTCAGTGATGATGGACGGCTCCCTGGGGGAAGATGGCAAAACTCCCAAAGACTACGACTACAATGTGGCTGTCACGCGCCGCGCGGTGGAGATGGCCCATGCCTGTGGCGTCTCAGTGGAGGGCGAGTTGGGTTGCCTCGGTTCACTGGAAACCGGTGAGGCCGGTGAAGAGGACGGCAGCGGCGCCGAGGGCATACTGACCCATGACCAGATGCTTACCGATCCGGAGGAAGCGGCCCAGTTCGTCAAGGCCACTGGAGTGGATGCCCTGGCCATCGCCTGTGGTACCAGCCACGGCGCGTACAAGTTCTCGCGCCCGCCTACCGGTGACATTCTCGATATTAATCGCATCAAGGAAATCCACGCCCGCATTCCCCATACCCATCTGGTGATGCACGGCTCATCTGCGGTGCCGCAGGAATGGCTGGCGATCATCAATGAATTCGGCGGACAAATCGCGCAGACTTACGGTGTGCCGGTGGAGCAGGTACAGGAGGGCATTCGTCACGGGGTGCGTAAGGTGAATATCGACACCGATCTGCGCCTGGCGTCCACCGGGGCGATTCGCCGCTTTCTGGCGCAAAATCCCGCCGAGTTTGATCCACGCAAATACCTGGCCCACACCATTACGGCGATGAAAGATATCTGCATTGCGCGCTATGAAGCGTTTGGCACGGCCGGTAACGCCAGCAAGATCAAGGTGCGCTCGCTGGCCGACATGCAAGTCGCCTACGAATCCGGAGCACTTTCGCCCGCTGTCCATTGAGCGGCTTTACGGCATCGACGCCGGGGCAACTGGAGAATCTGCGTCAGCAGCTTCCCGTCTTTGGTGAAGGCGCGAAACCGTCAGCGGAATTACAAGCGTTTTGCCGGGACTACGGCATTGATTTCGCGGCGCGGCTGCCGCAGCTGGAGCATCGGGCTGGCCACGTTCATTCTGGCGACTATACCCTCGCCGTCCACCACTGGCACCAGAGCGGCGCCAGTGCGAATTTACTACTACTGCACGGTTATTTTGACCACACGGGCTTGTTCGGCAAATTGATCGAGTGGGCTCTGTCGCGCAACTGCAATGTGCTCATCTTCGATCTTCCCGGGCACGGCCTGTCCAGTGGCGAGCCCGCTGTGATCGATGATTTTGGTGATTACAGCCGAGCCATGCATGACGTGCTTGGCGCAGTAAATTTGCCGCCGCTGCCATTGTGGGTCATGGCTCAAAGCACCGGTGGCGCAGCGCTTATTGATTATGCTGGAAAGTATGACTGGCCCTTCGCGGCAGTGGTGTTATTGGCCCCGCTGGTACGACCGGCGCGCTGGGTGCGCGTGCAGCTGGCGCAGGCCGCGGCGCAGCATTTCGTGGTCAGCATACCGCGCGGATTTTCCAGTAACTCTTCGGATCTCGCGTTTCTGGCCTTCCTGCGTCGTGATCCTCTGCAGTGTCACCGAATCTCGCTGCGTTGGGTGGGCGCGCTGCGGCGCTGGCTGCGCAACTTACAGCAA
The DNA here is from genome assembly GCA_031414375.1 of Haliea sp. Taxonomy (GTDB): domain Bacteria; phylum Pseudomonadota; class Gammaproteobacteria; order Pseudomonadales; family Halieaceae; genus Marimicrobium. The sequence goes on from JANNVJ010000012.1 coordinate 82,144, forward strand.
CGCGATCTGGGTATTGGCCCAGCATTGATTGTTCAGGGCGATGCCGACGCGACCGTAGACTGGCGCTATAACGTTGGTGTCATCCAGAAGCTGTTTCCCGGTAGCCCGGTGGAGTATCTGCATGGCGCAGGACATCAGCTGGCGAATGAATCGGCCGTGTTTCGCCGCGAATATCTCATGCGTGTTGCACAGTGGCTGGAGCAACGTGGAGTCATGCTGGCGGATGACTCAGGGATAAAGCCCGGCTGATTGGAGCAGTTCGTACAACGGCTGCAGGGCATCACCGTAACGTTGCCAGCGATTCACCGAACTCGTATAAATGTGCTGCCGTACTTGCACCGCGCTGGCAGTGGCGACGCTGGTTTTGCGCTGGTGGAACGACAGGCACTGATCTTCCCAGGGCAACTCACAATGAGCCAGTAGTTCTCGGCTTATCTGCTGGGGATTTTCCACGAGAGCTTCGTACTGCACCTCGAATACGGCGCCGGGTATCACCTCGTGCCAGTGACGCATCAAGCGGTCAAACTCCAGGTAATAGCGCCCACAATGCAGCAAATCATAGTTGTAATGATAGTGCTTGAAGTTCACCCCAAACAGTTGGCGGTAATTGCTCAGGCAGGTATCCATCGGGTCGCGGCGCAGGCAGATCAGCTTGGCGTTGGGTAGCGCGAGTTTGATAAGGCCCAGGTAGAGAAAATTTAGCGGCAACTTGTCGATGAAGTAGGGCGTATGGCCAGTCCTGGGCCGGGTGCTATCGATGTAGCTCGCCCCGAGTGTCGCGCCATCCATCTGAACGGCCCGCGTCAGCGTTTCGATATCCAGTATGTCGATCGACGCAGAACCCGAGGCGAGCTTTACCTGCTGTGGAAAATTCAATAATTCCCCGGCTGCAAACACCCGGGAGTGAGCGCAGAGAATTTGTTCCACCAACGTGGTACCGGTGCGGGGCATACCGACGATAAAGATCGGCTCGTGGTTGTCGTATACGCCAACGGCACTGTCATGCTGGGTGAATAGCTCTCGCGTAAATAGTGCTCGTATACTGGCAAACAGCTCGGCGTCCGCTGCAGCACTGTAGGCAACACTGGCAGCCTGTGCGTGTTTGGCCCAGGCCAGGCTTGCCAGTGATTCCTGCCACAGCTCAAGATCCTCCTGTTCTTTGGCGAGAGCGTGACCCAGGTGCAGTTGCTCTCGTGGCGTGTTGATGTGGTCGCGTAGTTTCTGCAGTCGCGCAATATGGTTTCTTGCGGGTGTCTGACGTCGCACGGTCGAGAGCGCTGAATGTGCGCGGAACAGGTGCGGCTGTAATTCTATGGACTTTTCATAGGCGTGTTCGGCGCCCGAAAATTGTCCTGCGAATTGCAGCGAGGCAGCCATATTGAAATAGAGATCCGCCTGCCATTGCAGCGATAAACCCATGGCAGGCTGTTGCCGGCGCTGCAGACCCGCTACGGCGTGTTCATAACACGCCAGGGCTTGCTCATGTTCGCCGCAGTGACTGAACACGGTACCCAACGTGTTGAGTGTGGGTAGATCGTCCGGTGCTAGTGATAGGGCTGTCGTGGCGGCTGCAAGCGCTTCGCGCGGTTGCCGCAGGACAATCAGTTGTTTGCCCAGCTCGGCGTAATATTCCGCCTGTGCGGGTGCCAGCGTAATCGCCTTGCGGAAAATGTCAGCTGCTTTGTCCGCTGCGCCATTGTGTGCGGCAATGACGCCGCACAGGAACCAGGCATCGGCAAAGTCAGGGTCAAGCGCGAGTATGGCCTGGCAGTGTTCATGTGCCTGGCGCAGGTCGCCGTCCCGGATCGATTTACGGGCGGCACCGTGGTGGGTGGCGATGGTGCTGGCGCTTTCCCTAGCCGTCAAAGCTATAGGTAAAGCGCAGGCCAACCTGGCGTGGGCGCACCATATTTTCGTAGTAGCGCCGCGATTGGAAGAGGCCGACGTCGCCGATAAAGCTGGTGTCCGCGCGTACACCGGTCTGCGCATATTCGTCGAACACGTTGTCTGCATACAGGGACACCATCCACGCATCCTTGAACCAGCTCGTCGATACATTGTGCAGGGAGAAGCCGGACATGCTCTCTCCGAAGTCTCGCTCGCCCACTTTGGTCAATACATCGCTCTGGTAGGACATCGACCAGTCGAAATCCAGTTGCGAGCTATCGTTCAGTGGCATTTCATAATGTGCTGCCAGGTACAACTGATTCTCTGGTGAGCCTGGCAGGCGGTCACCACTGAACGCACCGTTGTCCGGGGCAAACAGGTCTGGCGCATCCTGTGTCAACTCAGCATTGGTATAAGCGTAGGCCCCGCTGACGGACAGCACTGGCGTGATGTAGTACTGGCTGGATACCTCAAAACCTGTGCTCTCGGCGGAGCCGCCGTTTGCGGTGATCGGGATGTCTCCGTTGGTAGTGACAGAGCCTAGCTGCACGTCATCCCACTCGATGAAGTACACCGCGCCATTCACAATTAGGGAGTCGCCAAATTGCGAGTGCACACCGATCTCGTAGTTAGTCGTGGTATCGGGTTTGAACGATTCCTCGTCGGGCAGGGCGCAAACGTTCTGAAACGGGTCCAGAGGTATCACACAGGGAGGCGCCGAGTTAAATCCCCCCAGTCTGTAACCTTCGCTGATGGTCGCATAGGCCATGATGTCATCGCTGAAATCATAGGACGTATTGAACTTGAAAATGGAGTCATTGTCATCCACGTCATTGGACTGGGAAGTTAGATTTAACGAATCCGGAGGCGCGCCGCCATAAACGGTATCAGCCAATGGCGTCGCAAAACCACTGGTGATATCGTTCTCATACTTGAACCAACGCGCTCCCACCGTCACCTGCCACGCATCGGTAATACGGTACCCTAGCTCGCCGAACAAAGCGGTTTCTTTTTCCGTTTGTTCTATCGCTTCATAGTACTCCAGTGAATCGGGGCGCAGTTGTACGCCCTCCAACTCGTCCACCGCAAACTGGTCGAAACCCGGAGTGAACTCCTGGCTCAGTGAGTCCGTCTGGTTGTCGTTATAAAATGCGCCGACTATCCAGTTGAACGGGCCTTCGCTGGTGGATACCAGGCGCAGTTCCTGGGTGAAAGTGTCCTCGTCCGCATTCTCTCGGGTGTAGGCAGCGAAGTTGGGAAACAACTCATAACCGGTTTCAAACGTGAGTAGCAAGTCGGTCTGGTCGCGCTGGCCGTTTTCAGTGTATTCAGAATAGCCAGTGGCCGAAGTCAGTTGTGCAAACCCCAGGTCTTTTACCATTTCCAACGCGAGCAATTCGTTTTTGCGTGTATTGGGTTCCAGGAAGCGGTGTGCCGCCTCGTACTTGCCCGTGCCAAAAGCCGCCTGGTGGTTGATCTGGCGCGCACCGATGTCTTGATCCTGATAGTAGTAGGACAGAGTGCTGTCCAGAGTATCACCGGTATACCGCAGGGCCACGCGATTGGACCAGGTTTGTTCCGTGTTGGCGTCCTTTTTCTGCTTCAGGTTGGCGCTTACATCACTCGGGTCGTTGAAGTTCGGTTGCGGATTGGAGACGCCCGTCGTGCGTACCAGGTAGTTGTAGTCGACGAAGCCTGGGTCGTCGACGTAGTCCAGTGATGCCCGCAGCGCCAGTTTGTCGGCAATGATAGGTATATTGATCGTGCCGCCACCTTCATAGCCCAGGTCGTCGGAGTGGCTGAGGTCGTAGCCGTCGCCGCGCACCTGGTAGCTGAGCGCATCGGTTTGTGGGCGGTTGGGAATATAACGCACTGCCCCGCCCATGGTCCCGGCACCGTACAGTGTGCCCTGGGGCCCCATCAGCACTTCTACCCGCTCCATGTCATTCAGTTTGAGATCGATATATAAGGGAATTTCGCCGATGTATGTGCCGACGGTATTACCGCCATTGTTGTTTTGATCTGTAGCGGTAATTGAATCTACGTTAAGGCCTCGCACAGTAAGCGTCTGGCTGCTGCGCGGTCCCTGGTCCACCACCGTCATCCCTGGCACCATGCGAGCGATATCGGTCAGGTCAGTCAGGCGCTCGCGTTCGATCATGGTGCCGTTTAGCGCCGTGATGTTGATGGGAATATCCTGCAGCGATTCTGAGCGGCGCGTGGCCGTCACGAGCACTTCCTCCAGACCGGATTCTTGTGCCGTGGTGTAGCCGGAGAAAAGTGTTGCAGCGATGGCTGCTGATAAAGTGCTGATCTGAAATGTGGTTCGATTGCGCATGACGGCCCCTCCCCGTACTCCCGACTCATTGTGCACCATGAGTCAGGTAAGAATAAAGGCAGCTCCCTGTCGCCCTGTTGGATTTTTATACTTCTGGTATACCGCTAGCCCCACTTTCAGTGAAAGGTACACCCGATCTAAACTTTGGTTTAAATTAATCTATCACCTTAGGTAGGGATGTTGTTAGATTCCAAATAGCGAAAAAATAACGATTGGCCCAAGCACGGCATTCACAGATGCAGCAGCTTGCGCGCGGTATCTGTGAAGAGGCAGTGGTCAATCAGAACAGTACGCGGCTGCGAATAGTCCCCTCGATCGCCGCCAGTTTTTTCAGGGCGATCTCGCTGTACTCGGCGTCGATGTCGATCACCACGTAGCCCACCGTGTCGCTAGTCTGCAAAAACTGTGCAGAGACATTGATCCGGTTCTCGGAAAATACACTGTTAATAGCGCTCATGACGCCCGGCACATTGCGGTGTATGTGCAACAGGCGATGCTTGCCCCCGTGTTCGGGGAGCGCCACTGCAGGCATGTTGATCGAGGAGGTAGTGGTTCCGTTGTCACTGTAGCGCGCCAGTTTTTCCGCCACTTCCATGCCAATATTCTCCTGCGCCTCGAGCGTGCTGCCACCGATATGCGGAGTGAGGAAGGTGTTGTCGAAGCGACGCAGGGGCGAGATGAACTCCTCCTCATTGGAGCGCGGCTCCACCGGAAATACATCGATGCCGGCACCGCCGAGGGCGCCGCTGTCCAGCGCTACAGCCAGGGCGTCGATATCCACCACGGTGCCGCGCGAGGCATTGATGAGGATGCTCCCCGCAGGCATCTGCGCCAGTTGTGCGGCGCCCATCAGGTTCTGCGTCGAGGGGCTCTCTGGCACATGCAGGCTTACCACATCGGAGGTGCCCAGGAGATGGTTGAGACTCGGCACCTGCCGGGCATTGCCCAGCGGTAACTTGTTGGTGACGTCATAAAACTGCACCTGCATGCCCAAGCCCTCGGCGAGCACGCCCAACTGCATTCCGATGTTGCCATAGCCGATGATGCCCAGTTTCTTGCCGCGGATTTCGAAGGCGTTGGTGGCAGTCTTCTGCCACTCGCCACGGTGTGCGGCGGCGTTTTTTGCGGCCACACCGCGCAGCAGCAGGATGGCTTCCGCCAGCACCAGTTCGGCTACGCTGCGGGTATTGGAAAAGGGCGCGTTAAACACGGCGATGCCGCGCCGGGTAGCCGCTGCGAGATCGACCTGATTGGTGCCGATGCAAAAGCAGCCCACGGCCACGAGTTTTCCGGCGACTGCAAATATGTCTTCGGTGAGGTATGTCGCAGAGCGAATGCCCACAAAGTGGGCGCTGGCGATGGCACGTTTAAGGTCTTCCGGCGGCAACGCCTTTTTGTGCTGCTCGATATTGCTGTAACCGGACTTTTGTAATGCCTCCACGGCCGAGGGGTGCACCCCCTCCAGCAGGAGGAACTTTATCTTGCTCTTCTCCAAAGATTGCTGCGCCATGATTTTTTGGTCCTTTGCGAATTGGAGCGAGGCTGTTCGGCGAGCTGGCCGGTGCGGTAAAAAAGGGCGAGCATGTTACCATACGCGCCCCCCGCACCAACGCCGTGTGAAAATTACCAGAGGAACCGAAAGTGGCTGCAATCGACAACGCCGTTCTCACCGCTTTGGAGAACATAGTCGGACCCGGCCGGGTGCTGACCGACTACGACTCTCTGCAGCGCTACGGTCGCGACTGGACCCAAGTTCATACACCCGACCCCGCAGCCGTGTTACTGCCTGACAGCATCGATCAGGTGCAGGCCATTGTGCGTCTCGCTGTGCAAGAGGGACTGGCGATCGTGCCCTCGGGTGGACGCACCGGTCTGAGTGCGGGAGCTGTCGCCTGCAATGGCGAGTTGGTGCTGGCACTGGACCGACTCAATTACATAGAAGATTTCAACCCGATTGACCGCACGGTACGCTGCGGCGCCGGTGTGGTGACGCAGCAATTGCAAAACTACGCGGTCGAGCACGAGTTATTTTACCCGGTGGATTTTGCCTCCAGCGGTTCCAGCCAGATCGGCGGTAACATTTCTACAAACGCCGGCGGCATCAAGGTCATCCGCCACGGTATGACCCGCGACTGGGTGGCAGGCCTGAAATTGGTCAATGGCAGCGGTGAATTGTTAGATCTCAATCGCGGCCTGGTGAAAAACAATGCCGGTTACGACCTGCGCCAATTGGTGATCGGCGCCGAGGGCACGCTGGGCGTGGTGGTCGAGGCCACCATGCGCCTGTCACGGCCGCCGCTGGAGCTGGTTGTACTCGTGCTGGGCGTACTGGATATGACGAGTATCATGCATGTGCTGCGCACGTATCAGGGCGCGATGGAACTTAGCGCGTTCGAGTTTTTCTCCGAACTGGCCCTGCAGAAAGTCATCGCGCACCAGGACCTGCAGCGCCCGTTCGAGACACCTGCCGAATTTTATGCACTGCTGGAATTCGAACAGCGCGATGAAAAAACCCTCGAGCAGGCCATGAGCCTGTTCGAGTATTGTGTGGAACAGGGCTGGGTGCTGGACGGCGTGGTCAGCCAGAGCATCGCCCAGGCGCGGTCCCTTTGGCGTCTGCGCGAGGACATTTCGGAGACGATTTCACGCTGGACCCCCTACAAGAACGACATCTCTACGGTGATCTCGCGCATACCGGCATTCCTGGCCGAAGTGGAAGCGGTGGTTAACCAAAATTATCCCGAATTCGAAATCATCTGGTTCGGCCACATCGGTGACGGCAATGTACACCTGAACGTGCTCAAGCCGGACGATTTACCGATGGCGGAGTTTCAACAACGCTGCGGTGAGGTGAGTAAGTGGGTATTCGCTATTGTGCAGCGTTACGGCGGCAGTATTGCTGCCGAGCATGGGGTGGGACTGCTGAAGAAAGATTACCTTCATTACTCGCGTACTGAACTCGAAGTTTCGATCATGCGGCAGATTAAAAAAGCGTTTGATCCCCAGGGGATCATGAATCCGGGAAAGATTTTTGATAGTTGAGTATCGAGCGATCCGCTGCAGTTGTGCGGGCTTGCGTTTCAGGACACGCTACAAGCACATCCGTGTGGGCTCGACGGCGGCCGTCCATGGCCGCCGACGGTCCTGAAACGCAAGCCCGCACAACCGCAGCTCACGGCTGCGCCAAACCCATAATCCCGGAAACTCCCCACACAGACTGGCAACAGGAATATATTTTTGCTTGACACATACCAACCGGTCGGTATTATTTGCTCATGAACGCGAGTCGAACCACAGTCAGCCCCCAGCTTGGGGCACGCGAAAAATTACTCGATGCCGCCCTTCGGTTGATCCGCCAAAGAGGCTACGGGGCGACGTCGATTGACGCGTTGTGTGCGGAGGTAGGGCTGACGAAAGGTGCTTTCTTTCATCATTTTAAGAGCAAGGAGGCGCTGGGCGTCGCGGCTGCT
>JANNVJ010000013.1:0-11177 GCA_031414375.1 Haliea sp.
ACTACCATCACCGAACAGGAGATCCAGAACGCCATGAACAAACTCAATAACCGTCCCCGTAAATGTCTTGGCATGAAGACGCCGAATCAGGTATTTTTCGGGATCAACCCACCGGTTGCACTAGCAAGTTGAATCCGCGTATGATGTTTGTCAGAGAATTCGCTCTGCGCTGGTCGAGGTTCACGGTATGCAGCTCACTCCCCGGGAGTTTGACAAACTCATCATCCACATGATGGCCGAGGTGGCCATTAAGCGTAGTGCGAAAGGAATCAAACTCAACTATCCCGAGGCGGTGGCCGTTATCTCGGCAACGGCACTCGACGGCGCACGCCAAGGCAAAACCATCGAGGAAGTGTCCCGCGAAGCGCGCGGCGTGCTCACCGTAAACGATGTAATGGAGGGAGTAGCCGACCTGATACCTATGTTGCAGGTCGAGGCTGTGTTCACCGACGGTAGCCGTCTTGTAACCGTTCATTCACCGATTCAGTAGCAGCCGAGAAAGGGAGCTTCACCATGGCTAGTGCATCATCGTATCCCTGCCTTCCCGCGGACGTTGATCCGGCCACTGCCAAAGTGGCCGTGGGTGGTTATGTCTGCAGCGCTGAGCCGATCGAGTATCACTCTGAGTTGCCTGTTACGACATTGAAGGTGCGCAATACCGGCGATAGACCAGTGCAGATCGGGTCGCACTTCCATTTTTTTGAAGTGAACCGGGCCCTGGAATTCGACCGACCCGCTGCCTTCGGTCAGCATCTGCTGATTCCTGCATCCACCGCACTGCGCTTCGAACCGGGTGACGAGCGCGAAGTGAATCTGGTGCCGTATCTCGGTAAACGCGCCGTATATGGTTTCAATAACCTGGTGGACGGACCCACGAGCGGCGAATTCGCTGAACCGCAGAAAGCCAAAGCCATCGCGTTGGCTGAACAGCGTGGCTTTCGCTCGGTGCCAGAGAAAAAACGTAAAAGTTGAAGCAGGCGTGAAAGCGGTGCGGTCACCCCAGTAACCCAAGGCAGGATTCATCCATGGCAACCAGTTCACGCAATGAATACGTCGGCCTCTTCGGCCCCACAACCGGCGACCGCATCCGCCTCGGCGACACCGGGCTGTTCGTGCAGATCGAACGCGACTTGCGCGGCGCGGCGGGCGATGAGATTGTCTTTGGCGGCGGCAAAAGCCTGCGCGAAGGCATGGGCATGGATAACCAGCTCACCCGTGATGGCGGTGCACCTGATCTTGTCATCACCAATGTCACAATCATCGACGCCATACTGGGAGTAGTGAAGGCCGATGTCGGCATCAAGGATGGCCGCATCTGCGGCATCGGCAAGTCCGGCAATCCGCAGATTATGAACGGCATTACTCCCGGCCTTGAGTGCGGCCTCGCCACTGACGCCATTTCCGGTTCACACCTGATCCTGACCGCTGCCGGTATCGACACGCATATTCACTTCATATCGCCGCAACAGGCGCAGGCGGCGTTGTCCAATGGCACCACCACCCTGATCGGCGGCGGCACCGGGCCAACTGACGGTTCCAACGCCACCACCGTGACACCAGGACCAGGCAACATCCGCAATATGCTGCGGGCCTTTGAAGGATGGCCAGTCAATGTCGGCATTCTTGGCAAGGGACACGGCCACGGCACACAGGCGTTGGCCGAACAGGTCGAGGCCGGCGCGGTTGGCTTCAAGTGCCACGAGGACTGGGGCACCACGCCGGCGGTGCTGCGCTCGGCCCTGACCGTGGCTGACGAGATGGACGTGCAGGTTTGCATCCATACCGATACGCTGAACGAGTCTGGCTTCGTCGAGGACACCATCGCCGCCTTCGAAGGTCGCACCGTGCACTCCTACCACACCGAGGGATCCGGCGGCGGTCATGCCCCGGACATCATCAAGATAGCTGGCCTGCCGAATATCCTGCCTTCCTCGACCAATCCGACGCTCCCCTACGGCATCAACTCGCAGGCGGAGCTGTACGACATGATCATGGTGTGCCACCACCTGAGCCCCGACATACCTTCCGACGTGGCCTTCACCGAAAGCCGTATCCGCGCCGAGACCATCGCCGCCGAGAATGTACTGCACGACCTCGGTGTTATATCGATGATGTCGAGTGACTCGCAGGCCATGGGCCGCATCGGTGAGTGCTGGCTGCGCACCATCCAAACTGCGGACGCAATGAAAACCGGGCGCGGCAAGCTGCCCGAGGACGCCAGCGGCAATGACAATTTCCGCGTCCTGCGTTACGTGGCGAAAATCACCATCAACCCGGCTATCACCCACGGCATTTCACATGTGCTCGGTTCCGTGGAGGTGGGGAAAATCGCCGACCTGGTGCTGTGGGAGCCTGGTTTCTTCGGTGCCAAGCCTAAAATGGTGCTCAAGGGCGGCATGGTGAGCTGGGCGGTGATGGGCGATCCGAACGCCTCGTTGCCCACCCCGCAGCCGGTCTACTATCGCCCCATGTTCGGCGCCTTCGGCAAGGCATTGTCCGACACCTGCATCACCTTTGTTTCGGGCGCGGCGCATGCCTCGGGCATCAAGGAACGGCTGGGGCTCGAACGCCACGTCATGGCGGTGCGCAACGTCCGTAAGATTGGTAAGCGAGACATGGTGCGAAACTCTGGCACCCCCAGCATTGAGGTCGACCCAGAGACGTTCGCCGTTACTGTCGATGGCAAACATGCCACCGTTGAGCCGCTGACCACAGTGTCGCTCAACCAGAAATATTTTTTCAGTTAGATGATTCTTATCGAAGCAGTACTTGGCAATATTGCCGACCCGGAATGGGTGGAGCGTCTGGCCACCGCAACAGTGGACGCGCTCGAACTCGACCACTGGGAAGCGCAGAAAAACCGCCTGCGCAAGAAATCGCGTGGAGGCCAGGAACTGGCCATTTCGCTGGACCGTGGCAGCTTCATGCATGATGGTGATGTGCTGCTGTGGGACGAATCCGCGCGGCGCGTGGTAGTAGCCAGGCTCAGCCTGCGCGATGTGATGGTGATAAACCTCGGGGCGCTCGCCGTGATGTCGCCCGAACTGGCCATGCGTACCGGTGTTGAACTCGGCCACGCGCTGGGGAACCAGCATTGGCCTGCGCTGGTGAAGGGCGATTGCGTCTACGTGCCGTTGACCGTTGACCACAAGGTCATGAGCTCGGTCATGAAAACACACGGCTTCGAGGGTATCAGCTACGAGTTCCTGCCTGGCAGCAAAGTCGTGCCTTATCTCGCGCCGCACGAGTCGCGCCGCTTGTTTGGCGGCGCCGAAGGTCCGGTACATTCGCATACGCAGGAACAATACGTGGCGGTTGACAGCGAAACCGGCAGCACCTACGGACGACCACCGGTACGCAGGATCATCCACGATCACGATCACGACCATGCTCATCCGCATTCACATCCGCATACGGACGCCGAGCCGCGGCAATGACCAATGGTGCCGGCGAGGTTGCCGCGTCTGATTCTGCGGTTCGCCTCTCCCGCCTGCTGCAATTTGGCGACTCGATGTTTCCGATTGGCGGATTCGCTTTCTCGGGTGGGCTGGAATCGGCCATCCAGAAAGGCGTGGTCACGGACGTGGTATCGCTGCAGGCCTTCGCGCGCACCGCGGTCGAGCAGGCCGCTCTCGGTGACGGGATCGCTCTGATCTGGGCACACCGGGCCGCGCAGGCAGGCGATCTCTCGGAACTCGAACGTATCGACCAGCAGGTGTTCGGGCGCAAGCTGTCGGCTGAAACCAGGGCGATGACCGTGCGCGTGGGCAAGAAGTTCGCCGAGATGGGTTCCGGCATCACCGGCGCACCTGTGTTGTGTTCATGGCTGGAGCGCGTTCAGCAGGGTGCCACTCCGGGCTGCTACCCCGTGGCGCTCGCGGTGAACTTCGCGGTGCAACATCTGACGGACCGGGACGCCTTCGTCGTGCACCAGTATGGCGTAGGGTCGATGATTTTAAGCGCGGCGCTGCGCCTGATGAGAGTGAGCCACGTGGAAACCCAGCGTATATTGTTTGAATTGAACGCGGATGCGGGCGTCGCCTACGAACTGGCGGCCCGCTCCAGCCTGTCCGATATGGCCGGCTTTGCGCCGCTACTGGAAATTCTCGCCGCGGTGCATGTAAAAGCCCACGTGCGTCTGTTCATGAACTGAGAGGGGATGGGATCACAGTGAAAAAGAAAGTTACACGTATTGGCGTCGGTGGACCGGTCGGCTCCGGCAAGACCGCCATTCTGGAAGCCATCACTCCACGCCTGCTGGAACTGGGCATCAAGGTGTTGATCATCACCAACGACATTGTCACCACGGAAGATGCCAAACATGTGCAGCGCACGCTGAAGGGCATCCTGCTGGAGGAACGTATCATTGGCGTGGAAACGGGAGCCTGCCCGCACACAGCGGTGCGCGAGGATCCCAGCATGAACCTCGCGGCAGTCGAGGACATGGAGGCGCGCTTTCCCGATGGTGATGTGGTATTGATTGAGAGCGGCGGTGACAACCTGACACTGACTTTTTCCCCGGCGTTGGTCGACTTCTTCATTTACGTCATCGATGTCGCCGCCGGCGACAAAATTCCGCGCAAGAACGGCCCCGGCATCACGCAGTCGGACATCCTGGTCATCAATAAGACCGATCTGGCACCCCATGTAGGTGCCAGCCTCAAGGTGATGGACGAGGATTCGCGCCTGATGCGTGGCATCAAGCCTTACCTGTTTACCAATTGTAAAACCGGTGAAGGCATTCCCGAGCTGGTTGAGCTGATCCGGCGGGACCTGTTGTTCGACATGCCATCGCCGTTGCCAATGGTGGAGCGGCCTGTGCTGTGAACAACCCCGGCAGCTTCGCGGCGATACAGTCGACAGTGAACGCCGCCGGGGCATTGGGCTCGCAGGCCAGGGAACTGGCGTCGTTTCAGGACGAGCCGCCGCAGATGGCGAGCGGCGCAATTGGCAAGAACGCCTATCTGAATCTGGGATTCGAGCGCCGCGGTGAACGCACGATTCTGGCCGAACTTGATCGCCGCGTACCCTTTCTTGCGCAACGTGCGCTGTATCCCGACGTGGCACTGCCCGACCAGGCGTGGGTTTTCATCATCACCACCACCGGCTGCATTCTGCAGGGCGATCGTCTGGCCCTGGATGTCAGCCTGGCACCCGGGGCGCGGGCGCACGTCACGACGCAGTCGGCCACCAAGGTCCACAGCATGGATGCTAATTATGCACTGCAAACGCAAACGATCACGCTGGCGGACAACAGCTACCTGGAATTGCTTCCCGAACCGCTGATACCCCATCGACGCGCGCGCTTCCTGTCCGATACGCGCATTACGATTGCTCCCACGGCAACCTTGCTCTACGCCGAAATCGTCCAGCCCGGTCGCAAGTATCACCACCAGGAGGAGTCCTTTGGTGCCACTCTACTGTCGCTCGCGGTAACGGCGCAACGGCCGGACGGGCATTCACTTTTCAGCGAAAAGCTGGTGGTTGAGCCAGCCAGCCGACCGGTGCGTCAAACTGGCGTCATGGATTCCTTCGATGTATTCGGCAATGTGCTGTTGCTGACCCCGAAGGATTGCGCTGAGCGAGTGCTTGCTCGGGTTGACGCCGATGTGGACTTTGAACAAGGCGTAGCCTCGGGTGCCTGCAGCCTGCCAAACGATGCCGGCGTGATCTTCAAGGCACTGGGGCGCGAAACAGCGCAGGTCAAGGCCGAAGTTCGCAGGTTCTGGGGCATCGCACGGGAGGAAATCACCGGGACGTCGCTGCCACAAGCCTATTTTTGGCGCTGAAGGAGAAGAGACAATGAATAAGGCACTTGCTCACTGGGAAGTCCTGAGTGCTTCTTCGAGCGTCCTGCGGTTCGTGGACCGGCTGCTGCGTGGCATCGGTCAGGTGATGTTCCAGGACAATCCCCTGAGCGGTTTGCTGTTTTTCGTCGCCATTGGCTGGGGTTCGTGGGCCGGTGGTGCGCCGGAAGTGGCGATAGGCGGCCTGGTTGCAGTGGTGGCCGCCACCCTTACGGCACAGTGGCTAAGGGTGGATGAAACCGGTCTCAATGCCGGGCTGTACGGATTCAACGCCTACCTGACCGGTCTGGCCCTGTGCACCTTCATGGCACCCTCACTGCAACTGTGGATCTACGTGGTATTCGGTGGGGCGATTTCCGTAGTGGTCATGCTGGCATTGGCGAATGTGCTCAAAACCTGGGAAGTGTCGGCGCTCACCGCGCCCTTCGTGCTGACAACCTGGCTGCTGCTGCTGGCAACCAATGCTTTCTCCGGCCTGCAGGGCAGTGCTCTGCCTCCCGTCGGAATCATCGTGTCGCTCGATGCGGCGGCGGCCAATCCGCTGCAACTGACTGAATTCCTGGAGGGCTTGCTTACCAGCATTACGCAGGTCTTCCTCAAAGGTCACGCCCCGGGCGCGCTGCTACTGCTGCTCGGACTGGCGGTCAACTCGCTGCCCGCCGCCGTGTTCGCCCTGATGGGCGCGGTGGTGGCTGTCATCACTGCGCATGCCTTGGGTGCCGAGAGCCAGCTCATTACGGCCGGCCTGTTGGGGTTCAGCCCGGTGCTGACGGCAATTGCGCTTGGCGCGGTGTTTTACCGCCCAAGTCCTCGGGTGGTGATCTACACACTGCTCGCCACGGTACTGTCGGTGATTGTGCAAGGTGCGATGATCACCGTCCTGATACCGTTTGGAATTCCAACCCTGACCGCTGCCTTTGTGTTGGTCACCTGGCTGTTCCTGCTACCGGCCCTGAAGTTTGAGTAGCGAGCGGTGAGCGTCGGCGCGACCTTACTACTTGGTTTTCTGCTCGGGATGCGGCATGCGCTGGAACCGGATCATCTGGCGGCAGTAGCTACCCTGGTCACGCGCAGCCGCTCAGTCGGCCAGTTGGTGCGACTGGCGGTCGCCTGGGGCGCCGGACACACGCTTACCCTTGCACTGTTCGGCGGCACCGTGCTGATGCTGGGCCTGGTCCTGCCTGAGCGGGCGGCATTGGCACTGGAGCTCGCAGTGGGCGTGATGCTGGTAGTGCTGGGCGCGGAGGTGCTGTACCGGCTGTGGCGACGACGTGTTCACTTTCATGTCCACCTTCATGCCGATGGCGAAAGGCATTTTCATGCCCACGCACATGGCGGGGAGTCGCTGCAGCAAGACACGGACCGCCACGAGCACGATCACGGATTTCCGTTGCGTGCGCTGCTGGTTGGCATGGTACACGGCATGGCGGGATCGGCAGCACTCATTCTGCTCAGCCTTGAAGCCGTGCGCTCACCCGCCTGGGGATTGGCCTACATCGTGCTGTTCGGGATCGGCTCGATCGCCGGCATGGCGACACTATCGGTAGTGATTGCCATACCCATGCGCCTGACGTCACAGCGTCTTGGCCTCGCCCATAGCGGTTTTTTCGCGCTGATCGGAATGGGCACCGTGCTGCTTGGCTGCTATGTGATTTTCCATTCCGCCAGTGGCATGGTTTGAAGACGGCGGAAAGTGTCGCCCTTACCATAAATTTGCTTCAGTAACGTGAGATAAGGGTCAATGACCTCAATGCTGTCTTGTCTTGGGGAATACACGTAGGAGTCGATGCCATCGGCATCGTCGCGGTGGATTTCTCATTTGATAGCCGCTACTATTTCGCCGTCGCCACCCATTTGTAAGTGAGTCATGAACCAAAATAGCGCCCGCCGCGTACATACTGCGGTGTGTTGAAAACCATCCTGATGGCGGGCAAGTACGGCTTGAGCGGCTTTGTGGCAAACGACCGCCAGATCAAAACGAAACAATCGTAATAGGAGACACTCCGTGTCTATGGTCCTCGGCACCAAGAGCATTGGTAAACTTCCCACAACGTGCACGATCATGGCATGCACCGCCGTCATACTGCTGTCGGCCTGTTCGCGCGGTCAAGAGGAGGAGGTCGCAGAAATTCGCCCGGTGCGCGTGATCACTGTCGCGGATCGTGCCAGCAGTGGCAGCGTATCCCTGACCGGAACGGTGCAGGCGCAGATGGAAATCAACCAGTCGTTCCGCATCGGCGGTCGCGTGGTCGAACGTTTGGTAGACATCGGCGACACAGTAAAACCTGGGCAGCTAGTGGCGCGCCTCGATCCCCAGAACGAGGAGAGTGGCCTGCAATCGGCGCGTGCCCAACGCGTTGCAGCAGGGGCGCAGTTGGTGGAGGCGCAAAACAACCACACACGAATGCGCGACCTGGTCGCCGAAGATGCGGTGCCGCGCGCCTCATTCGATCAAGCGGTGGCGGTGCTGCAAACTGCGCAGTCGCAGGTAGAGTCGGCGCAGTCGCAGGTGAGCCTGGCGGAAAACCGCCTGAGCTACACACGGCTTGTGTCAGAAGTGGCGGGCGTGGTGACAGAGCGCGGGGCGGAGCCCGGCGAAGTGGTTGCAGCCGGGCGCATGATCGTGCAGGTCGCGCGCGAGGCTGCACGCGATGCGGTGTTCGGCGTACCCGCGCAGATCAAGGACAGCGCCCCGAAGAATCCCGATATCACGGTAGCCTTGACCAGCGACCCGACGATTACGGCCAAAGGTCGGGTGCGTGAAATGGCGCCGCGTGCCGACCCGGTCACCGGTACATTCGCGATCAGGGTGGCGCTGATAGATGCGCCACCGGCGATGCGCCTTGGCACTACGGTCACCGGAACCATGAAGTCCGACTCCACCATCGGCATCGAGATTCCAGCATCGGCGCTGGTGCGTGCAGACGGCAAATCTGCCGTCTGGATTGTTGACGCTACCGCGCTGACCGTCTCGATGCGTAACATCGAGGTGCAGGCACAGGACCCGGACAGTGTGCAGGTTGGGTCTGGCCTGAACGCGGGTGATCTGGTGGTGACTGCCGGTGTGCATGCGCTGCGCCCCGGCCAGAAAGTGACCCTGCTGGATGTGACCCAGTCGTGATCGGACCCAATCTGTCGGAGTGGGCGCTCTCCAAACGCTCACTAGTCGTCTTCCTGATGATTGTCGCGGTAGTGGCAGGCGCTCTCTCTTTTAAAAATCTGGGGCGCGGTGAAGACCCGGCCTTTACCTTCCGCACCATGGTGGTGGGCGCTGCCTGGCCTGGCGCGACGGTTGAGGAAACCCTGCTGCAGGTCACCGAGCGGCTGGAGCGCACGCTGCAGGAAACCAACTATCTCGACCGGGTGCGCAGCTACACCACGGCGGGTCAGACGACGATCTTCGTTGACCTGAAGCAGTCCACGCCCGCTGCTGCGGTCCCTGACGTCTGGTACCAAGTGCGCAAGAATATTGGCGACATGCGCCAGACGCTGCCCACCGGCGTGGTCGGGCCGTTCTTCAATGATGACTTCGGCGATACCTTCGGCATTATTTATGCCTTCACCGCCGACGGTTTCACCTTCCGTGAGCTACGCGATTACGTTGAAGCGGCGCGCTCCCGTCTGCTGCAGGTGCCTGACGTCTCCAAGATTGAAGTGCTGGGTGCGCAGGACGAGCAGATCTTTATCGAGTTCTCCACCGAAAAACTGGCCGGAATGCGGCTCGATATGACGACTATCCTGGCATCCTTGCAAGCGCAGAACGCGGTACGTCCGGCAGGCGTGATGCAGACCGACCAGGAGCGCGTATTCCTGCGCGTCAGCGGTGCCTTCGATGAGGAGAGCGACATTGAGGCACTGACGATTGTGGCGGGTGATCGTATTTTTACCCTGGGGGACATCGCTACCGTGCGCCGCGGTAACGTCGATCCGCCGCAACCCATGTTCCGCGTGAATGGGCAACCCGCCATCGGCCTCGCCATTGCCATGCGCGAGGCCGGCGACATTCTTGCGCTGGGTGACAATGTCCGCGCCGAGATGGCCGACTTTAGTGCCACCCTGCCGATTGGGATCGAACCCACACTGGTCGCTGACCAGGCCGTCACTGTGGATGTCGCAATTAACGATTTTATGATGTCACTGTGGCAGGCGATTATCATCATCCTGGTCTGTAGCTTTGTCGCCCTGGGCATGCGCCCGGGGGCCGTGGTGGCACTGGCGATCCCGTTTACACTGGCCATCGTGTTCGCCGTGATGGACTTTGCGAATATCGATCTGCACCGTATTTCGCTGGGCGCCCTCATTATCGCCCTGACCCTGCTGGTCGACGATGCGATGACCACGGTGGATGCGATGATCCGCCGTCTCAGCGCCGGTGATACCAAAGACCAGGCCGCGACCTTCGCGTATCGCACGCTCGCGGCGCCGATGCTGATCGGCACACTGGTTACGATCGCAAGCTTCGTGCCGATCGGTTTTGCGCAGAGCTCCGCGGGCGAGTACACCTTTTCCATTTTCTCGGTGGTGGGCATCTCGCTCATTGTTTCGTGGTTGGTGGCCGTGATCTTCGCGCCGTTGATCGGCAAGGCCCTCCTACAGGCACCAAAGGTGGAAGCCAATCCCAAGCCGGGTAAGCTACTGGCGGGTTACAGTGCATTCCTGCAGGGTGCGATCCGCGCGAAATGGCTGACGATTGGCCTGACGCTGGGCGCATTCGTCGTGGCGATTTTTCTCGCCCAGTTCGTGCCACGGCAGTTCTTCCCAGCCTCCGACCGGCCCGAGCTGACGATTGATATGACGCTGCGGCAGAACGCGTCCATTTATGCGACCGAAGCACAGGCAAAGCGCTTCGAACAGCTGTTGCATAACGACCCCGATGTCGATCACTACAGCACCTACATCGGGCGCGGAGCGATCCGCTTTATCCTGACACTCAATGTGCAGCTGGCCAATCCATTCTTCGCGCAGTTTGTGGTCGTGGCGAAGGATATCGATGCGCGCGAGCGGCTGCAGGTCAAGCTCGAGAAGGTGTTGGCCGAGGAGTTTCCTGACGTTGTGGCGCGCGTGTCGCCGCTGGAGCTGGGCCCACCCGTGGGCTGGCCGCTACAGTACCGTGTGTCCGGGCCGGATCAGGATCGGGTGCGCGATATCGCGCTCGATCTGGCCGTTGTGGTGGGCTCCGAACCCCGTGCGCGGCACGACAATTACGACTGGATGGAGCCGGCACGGCAGATTCATATCCGCGTCAACCAGGAACAGGCACGCCAGCTGGGCATTAGCTCCAGCGCACTGTCCAGCGCGCTGAATGCCGCGGTCACCGGCACCGTGGTGACCCAGGTACGTGACGACATATATCTCGTCAACGTATTGGCG
>JANNVJ010000014.1:0-22337 GCA_031414375.1 Haliea sp.
ACTACCATCACCGAACAGGAGATCCAGAACGCCATGAACAAACTCAATAACCGTCCCCGTAAATGTCTTGGCATGAAGACGCCGAATCAGGTATTTTTCGGGATCAACCCACCGGTTGCACTAGCAAGTTGAATCCGCGTAATAATCAAGCAACAGCGGCTGAGCGCCAACGGGGACAACTCACCTGTCCCCAATATATTGAATTCCCACTGAATATGGATGTGTATTATTCACTGAAATCTGCCTTTGCGGCTCAGTGCGTCAGCAGCAACTGCCTACTGGAGAAACGCCGGCACCGGCTCATTCGGCACCACGGAGATCGGATCGATATGAATAATGATTTCAGCTAAGGGGTAGGACTGCTGGAGTTGGGACTCCACTTCGTCCGAGATTGCGTGGGCCTGTAACAGGGTGAGATCGTCATCCACCTCCAGGTGCAACTGTAGAAATGTCGCGATGCCGGAACGTCTGGAACGCAGGTCGTGCATGCCGCGCACGCCAGCATGAGCCACCGCAATACGCTTGATGGCCGCGCGCTCGAAGGTGGGCAGCTCGCGGTCCATGAGGTCATCGAGGGATTGCCGCACGATTGCCCAGGCGCTGTATAAAATATACATCGCGATGGCGATGGCAAATAGAGAGTCAAATCCTGCCCATCCTCGTACTGCTAGCACCAGGGCAACGATCACGCTGCCATTGACCAATAGGTCGGTACGGTAGTGCAGGGCATCCGCCTTGATCGCCGTGGAGTTCGTCCGGCGAATCACATAGCGCTGAAATGCCATCAGCGCCAGCGTGGCGACGATGGAGAACAACATCACCATGACGCCAGGACCATAGGACTCCAGTGCCACCGGATGCAGCATACGCCGACCCGACTCCAACAGCAGGAAGCCCGCCGAGCCGGCGACAAATGCCGCCTGTCCCAAGCCTGCCAGTGCCTCCGCCTTGCCATGGCCAAAACGATGCTCTTTATCAGCGGGGGTAATTGCATGACGCACTGCCAGCAGATTGATCAGCGATGCGAACGCGTCCAGGGTAGAGTCAATGAGAGTGGCCAGCAGGCTCACGGAGTCGGTCACTGCCCAGGCAATTGTTTTAGCAAGCACCAGGGTGACCGCCACAGAGATCGAGGCGTAGGTTGCCAGACGCATCAAGCGTGCGATGTCGGCAGGAGAGGTCGGAGCTGCTTCGGCTGTGGCGTGCATCATGCTGTGGTGGGGCCGCGGGGATTGGCACCAGTCTAGCAAACTTATCGGTACTGCGCCCCGTGGCGGTCAGTGTCGAGCCGACCGCGCCACAGGAGTTCTGTTTAGTGGTGGCTCAATCCTCAGCGGGACGACGACCGCCGCCGCCATTTGATTTCACCATGCGAACTGTGCGTTGGCAGGTGTCCAGCCACTGCTGCACGGTGTCCGTTTTCAAGGCCCGTACACAGCCCGTCTCGTTACGGCAGGCGATGCTGGTTTTATTCGGCGTCCAGTCCCCTTCCTTCGGCCGTGGCTTGCGTGAGCTGTAATACCAGAGCCCACGCCTGTCCTGCATCACGTACCTGGCGTCGGCAGGAAGGAATACCTTCTTTCCTCCTATAACTGCGAAAACTTCAGGTCCTTCCTGCGGGACCCTGTCCAAAACTGCCGTTGGTGTTATTGTCAACATCGCTGCCTACCCCACTAATCTTGTGTTTCACCCTGGTTGGTTCCACTGGCCGGTGGTTACCTGCGTCCGTTGGTACGGATCTGCAACCAGCTCCCCAGGTCACTGGCAATTGCGCAGCGACAGTCAAGTTATAAGTCGGGTGGGGTAAAGCGGCAATACGCGCAATGCCATTTTTTAAACTAATTTAAATTATAGGTCGTTTTATGGCCATTTTTTTACTTTTTATACAATATTATTGGATATTTTTAATTTTATTGCCATTTTTTTTAATATATCTACTCAAATTCGGATGCAATAACAGCCCCGCCCTGTCCTCTGGCGGCGGGGTACAACACCTCAGGACGGCAATCTAAAGCGCATCAATTGGGCACCAGCTTGATATGGGGGTGGGTTCCCGGCGCCGGCTTGAGGGGTTTGAGCAACTCGACATCACTGTTTACAGCGGGCAGGTCTTTCGCTTCCTCGACAGAGCTCATCAGCATGTACAAAGCCAGGGTGGCACGACCCTCCTCGGAAACCACCTGCGACGCAAACGCCGCCAGCCCACCTTCGGTGATAACACCCAACACCACAGCATTGGTCAGGTAATCCCGAATAATCTGGCGGTTGACCTGATCCTGCAAATACCGCTGGTAACCGCGGGCACCAAAAATCCTTTTCAGAATCTCTATGTCCTCATGCTCAGGACTAGGCGACACTTCACCGAAGGCCCCATCGATCCAGTTTATAATCTCATCTAAATGCAAGGTATGAATCTCCAGGGTGCGTCAGGCAACGTGTTGACTGATGGCTATTTTCTTTTGAAAACTGTCCAGGTCAGGAACCTGACACAGTACGCCTTTGAAATTAAACGCAGCCGTGGCATGCCGCTGCACGTGCTGCGGCACCTCCTCCATCTCAGCGGGCGACAAACTGACGACGCGCAAGCCCTCACCGCGCACGGCCAGCCCCCAGTACTCGCACCCCTCTCCCTTAAGCCCCAAAAAGATCGCCACTAACCCGGCCCCACGGCTCGGCTCGCGCCACAGCGAGCCATCATCGCTACCCAAATCCAGCACCGGCACGGTGCAGCCGCGCCAGTTCACCTCATCCGGGGGTAACACGGTGTCGGTATATAAGGTCACGATCTCACCCAGGCAGTTCTGCGGTACGGCCCAGGTTTCCGTGCGGGAGCACGGTATCAGCACACACCATCGTTTTGTGATATCAGACATCGTTGTGCTCCTCAGGACAGCTGTAGTTCGTGTCCGGTCAGTTCGTTGATCTGCCTGATCAACGCCGGAAAATTAAAGGGTTTGCCCATATACGCGTTACATCCGGCCTCATTGGCCAGCGCACGGTGCTTGGCCCCGGTGCGCGACGTGACCATGATGACCGGCAGATGGCCGTAGCGACGCGATTTGCGAATCTCTCGCAGCGTCTGTATGCCATCCTTAACCGGCATCTCCACATCCAATAAAATAATGTCGGGCAGACGGTGCGTCGAATTGAGCAGATCTATCGCCACCAGTCCGTTTTCTGCCGTGACCGTCTCGACGCCCACGCTATCCAACTGACTGGTAGCAACCATTCTCTGGGTTCTGGAGTCGTCCACTACCAGAGCCAGTAAGGTCGTGGATTTGGTGGGGGCCACCGCTGTGGGTGCAATACCATCGGCGCCCGCACTGCTCACCAGCACGTTGAGATCCAGTGCAATAATCGCTTCACCTTCCGCGGTGGTCGCTGCACCGGCCACACCCGGCACGGTAGAAAATTGCGAACCCAGTGAGCGCACCACGAGTTCCAGTGCCTCTTGCAGGTGATCGATGGCGATGGCCATGTAGCGGTTGGCAGAACCGGCAATAATCACCGGCACCGACTTATTCCAGGCACTGCGATCGGGCAAGCCAAGACCCTGGCACAGGGTCGCCAGATAAGCGGGCTCGCACTCAACCCCCGCTAGCGACAATGTAGTGTGCTCATCCACGGCGGCAAAGAACTCATCCACGGGCACTTGCTCTACCGCAATCAACCCGTTCAGAGGGATGGCGTAAGATTCACCGGCAGCGGCGACCAGCAGCGCACCATTCACCGAAAGATTGCTGGGTATGCGCACCTCAAAAGAGGTGCCCAGGCCTACCGCCGATTGAATCTGTACATCGCCGCCGATCTGCTGGAGTTCGGTCAACACGATATCCATACCAACGCCGCGCCCGGAGATCTCGCTCACGCTGCTAGCGGTCGAGAAGCCCTTGTGGAATATCAACCTGATAGCCTCCTCATCACTGAGGGAGTCAACATCCACCTCCAGTCCTTTCTCGTAGGCGGCCTCGCGGATGGCATCCGGATCGATACCTTTGCCGTCGTCGGACAGCTTGATCAGGTAGTCGCCCCCTGACTTGCGTACGTCTATGGTGATACGCCCGCCGGTCGGCTTGCCCATTGCCAAACGTTGTTCAGGTGCCTCGATACCGTGGTCAAGTGCATTCCTGACCATGTGCTCCAGGATCACCTGAATGCGCGCATAATGGTCGCGGTCAAGGGCGCCTGTTTCGTTCAACACCTTGAAGGCGACAACCTTGCCCAGATCCGTGCTGACAGTGCGCACGATGCGGCGCAGGCCGGGCATTAGCCGCGACACCGGCACCACCCTCGCTCCCTGGATAGACGAGGAGATACTGGAAATCACCGACGACTGCTGCTTCAGCATCGCTTCGATTTGCGCGTTCTGACGACTTACTACATCCACCAGATCCGCTAAATCCTCCACGCCCTCACGCAGAATGCTGGCGGCTTCCTGCAGCTCTGAGTACTGGTCCATTTCCAGCGCATCCAGATCCGGTGTTGAGCTGCCTCGTCGCACATTGACGTTCAGCAGGGCCCTGTCCGCAATTTTCCGGATATGGGTTCGCACGGAAGACAGTCGCGCCTGCAATTCCAGGGAAGACCGCTTGCTGCGTGTCGTATTCTGCGAGGCGCGTACGCCGAGTTGTTGCGCCTGACTGGTCAGGTTCAACAGGTGATCCAGTTTCTCAGAGGTGATACGCACCGACTGTTGGGCCGCCAATACCTTGGCGCCTTCATCCGCCAATTGCTGGTCGCGTCTTTTCTCCAGGGCTGATATCACCGTGGGTTTATGCTCATCAGGAATAGTCTTATGATCGCTTGCCTGTGGCGCAGCGACTTCTGCGCGCTGCGTAACCACACTCGGGGTTTGTTGCTCTAGCGCGACAGCGCCCACCTGTTCCGGAAACTCGCTAGCCACATCCGATCGTTTGTCCGTGACATACTCAACCCCGCGTACGACAGCGTCCAACCAGGCATTGACGATTCGAAAGTAAGCTTGCTCGGCCCCACCTTCAGGTCTTGGCATTTTTTCGAGCAGGGTTTCAAAGTTGTGTACCAGCGTGCCAAGGCGCTGTAAGCCAACACCCTTGGCGATACCCTTGATGGTGTGCAGGGTACGCGACACCTTGGCAAACAGTGGCTCGCTGGAAATAGTCTTTTCCCACTCACCCACTTCATTCTCAAGCTTCTCGACCTCATCGGAGCCTTCTTCAATAAAGGCATCAAGGAAATCGGTAAATATTTCGGCGTTACTCGAAGTGGTATAACTAAACTGGATATAGCTGGGTATAAACCCATCCACACAGGTGCCGTCGAACACAGTCAGGTCAGGCTCCACCTCCTGATTGAAACTTGGAGCGACCTCCTCATACTCCTGCAGATCAGACTGCAATTCGACAACAGGAGACGCCTGCACTTCCAGACTTGCAATTGGCTGCAAGTATTGATCTTCGTTCGTACTGACATCCGATCCCGCACCCAGGATGTCATCACTTACGCTAAACATCTGTGAGAGCTCGGAGAATTCCGCTTCTATGTCAATGGCAACAAGGCCGTCTTCGCACAGTAGCTGCGTATCAAAGTCGTCTGCAAAATCGTCGGCGAAAATGTCTTCGCCAAAACCATCGCCGCTAACCCCGTCGCCTGCTCCGACGGCAACGAAGTCCATGCTGAACAAATGATTCCAGTTTTCATTACTGTCTACGTGCAGCAATCTTACATAAATTGAGTCACGCGCTGCCTGCTCAATCGAAAGTAGCGGCTGGGGCATCTCGAAACAGATCGCGTGTACCGGCTCAAAGCCCGCGGCGTAGCATTGCTTGATAGATACCTCGTCGGAGCCCAGCCGAACCGCCACCGTAACAGCGTCTGCGAGCAGACCAAGTGCTTCCAAACGAGACCGCACTGCGGCGGATATTTCCTCCATCACCGGGGTGATAACGCCGGCGACAGCAGCAACAGAGCTTTGCGCAAAGCCGTCCATGGTATGAAAATCTTCATGGTAATCAATTGAGACATCTGTTGAGGGATCAACAGCAATCACGCCCTCGGTACGCTGAACGATCAGCTCTTCCGGATCGAAATTGCTGCCCAGGAGGTGTTCTCCGGCCAGTAAATAGCTATCAAACTGTTCATCATCCAGCGACGAAGGAATGTTGGCGACGTAATCCATAACGCTGGCAGGATCGAAGGCGTCACCGATGCCGCCATCATTTGCGACGGTATGGCTGTTGGGGTCTGCAACCTGCCTTGGTACTGGCGCTCCTGTCAAACGGATGGTGGCAGTTGCTGCGTCATTGACCGGTTTGACACGCTTGATAGACACAAACGCCTCGCCAATGTCATCGTCTCCCAGCAGACCAAGTATGTCCGCTCCCTCTGCCACCACACCAGTGGCATGAGAGTCCCCGACATCACGTGCACGCGAAAAGTCGATAGCCATGACCTCGTCACGCCGAACTGCCGTAGAGTCTGCCGCGACCGGCGCATCTCTCTTGGCGTAAATATCCCCAAGCGCATTGTCCGAAGAGATGACGATCTCCTCATCGACATAGCTGGCCAGGTCGTCACTGTTAGAATGGCCCCTGACTAGCGGTCGGCTGGCAACGTCTGCTTCGTATGCCGACAGACCCCCGTCAGCGTAATCACTAACAGAGACCGTAAACAGCTTCTCCTCAGGCTCGGACAAATCCATTTCCAACAGCCATCGCAGGCTCTTCTCCTGAGCATCCTCTTCGACATCCATCATGCCGTTGAGTCTCAGTTTGCTCAGATCGCTATCTGTTTGCACAATCGTTTCCCCCTATCCAGTCCACGCGTCGCGCGACCGAATCAATGAGCCAGAGTTTTAGTCGCAGTCAGCTTATCTGCTGATCCGCCAGTTGCGCTGATCACGTCAGTGATCGCTGGTAGTGTTGCGTATTGATCTGGATCGCCAGATGCTGCCAGCGCAAAACAGGCACTGGTCAGCTGGCGAATACGCGCCACATCCGGCCCTGTGGATTCGCTGTAGGATCGAACCAACTCAGGTAGAGCGCAGACCACTTCGTTCACCAGAGTCTGCATACCGGCACCCGGTGTCAGATCGCCATCCAGCGAGCGATCCAACATGTCCTGGGCAGCCCAGCCAAGCTCTCCAAGGAGATTCGCGCCGACCGCGCGACCATTGCCCTTGAAGGTATGGAAGTGTCGACGAATATCGCGCAACACTTCACGATTTTCGATATCCCCAAGCCAGTCTGTCGTGAGCCTGCCAAGCTCCATAACCATTTCTTCTGACTCTTCAATAAAGACGTCGCGAAACTCCGGCGGAATGTCAGCATCCTGCACCAGGGAAGCACTCTGCACGTCCGGCTTACCTGCAATGGCTACCACTTCAGCCGTCTTGCGCCCTGGTGAAAGGTTTGTACCCCACTGTTCCAGCTCTGCAGCGCGCCGCTCTGCAAGCGCGATGATGTGGGAGGTATCGTCCAGAGGATCAACAATTGATCGCTGTAAATGCATCTCGATCTGTGCAAACGCATCAGCGAAGCAACGGAACGCATCATCCTCGTGCACGCTACCGGCGTCGCTGGCACTGGACAGCCAGTTCAGGCATTTCGTTATGACGGCCCCCTCGCGCTCCATACGTGCGAAATGCAGAGCTCCGGCAATTTCCTCAAGGAGTTTCAGTGATTCGCTAATGGCTTTGCGATCGGGAGTAGACTCCAATTGATCCAGGTACTGCACCGCAAGGCCGTACAACAGGTCGAGATCCGGCTCACCGTTATCGGCATCCCTGATGGCCTGTCGCAACTCTTCATGGCCGTGCTCCGTTTTGTTGAGATGGCGTTGCAGCGCTGTCGTCAAACGCAGTACGCTTGCATCATCCAGCGGCTTTTTGTCCAAGGCACTCTTGAGCGCTTTACGGCGCAGGATTTCGTGCAGGTAGTTCTCCACCAGGCCCATCTGCCTGAATGTCGCTGTCGCGACGCTTTCACGCAGTTCGAATTCCTTGCCGGCGTAAGAACTGTTCAAGCCGTGCGCCAACTTGTGTTCCAGGTCCAGTTTGACGTCGGTGATGCCGCAGGTGATGGTGCGCACAGCCTCTTCAACTGCCCGCAACTCGGTACTGGCCTTACCACTGAAGAAAATCTTCAGCTCGTGTTGCACCTTCATCAGTGAGTCTGCGTGTGATATCTGCCCGGCAGCAATCAAACGACATTCTGCGGCCTCGATGGCATCCAGTACGCTAGTGTTTTGATCACCCGATTTCTGTCTTGCCACCTTTGCCATATCATGGGAAGTCAGATAATCCACCGCACCATTCAGATGTTGTAAGGCGCCGTTTAGCGCGATAACAATGGCGTCGCTGTGGACAAGGCCCTGGCTGGCCTCGCTGAGGGTACTGTCATCTATGCCAAATGCACTGCGGATTGCAGCGATATGTACCGGTTTGGACTTGCATGAGGCGACGTAGTACAGCATTTGCTGGACGTAGTTGTCGAAATCGATGGATTCATCGATACGACTGCCGTTTTCTCGTGCAAATTTTATGGCGAAAGCGCCCGATTTGAAGATTTGGGCAATACACTCATCCGGCACTATCAGGCCGCCCGCAATGCCCTCGCACAGGCCAATTAGGGTGAACCAGAAGCGCTCTGGTTCTGTGCCGGCATACAGCGTTTGCATTTTTCTGGCAATCCGCGCCACCGTTTTCATGCTTTCACTCACATTGCGCTTTCTGAGGGCTTGCTTTGCCATCTCCAGATACAGGGCCAGCATGACATTGGCACGACTGCGTATTTCATCATCCGCTGCAGGTATGGCATCGCTGCTGATACCCGCATCTGCGGCGAATTCCATATAGAAGAAAAAGGCGCGCGGACGCGGTCTCTCCCCTACCCAACGGCGCAGGTCATTGACGAACTGCTCCAGACCGCGACCGGTATCGACACGCATGTTCTGCGTGTGGTCCAGATAGGCGGGGATGATCTTCAGGGCCTGCATCAGGCCACCCATGGCGAGCTTGCGGCGCTGACCAATCACCTTGTCCTTGTAGAGGAAGTTGAGGCTGCGCTCCATTTCCAGCGTCAGCATCTCTGCCTTTCTCATGCCTAGCGCGCGCAGCGTGGAAGTGATCTGGTGCACCGACCACATGCAGCGCAGGAGTGCCTGCTTCTGGGAGGGATCGTTGCCGTACTCAACCAGGGCCGATTCAGCCGCATCGGCCTGTGCATTTATCAGCCCGATAACCCATTTGAGAGACACGATGTCCGGTTTCTTGTTCACTTGCTCAACCTCCAGTTTTCTTATAGGCGCATACACCCGGCCACGGAAGCCGGCATACACTCTGATTTAACCAGGACACATCCTCGCCAGCACCGAGTACCAACAAACCACCAAGGCGCAGACGATCCACCAGGTGATCGATGATCCAGCGCTGCCGCTCACGGCTAAAATAGATCAGCACGTTCTGGCAGAAAATAATGTTGAAGTCCGCAAACGGTGCGCTATCCACATGCAACAGATTGCTGTGAAAGAAATGCGTTCTGGCACGAATACCGTCTGTTACCTTGCGCCGTTCGCCCAACTTGTGATCCATGTAGCTGTCGCGAAACTGCTCGGGAATGGACCCCATCGCAGCTTCCGGGTAAATCGCCTGCTGGGCCTGGCGCACCGCGTTGAAACTGATATCTGTCCCAATACCATGCCATTGCAGCCAGGGCTTGTGCCGCGCGACCACGCTTTCCACCACCATGGCCATGGAGTACAACTCCTGACCAAGCGAACACCCGGCGCTCCAAAAAGAGAGTTCGCGCGGCGCTGGACCAGTGGTTAGCAGTGCATCCACGTAGGCAGCCAGACAGTCGAAAGCGGCAGGCTGACGAAAGAAACGCGTTTCTTTCACGGTCAGCAGGTCAATCAGGGCCAACCATTCCGCACGCGCATTAATGCTCTCGTCAAACGTTGCCAGGTAAGTATCTATGTCCTTAACATTCAGATACTCCATGCGCGCCTGGATGCAACCGGCGATCACATTGTTGGTGCTATCAATACTGATGCCGGCATCACTGTGCAACCTCTGCATCAGCTTACCCAGCTGATCACTGCCAAGCGCGGGGGCTCGTTTGATGGTGCCAAGAGTCACACAGAAGCCCGCGCCAGTTTAGTTTCTTCCATGGCCTTCATTTCATCCTCGCGGAAGATTTTCTTGGCGCCCTGAATTCTTTTCAGATCCTCAATAGCGGCCATAGTCCGCTCTGCTTCGCTGAGCTCCTCAATCTTGAACTGACTGAGGCTTTCAGCGACATCGCGCATCGAGACTTTCAGGCTACCAACACCGACCTGGGTCGACTCGCTGTATTCGCTGATGTCCAGATTGCGCTCGCGGATCGCATCCATGGAGCTGTTCATGTGGCGCGCGGTCGTAGCAGACTGTCCGGCAGCATCATCCACTGAAGTGATGATCTTGGTGATCGCAGATGAACCTGCGTTGATCTCCTCCAGCGAGCTGTCGAGGCGGTCGATGTACTCGAGGATCGTCACCACAGTACCCACCGTGTTCTCCATACTGGCCAGATTGTCGGCCGACAGGTTCTGTAACATCCGCACCTGGGAGATAATCTTGCGACCTTCCTCCTCAGCTTCACGCATAAGATCGCCAATGGCCTCAGCAATTCCCATGAACGGTCGGCCGTGTTCACCGGCTTTCTCAGCCTCGATGCGGGTGTTGATCGCCACCACCGAGATCTTGGTATTGAGCGCCTGGATGTATTCCGCCGCAGCGGTCACTGATTGAATCAGTTCACCCTGACGCTTGGCTGACTTGGATGTTTCCTGCACGGATTCACGCACATCTACAGAGGCCTTGGACATATCCTTGGTCAACTCATAGCCCTGGGCCACCCGTTGCCTGTTGCGTTCGGACGTGCGAGCCGCCTCAGCGGTGGACTTCTTGATCTCTTCACTGGTGCGCACCATTTCGGTAGCCGCTGTGGTCGACTCAACCACAGAGCGGGTCAGTTCCCGACCTTTCTCAACCTGACCCTCAGCAATGACACCAATTTTGGTGATGCCCTCAGTTGAAACCTTGAACGGTGTCTTAATGTTGCGAATCAGCTCACGTTGGCGCTGGGTCGATGCATTGATTTCCCTGGCAATATCGCGGGTGACTGAATTTTCTTCCGGCACCCGAACTGTCAGGTCTCCTTCGGCAATTTTCACCAGAGCGCTGTTAATCTCAGCGACACCCTGTTCCGTGTACTCCACGCGACGACGTTGGCCGCGATAGGCCAGCAGGGCTACCACCAACACACCAGGCCCACCAAACATGGCCATTAGCGTGCCGGCTGCCAGATCAGTCATAAAGAGTGCGTACCCCAGACCGGCGACGCAGGCCAGAGCGCCAAGACCGATCCCAATGACCCAGATATTGGTCACATCTATTTTCATTGTCTTACTCATTGCCTTTCCCCTTATTTGAACAACCTCTACCAGCGGACGCGTTGGACAACTCTTCATCCGCCACCAATTTTTCAATATCAAGAACTGCCAAAAACTCTCCCTTGTACATAAACCCGCCCTGCGTGTATCCGACAAAGTCCGGATCAACCGGGTGATCCATCATCCGCTCTTCGATCGGAAAACGCAGATCACGCTGGATATGGCTGAGGGTCAGTCCGAAATACAGACCAGGGCGGCGTATCACCATGCAGTAATCCCGCGCGCGCCCCACATAAAGCCGCTTTCGAAACAGCACGTCGCCACTGAAGATGGGCAGCAATCCACCTTTGTATGCGGCCACACCCAGCACCCATGCCTTGGTACCGGGTACGCTCGTGACGGCTGGTGTTTCAACAATCTCTTCCAGTTCGCCACCGCCAATCAGTACCGGCACGCCAGCAACACCCAGGGAGGTGCCCACCCACGTTGCGCGCGGCGCGGCCATAGCAGGTGGCGACACGCTGTCGTAGGCATGCAGGCGTTCTATCAATTCCAGGGACTGTAAGGCTGAAATACTCATGACTAGGCAGCCACCTTCCTGGTGGTGTGGTTGTAGATCAATTCACGCAGCACGCTTTCCGGAGGAATCTTGGTGACATGCGCGGTAGCACCCCGGGCCTGCCCCTTGGCGATGTCGAAAATCCCATCAGAGGAGGACAGCATCACCACCGGAGTTCGCTTCGTATCCTCGGCATTTCGTATCAAGGTGCAGGTCTGGTAGCCATCCAGCTCAGGCATGGTGATATCCAGGAAGATCAGGTCCGGCTTGAAGCGGCGCAGCATACCCAGCGCCTTGTAGCCGTCTTCTGCGCACTCAACTTCACAGCCCATGCTGCGCAATGTGTGGGACATCATCATGCGGATGGTTTTGGCATCATCCACGACGGCGATTTTCACGCCGCTGATATCCATTTGCTCGGTTCCGTTGCTCATTTGCACCCTCACGTATGTGTTAGTTATGCCATTGGGTTATGGCAGTACAGTATTTCCATGCGACCAAAAGCCAGCAAGCGAAAACTGGAGATTTTTCGACTATCTCAACTTTTTGGGCTGGATCAGAGGGAAAAGCAGGGAGCAATAAGAAACTTATCTTATTGATTTATATAGTTATATCGATCTACTAGTGGGGCTTTTGGGTGAAGGGTTGCAATATAGGAAAGAAGGCTTGACTTGGATTTTTCGGTCAATTCCTGCCCCCCTCACAGGGTATATAACGCCTCCAGCGCCAGAGCAAGCTGTGCCGGATCGCCCGACTGCTGCACCAGGCCGGTGGCGAGTGCCGCCTGTGGCATCGCTGGACAGATTGCGCTGGCGGGAGACTGGGCCCAAACCCGACCACCGGCGGCATCAAAGAGTCGCAGGGACGCGGCGCCGTCGTTACCCATGCCGCTGAAGATGATGACGCCTGGAGCGGGCAACTGCGCTACGCTGAGAATCACCAGCAGCTCGTTGATATCGGGTGTGTGCTCCCCGCTCCACGTCTCACGGGTAGACATCACCTGACCAAACTCATTAACCGCCACCATACAGCGCGGCGAGATCATGACCAGCCGGCCCGTCTGCAGCGTTTGTAATCCTTCACAGAGTGACAGGGAAAACTGCTTGTTTTCCAGAGTAAAACGCTGCAGCTGATGCTGCTGGGCGGGGTCCATATGTTGGGCATAGATAAAGGCGACCGGCGGCGGCTGCTTGAACGCGTTCAGAAACGTCTGAATCGCACCGGTGGCACCCGCAGAACCCGCCAACAACCAGACACCACGCACCGTACTCCACTGACCCGCCTGCCGCAGTGGATCTTGTGGGGTGCGATCGGACAAGGCTGCCTGCAGCTGCGTCATCAAGCCCTCAACCCACGGCGCAATACGCTTGCTGTCGTCGGTGCCCGGAATGTTGTCCGCCGGCAGGAGATAGCACTCGCTTGTCAACAGCAGCTCGAGCACGTCGTCGGCTCTGGCATCAAAGATCCAGGCATCGACTATGTGGCGCGCCACTAAAGCGCGCACCCGTGCCATATTCGCTGCGACATGCACCTCGTGCCCTGCTTGCGCGAGGGCCGCCACCACCGCATCTCTGGCGGCGCCAGCCAGCATCAGGCCGATATTCGCAGGGGCGCTACGCACCTGGAAACATATAGCTCTTGAAGGGTTCCAGGTGACCAGACTGGAAGTCTCGCAACTCATAAATATTGAATTTATGCATCAGGGTCAGACAGCGCTGGAAGACCTGATCGGCCTCGTACGCTGAGGGCGGAATGCCGTACTCGTCTGTGATCTGGGCAAAAATGGTAGAGGCGATTTCCCGCCGCGTCTGATCCTCGCGATACAAGGTCTGGTTAACCGGCGATGACACAATGGGCGCGCCGTAAATCAGAAAGGCCTCCCAGCGGCGCATATCCTGCCCATGGTCCAATTGCGCCACCAAAAATTTCACCATGTTGTGCAGATCTATACGCGGCGGTAGCACGTCCTTTTGCAGCCATTTACGCACATCAGACTCGCGCCAGTCACGATTGATGCCCAGCACACTGATGACGCGCCCTTCCGTCTGGGGGGGCGCTGAGCCTGCCAGATCCCACAACATGTTCAGACGCGCGGAGAAACCGAGGCTGACCGGCAACTCCCGATCCATGCCCTGCTCAAACTCACGCGCGAGATCCTCCACGGTTTTCACGCCCTGTAGCATAGCGCCCGGCGTGCGGTCTTTCGAACGACCACTGGTGGTCTTTACTGCCATGCTGCAAACCTCTTCTAACTGTGCCCAATGTCCCGCATGCGCTTCAGGTAAGTGGGTGTCGATACGCCCATAATACTCGCTCTCGCCACCGCGCTCAGCGCTGCACCCTGCTCATTGACGTGTGCCATCAGTTTGTCTGCCAGCAGCAGCAACGGCGTGTCCGCTGACTGCGCAGACTCCCTGACCCATTCCCGCAACCAGCGCCGGGGTGACTGCCACAGCGCACTGCCATTGCGTTCATCCTCACGCGCTGCAATTTTAGGTAGCCAGCGACTGATATTGCGCGGCTTGGTGTGCAGAAATTCTCCCGTCTGGCGCAGGTCACCGCGATAACGGTCCAGCGCCGCCAATACCAACTCGTCCTCCAGCCACGCCCCGAGCGGTTTGATCATATCCAGAGCCAATAAACTGTGTACAGCCTCGCCGAGGGCAACGTGCAGCGCCTCCAGTGCAGAGGGCGTATACGTTTCCTCTGCACTGGGGATAACTTGCATTGCCGCCAGATAGGGTTTTGGCTCAGGCAGGTAGGGTGCCCCATCCGGATTGATACCTTTGAAGAGGCCCAGATCTACGGGAGTCAGCCAGTCCTTATCCGTTTTTTCCAGTGCATCATAAATACACTGGCGCATTTCACTAATGTTTCCGGGCCAGTCATACAGCAACATGGCCTGCTCTGCATCGGGGGTAAAACCTTTCAGATCGCGATCTCGTCGCACCCCCTCCTGGCCGAGGATTTTGTGCGCCCAGCGCAAGACCGCCTGCTTGCGATCCTTGATTGGCGGCACATGAATAGGATACCCGGCGAAGGCGCTGGCCAGGGCTTCGGTCAATTCGCCGCGCCTGATCAGCACTTCCAGCTTGTCCGGGAACAGTGCGATCAACTTGATGCGCGGCAAATAGCGGGGCGGACTCACATCTGCCAGGGTGCGTGAACTGATCTGTCGCGCCAGCTTCAGCTGCACTTCGCCGTGCATCAGATGTGGCGACTTGAACACCAATGTCTTGCCCTCGCCCTGCCGAAGCTCGCGCGAAATTCGGGCAAGCGCCGCACTGCGGCCGCGAAATTCCCGACAATCAATAGGCACCAGCAGGTCGCTCGCGCCACCAGCTTCCTCGTGAATGATCCGCGCCACATACATTTTACCCGTACCCGCCGGCCCGATAATCGCCACCGGAATATCCAGCCTGGCGAGAAAAATCGCCTGGTCAACAGCGCCTTCCATATTGTCGACCACGTAGCCTTCAATATTTTTTTCAATCGGCGCTACTGGCGGTGGCGTCTTTTTCGGCGGAGGGTTCTGTCTGGCGACAAGCTGACTGCCCGGGTCAGACGAGACGGTGGTGAAAGCCTTGCTGAAAATACCGGCGTTATTCAGCATGCGCCCGACAACCAGCTTGTCGTCATCATCGGCCGCCGCGCGAATGGGCTCTTTCGCACCGCCGCATTGGGCTTGCTGCAACGCATTGTGCGCCTTAAGCAGCGTCGATAACGCCGTTGCATCGGTACTGCGGCGTGCCAGGCCTACACAAATCCGCACATCGGCGGTTGCGGTACCCGGTTGCGCATGCAGCCGGTGCACATGTGACAGTAGTGCACGGCAGATATCGCGCGCACCCTCTAACTCCACATCGCGCAGTACTATCAAAATAGCTGCCGCCGAGGGCGGACCCACGGTGTCAGCCGTACGCACAATTTCCAACAGACTGGCGCCAATCTCGGCCATCAGGCGTGCAACCTCTGGCGCACCCCACCGCGGGTCATAGCGCAGCTGGTCCACGCCCAGCACTGCCAGAGTATCTGAAGCGGCGATGGGGCCTAACTCGGCCAGTTGCTGATCGTCCAGCAGGCGCCACAGCAACAGGCTAAACGGTGTATTGGGTGCCTGCTCTGCGGGCAACACCAAACCACTTGCAATGACTTCCATGCCGTCTGCGCGGCGCAGGATAAACGGCGGCAGTAAGACGCGGCGCCCCGCCTGCACCGCGTGCGTCAGGACACTGTCTGGACCGGTCTCACAGGTCAACACCCGGCTCCACAACTCGCCCACCAGCTCTGCCGATGCCACACCGAGCAGGCTCGCTGCTGCCGCATTACACTCGAGTATTTCACCGCTGTCTGCGGCAATCGAAAAGTACGCCTCCGGCAATCCTCCGGGCACTGTCACTGACTGCCTCGGAGTATCGGATCGCCTCATGCTTACTGCACGTCCGCGCTCGGCGAAGCGGCGTCACCTTCGGCGAATTGCCGCATCACGTAGTCGACACGCTGCTCCGTGCGAAAGCGCCGATTGCGGGTCATACCCTCTATGTGGCGCAGCCGGGGCAACAGGCCTCGCCCATTGGTCACCTGGATGGCCAGCCCGGGGCGCGCATTCAGTTCCAGCAGCTGCGGCCCGGCAAATTTGTCCAATACGATGTCGGTGCCGATATAGCCCAGGCCAGTCATGTCATAGCACTGCGCAGCCAGAATCAGGATGTCCCGCCAACCGGATATGTGGATATCGCTGAGGGTACGACCTGTGTCTGGATGCAGTTTGATCGGGCGACCATATTGCGCCGCTTTCAAACAGCGACCCGTGTCCAGCGCCAGACCCACACCCACGGCACCCTGGTGCAGATTGGCCTTGCCATCAGAGGCGTGAGTGGCCAGACGCAGCATGGCCATCACCGGATATCCGCGAAAAACAATGATGCGGATATCCGGCACACCCTCATGCGAATAGCCCGCAAAGCAATCGTCAAACGCGATCAGATCTTCAATGATCACCACATCGGAGGAGCCGCCGAGTGAGTACAGTCCTGCAAGAATATTGCTCATGTGGCGCCGAATATCGGGAATGCTCATCAGTGCACCCGAGCTCCTGACGAACTGGTCACCCTGCCTTCCCGTCACCACCAGTATGCCCTTCCCGCCGGAGCCCTTGGCCGGCTTGAGTGCGAAGCTTTCAAGATCCGCCAGCTCGCGTTCGATATGGGTGATTTCATGCTGTTCGCGCACCACAAACTTCAGGCCAGGCGTCGGTACGTCATACTCCTGCGCCAGCAGCTTGGTTTTCAGTTTGTTGTCAACCAGGGGAAAGAGTTTGCGTTCGTTATAGCGATTGATGAAATCGACATTGCGGCAGTTCATGCCCAGCATGCCAAATTCGCGCAAGCGCTTTGGTGAGACCCACGCCTTGCTCATCAGAGTTCATCCATCGCTCGAAAGCGCCACAGTTCCGAGAGTTTATAACCGGTGTACTGTCCCAATGCCAGAATAAGCGCCAACAACACCAGATTCAGTTCCGGAAAGTTAAACGTGAGATGCTCGAGCAACGGCCACTTCATCAGCAGGTACGCCAGTACCGCTACCAGCAAGCTGCCACCGCCTTGCTTGAGGACCTCAGCGGGGCCATCTTCCTCCCACAGAATGGACATTCGCTCAATCGTCCAAGCAATAATAATCATGGGGAAGAAGGTTATGGTCATCCCTGTGCTATAGCCCATTTGGTAACCAATGACACTAAAGGCCGAAATCAGGAATATCACCATGACGATCAGCGTTGCGATACGTGACACCAACAGGAGATTGAGACTTGACAGGTAGCTGCGCAGCGCCAGGCCGATGGCAACGATCAGCACAAAGCTGATCAGACCCGCCACCAGTGAGGTCTGCAGGAACGCCAGCGCTATCAATACCGGCATAAAAGTGCCGGAGGTCTTCAGGCCGATGATGACCCGCATAAACACGACCACGGCCGCGCCCAGTGGTAGCAGCAGTAACAATTTGAACATGCTCTGTTCTTCGATGGGTAGGCGCTGCACCCCCAGTCGTGAAAACACGCTGTCGCTGTTCTTCACCTGGGCCAACTGTGTGGCCGGAACGGTCTGCCGGATCATCGAAAACTGGACCCGGGATTCCGCGCCACCGGTGACATCCAATACGGAGACTCCGCCCCGGTGCCATAACAGCAGGTTGGGCGGCACACCCACCTCACCCGTTTGCGGATTCACCAACAACCACTTCTCCCCGGTATAGATCTCGACCATGGGTGTCAGTGTTTGCCTGCGCCTGGCATCCTCCAGATACAGACCCATCACAGACCGGGTCGCAATGTCCTCGCGGTGCAGCAACTGCATCAGCAACTGCGCCTGCTCGGTCGTATCTGCGCGCAACAAGGCGGTGTTCTGGGAGGCGGGGCTATTGAGTAGCTTGATCAGTTCCCGCGTCATACTCTCTGGGGAGCTGGACTTTTCCCGTGCGCGATCCAGCACCTCCCTGGCAGCCAACTCCTGCGCCTCTTCCCAGTTGGCATCGTGCTTCTCAGTCGTGATCGAGTCGCCTGCGATACTGCCTCCGTCTTGGTCAGATTCGACTAACTTGGCACTGTAATACAGCGACTGCTCGCCCTGGGCGTCACGCTTGGTCCACTCCGCACGCCTGTTGCCATTGTCGGTCAGGATGGCAAAGCCATAGCCCGGTGATGCGGCCTGCTCGTCAAACAGTTCAAAGCCCGGCAGCTGTGCATCGGGCAGGCTGAAATTGGCTGTGACCGGACCACCGGTAGCGTCAAAATCGACCCTGGCCTCGACCAGCCACACAGACTGCGCCTGCCCTGGCAGAAACGGCGTACCCATGGTCATATGCCGCAGTACAGCAATCACAATCCCACTCAAGGCGAGCAGGGCAAGAATGGTGAAAAACGTCCGTTTCTGGCTCACCGTTTGGCTCCTGCATTACCAGAGGCCTTTTCGGGAAGAACGTAGGGTGCATTATTTTTCTTGCTGACATCGACCACCATGACATCCTTCAATATGTTACGACCGATCAGGACCTGATAGCCCAGGTGGCTGCGGTCACTCAGGGTAAACTCTGCCGCCTGGTTGATACGGCCAATGACAATGCCCATTTTTATCACGGGGCGCCGTGTTACTTCGGTCGTACCGGACTGATGAATTCCGACCGTTCGCTTAAGCCTGCGCTCCAGTGCATCAGGTTTACCTGTGGTGGGGTTCATGATTTCAAAGCGTACCCAGCGCCTGCCATCGCGTTCAAACAACGCTATATTGCGCGCATCCAGGGAGGATGTTTCCGCTCCCGTATCAATTCGGGCGGTGAGCGGCAACTCCAGATCGGACAGCCAGATCTGCTCCTGCTGCCCCACCACCTGCTTGCTGGATGTTTTCTGGGGTGGAGGACACGCCGCCACCTTGGGGCAATTGCTGACAACTGGCGCCTGCATTTGTTTGCCGAGATTCTGGTTGAGTGAAGCCAGCTGTTGCTGCTGCTCCTGCAACTGCCGGCCCTGCTCCAGGAGTTGTGTATTAACCGTGGCCTGCTGCGCCAGAGACTGGTCCATAGTGGAGACGAGCTGATCCAGGCGTGTATCGTTAGGCTGTTCCGGCACCGGCGCAGCAACACAGCCGCTGAGCAGAGTGAGCAGCGCAATAGACAGGGATAAGGAAGACGTACTTTGGTTGGTCATAGGGCTCCAGATTTAACAACACGACCCATTTTTAAGTTGTGCAACTCTAAGGCCCGCGACCTATAAAGTAAATTGCCGACGCTGGTAAGCCGGGCCACTGGCTGCGCCCACTACTGCAGTGCAAACAGCTGTTCTTTGGCAAAGGAGCGCAAATCGCCCGACTCTCCATCCCGCACCCGGTTCGCCCAATCCGCATTGGCGATCATCGCCCTGCCCACCGCGACCAGATCAAACTCGTCCCGCGCCATGCGTTCCAGCAGCCGGTCGAGGGAGGCCGGTGCGGCTTCGCGAAAGGTGGCCTCCCCAGGCAGGGGAATAAAATCCGCGTCCAGGCCCACACTGCCCACCGTGATGGTCGGCTTGCCGGTAA
Organism: Haliea sp.; assembly: GCA_031414375.1. Lineage (GTDB taxonomy): Bacteria > Pseudomonadota > Gammaproteobacteria > Pseudomonadales > Halieaceae > Marimicrobium. The sequence continues at coordinate 20,038 of JANNVJ010000014.1, forward strand.
TGTGTTTGGTCCAGCCGGCCAGGCTGAGGTCACTGCCGACAAACTCCGGCTCCCAGAAACGACGGGTAGAACAATGGAAGATATCCACCCCGGCCTCACTCAGGGGCAGCAGGAACTGCGTCAACTGCTCCGGCGTCTCGGCCAGGCGGGCGGTATAGTCCTGCTGCTTCCACTGAGAGAAGCGCAGGATAAGCGGAAAATCTTTGCCAATCTCATGGCGCACGGCAGCAATGATATCCCGCGCCAAACGGCCCCGGTTATCCATGGATCCGCCGTATTCATCGCCGCGAATGTTAGTGCCCGACCAGAAAAACTGGTCTATCAGGTAACCGTGCGCGCCGTGGATTTCCACCGCGTCGAAGCCTAGCGCCACCGCGTTGGCCGCGCCGCGCGCAAACGCGTCCACCACGTCCTGGATGTCAGACCGTGTCATCACATGGCGCGTCACCTTGCCGGGAATATTCATACCGCTGGGACTGTAGCCGTCGACAGCGCCCTCCGGCGGTGTACCTGCCTTGCGCATGGCGCCCACATGCCACAGCTGGGGCGCGATCTTGCCACCGTTTGCGTGTACTGCCTCCACCACGCGACGCCACCCGGCCAAAGCGTCTGTCCCATGGAAATAAGGCACGTCGGGATAGCCACTGGCCGCAATGTGGTCGATGCAAGTGCCTTCGGTAATGATCAGCCCGGTGCCCCCCGCTGCCCGCCGTCGGTAGTACTCCACCACCGCGTCATTGGGAACATTGCCAGGCGACTGATTGCGTGTCATCGGGGCCATGACGATGCGATTGCGCAAGGTCATAGAGCCGAGCGAAAATGGACGAAACAGGGGACTGCCGTGACTCATACTAGCGACCGTAGGTTGTTACTGTGGGAAAGTTGTATCTTCTGCAACAGGCGCGCAAAGGCCTCTGCGTCCTGCGCACCGGGCACGATGTACTGCTGCTGGAAATAAAAGGTGGGAACCGCATGGACCTCCCGGTCCAGCCACTCCTGCTGCTCCTGTCGCACCGCGCCGGCGAAACGCGCATCAGTCAGGACCGCGCTCGCCTGCGCACTATCCAGTCCCGCCCTGCCTGCTACTGCGGCCAGCACTGCGGGGGCATTTACATCTTCGCGGCGGCTGAAAAACGCTTCGAATAACGCCAGTTTGAGTTCCGTCTGCCGCCCCAGCTCGCCGGCCCAGTGCAGCAGTTGATGGGCGCGGAAGGTATTGACCATGCGCATACCGTCGAAGTAGTCGAAGGTAAAACCCAGGGAGTCGCCCAACTCAGACAGACGCGCCCTGGCCGCCTGACTCTGCTCGGGAGACGCTCCGTATTTCTGCGTCAGATGCTCACGCAAGTCCTGACCGTCCTCAGGCATTCGGGGATTGAGCTCGAAGGGGTGCCAGCGGACGGTGACATCGAACTGTCCCGGCAGGGTTGCCAGAGCCTTCAGCAACTGCTTGTAGCCGATGATGCACCAGGGGCACACCACATCGGAGACAATATCCACGGCCAGTGGCATCGGTTGTGCCTGAGGCTGTGGTTCCATGCTCACTCCGCCATGCCGTTGGTTTGGGGGCATAATAGTGTCAAAGCTCTCCAGATGCGAGTCGCCTGCATCGGGTGGATATGGCCCTCGCCAGGGGCGACCTCAGCGCACCCATTATCTGTACTTTTCTCCAGTTTTTATTTTGTTTTTCTCCCGCGCGCTGTTAAAACGTAATAAAACGGCTTCCGCGACCAGGAGATAGATCTTATGAACCTGCTAGAACACAGCGCCCAGGGTGCCACCATCCATCTGGATCAACGCGAACTATTGCTGGTGATGGCACTGCTACAGGAGGGCCGCGAATCCTTCGGATGCATTACCGATACCGGAAAGGCCCTGGACACGTTTTTCAGCTCGGCCAACGTGCTGGTGGAAGAGGCGCGCCGCAAGACTCTGAAAAAAGCGATGGTGCGACAGAAAATCAGCCTGGTTGCCGCGCTCGAAAGCGCCGTGCATAGAGACGCGTCCAACGGATAAACGCTTGCCCCCGCAAAATTAATGAAGGGTCCGGATTACCCCGGACCCGACTAAGTATCCCCCGGCAAAGTCGGGGGCGTTTCGTTCAAACCAATGACAACTTTGTTAGGCGTCGATGGATCATGATTGGAGGCTTCGTTACGGCGAGCGGCCGTGGGGCTGCCCCCCCTGGGAAGCGTGGGGGTATTATTTACGCGGCGGCAGGCCCAACGCCCGCGCCCGGGCAACAGCGGGAAGAACAACGGTTTGGTGGTTGGGGCCGGGGCCCGGGGGGGGTGAGGGCG
>JANNVJ010000015.1:0-10043 GCA_031414375.1 Haliea sp.
GCCATAGGATTTACCGCTGAGTGCTGTGGTGAAGACCACCAGAGTCTAGAGCATTTCGCGCACCCGGCACAGCGCACAGCAGCGCGCCATTTTGGTGCCACGCACCGCGATGGAGCGTGAAAATGTGCCATGCCATGACGCCTAAAACCGGCACTAATTCATATCTTATTGAAAAATATAAATAATACACTAACTGGCACAGACCCTGCTCTATACCCGTCGACAGATTGGTAAAGCGCACGTGAAGCGCCCGCAGCAAAAAGTCGACGCATTACAGAGTCTGTATTCTGACTTTTAACTTTAGGAGTGAACAAACATGTTAAACAAAAAACTACTTAGCGTGGCGGTGGCCACAACCTTGTTGGCCGGTATCGGTGCAACGTCCGTACAGGCCAGCGATATCAGCGGCAACATCGCACTGACTTCAGACTACCGCTTCCGTGGTATCTCGCAGTCCGACGAAAATCCCGCTGTCCAAGGTGGATTTGATGCGTCCTTCGAGCCGGGCTTCTACCTCGGCACCTGGGCCTCATCTGTCGATTTTGGCGATGGCAATGACACCGGCAGTTTCGGCACTGCCGAATTCGACCACTACGTCGGCTGGAAGGGTCCCATTGGCGACACGGACTTCGGCATTGATGTGGGTTACGTCTACTTTAACTATCCCGGCGACACTGTTGACCCCAAAGGCAACTATCAGGAGTTTTACGTCAAGGGCTCCTGGACCACTCTGGTCGTGGGTGTCAACTACTCGGACGACTACTACGCCAAGACGGGTGAGTTCTGGTATGTGGCGGGTGACTATAGCTACAAGTTCATGGATGACCTCGCGCTGGGCCTCCACGCGGGCTACAACATGACAGAAGAAACCGAGTATGACGTCAACGACAATGTCACGGATGGCGGTTTCCTGTCCAGTGATCAGGCCGACTACACCGACTACTCGGTCTCCCTCACCTACACCGTCAGGGGCGTCGATCTTTCAGTGGCGTACGTGGGTACCGATCTGGATGAGGAAGACTACTTCGGCACCGATCTGGCTGAACCCGTAGCGGTCTTTACCATCAAGAAAGTGTTGTAACAGCAGCAAGTAGTAGCGAGCCGGCCAGGTGACTGGTCGGCTCCCAATCAGGAGGAATCTATGAAACTAATTACGGCCATTGTTAAGCCATTCAAACTGGACGACGTGCGCGAAGCGCTGTCTGAAATCGGCGTTCAGGGTATTACCGTGACTGAGGTTAAAGGCTTCGGTCGCCAGAAAGGGCACACCGAGTTGTATCGCGGAGCAGAATATGTTGTCGACTTCCTGCCCAAGGTAAAGATCGAAGTTGCCGTTGCTGCAGCCTCAGTCGAACAGACCATCGAAGCCATTACCAAGGCCGCCAACACCGGCAAGATCGGTGACGGCAAGGTGTTTGTTACCGCTCTGGAGCAGGTGATCCGAATTCGTACCGGCGAGACCGGCGAAGATGCCATTTAAGTAAACCGCCCCATTCATTTAGCTAACTCGACCTAAGAAGCAGAGGTTATCGTGAAAAAATTATTAGTGATCCTGGGATTTTGTAGTGTGCTGCTGGGAGTGCCAATTAGTGTTTTGGCGCAAGACTATGGTGTTGAGTCAGCAACAGCTACCACAGAAGCTGCCGCACCTGCTGAAGCGGCGCCTGCGCCATCAGCCAGCAAAGGTGATGATGCATGGTTAATGACGTCATCTGCATTTGTTATTCTAATGTCGCTGCCGGGTCTGGCACTGTTTTATGGTGGCCTGGTGCGCAAGAAGAATATGCTTTCCGTGTTGATGCAAGTCTTCACGATATTCTCGCTGGTTACTGTCCTATGGGTAGTGTACGGCTACAGCATTGCGTTTACTGAAGGAAATCCGTTCTTTGGATCGCTCTCTAAAGTTATGTTGGCGGGTGTTACACCTGACTCCCTCGTGGCGACCTGGAGTAAGGACGTATTTATTCACGAAATGATTTTTGTGGTGTTTCAGGGCGCGTTTGCCGCAATTACCTGCTGTCTGATCATTGGTTCTTTCGCAGAACGGATGAAGTTTTCCGCTGTACTGGCGTTCGTTGTGATCTGGTTTACCTTTGCGTATGCGCCCATCGCGCACATCGTATGGTATTGGGATGGCCCGAATGGTTACACCGATGCAGAAGCGGCCGCTGTTGCGACAGCAAAAGCGGGCTATATGTTTGCCAAAGGTGCGCTGGATTTTGCCGGCGGCACGGTGGTACACATTAACGCCGCAGTTGCAGGATTGCTTGGTGCATACTTTCTGGGCAAACGTCGCGGCTACGGCAAAGAAGCCCTGTATCCGCACAGTTTGACCATGACCATGATAGGCGCTTCTTTGCTGTGGTTCGGCTGGTTTGGTTTCAATGCAGGTTCTGCATTGGAAGCCAACGGCATTGCTGGCTTGGCGTTCATCAATACCTGGGTAGCCACTGCAGCGGCGGCGATGTCCTGGATGTTTGCAGAGTGGATTTTCAAGAAACATCCCTCTATGTTGGGCGCGGCATCAGGTGCGCTTTCAGGTCTGGTTGCCATTACGCCGGCGTGCGGATTCGTCGGTGTTGGTGGTGCTCTGGTGATTGGTTTGCTCGCAGGTATAGTTTGTTTGTGGGGTGTCACCGGCCTGAAGAGAATGCTTGGCGCTGATGACTCGCTGGATGTATTTGGTGTGCACGGTGTAGGCGGTATTCTCGGTGCCATGTTGACCGGTGTGTTTGCGGCCCCCGCCTTGGGCGGGCTTGGCATATGGGACTACGTTGCCAATGCCCCCGCTACTAGTTACGACATGGCATTACAGCTGAAAATCCAGGCGCAAGGCGTGCTTACCACCATCGTTATATCCGGTGTCGTGGCGGCAGTCGCCTACAAGTTGATAGATCTGGTGATTGGTCTGCGCGTGGATGAAGAAGCAGAAGTTATGGGTCTGGATGTCAGCTCACACGGTGAACGAGCTTACAACGACTAACATCGTCTTTGCGGGCGCGTCTTACGATGCGTTTTTTGGGGGCCTTTTGGCCCCCTTTTTTTTAGAAACTGTCGATCACGTCGGGCAGTTGCTGCAGGTTGGTGATTTCCCTATCGGCCCGCTGACCACCCGGCCACGGCTTGTGACGAATGTTCACCCATACCGTATGCATGCCCATCTCGCGAGCACCCCGGATGTCGTGATCCGGATCATCTCCCACGTGAACACACTCTTGCGCCAGGACACCGGCTTGCTTGAGCGCGGCCTGAAACATATCCGGGTGAGGCTTGCTGGCGCCTATATCCTCGGCCAGGAATGCAAAATCAAAATACTCGGCGGCGTCGGTCTTGTAGATGTCGGCATTGCCATTGGTCAGCGCGCCTAGCATGTAGCGCCCTGCCAGCCGTTCCAGTACGCCCAGCGCCTCTTCATACAACACCACCTTGCGACGCTCCAACAGGAATACATCGAATGCCTGTTGTGCGCCGCTGCGAGCTTCTCCTTCGGCATAACCTGCAGCAAGTTGTAATTCGTACAGCGTTTGTATACGCATCTGGCTGACGTGATGCAACAGATGGGGGTGACGTTTCCAGACGGATTTCTTGAACTCGAACAAGGCTTCGTGATCGAAGGCCTCCACTGCACCGGGGCGGTGTTGCAGCAGCCATTGTCGCTGCACTTCTTCAGCTCTCAGGATAACCGGCTCTACGTCCCACAATGTGTTGTCGAGGTCGAAGGTGATGACAGAGATCGCCACTTCAATCCCCCGTACGCCGTTTCGCCCTGGGGTGTGCCGCATCGTACACTTTGGCCAGATGCTGAAAATCCAGATGGGTGTAGATCTGCGTGGTGGAGATATTCGCGTGCCCCAGCAGTTCCTGAACAGCCCGCAGGTCACCGCTGGATTCCAGCATATGGCTGGCGAAGGAGTGACGCAGCATATGGGGGTGTACGTCCTGGTGCATGCCGGACTTTCGACCCTGCACCCTGAGGCGCGCCTGAATGTTGCGCACACTGATACGGCGACCGCGATTGCTGGTGAAGAGGGCGCCGCTGTCGGCAGCCTCTGAGGCGGCCGGGGGCCGTACTTCCAGCCAGCGAGCAATGGCTTGCAGTGCTACCGAGCCCACCGGTACGGTGCGTGTTTTCCTGCCCTTACCAGTCACCGTCAACAGCTTGGAGTGGGGGTCTATGTCGTTCACTTCCACTGCCGCCAATTCAGCGAGGCGCAGCCCCGATGAGTAAAACAATTCTGCCATGGCGCTGTCGCGCCGGGCGATCACCGAGTCGCTGTCAAAGGACAAGTACTTGCCGACCTGGTCGGCGTCCATGGTCTTGGGCAATTTGCGCGGCTTGCGCGGAGCTTGCACACTGGCGGCCGGATTGCGCAGCAGACCGCTTTCACGCCCCAGGAAATTATAGAAGGAGCGGGTCGCAGAGAGGCCGCGCTGAATACTGCCGCCTGCCAGGCCCTGACGGTGCAATTGGCTTGCCCAGGCGCGGATGTCAGCTTCCGCCAGCTTTTCGACAGATCCCCTGCTGCTCGTTACGCAGAAGTGCTGCAGGGCCAGAAGATCGCGCCGATAGTTGCTGACAGTGTGGGGCGAGAGCTGACGTACATCGCGCAAATAATTGATAAACCGCGCGGCGGATGTATCCAGTTCAACAGGTGGTGTGCCGGCAGTAACCACAGACTCCTCAGTGAGTCGGGTAGTGCAGGCGCGACAGCAGTTTCACAATAACGTCTGCAATATGTGACAGGAAGAGTGTGCCGACCTTGCTGCTGTAGTGGTTGGCATCTGCACTGCCTACCGCGATCAGCCCGAGTTGCTCAGTAGTGGACAAAGGCATGAGTGCGGCGGAACCGACCCCGCTACCCTCACAATCAGGGAACAGGAACTTGAGTTCTTCCTTGCGCAATGTGCCGCATACGGCCTTGTGTCCGCGAAACAGTGAGCCGATTTCGGTTTTCACCGTCTCCTGCGTTTCCACACGCCAGCCCTCATGGCTGCTGTGCTCGCCGTACAGAATCATGCTGGCATGATCGACACGAAAGTCACTCGCCATGGACGCCATGAAGATGCTGTAAAGTGCCGCTGCAGAATCTGCCTCCAGTAGTTTCATAACCAGGGCGCGGGTTTGCTCATAGAGCATGTCGTTGTCCCTGGCATTTGCGGTCAACGTTTTAAGTCGTTGGCGCATATCCATGTTGCGCTCGCGCAGCACGCTGACCTGCTTTTCTACCAGCGATATGGCGCTTCCAGAAGCGTGGGAGATATGCAGGTAGTCCAGCATGTCGGGATTACGTTGCAGGAAGTCATCATGGTTTTTCAGGTATTCGCGCACGATCTCATCGTTGAGTTCTGTATCTGGACTGTGCTCGGCTGCGCCCTTGGCCGCGCCGCGTTTCTTGCTGACTGACATAATGCCTGGCTCTCCCTGCTGTGGATGGATCCCGCGCGGCGGGACTTCAGATTTTTATAATTCCATCGAACACCACCGCGGTGGGGCCCGTCATAATTACCGGTTGGCCTTCTCCTGCCCACGCTACGGAAAGCTTACCCCCCGGCAGCACAACTGTCACGGATTCACTCAGCCAGCCGCGGGAAATGCCATAAACAACCGCTGCGCACGCCCCGGTGCCGCACGCCAGCGTTTCACCCACGCCGCGTTCATACACGCGCAGCTTGATCTCTGCCTGCGAAACGATTTGCATAAACCCGGCATTGACCCGCTGTGGAAAATCCGGATGTGACTCGATTAGCGGCCCCAGGCGTTCGACCTCTGCGCGGCTAATATTAGTGACGCACAGCACAGCATGGGGATTGCCCATGGACACCGCGCCGATCTCCACTTCTCCGCCATCCACTCGCAGCAGGTAGCTCGACGCTCTGGCAGTTGCGGTAAACGGTATTTTCCTCGGCTCAAACTCCGGCGCACCCATATCGACTTCTACTTCGTGGTCGGGGCGCACCCGCAGTTCGATTACACCGGCTGACGTTTCCACGCTAATCACCCGTTTGCCGGTGAGTTTTTTCTCGCGCACAAAGTGGGCGAAACAGCGTGCGCCATTGCCGCACTGCTCCACTTCTTTGCCGTCGGCATTGTAAATGCGATAGCGAAAATCGACCTGCGGATTTTGTGGCGCTTCCACCACCAGGACTTGATCGCAGCCGATACCGAAGTGCCGGTCTGCCAGTTTGCGCACGTCCCGCGGGCGCAGCTTGTAATGTTGGCTGATCAGGTCGATGACGACGAAGTCATTGCCTGCACCGTGCATTTTGGTGAACTGTAATTGCATGCTAGCCTCGTTGCCCTCTCAGCCAACGGCGCTGGGACTGTCGCTGCCGGGTAGGCAGGTCTCGCCACGGATGAGATCGGCCAGGGTTTCCCGCGGCCGGACCAGATACATCTCAGTACCATCCACCATAATTTCCGGGGCGCGGGGGCGACTGTTGTAATTGGAGCTCATGGTGAAGCCGTACGCACCCGCGCCGAACATTGCGAGCAGGTCACCCTGGCTGAGCGCGAGGTTCCTCGCCTTGCCCAGGAAATCTCCGGTTTCACACACCGGGCCCACCACATCCCACTGCGCCAGTTGTCCGCCAGTACCTTGCTCCACACTTTGGATATCCAACCACGCCTGGTAGAGCGCCGGGCGAATCATGTCATTCATCGCGGCATCCACCAGTGCGAAGTGGTGATCGGGCGTGGATTTGAGGTATTCCACCTGCATCACCAGCAGCCCGGCATTGGCGGCAATGGAGCGTCCCGGCTCGAACAGCAGTTGTACCTTGCGTTCGCCTAACACCTTGCGTATCGCGCCAATGTACTGGGCAATTGAGGGCGGCTGTTCGTCGCGGTATTGCACGCCCAGCCCGCCGCCCAGATCCAGATGGCGAATCTCAATACCCAGGTCTGCCAGAGCATCCACCAACTCAAGCAGGCGGTGCAGGGCATCGACAAACGGGCTGAGCTCTGTCAGTTGCGAGCCGATGTGGCAGTCCAGGCCAACCACCTGCACGTTTTCAAGCTGTGCGGCGCGCTGGTACACGCGCAGCGCTTCAGCAATCGTCAAGCCGAACTTGTTTTCGCGCAGGCCGGTGGAGATATACGGGTGGGTTTTGGCATCCACATCAGGGTTCACCCGCACCGACACTGGCGCCACACAGCCAAGCTCACCGGCGACCCTGTTCAACACGTCCAATTCCGCCGCAGATTCCAGGTTGAAGCAGTGAATGCCCAGTTCCAGGGCGCGGGCCATTTCTGCAGGCTTCTTGCTGACCCCGGAAAACACGATCTTTGACGGCTTGCCCCCAGCGGCGACTACCCGCTCCAGCTCGCCACCGGAGACAATGTCGAAGCCCGCACCCAATCTGGCCAGCACGTTGAGTACTGCCAGGTTGGAGTTGGCTTTCACCGCGTAGCAAATGAGGTGCTCAGCGCCCTCCAGTGCCCTGCGGTATTCCATGAACGCCGCTTCCAGCGCCGCCCGGGAATAGATATAGCAGGGCGTGCCATGCACAGCGGCAATCGCGCTAACGGCCATGTTCTCGGCGTACAGGCTGCCCTCGCGATAGGTGAAATGGCTCATGGGTCAGCTTCGCCTCAGGACTCTTTGGTCGACTGCTCGGCGCTGTCCGCAGGTGCAGCGGGCTGGGCCTGAGGCACTGGCTCAGGCGCTGTCTCGGGCACTGGCTCGGGCGGCATATACAGCGGCCCGGTCTGTCCGCACCCGCTAAGGCTGGCAAACGCGACTGCGATAAGCAGGGCTGTAACGGAGTACGGCATGATGTTGGTCCGATCTGTGATCGCGTTAATTATACCGTTCGCTAGTAAGCGGCGCGAACAGCCCTTACTATTGAATTGTGCACACTTTGGTAAAACCTACGCCGTGATGACCGAATCTGAATTCAACGAGTTGATTGACCGTACTTTTACGGCGCTGGAAGAGGCGCTGGATCAGGTTGACGCGGATGTGGACTACGAGACATCCGGTGGCGTACTGACGGTGGAATTCGACAATGACACGAAGTTGGTGTTCAGTCGTCAGCCTCCCACCCGCCAGTTGTGGCTCGCTGCGCGCTCCGGTGGCTTTCACTTTGCCTATGATGAGGCGGCGGGTGACTGGCGTGGCACTCGTGATGGACAGCTCTTTCGCCCCTTCGTGGTGGCGCAGATGCAGGCACAGGGGGATGTTATTTTTGGCTGGCAATAACGTGTTGAGCGCCACCGCGCGCGGTCATCGAATGCAGTGTCTGTCCACACTGCTGGTTGTCCTGGGTGTGCTGCCCGCCGCGGCCAGTGAGCCCCTGTACGTGAAGAACCTGAGCCCGGTGGCGGGCTTGATCGGCCTGCCCTCCCAACGGGATGCCTACGCTACAGCCGATGGCGCGGTGGCGGCGTCCCTGCACAGCAGTATCGCCAGCCACTATGTCAATGACAGCAACAGCACCGAGTTTCTCAATCTTGACGGGGAGACTCTGCGCTTCGCCCTGGAGCTGCGCTATGGCTTGGCGGAAAACTGGGATGTGCAGCTGGAGGTGCCCTGGCTGGACCAGAGCGGCGGGGATCTGGATGGGGTGATTGATGACTGGCACGATTTCTGGGGCATGTCTGATGGCGGTCGCTCGACTGTGCCCAGCGATGTGTTGGATTATCGCTACGCTTCGCCCGACGGCGGGTTTTCGCAGCAGGATGATGCATCCGGCCTCGGTGATGTGAGCCTGTCGCTGAGCCACGCGTTTTATCACGATGACAGTTCGGCGGTCAGTGTGGCGCTGGGCTACAAATTCGGCAGCGGTGACGAAGACGAATTTTTGGGCAGCGGTGCGGATGATGTTTTTGTCGCCCTGCGTTTCTCCGGCGCCCAATTGTCGGACCTGCCTTTAAGCTGGCACGGCCAGGCAGGTTACCTGCGCGCAGGGGACAGCGATCTCTTGGAAGGAATACAGGAACAGAACCTGTGGTTTGCGGGGCTGTCGATGGACTGGCAGTTTGCGCAGTACTGGTCGTTGATCGCACAGCTCGACAGCCACGCTGCGCCATTGCACAGTGACCTCACCGGTGTGGGCGATGATGCTGTGCTAGGGACACTGGGCGCGCGCTGGTATTTCGCACCGCAGTGGTCGGTGGATATCAGCGTGGTGGAGGACATCCGCGTGGAAACCGCACCAGATGTCACGTTTCAGGCCAGTCTGAATTACCGTCCTGGGTCCTGAGGAGAAACCAGGTGAGCGATCGCCAGATTTCTCATCCTGGCTAGCACCGGGCTCGCACCTCGCTCAGTATCGGCTATAGTTAATCCGACCCCATAAGAGGAAGCTCGGATCATGGATACCTCAAACCACACCATACAGGCACTGTTCAAACAGTTAGGTCTATCCAGTAACGATATTGCGATTGACAATTTTATCCATAATAATTATCTGCCCCCCGAAATTCCCCTGGAAAACGCTGCTATCTGGAGTGCGGGACAGGCTCAGTTCATCCACGAGTCTATAGCACTGGATGCCGATTGGGCAGAAGCAGTCGACCACTTGGATGTATTGCTAAGGCACTAGTACACTGCCTGACTCACTTTGGCACGATGGCTGCCTGACACGAAAGGATCGTAACCATGCAACCCGACACCCAAGCCGACCTGACCTCCACCACCAACGCCCACCTGATGGCCCGGCGCAACGCCGCCGTGGCGCGCGGCGTAGGCCAGGCGCACCACATCTTTGTCGCGCGTGCCGACAACGCCGAAGTCTGGGACGTGGAAGGCAAACGCTACATCGACTTCGCCGGCGGCATCGCAGTGCTCAACACCGGCCACTGCCACCCGGATGTGATCGCCGCGGTGAAGGCGCAGCTCGAGCTGTACACGCACACCTGTTTCCAGGTGCTGGCCTACGAGCCCTATGTTGAACTGGCCGAGCGGCTCAACCAGCTGGCGCCGGGTGATTTTGCGAAAAAGACGCTGCTGCTGAGCAGCGGCGCCGAGGCACTGGAAAACGCGGTGAAGATCGCTCGCGCCTATACCAAGCGCCCGGGCATCATCGCCTTCACCGGCGGC
>JANNVJ010000016.1:0-50694 GCA_031414375.1 Haliea sp.
TGTGTTTCTGTTGTTGTGGGTGTGGGGTTGGGGTGTTTGGGTGTTGTGGTGTTGTAGGGGCCAACCATCATACACACACCCCAAACTCCCAAACCCGCTAGCGGGCTGAACGATCCGCCACCCCATGCACACCCTGCGCCGGAACCCGCCAGCCCGAACGATGAGCCTCGAAACAACCTGGTCGACTTACACAGCTTGAACTAAGGTGTGGTGCCGTGCACGCCAAGGTAATGCGAACTCAACTTGGGACGCTCCTTCAGCACATCGTTGATCTCATAGAGGCGCTCGTAACTGGTATCCTTGATCACCCATTTGCCGTTCACCTTCAGGTAGCGATCCCGGTAAATGGCGGTGCCGTGCGTTTTCACATTGTGATTGAGAATCCACATGTTGTCGGCCAGGTACCACAGGGCGGTGGCCTCGCTGTCACTCAACATCTGTATTTCCGGATGGTGCGCATTGTGCTGTCCCACTGCTTCGGTGGTGAAGGATTTGCCGATGTTGCGGACATAGTCCGCCTTGCCCTGCACCTTCCATTCATAACTGCCGCCGACAAAATGCACGGTAACGTCATCGTGGAACAAGGTCGCCAACTCCTCAAGATTGGCGGTGTCCACACAGCGGAAATACGCATATTTGAGCTGTCGTATGGCCTCCATGTCCATCAGGCGCTGGATATCGCGCCGCAAATCGTCGATACCACCCTCGCTTGCCTGCAGTGGCAGCCCATCCATTATTCCGAGATTTTTTTTATTGAGTACCTGCCGTTTGCTCATGTTGTGATCCTCTTGGCAAATGTGATTGCTCTTCCAGCTGCGTGGATTATACGGCCTCGATTATTGGTAGCGGGCGCTTTTGCATCAGGACAGGGCGATTATTGTGGTTCGGCATGGACACTCAAACCACACACGGGTGGTCGGCAGGTCAATCATCACCGGATACCGAAATACTCTGCGGTTTGGTCCAGCGCCTTGGCGAGCAGCGCCACCAGTGTGTCGATCTCTTTGCGGTTGCAGATCAGCGGCGGCGCCATGATCATCGCATCCCCCGTCTGGCGCACCATCAAGCCCCCGGCATTGGCCTGGTTGCGACAGTACACGGCACCTGCAGCATTAGGCGCCAGCCGTTCCCGCGAATGCTTATCCCTCACCAACTCCACCGCACCCAGCATACCAACGCTGCGCACCTCGCCCACGATGCGGTGGTCCCGCAACGTTCTCAGGCGCTCCTGAAAGTACGGCGCGAGTTTAGTGGCCGTCGCCTCAATGATCTTTTTCTTGCGCAACACTTGCAAGGTGGCAAGGCCAGCCGCACAGGCAGCGGGGTGCCCGGAGTAGGTCAGTCCGTGAGCGAACTCTCCCTCGTGGCTCAGTAGCACGTCAGCCACCTTGTCGCCCACCATCACGCCGCCCAGCGGAATATAGCCATTGCTTACCGCCTTGGCGAAGGTCATCAGGTCCGGTTCCAGGTCATAGGTCTGGCAGCCGAACCAATTACCCGTGCGGCCGAAGCCGCAGATAACCTCATCCATGATCAACAGAATGTCGCGCTCGGCGCAGATGCGTTTGATTTCTGGCCAGTAGGAGTCCGGCGGGATGATGACGCCACCAGCGCCCTGTACCGGTTCGGCAATAAAAGCTGCGACCCGTGCCTCGTCCAGTTCATCAATTTTGTGTTCGAGCTCGCGGGCGACACGCAGGCCAAAGGTGTTGGGGTCCTCGGCGGCACCCTCTGCAAACCAGTGTGGTTGATTGATGTGATGGATATAGTCCAGGCCCTGCGTCTGTTGGTGCATCGCGTGCATACCGCCCAGTGATGCGGCAGCGATGGTGGAGCCGTGGTAAGCATTCCTGCGACTGATGATAAGATTCTTGTCCGGCTTGCCCAGCAGGTTGTAGTAACGCTGTACCAGGCGCAGGTTGGTGTCGTTGGCCTCAGAGCCAGAGTTGGTAAAAAATACATGGTTGAACTGGGCAGGGGTGACTTCGACGAGGGCGCGCGCCAACTCGACAGCGGGCTGGTTGGCGCACTGGAAAAAATTGTTGTAGTACGGCAATTCCTGCAGTTGCGCGTAAATCGCATCCTTGATGCTGGTCTGGCTGTAGCCCAGGTTGCAACACCATAAGCCTGACATCGCATCGAGCATTTTGTGGCCGTCGCTATCATAGATATAGACATGTTCCGCGCGGGTGATAATGCGCCCGCCCTGCTGACTATAATTGCGCAGGTTGGTAAAGGGATGCAGGTGATGGTCCTGGTCCAACTGGCGCAGGTAGGCGGTTGCAGTGGTTGTGGTCATGCGGCGGTTCTTCATGGCGACGGAGCGATAGTGTGGCATATTAGCGCTGTCACAGAACAAAGGCACACCCGAATGGTAAAGCGCAGCAGCTGGCAGACGCTCAATTGGCAGGACCCCTTCGGGCTCGAGCAGCAACTGAGCGTTGAGCAGCGCATGGTGCGCGACAGCGCGCGCCAGTATGCGCAGGACAGATTGCTGCCCCGGGTGCGAGAGGCGTTTCGCACTGAACATACCGACCCGGCCATCTATCAGGAAATGGGCGCGGTGGGTCTGTTGGGGGCTACTATCGAAGGCTATGGCTGCCCTGGGGTGGATTACATTTCCTACGGCCTCATTGCGCGGGAAGTGGAGCGCATTGATTCCGGTTATCGCTCCATGATGAGTGTGCAATCTTCCCTGGTTATGTATCCGATCGATGCCTACGGCACCGAGGCGCAACGGGAAAAATACCTGCCGCCCCTCGCCAGGGGCGAATGGATAGGCTGCTTCGGGCTGACCGAACCTGACCACGGCTCTGACCCCGGCAGCATGGTAACGCGCGCCAGGCGTGTTGATGGTGGTTACCTGCTCAGCGGCGCGAAGATGTGGATCACTAACAGTCCCATTGCCGATGTGTTCGTGGTGTGGGCGAAAACAGATGACGGCATTATTCGCGGGTTTATCCTGGAGCGGGGTATGGCCGGGCTGAGCACGCCCAGGATAGAGGGCAAGCTGGCACTGCGTGCCTCAGTGACCGGCGAGATAGTCATGGCGGATGTGTTTGTGCCAGACGCACAGTTGCTACCCGGGGCCGAGGGCTTGAAGGGGCCGTTTGGTTGCCTCAACAAGGCGCGCTACGGCATTGCCTGGGGCGCATTGGGGGCTGCCGAAACCTGCTGGCATACCGCGCGGGACTACACGCTCGCACGCAGCCAGTTCGGCCGACCATTGGCGGCCAATCAACTGGTGCAGTTAAGGCTGGCCGATATGCAGACCGAAATCAGCCTGGCGCTACAGGGTTGCTACCGCGCGGGGCAACTCATGGACGCAGGGCAGATCGCGCCGGAGTTGATCTCCCTGATCAAACGCAATTCCTGTGGTAAGGCTCTGGCCATCGCGCGGCAGGCGCGTGATATGCTCGGGGCAAATGGTATTTCTGACGCGTACCCGGTGATGCGTCACATGGTGAATCTTGAGGTGGTGAACACCTATGAAGGCACGCATGATATTCACGCGTTGATTCTGGGTCGCACGCAAACGGATATTCCGGCATTTTAGAGTTACACGCAGCTTCATTAGCAGGAGGGCATCATGGCGCGGACCCGCGAATACCCTACCACTGAGCACTGTCTGGGTTCGGTCAGTACACTTCGTGATACGCCTGCGTGGATTTATGAGCTGGACAATCCTTATCTGCACGGGGTTTATGCACCGACCCTGAATGAAATGTCTGTAGATAATCTGCAGGTAAGCGGTGAATTACCAGCGGACCTCCTCGGGGCGTATTTTCGCAATGGCCCCAACCCCCGGCACCAGCCGCTCAATCGTCATCACCCCTTCGACGGCGATGGCATGCTACACGGCGTGTATTTCCGTGACGGCAAGGTGAGCTACCGCAATCGCTATGTGCACACTGCCGCCCTGCAGCAGGAATTGGCGGCGGGTAAATCACATTCTCCCGGTGTCATGGGGCCCTTCGATTACAGTGTGTCGCGCTTCGGCATCAAAGATACGGCCAACACCGATGTACTCTGGTATGCCGGCGAGCTGATGACCCTGTGGTACAACGCCGGAGACCCGTACCGGTTGGATAGCATGACACTGCAAACCCGGGAACATTTTCAGCTGCATGGCAGAGCGCAGACGCGCATGTCGGCGCACGCCAAAGTTGATTGGAGCAATGGTGAGCTGTTGTTCTTTGATTACGGCGACGAACCACCCTACATGACCTTCGGTGTGGCGGATGCCAGCGGCAGTTTGCTACATGAAGTTGCCATCGATTTGCCCGGGCCGAGACTGCCGCACGATATCGGTTTCACCAGCCGTTACGCCATCGTGCACGACCTGCCCTTTTTTCATGATATGAATGTGCTGCGCCAGCACCGTTACCGGGTGCTGACCTTTTATCGCGATATGCCCGCGCGCTTCGGTATCCTTCCTCGCCGTGGACAAAGTAGTGACGTGCGTTGGTTCGAGTGCGAGCCCTGTTATATTTTGCATGTTACCAATTGCTGGGAAGAGGGTGACTGGGTGGTGATGGACGGTTGCCGCTCGCGCAATCCGATGCCCGATGTGCAGGCGGGTGAGGGCGAGCTGGCGTCCATGCTGGCCTATATGCGCCTGGAGGCGAATGCCTACCGCTGGCGCTTCAACCTGCAAACCGGTGAGGTGCGTGAGGGCGATATCGACGATCTCAATACCGAGTTCAACAAATCCAATCCGATCTTTCACGGCGTGAAAAGCCAGTACGCCTACCACCAGCGAATTCCGCTGTTGCACGAAGGTGGCCACACACTGCGTTTTACCGGGCTGGTGAAATACAACAATGAGACCGGCCAGCGTTCGCAATGGAGTTACGGCGATGGTGTGTTCGGCAGCGAAGCCGTGTTTGCCGCCAAGCCCGGCGCAGATCGCCGTGCGGCCGAAGACGACGGCTACGTCATTACGCTGGTCACCGACAGTAATGACTGGACATCACAGTGCCTGGTGTTTGATGCGACAGATATTACGCAAGGCCCGATTGCCCGCGTGCACCTGCCGCAGCGTGTGCCCTTTGGTTTTCACGCGACTTGGGCGCGCGGGGAGGATTTGTATTGCCATACTCCTGCGACATGATTGGGTATCTATGTACGCCGTAATTTTCAGGGCAGAGATTCTGGAGCTGGATGCTGAGTATGCAGCCATGGCCAAACGGATGCGGGATCTGGCCATCGATGAGTATGGCTGCGTGGAATTCGTTGCCTGTACGCAAGGCAATAGCGAGATTGCCCTCTCGTATTGGGAAAGCCAGGAACAGATTCAGCAGTGGAAGCAAAACGCGGAGCACATGGTTGCACAGGAGAAAGGGCGCTCCAAATGGTATAAGTCATACACGGTAGAAGTGGTCGAGGTAGTGCGAGCGTATCGGGAAAGATAAGGAGAAATCAAAATGCAGATATCCGGCAGTTGTTTTTGCGGACTGGTCGAGTATGAGGCCGAGTTGGATGAGGCAAGCATAGGTATATGCCATTGCCGCGACTGCCAGATATTCAGCGGCTCCGCCTTTCGAACCTCAGGAATCGCACCGCAACATCATTTCAGGATTACGCAAGGATCGCCCAGGTCTTTCAGCAAAGTCGCAGACAGCGGTGCGGTGCGTCGCATGGTGTTTTGTGGTGAATGTGGCACTCACCTTTGCTCCCTGCCCTTGGAGGAAAGTGGCGGCTTTGTGTCTATCAGGGTTGCCAGTTGTCGTGAATTTGACCAGCTCAAACCGACGGCGGAGATTTTCTGTGCATCACGAGTAGCGTGGCTTCCCGCCTTGAAAGGTGCCGTTCAGTTTGTCGGGATGTTTTCACGCGAAGAATAACTCAGGGCTGCCAGGACCCGATAACACCACATGCTAATGAGTGAAAGCGTCACCGGCAGTTCGTAGTTAGGCGTTTGAGGCGGCGCCCAAACGGGGTCGAGCCAGAGGTGAATCCAATTCCCAGGAGCGCAAATTCATATCCAGTACGTTCTTGTGATAGCCGATGTCGCGACGACAGACTTCTCTGGGATCAGAGATACTGAGCGTGGCTGGCCCAAACTCTGATAGGTGCGGGATGTGGTCCTGCCAGTCATCTCGATGACCCTCCTCGCGGCTGGTCAGAAGAATTTGCTGCCACGCCATAAAGTCATGCTCAAGCTCCACGATGTGCGGAAACTGGCGACCGGGTGCGGGCAGGTGGGCATGCTGTACAGCCAGCGTGGTACGTAGGCCGGAGTTGTCAGCCATGCGCAGATGGTTGATCAGGTACCGACGGACCTCCTCGATGAACAGGCCCCATGAGCCCGGGGGAGCCATGTAGCCTTCCAGCGTTTTCAGAATCGTAGCCATGACAGGCCATTCGCTGGGGTGTTGCAATGCCTCGGACTGAATGCTGTCGTAAAACTCTACCTCGCCCATGCCCGTCTCACTGCGCACATAGCGGGCTACATAGCGCAGGATGGGATAGTTGTCGAACAAGTAGTACGCCATCCGCAGACGGTCCATCTCCTGCCATTGCTCGCGTGTGTAGCTGGAAGTTTCCCGCAGATATTCGCCGGGGAGGGCAACAATACCGTACTCCTTGCGATAGCTCGGATCATTCATGGGGCTGTTTGGCAGCAGCTGGGTGGGATTGGCCCGGACTCGAATATCGCGGTCGGTGCATTTTTGTAGGTCGTTTTTGAAAGAAGTTGGCGTGGAGCCTGGCAGCCCCATCATGATGTCAGCGGCCAGAGGCAGTCTGGCCCGGCGGAACTCGGTGGAAAGTTCGTTGTATTTGTCCAGTTTGATGTTGGAGCGATCGATGACTTTTAGCGTAGTCTCGTCCATGGTCTGCAGCGACACCACGCCTTCTGCCAGAATGTCCACTGAGGCCATTATGTTGATAATCTGGCGCAGATATTTGACCTGGTTCTTGGCGTAGTTAATGGCCACTGAGCGAGGAAATCCATACCGTCTTTTCAACTCGGCGATCTTCTCGGTAATCGCGACATCGCGCTCCAGCATCCCGAAGTTGGCATCGGCTATCGATGCATCCTCAATCTGGTGTTTCGCTGACCACTCAAGCTCTTTGTAGACACGGTCGAGATCAAACTTGCGAACTCGTGACAGTGTTGCCGATCCCCAGTCGCAAAACGTGCAGCCATAGGGGCAGCCCCGATTAGTCTCAATCACCGCGCCGGCACCCACAGATCCGAATTCATCGAACAAGCCCATCAGGTAGGGTGAGGGAATGCTATCGAGGTCGGCGATGCGCTCGCGGTCCGCAGTGCGGTACACACCCTCGGCAGTGCGGTACGTCAATCCGGGGATGTCCCGCAGAACGTCGAGATCACGCGAATTGGCAAGGTCAAGGGCATCCAGCATCTCGGCAAAGGTGAGTTCTCCCTCGCCCCTGACCGCCACATCTATGTGCGGGGTCTCGGCAAAGAACTTCTCGCAATCTTTCTCATAAGACGGAGTACTGGGGCCGCCGTGAATCGTAATACTGGAGGGACTGATCGCTTTGACAGCAGCGGAGAGCTGCAAGTTTATTTCAACATTCCATATATAGTTGGAGAATATGAAAATGCCGGGGGTGACGGCGCGCGCTACCAGTCGGGCTTCATCTGTCAGGAACATCGGCACGAAGTCATACTTGTTACACAGTCGTCCGCCGTCGAATTCCATGGCGTAGGCAGTCAACAAACCCAGCGCCGCAGGGGTGGTACCTTTTTGCGTGTTGACCGGAACGATTTGTATCAGTTCAACATCGGAGTTAGCCATTTTCTCATCGTGGGCCGCAACCCTTGCGTCGACGAGAGCCTGAACTTCGACCAGGTCAACTGTGTCATGGAGCGGGGTCTCCTGTGCGTCGACAACGGCGCGCGGAATTTTAAACACGCCGGCGCCGGCAAGGCGGGACACCAATGCATTAAACTGCGCATCGTCCAGGCCGTCGCTATTTTCCTGCGCCAGATAGAGCTCTCGGGCCGAGTTGATGGTAATGGGTTCACAAAATATTGCTGTGGCAATGACCTCGGGCAGACTGAGGCAAGCCAGTAGGATTCCTTCGTGGTTGTACCAAAGAAATTGACCGCCTTGGGACACCAGGCTAACGGGAGTGGAAAGGGTAACTGCTTCTGCCCCCACGGTTCCTAACGCGCCCAGGGGTTCACCGGTAAAGTGGGTGGGGGGAGCTTCGTCCGTCAGGTAGCCGGCAGTTCTCAGGCTATCAATATAATGCTGGATGCCTGGACGAGGTGTGTCAAAGCACAGTGACATTTTCTCCACCAGGTCCTCGACGCGCCCATGATAGCCGCGATTGAATGCGTCAACGATTGCCAGACGAACTGGAGTTGCCCTGCGGAGGCGGCCAGGAAACTGCGTACAGTGAATTGATTGACGTTTGTCATACAGCGTGACTAGGAAGCCGGGTGATAGATAAGTCGTTTGGTTAGTCATGATCAATATACCGAAGTGGCACTAGCGGTACTGTTTGCGGTGCAATTAGGCACATAATAGTAGTGGTTTTTCCCGCAGATTTGTTGAGGCTATCTCGCGCCAGCTTATACTACATTAGTAGCGCTTGCCACCGAAGACAGGTGACGCGCGGTGGCACAAACCGAGACCTGGCTCCCAAAGGATAGGGAAAAACAATGGTGTCTTGGGGGCGTTTTTATCCACTCGGGAGTATGGCAACGCTTAGCGTCAGGTCAGCGCTTGCGCACAATCTGCACCGGGTGCACCGCAGCGAGTTTTCCGTTGGGGTTGAGTTTGCGCATGTCAGGTATCATCGCGGCCAAATCCGCCTGCCGGTTGCCCGGCGCCGGGTGAGTACTCAGGAACTTAGGCGGACTCGCGCCGCCCTGGGCGGCCATTTTCTGCCACAGGGTCACGGCGGCATCCGGGTCATAGCCTGCCAGTACCGCCAATTCCATCCCAATCTGGTCTGCTTCTTTTTCTGCCGTGCGGCTGTTGGGCAAATCCAGTGCGACTTTCGCTGCCATAGCCGCACCGCCCATGGCAACCATCGGCCTGTCCGACATGGCCCCAATTGCCACGACACCCAGAGTGGTGGCCATCGCGCGCGACATTTGTTCGGCCGTGTGGTTGGCCAGCGCATGGGATATTTCATGCCCCATGATCTGGGCGAACTCGGAGTCGGTCAGCTTCAATTTCTCGAACAGACCGGTGTACACCGCCATGCGGCCACCGGCCATGCACCAGGCATTGACGACTTTCGGATCATCCACGATGGCCACACTCCACTCCCAGTTGGCGCTGGCGGGAAACTTCTGGATCGCGATTGTCACCAGTCGGCCGGTAATCGTCGACACCCGTTTCGCCAGCGCGGAGTCATTGGACAGTTTGTCTGCCTTGCCCAAATCCCCCACTGTGCTGATATAGGCTTTCTTCGATTCGACGATGGCGGATTCTGGCGACACCAACATCAACTGCGAGCGTCCGGTCGGGCTGGTGGCGCAGCCATAGAGCTGGCTGCATGCGAGGATAAATAAGAGGAGTCGTTTTAGCATGCTAAAACGGCAAGCCCTGGTCAATATTGTGATTGGAAGCCGCCGGTGTCGCCATGCCCTCGGTATGCACTATGCCATTGAGCTCGCGCTGAGTTGCCGCAGCATCTTCGGGAGACGCAAAAAACTGTGAATACCATTTGCGCCCAGTGCGAAACGGCCCATCGGTTTTCAGCTGCATGATTTTCAGGGCGGGCCGCTTGTTCGCCCACACATTGAAGTCTGCGCCGAAGGCTTCGAGTGCACCCGCCTGCGCCTGCTTCGCAGCCACGCGATCTTCCGCAGTCGCTTGCGCGGCGCTGCCCTTGAACAGGCAGCCGTGGAAACACTTGGTCAAGCCGTCGTCCACCGGTGTGTTGGCAATCAACTCATAAATGACATTACCGGCAAAGACCTGCTTGGACAAAAGAATGCCGGGCCCGGTGTACCAGGTGGTGGTGTACAGGTAGGTCTGGTACAGCTGCATCGGGCCACCCTGGCGCTGCACGTAGATATGGTCAATGAATTCATTTTCAAAGTACTCGCTTGGTGCACCGTGGGTCGGGCCCAGATGACGCACATCGGCCATATTGTCGAGAATTTCCTGCGTGTGCACGGACAGCTCGCCCAGGTGATCCAGCTCCCAGCGCACCCACTGCGGGTCGTCCCATTCGGGCAGGAAAGGTGCAGCGTAGTCGGGTGCGCGGCCATCGGGATCGTACCAGGCCATGATGCAACCCATGTTATCCACTACCGGGTATGAGCGAATGGACGCCGATTTGGGGCAGGGCGCATCGGAGTAGGGGATGTCATCGACATGACCCTCTGAGTTATAGCGCCAGCCGTGGTAGGGGCAGCGAATGGAATCGCCCTCGATCTGCTCGCCGTTCTTGACGATCATGGCACTGGTGCTGGCGGTCAGGTGTGTACCCATGTGGGAGCAGTACGCATCCAGCATGACCGGCTTCCCACTCTCGCCGCGATACAGGGCCAGATCCTGGCCGAAAAACCGCACGGCCATGGGGCCAGCATCCAGTTCCTTGGCTTCCGCTACAATAAACCAACCCCGAGGAAAGGTATTGGGGCCCAAATTGTACTCAGCTGCTGTTGCCACGATGTCACCTTGTTAATGCTTCCCATGCTAGAGTATAGACTGAGTGGGGGCAGTACGTATCGTCCGTCTGGTTCACAGAGAAAAGGATTGCCTTGCGGCTCAATTATTCAACTCAGCACGATGTTTCCTGAGAGCATGTGATTGCGCATTTCTTGTGTCTCCAGGTTTGGGAATTTCGATATTCGTGGGTTCGGCTGTCCGCATAGTGTCGCAGCTAGTAATGTCAGGCTAGGCACAATAATAGTAGGGTCAGTAAGGGCTGTTCAGGCACAAATTCGTGATTACGCATAAAGCCAATTATTTAATCGAGCGAGCTATCATCGTTTTCGTTTGTCTGTGGGGAAACTGGGCGCTCTACTACTGGTTCATGGTTTTGATATTTGATGCTTCCTTAGCGGACCTAAAACTGTTTTCCCCTCTATTGTTCCTTCAAATCTGCGCATCTCTTTTTGTTTTCCTACGTACCGACCTCAGTTTTTCCAACACTTATTCCAAGCCCTGTTTTTCCCAAGGATGGTTTTCCATAGGAGTTCTGGATAAGCGCTTCTATTTTGTCTCCATAACGGCCATTGCAATCGCTGTCACGATTGTGTGTGCTGTACATCACTACCAGTTGAGTTCGGATTCGCTGACATACAATCTTGTCTGGGCATTACTTCTGCCAATTTCATTTTTCTATCTATTCTACTTTAAGCGTTCAACAAGTGAACACATTCCTGAGGCTTCGGGTGGTGAACAGCAAGCACCGACACTGGATATACTACTGTTGATACTATGCACAACAGTTCTTGCATTCAACTTATATGGCACAAGCTTTCCCACGTACGATGACGGCTTTTATATAGGTGTGATTTCTTCGACTCTGGCAAATCCCGATCTACCAATACAAGGACGAGATTTTCTCCTTAACACCAGCGCCCCATTTACGCTTCATCCCTCATACCGCCCCGTAGGGTATGAAGTGCTGATCGCTTTCTGGAGCGATTTCTTGGGAATCGACCCGCTGAAATTGTACTTAGATGTTTTTCCTACCCTTAGCATCATTTTATGGGCAGTTGCAGCATACATGTTCATGCGTACAGTGGGAGTGCCGTATCCCGGGGTTGCAGTGGTCGCAGCTTTGGTTGCCCTGCTATTTTGGAATAACGGATTCTCGCCAGGTAGAGCGCTTGCATTTTTATGTTGGGGAAAGAATTTACTCTGGTTAGTCGGCGCACCACTATTGTTTGTGTTTGTTTCGCTGTTCATGCGATCACAGAGTATACGCACATGGCTGTTACTGCTGCTTGCCGTATGCACGACGGGTATCTGGTCGTCGTCCGCAGTATTCGTCGCACCAATATGTGTAGTACTGGCTTGCCTCGTTTTCTGTCCGTCAATAACGACTAATTTGCGAACTAAAGCCTACGCGCTCCTTTCGACAGCACCAATATTTTTGATAGCGATATACGCCATTCTTATGCTCATTCAAGGACCTGATGGCATGGTTGAAGATGTCTCTCTGATTGAGCTGGGTCGCTCGGAGAGCTTTGCAATACGCCAGGATCGAGTATTTGGCGGGCGATATATGCAAGAAGTACTATTGGTGCTGTTACTCCTTTTGCCCCTGGTTGGACGTACCGTCGGAAATAGAACTTTCCAGGTCAATCTCTTTCGGATTTGTCTTGTTGGTGTATTTACAGTGATGGCTCCGTATCTTATAGAGATAATCGCCTACTATACAGGTACGGACATACTGTCTGGACGCTTTCAATATGCTTATCCGATAGTTTTGTTGGTCGGAGTTATGGCCAGTATTGTATTGATCCACTTTAGACCCTATGGAGAACTGGCCGCTGACACGCGTGCGCGATCCGCTGTCATTGTGATGGCTGTAGCGTTTTACGGTTTCTTTTTCGGGATCATGGATAGCGATTACATTTTCGGAAATACAAGATTATGGGTAAAAGCATTTTTTGAAAGTGACTTTGAAGAGGCGAGAGCCGCCAGGGCACTTATCCCCGATGGATCGTTCGTGGCAGCAGGAGATATGGATGACATCCTCCCCATTTTTCCAAACCCCCCCTCATTCATTGAAGTGAAATCTTCCTATTTGGCGTCCCACAGGAATTTCTTGACGGCTAAGGAATTCGCCGCCAGAAAGGAGCTCTTTTGGCTCCTGCAAAACCGATTGCCTGGAGAAGGAAAAAGCTTGAAGAACACTTTGGATTGGATGATAGCAACATCGGAGGAACTGGGAGTAACTTCAATAGTTTTTCACGCGGTAGGTGGGAGACATCGGCCATATGTTGAGAGGATCCCCATTCCTGGACTGGACGCTCAGAGGGAAGTGTTTGTAAAGGCACTCACCGCACGGTTGGGTATGGCCGGATACGAATGTGCTGTCACACCTTCGGGCAGGGCCACGGTGTGTAATCGAATGTCAGGCGATCCTCTAAAACAGCAAACCTAACTTGATGCGCTAGAGACATACCCTACCGATAAGGCCGGACGCCATGTGGATCCTGACACTGATATCTATGAAGTTTTCTCGAATGCGACGTACATCGTATCGTATAAGTTGATTGGGATTACGACCTTGTTAAGCCACTGCGGGGTAGTAATCCGTTCTGCCCCCAATACAAAATCCATCAGATATTGAAATAGATAACCGACAGACTTCAATCGAGGCAGGCGGGTGAAACCTACTTCGCGCAGTCCAACCTTCTCGGCGAGCTGGCCAATCGTAGCCCGCGTAAGATAGGAGAGGTGGTACTCGTTGTAATAGTGCCATCTTTTTCCGCTGACGCGTGCGAAAACGCTGCCTACATCTGGCGTGCTGACCAGAAGGAGACCTCCATGCCGCAACAGAGTACTGGCTTTCTGCAATAGGATATCGGGTCGATCCACGTGTTCGATAACATCGCACGCGAGAACGATGTCGAGTGCTCCCTTTGTGGATGCATTTTCAAATTCCTCGATTGTCTTCTGTGAGAAGCATGATTCAGTGGTCAGAAATTTCGAAAACAGTGGTGCTGCCGGTTCTATTCCGTGCGCATCGACGCCCTTTTCCCTAAGAAATCGTACCAGCTTCCCACTTCCTGCGCCAACGTCAAGCAGTTGTTGTCCCTCCACAGAATGAAATTGCTTTATCCATTTAAGGAGCGCTGCATGGTTTCTTTCATCTTCCACCGATACGTCGAGATATTGAAGGTAAGATGGCTGGTAGTCATCAATCGAACTGGTGAAATTGGGATTGCTATCCCCCTGTGAAAAGACAAAGTCACAGTCGACGCAGCGGTAATAGGAAATGCCAACTTTATCGAAAATCTTGTGAGCAGGCTTAATGCTACATAAGGGGCAGTTCGTGGCCGCATCCATAATCCATCCTCATTCTGCGTCTTGTGCTAGACATCAATATGCACTCCATAACGCCTCCATCGCTCGATGGATCAACCGGTGGGGCATACTATCAAAATTGTATATGGAACTGATACTTCCTGCCAATGATGACACCCCGGCAAGAAGCTGGCCATCGGCTGGACGCAACCGTGAAGTAGGCTTTTAAGTGGAGAAGGCCGTTCTGGTTCGGCCGGGTTGGAGCTGTGTCTGGCCGGTGCAGGGCGCAAGCAAAACCACGCAATTGGTCTCGCGCGGTGAAGGTGGCACCGCCGCATGCCAACTGGAGTCACTGTGCGTTCGTATCCAGGTAGACGGTGTTGCTCCGGGGCCTCTCAGGTTATTCAGGATATCTCTTCCTGCGCTTTGGCCGATGCGCGTCATCTGCTAGACTGGCACATGGTCGAATCTATCGATAGAAAAACTATGCTGACTAGCGCGGACGCCACAAAACTTACATGGATAGTTATTCCGGCATATAACGAAGCATCTGTTATTGGCTCTGTCGTCGCCGAAGTATGTTCGACTTATCCCAATGTTGTGGTAATTGACGACGGGTCTTCGGACGATACTGGTATTGAAGCACTGAAAGCAGGCGCGTCGTTGGTCACCCATGCCATTAATCTTGGTCAGGGAGCGGCGTTGAAGACTGGCATACATTACGTGTTACAACGTGATGCAAGGTACATCGTCACATTCGATGCTGACGGTCAGCATAGTATCGATGATGTGGCAACCATGTTTGATGTTATGAGGACTAAAGGCTGCGATGTGGTTCTTGGTAGCCGGTTTTGTGGTACTACAGAAAATTTACCCAGAATGCGCAGGTTGGTTCTGGGGTTGGCCATCCTGTTTACTCGACGCTCTACGGGGTTAGACCTGACTGATACGCACAATGGGCTCAGACTTCTATCGGTGGGGGCGGCCAAACGTATCGAGTTACATCAGAATGGCATGGCGCACGCATCGGAACTCCTCGAACAAATCGCCAGACATGGCATCAGCTATAGCGAGGCCCCTGTTAATATTCGTTATACAGATTATTCATTGCAAAAAGGGCAAAAGCTCTCCAACTCCATCGGCATCCTAATGGATTTAATTGTACGGAGGTTTGTTAAATGATCATTCAGCCTATTCTAACTATGCTTCTGCTGGGGATATTATTTTTTGTACTGATTCAACACCGGAGCGGTCGTCTGTTGCGCCCTGCAGTGACTATTGCCGTTACCATGGGTGTACTATTTACTTGGATGCCGGAGTTTTCAAATATGGTTGCAAATTCCCTTGGCATTGGCCGCGGTGCAGATTTAATTTTCTATATTTGGATTGTGCTATCGATGCTGGCTTTGGCATCTCTTTACATCACTTTCAATAGACAAGAGAGACAGATCACTCACCTAACTCGAGCTCTTGCGCTGTATCATGCGCAGGAGAGCCATAATCGGAATCTGTCAAAATGAACTCTGTTATGACGGGCGGACAAATAGCATCTGTCGTAGGAATAGTAGGCGCGATGGTTGCGGGGCAAATACTATTTAAACTTTCATCACAGCACCTCGTTTTAGAGGAGGGTCCAGCCAAACTTCTTTGGTCTCTATTAACCTGGGAATTTTTATCAGCAATGGTATTTTATTCAATTGGAACGTTCTTGTGGGTAGTCTTGTTGAAGTATGTGCCGCTAAGCCGTGCCTATCCGTTTGTAGCACTTTCTTTTGCGCTGTTGCCCATAGCGGCTCATTTCCTCTTCGATGAGCCCATTACAGCAAGGTATGCGAGCGGGTTAGCTGTCTTTCTTGCGGGCCTGTACTTGGTCGCAACAGCCTAACGGAAGGTCATTGGCAAGTACACCATTGCGCTAAAACCTGACCAGTCTGTCGAGAATAGCCGAAATTGTTTTCGTTTGCTTTCGGGGTAACTTGGCGTTATTACGCCTTGTCCACTTTTCGACAAGCCAGAGTTAAATATCGATTGCTGAATCCGAATCTGAGGGTTGAGTAGACTCGTTTAAGACCTGCAGAAGGATTTTTCATGTAGTACCACAATAGCTTATCCCGCATATCCTCTACACGAGACTCCTGTTTTGACAATATTTTAACAGGATTAAATGGCTGCACCTGCAATAGCTCATCGACAATCTCAAACTTAGCAGACTTAAGCATCTTCCTAATGGATGCGGCCGAAAAATCAGTCAAGTGATAGGGATTTACGTCTACTGAAGGTGTTACTGGTACTGACATAATAAATAGGCCGCCTGGACGCAAGAGCTTCCAAAAGCAATTGATGGTGTTTACAGGATCCGTCACATGCTCTATCGTTTCCAGACTAACGATCGCATCAAAATATGCCTGACACTGAAGTTCTGAAATGTCCGAATGGATAAACTTGATGGATGAAGCGCCATAGCGTTCTAATGCATAGGAAATTGCTGCAGCATCGATATCTACTCCGGTGATTTCTGCATTATGCTTGCAGGCACCCAAAATAGCGGAACCGTAGCCGACCCCACAGGCGGCATCAAGTATTCGGCGTATGCTTTGTTCTTTTTCAATTGTGGCCGCAGCCCACTCGTATCGTGCAAGGTGCAACGCCAATGTGGTCTCGCCTGTGGACTCTCCCGACACAATATCATCAGGAACTAGACGTTCCAGACTCGAAGCACCGGACACCGCTACACTTTTTTTACTCATTGGGCCATGCTCTAGAATACCTTTTACGATTTCGTCGAATTGGCAGATTTAGCCATATTAGAAAATAATATATGGAAACGAAGGTCAAAGATATCCATCGCAATATCCACAAACGCGCACGACACACAAAAAGGAGATAGTGTATTACGTTCAACTACCCTGCTTTGCAGAGCAACTATGCTACTTGTGGAGCCGCTTCCATCTAAGACTCAGTGGGACTCATCGCCTTGAATCGTCTGCCTAGATACACGCCCGTAATGGCCCAGAGCGCTGCGATAACCGCGCCCACCAGCGCCACCGCTGCCAGTGTTAGCCCCATTACCTGGGTAAGTGCGGTGAAGGCCCATGCGCTGAGCATGTCGCCGCCACGATAGATCACAATATCGATCACCGGCTTGGCTTTGAAGCGCGTTTCACGGTCCACAGCCGTGAAGAGCATCTCTCTTGCCGGGCGGGATACCGCGTAATCGCCCGCCCGTCGAATAATTTGCAGGGCTATAACCACGCCCACCATCGGCGCCGCCGCCAGTAACAACAGTCCCATGCCGATCAACACCGGTATCGACGCCAGGGTGAAGGACAGTCCCAGCTTGTTGGCCATGCGTCCAGTGGCGAAGGCCGCCACGAGTATCGTCAGGCTGTTGACCGCCAGGTCCATGCTCGCCAGGATTTGGGTGCGGGTTGCCATGTCATACACTTCGAGCAAGTTTTTCTGTGCGAAGTACACGAAGGAACTGATCGACGTGAATAAGAAAATAAACAGCCCGATGCCGAGCAGGTAGCGGCTTTGCACGAATTCGGAGAAACCGGCCAGGGGGTTGCCACCGATGGATTGCTGACGGGTGTTGTTATCCGCAGCTAGCCCGTTAAACAAATCGGAGACTTGTAATTGCTGTAGCCAACGCACCAGTGGCAGTGTGAGGAATACGATGGCGGCGGCGATCAGTAACAGGGGGTCGGTACCCACATCCCCGACGAGGAATGCCGCAGTAGCCGGGCCGATGATGGCGCCAACACTGGCACCGGCGCCGATAAATCCGAACAGCCGGGTCGCCTGCGGTTTGGAAAAGGTCTCGGCCATGAAACTCCAGAACACCGATATGTGGAACAGGCTGAACAGGCTGACCCAAAGATAGAACGCTTTATCCAGCAGCACCCGCTCTGTCAGTGTCTGGGTTCCCACATAGAAGACAATAAAACTGGCAGCAAATAAACCATAGACCGAGGGGACCAGTCGCTGGAAGCGGATTCGTGCAACCGCCCCGCCATACAGCGAGACGGCAATCGTGCTGAGGAAAAAAGTAATGGTCCACAGCCAGCTGACTTCGGCATCGGTCCAGTCACTGGCCAGGGCGTCCCGCACCGGACGCAGGATGTAATAGGAGCCCATCAGCATCAACACCAGTAGAAAGGATGCCAGTGTGGCGCGCGTTTCCTGCGGCCGGATATCGCAGGCACGTGCGAGGGTGCGCTGCAACAGGCCCGGTGAGGTGGTTCGTTCGCTCATGTTAGAAGGACTCGAAAATGCGCAACATTTCTGCGCGCTGGCCTGCGTCAGGGACCCGGCCAACATTGGCCAGCATATTGTCCGCCATGTGCGCCGGGATAGCCGTAGCAGGAATAATACAGGTGACCGCAGGGTGGCCCAGAATATACTTCAGATAGAACTGCGCCCAGCTACTGCAATCCAGTGCAGCGGCCAGTTCAGGCAGCTTGTGATCGTGGGATTTTCCAAAGAGTGCACCCTGCTCGAAAGGGCGATTGATCATGGTGGCGATGCCGCGCTCCTGCGCCAGTGGCAGTAATGACTCCTCGGCCCTGCGGTCCTCAATGTTGTAGCTGAATTGCACAAAATCCAGCGGCTCGCTGCGCATGACTTGCAGCAATTGCTCGTGATCGCGGCCATGTGAGGTCGTGATGCCAATATAGCGTACCTTGCCCTGTGCCTTCCAGCGCTTGAGCGTCGCCAGCTGTGTTTTCCAGTCTTTGAGGTTGTGCACCGCGATAAGATCAAACATCTTAACCTGCATGCGCCTGGCGGATTCTTCCATTTGCGCGATACCACGCTCCTCGCCAGACGTCCAGACCTTGGTGGCGGCAAATAGCGGGGGTCGATTGTGCATGGCGCGCAGCACATCACCGACACGGGTTTCGGCGGCGCCGTACATCGGCGAGGAGTCGATGACTGTGCCGCCGCCGTCAAAAAAGGCCTGCATAACTGCCGTCAGCTGCGCCAGTGACGGCGCATCGCCCGGCGTATCAAACGTGCGCGAAGTACCCATGCCCATCACCGGTATGAGTTCTCCCGAGCTGGGTATAGGGCGTAGGATCAGCGGCAGCGTGCTCGCCGCTACGGCAGCGTGCAGACCCAATGACGGAAACGCCAGCAGGCCGGCGCTCAATTGTAGAACCTGGCGGCGACTCATCATTTTGGCAGGCACACCTCTATAGTTGGGTAGTAAAGGTCAGCACATACTGCGGTCCTTTGATGTCCAACTGGCCGACGGTCTGGTCAAAATCCAGTTCAGCGGCCATGTAGCGGACACCCAGACCCAGATACTGTTTGTCGTCGAGTTGAAAATCAATACCTGCGCGAGCGTAGTAGCCCAGATTGATATCCGAGCTGTTGGATTCCGGGATGACCACAGTACCAGCTGGTGGCTGGGGCGTTCCTTCCACCGCCTCGTTCTCTATGTCGTGTGAGCCGTACATGAGCATAGGGCCGGCGGCCGCGTAAGTTGTGATCCGGTCATTCAGTCGCCCCCGCACGTAGCCGCCCAGGTGCAGCTCAACCAGCAGTAGGGAGTTGTCCAACTCCACTCGCAGTGTGCCACCATTGTCATTGGTCAGTGCGCCGGTAAAATGTGTGTCGTCGCTTTTCCACACGACGCTGCCGCCCGGGTTGAGGCCCAAGTGCACCCAACCCCGGCCGAAGAGGTACTCCGTCTCGAGACCACCAATGGGCAGAGAGGAGAAATCGACGTCGACACCATCATCGGATACCTCGTCCCATTCGCCGGTTTGATCATCAAGCTCCATCACACCCATGAAAACCTGCAGTATCGGTGCCTGATCATTCGCTGGTGCAGCCCACAGCCCAGAGATTGGCAATGCGCATAACAATGCAATACCTAGCGCGCGTAGTACCCTGTTCATCGTTGCCTGTTGCTCCCGCACAATGTTCATCGGTTAGCCAGCAGCCATTTGCGTAGGCGATTCGAGTCGCCAAAGGGTGTCAGTTTGCCGAAGGAATTGAGTAACACGATGGAAACGTCCTTACCCTCGATATTCGCCTGCATCACCAGGCAGCGCCCGGCTTCATTGATATAGCCGGTTTTACTCAGGCCGATATCCCAGTCTGCGCTCTTTAATAGCCTGTTGGTGTTGGCGTAAGTCAGCGGACCGCGATTGGTGTAGGGTCGAACGTCCATGCGTGTGGTGGTAGTGGACTGGGTGATCAATGGATAGCCATCCGCCGCCGCCAGCAGTTTGGCCAGGTCACTGGCGGTCGATACATTCTTGCCGTTCAGTCCAGCCGGATCAGCGAAGTGGCTGTTGCTCATACCCAGGCTGGCAGCCTTGTTGTTCATGCGCGCCACAAAATCTTCCAGGCCGCCCGGGCAGGTTCTGCCCAATGCGGTGGCCGCGCGGTTCTCCGACGACATCAGGGCCAGCAGCAACATCTCGCGGCGTGGCAGAGTCGCGCCGGGCTGTAGACGTGAGCCAGTCATGCGAATGTGATCGCGGTCTGCGTCGGTCACGGTAATGTGCTCGTCGAGGTCCAGGCCAGAGTCCAGTACCACCATCGCGGTCATCAGCTTGGTGATGGAGGCAATGGGTCGGACCGTGTCCACATCTTTACCATAGATCAGGTTGCCCTGTGCATCGAGCACGATGGCGGAGGCGGAGTGCAGATCTGGATTACCCGGCAGTGCGGCGAATTCTGCGTTACTGGCGGTTACTGTCCCAGTGATCAACACGAGCAGTAACAATGCAATCACTTGTGGAATACCCATGTTTGGCTATCGTTCGATTTTGTAGCGCAAAATTATGCATCAGAGAGTAGCAAAGCTCCACCGCGTTTCCCGTGCGCACCGTTCACTGTCAAATCCGGCTTGGCATTCTTCATGGCGCGCAGCACAGCGACATATTGAAGGTCCGTGGGTGACACGGGAAATGATGTGGCAGCGAAGTTCGGGTACGCTACACTCGTTTGAAGGGCAGCCTTTAGCTAGCGACTGACTTCAGCCTAGAAAAGCACTGGGACGGTGGCGCTTTGGGACATTGGGCATCCACATCACAGGCAATAAAATGCCCCCGCTAAGGGGGCTATTCCTCAGGCGTTTTGGTTACGCTTGCTTACGTCGTGACCAACCAAGGCCAGCGAGTCCAAGGCCGAACAGGGCAAGGGTGGCGGGAACCGGCACAGGCTCGGATCTATCTGCCTCGCGGAACGCCACTTCTCCAATTGCGCAAGCATTGAAGAGGTCTGAGGCGTTTGGTTGGGGACACCTGGACATATCAAGCCGGATATAGCGTGCAGAAACAGCGGTAAAATTGAACACATCAGCACTATAACTGACGCCAGAGGGGTTGTCGGTTGGGGACAAGCCGCTTGACAACGAGGAGAATATCGAGTTATCGGTTGAGTAAAGTAAATCCAGCAGGCCGATGCCAGAAGATTCTTCATTCCAGAGTGCTAACGCATCCAGCGTAAAGATCCCGCCAAGATCATAGGTGACAGTGGCACTTGAAGAGGGAAGATTACTAAACCACTCGTTACCTGCGAAAACTATTGTGTGTGTCGGATTGGTTCCAATATAGGTATCGAAGTCGGTTACGCCACTTGTGTAGCCAGAATTAAGCCCGGCCTGATCAAACGTTTCCGTCAGCGTGCCAAATCCAGGCCCGCCACTGTCTATTGTTCCACTGGTTGCACTTAATATCACCCCGGCGTTGGATACTGCGGCCACCGAGGTTAAAAACAGGCTTGATATCAGACACCACATTTTCTTGCTTACAGCTATTCTTGGTATTTCAATTTTCATTTGCTGTACCTCTGTGTGCGTAGAATTGACTTTTCAATCGGGCGATTGATCCGCAGAAAGTAGACATTCCGCAAGGGTCCTTTAGCAAGCAGATATTGTGCCAATACTAGGTGTAGTTTATAAATCAACAAGTTATGAAAGAGTTGATTTACCAAGTTGGCCGAGAGTGTAAAAAAAGCTGACGCTTGCAACTAACCGCCATAGCCATAACTAGTCATTGCTACATTAAGCGGCTGCACCGACGGTGCGGTTGATGGCGGGAGTGGACACGTTTGCAACTTTCAACCTGGCTCCGACTCAGCACCTGCCTCGACTCGCAGCAGGCCGCGAAACGCACGGCTGGCCGAGGCATCTCCCGATAGCACGCGATACACATCGCGGGCGATCGGCATCTCGACACCGTATTGTTCGGCCAGCGCCATAACTGCCGGAGCGCTTTTGGCACCCTCAGCGACCATCACCATTTCACTGATGATGTCCTGCATATTCCGACCCATGCCCAATTGAATTCCCACATGGCGGTTGCGGCTCTGCGGGCTGGTGCACGTGGCGATCATATCGCCCATACCGGCAAGTCCAGCAAAGGTCTCGGCGCGCCCGCCCATGGCGACTCCCAGCCGTGTCATTTCCGCCAGGCCACGGGTGATCAGGCCGGCGCGAGTATTGTCGCCGGCACCCTGGCCGTCGCCCATGCCCACGGCGATGGCGATGATATTTTTCAGCACGCCCCCGAGTTCACAGCCGATCACGTCGGTGTTGGTGTAAATCCGAAACAGGCCGCTTTTGAACACGGTTTGTAACTCCTGCACGATCGTCACATCTTCCATGGCGATCACGCTGGCCGCCGCCTGACCGGCCATGATTTCCCGCGCCAGGTTGGGGCCGGTGAGCACGCCGACAGGATGTCCTGGCAACACCTCGTTGATGATTTGTGTCATGCGCATGCGGGTGTCCAGTTCCAGGCCTTTGGTCAGGCTGATCACCGGTACCCAGGCGCGTATGTGTTTCTTTACTTCCAGTAACACGGCGCGAAAATTCTGTGACGGTATGCCCATGACAATTACGTCGGCGCCGTGCACTGCCTGTGCAATATCGGTGGTGGCGACCAGTTTTTCCGGCAGTGTCGCGCCGGGCAGGAACACTGCGTTGGTGTGCTGGGTATTGATTTCCGTCACCGTAGCCGGGTTGCGTGCCCACAGAATGACCGGTGCGTTGCGGGTAACCAGTGAGGCCACTGTGGTTCCCCAGGAACCGCCACCGAGGACGGCGACGTTTAGTTCGGTCATTGTGCTCACTCCTGTTATTTGCGGCGTACTAGCTGCTGCGACTGGCCACGCCGATGGCGCGGATCAGGTCCAAGCGTCGCAACAGGTCGCGCAACTGACGCGCCTGCTCCAGCCGCTGTTCGGCGATAAGCGATGCCCCGGCTTCCGTCAGCTGCCTGCTTTGTAACATTTTGAAGCCATTGCTGAACAGCAGTTTGCCGATTGAAGCCTCGCTGCTGATGCGGCGCTGCAGATAGGCCTGGCGTCCAAACTTCAGCGCGTCGGTGACGCAGGCTTCTTCCTCCAATGTTTCATTGTGCGCCAGGCGTGCGGCCAGTGCGGCGACCACCGAGTAGGCCTCAGTGTAGATCAGCAGGGTGACGTGGGATACCAGCGGCGTCATGCGATTGAGCAACTGGCTAAAACCCACCGTGCCCTGGCGCAGCAAGGTGGGCCAGTCGGTATCATAGCGATCCAGTTCTTGGCGTATCTGCTGATGAAATTCCTCAGTGGGGGCGTAGAAAAACTCGAACTTGAACAGGTCGCGCAGCTGGTCCACCTCAGTCCAGAACACATCCAGCGCATCGGGCCCTTCGTTCTCGCTGGCCTTTAGCAGTGCGAGTTCAATGATGGCCTTATTCACGAAAAAGTGGATGACGGTATTGCGGTAGTAGCTCGCGACAGCGTGTTGATCCAGACCGATGCCGTACACGACTTCGGGGCCCTCGTCATAGCGCGTGACGATACCGTCGTCGAGCATGATGCCCAGCAGATTCTGTATCTGGTCGGCGTAGGCCGGGTCGAAATCCTTTGAGATGCGCAGGTTCCTCGCCTGGGCCCAGCGCAGCAGTGCGCGCAGGTCCGCCAGCACCTCGCTCTGGGTGAGCGCTTTCGGGGCTGCTCCGAGCAAGCTCATGGTCGCCAGCGAGGGAAAGGTAATGGGAGTAACCTGGTTGGCGGCCACCGCTACTTCAAAGGCAATTTTGGACAGGGCGAGGCGATCATCCGGGTCCGGTGATTTATCGAGCACCACGGGTTCTCCGATATCGACATACACCTTGCCCATGGGCCGCGCCAGGCTGCGGATGTAACCGATAAACCAGCGCAGCGATTCCGCGCCCTTGCCACGAGTGGTTTGTTCGGTGGCGTACTCCTCGACATCGCGAATCAGGTCGTAGCTGATGGCAATGGGAATGATGTGGATGTTCCTGGCGTCGGTGGCGTGGCAGGCTTCCAGCACATACTTTAACAAACCATAGCGCGGCGGCATCAGTTTGCCCAGGCGAGAGCGGGTACCTTCAAAGGCCCAGTTCATCGGAAAGCGCTTTTCCATGAGGTAGCCGACGTAGTGGCGCAGCGTGATCTTGTATAACTCGTTGTCCTGGAAACTGCGCCGAATAAAAATGGCGCCGGCGCGGTGCAGCAGATAACCCAGCCCGGGGAAATTCAGGTTGGCACCGCCGAACATGTGTGGCATGGGGAAGTCGTTGTCGTACAAGAGCTTGGGCAACACCATGCCATCGAGATAGGTCTTGTGCGTCCACAGCAGCATGGAGGGATACTCGCGTACCAGTTGACGCATTTTTTCCACCGCTGCCTGATCGCAGACAATCTCTTCCTCGTACCCCAGGCCCAGGCAAAATTTATTGAACTTGGCGTAGAAGTCCAGCCAGAACGTACTGGGGCGCGACACCATCTCATCCATATACTTCGCCGCTTCTTTCATCAGCCGCATTTTGGGGGTGCCCGTTTGCGCGGCAAGCTGGTCCAACGCTTGGTTATAAGCACGACTCGCCATGAGGCTGGCCGCAACTTGCCGTGGCACTTTGTAGCGACCACCCTGCAGGCGTCGTTCGGCGAGATCCAGCACCACCACCGCCTGACGCGCGACGAAGTCGGCGAAGTCGCGCTGCCCATCCCCGTCAGGGGTTTGGTGTCCGCGGCCAAAGCGTGCGCGCAAGTTCGCCACTGTATCGGGCTCGCCCGTGAGTAAATGCATTCTCTCGGGTGAGTGCTTAAGAATCCTGCGACCGCGCCATGCCCCAGGATGGCGGGGATCACCAAATACCAGGTCGCGAATGCGCGGGCCTGAGTTGATGGCCTCCTGCGAGGGGACCCAGGCAACGCGTAACGGCGCCACTAACGTATCTTCCGGCAGTGCCAGTGCGGTGACCAGCGGTGTGGCATCGATGCCGCGGCGATCATCGCCCAGATCAAGGCATACTTGCGTCGCTTTAAAAGTGGTGTCGCCATCCTGTGCATGGTGCTGTATCCATTCGTGCAAGATGTCCTGTTCAAAACGACTGCGGGCATCGAGCAAAAAAAGAACCTGCGGCCGGACGCCCCCCGGCCACGGATCGCACTGCTGGAATTTGCTCGCCAGATCCATCCCGGTCACCCCGTCTATCGCTTCTTCGCTTTTTTGACCGGCGCTTTACGGGTGACTTTCGCTGTCACTTTCCTCTTCGGTTTGGCTTTGCGTTTGCCTTCCGGTTTGTCTTCCGCCTGGCCGAGCACACGCGCGAACATGTTGCGCACCTCCCGCACGTGCTCGTCGATGGTTTCCACACGCCAGCCGCTGGTGTCGACGGGCGGCAGTACGGTCACGTCGACAGTGGCGGCGCGAAACACGAAGTCACCCTTGGGCGCTACATCCCCCGCGTTGTGAATAACTATGGGCACCATGGGTACGCCGGCCTGCATGGCCAGATGAAAGGCACCCTTCTTGAAGGGCGCAAGCTTAGGGGAAACAGTCCGCGTGCCTTCCGGGGCCATCACCACTGACTTGCCCTGCTTGCGCATCGCATCGATCAGTGGCGTCATCGCCTTGATGGCACTTTTGCCGTCGGCGCGGTCGATGAATACCACGCCGCCCAGCTCCAGCACCTTGCCGAGTATCGGCGTCTCTTTCTTGATTTCCTGTTTGCCAACACCGGCGATATCACGGCGCAACAATTTGGCAGCGACAATAATATCGGCCTTGCTCTGGTGGTTGAACACAAAGACCGCCGGTCGATGGGACCACAGGTGTTCCTCCCCCTTCACGTTCAAGTCCATGCCAATCAGTGCGCTGGCCGTATCGGCAAACAGCGAGAAAGAAAAGTTCTGCGACTCGCGCCGCGAGCCGGTCAGTGCGTAGACCGGCAAGCCCGCCATAAACGAGGTCACTAGCGAACTGGTCGCAGCGACGGAGCGCATGAACTGGGCGAGGGTGGGGCGCCCGCGGCTGCCAAACCTGGCGACGGGCCACTGCTGTGCGCGCGCGATCTGTTCGAGTTTGCTGCTGGGGTTGAGCGCCCGGGGGTGTCCCACCCGCTCCAGCAGTAATAGATCATCTGTGCTGTCAGAGTAGAAGAAACTTTTGTCCAGCTTGCAGCGGTATTGTTTGGCCAGGGATTCCGCCGCAACCACTTTCCCCTGTCCGAAACAGGTAGGGCTGATAACGCCGCCCGTGAACTGCCCGTTGGCCACTTCCAGCTGCGTGCACAGCACGTGCTTGATGCCCAGATCCGCAGCGGCGGGCTCTACCTGGTAGGGAGTGGCGGATGAAATAATCGCTACCGTATGACCCTTGGCCTGATGCGCCTCGACCAGCGCACGGGATTCCGGGTAGATGAGGCGTGCTATCTGTTTGGTGTAGAGCTGTTTGCCGACCTCATGGTAGGTCTCTTCTTCGATGCCGCGCATGAACTGGGCGTTGATTGCCATCATGCCCGAGAAACCGATGCTACCCAGTCCAAAACTGGTCATCGCCCGCATCAACTCGACCAACTGTCGGGCTGACAGGTCGCCACGTTTGAGTTGTTCCCGCACAAACGCCGTTGCGGAGTAACCGGCAATGAGGGTGCCATCAAAATCGAAGATGGCCGCAATACGCGGACCCTGGGGAGAATCGTGGATGTCTTTCAATAGTTGTTGGATGTTGCTCATGCGGCTTCCTGATTCTTTCGCGGAAGCATAACGTATTCTGTCGCTGCTGGGGCGATCACCGCACTTTAGGGGCTGCGCCCGTTGGGCCGCTAGTCGGACCGCAGGCCGAAGGTAAATTCAGGGCAAAAAAAACGCCGTCGCAAGGTAGGTAGCGACGGCGTTCGAAGGGTAAAGCCGTATGTTGTTGTATGCCCGAGTTTTGTTTATCCAGCCCGCATAAACCGGATAGCGTCCCCTGGCGGCAAACACCTCTGACAAATGTTTGCCAGCTTTCCCACAATGTTGACGGTTGCCCTCAATTGGTAGTCATCCAATGAACCGCCACAGTTTCAGTATATGCAGCATCGACCGATGTGCAAGAAATAACCATATGATATGTTTCTATACCATAAAATTCCTTTAGGTTATTTCATCAGCTTAAACTTCCTGCTTCTTATAGCTCGGCACTACACTGAGGGACACGCGCCCCATCAGGATGACTGACACATGGCACTAAGACGCAGGCAGTTGCTACAACTTTCCATCGCCGCTGCGACCTCGCCCCTATTAGCGGCCTGTACCGATGATGGCCCCAAGGTCAGCATCGACACCCGGTTTTCCACGGGGCCGTTCGGTGCACGATCGACCGCAGAAGAGGTGACCGCAGGCCTGAATTTGCAAGGCCAGACTGCCCTGGTGACGGGTTGTACGTCCGGGCTGGGCTACGAAACCATGCGCGTGCTGGCTCTGCGCGGCGCGCATGTCATCGGCACCGGGCGTACGCTGGAGAAAGCTGCGCAGGCCTGTGCCAGTGTTCAGGGCCAGACCACACCCATGGCGCTCGAATTGGCCGACTTGCAGTCGGCGGTCGCTTGTGCACAGGCGGTCAAAGCGCTGGGTGTAAGACTGGATATGCTCAATTGCAATGCCGGCATTAACACCTTCGGTGACGTGGAGCTGGTCGGCGGCATAGAGAAGATGTTTGTGGTCAATTACCTGGGCCATTTTGTGCTGGTGAATCAGCTGTTGCCCCTGATGCAAGAAGCGGGATCGTGTCGTATTGTGCACGTCGGCAGTCGCTCGGCGTACACCCAGGCGCCGGCAGTGGGTATCGATTTTGATAACTTGAGGGGTGAGGGACCCTTCAAAGCGCAGGAGGCCTATGGCCGCTCCAAACTGGCCAATGCCTTGTTCTCACTGGAACTGGCCCGCCGTCTGGAGGGCTCGGGAATTACCTC
This sequence comes from Haliea sp., assembly GCA_031414375.1. GTDB lineage: Bacteria > Pseudomonadota > Gammaproteobacteria > Pseudomonadales > Halieaceae > Marimicrobium. The sequence goes on from JANNVJ010000016.1 coordinate 28,139, forward strand.
CAACGTCGTTCATCCGGGGCTGGTGCAGACCAATATCGCACGCACGGCACCGGCGCTGATACGCGGTGCCTTTGACCTGTTCGGCGGGGTTGTCGCAAAAACACCCGAGGAGGGCGCGGCCACCCAGACCTATGTCATGACAAACCCGCTGCTGAATGGCGTCAATGGTGCCTATTTTGAGGACTGCAACCCCGTGACAGTGAGCGGCGGCAACCATATAACGGATGCGGCGATGGCCGCTCGCCTGTGGGACGTCGCCCAGCAAATGACCGATTCCGCCATGCCCGTCACGGTACAGGCTGCTAAGATACCCCGAACTAACAACAACGACAGGAGTTAACGCTATGAGCAAGGTGCTCATCACCGGAGCCACGGGTTTCATCGGCAACCATGTCACCCGCTTGTGTCTTGAAAAAGGCGACGAGGTACGCGTCATGGTGATGCCGGGGGAGGACCGCTTGCCCCTTAAGGGCATGGACGTTGAATTCGTAGAAGGCAATCTGCTGGATCCGCCGTCTCTGGTGCGGGCCGTGCAGGGCGTGCAGCAGCTCTATCACCTGGCGGCGTTGTTTGCGATCTGGACCAAGGACCCAGACCTGCATTTCAAAATCAATGTGGACGGAGCCCGGTCCATGATGGAAGCGGCCAAGGCGGCAGCGGTAGAGAAAATTGTGTTTACCAGCAGCGTCGCTGCGATCGGCATTGTCGGCAATGGCGGATGGGCCACCGAGAAAACCGCGTTTAATGGCTGGTCCTGGGGTAGTGAGTACATACTGTCAAAATTCATCAGCCACCAGATGGTTAAGGGCATGGTCAGCGACGGCCTGCCGGTGACCATGGTGATGCCGGGCCTGCCCTTTGGCCCCGGTGACCGCGCGCCGACGCCGACCGGCACGATGATCCTGAGCACCCTGAAGGGTAAGATGAAGAACTACTGGGACGGCGGCGTCTGCACCGTGGATGTGCGCGATGTGGCGGCGGGCCATGTGCTGGCGATGGAGAAGGGGCGTATTGGCGAGTCCTACATCCTGTCCAATAGGGCGGGCAATATGACCAACAGGGAACTCCTCACCCTGATAGGAAAAATAGCGGGTGTTGCCAATGTGGCGAAGAACGAAGTCTCGGGCACGATGATGTTGCGCGTCGCCAAACTGGTGGAGGCGTGGTCAAAGGTGAGTGGTCGCGCACCCATAACGACCTATAAAAATACTCGTTACGTCCTGCAACATGGCTATGTGGACCCGACCAAGGCGATAGAGGAGTTGGGCTTGCCGCAGACGCCGCTGGAAACCGCCATTGCAGATTCCGTCAGGTGGTTCCGGGAGAATGGCTACGTCTGAGAATTTGGGGTCAGAATTTGGGGTCAGAGTAAAAACCCCTAAGCCAACTATCCTTCGCTGCAAATAGTTTGCTGGGGTTTTTACTCTGACCCCAAATACTTACGTCTAACCGGCCTTTGACAAGTACTCGGCGCAAATAGCCTGGCCCAGCTCGCCGGTGAGTTGGGCGCTGCTGCCGGCAGTCAGTTCGATCTGACGCGCCAATTCGCAGTAACGAAACAGTTGGTAGTCGCGATCCACCCCGGTGCCGCCGTGGCAATGCTGTGAGGCCTGGCTGACCCGATGCGTCACGTTGCCGCACCAGATTTTCGCCATCAGCACCGCGTCTTCTGCGGGGCGGCCCTGGTCGATGAGCGAGGCCGCCTGTTGTGTTACCAGGCGCAGGCACTCGACGTCGATGTAGCAGTCCGCCACGCGGTGGCTCACGGCCTGGAAAGTCGCAATCGCACGGCCGAACTGCTCGCGTTCGGACGTGTACTGCCCGGTGATGCGCATCATCTTGTCGCACACACCCAGCGCCATGGCGGCCAGCGCGGTGCGGGTTGCCTGTTGCGCCCACACCATGGCGGCCAGTGCTTCGCCGCCCACCGCAACGATGTCTGCGGCCGGCACCTGCACTTTGTTCATGACCAGTTCATGCTGGGTTTCACCCGTGGTCACAATCTGCGCGTTGAGGCTGACGCCAGCGGCGCGCGGGTCTACCAGCGCTACGACCAGTTCCTCGCCCATCCTGGCGGACACCAGTATGCGCGCGGCCGAGTGGGCCAGGCTCACGCAGATCTTGGTGCCGCTGATGGAGTAGCCGCCTTCTTTTTTCTGCGCGGTGCAGGCAGGCGCCGTGGGGTCGTCGTTGTTGTACTCGCCCAGTGCGGCAGTGATCAGGGCCGTGCCGCTGGCGATACCTGTCAGCCACTGGTCCTTCTGGGTGTCACTGCCGAAGCGCCGCAGGGTGCCTGCCGCTGACACCAGCACCGGGATCACGGGCACCGGCGCCACGGTGCGGCCCACCTCCTCACACAGGGTGGTCAGGCTGTAAAAACCCAACTCGGTACCGCCGTGGTTTTCGCCGATATCCAGTCCTAACAGACCAGCATCCGCCAGCGCCTGCCACAGGCCGGCGTCGAAACGCTCGTCCTGTTTTTCTATGGCCTTGAGTTTATCCACCGAGGTAAAGTCGCCCAGGATCTGTTGGGCCAGTTGTTGCGCGCTGCGTACTTCGTCAGAAATAGTGAAATCCATGGCCTTGTTCTCCTAGCGGGTGCGGGGCATCCACAGCCCCGCCATCGCGATAATGTCACGTTGCACTTCATTGGCGCCGCCACCGAAGGTGAGCACGGCGCCCACCCGCCAGCGAAACTCGAGTTTGCCCTTAAGCACGGCCCCCGGAGAGTGCGGTGCAATAGTGCCCGCCTGTCCCATCACCTCCAGCAGCATGCGGTACAGCTCGACAAAGAACTCGCTGCTGTACACCTTGGCCACCGAAGCATCGGCCATATTCAGCGGCCCCTGGTCCATGGCCCAGACCTGCTTCCAGCAGATCAGCTTGACCACTTCCAGGCCGCTTCTGACCTTCGCCAGATTGTGCTGCACCCAGGGCTGCTCGATAATTTTGCCACCTGTGGGTGCTGCGGTTTGTGCCGCCCACTCGCACACGCCCTGATAGAGCGAGTCCACCTGGCCATGGGTGAACAGCGACAGGCGCTCAATGTTGAGCTGCCCGGTGATCAGCTTCCATCCGGCGTTAACCTCGCCGACACGGTATTTGTCCGGCAGGCGGACGTCGCTGTAGTAGGTGGCGTTGGTGCGCACGCCCAGGGTGTGCACGGGCGTGAACGAAAAGCCTTTTGTATTCGTGGGCACCAGGAACATGGTGAGCCCCTTGTGCTTTTTGCTCGCGTCCGGATCGGTGCGCGCCGCCAGCCACACGTAATCGGCGAAATTCGCCAGGCTGGTCCACATTTTCTGGCCGTTGATGATCCAGTCATCACCATCGCGCTCCGCTTTGGTGGTGAGACTGGCAAGGTCCGTCCCGGCATTGGGTTCGGAGTAGCCGATGGCGATAGTTACCTTCCCTTGTTTGACCCCGCCGACGACTTCCTCGCGCACCTCGGCATTGGCGTTGGCGGCTATGACCGGAGTGACCGCCTCGGTGGTCAGGAAGGGGTAGGCGAAACCGGAGCGCACCACTTCATCGGTGAAAATGTATTGCTCGACGTGTGACATTTCCCTGCCGCCCAATTCCTTGGACCAACTCAGGCCGATCCAGCCGTCGGCGCCCATGCGCGCATACTGCTTGCGAAATTCCGGGCCGCCGCCTTCCTTGAGGTCGTCAATTTTCATTTCCTCCAGTAGCGCCGGCGTCATGATGGTCTTCATGTACTCGCGGACCTCCTGCTGGAGGGCCCTCTGTTGCGTGGTTAACTCGATGTTCATAGTGCTGGTCCTCTGCCAGTGGTGCTGTAATGTTTTTTTGTTGCCAGTTGCGCTCAGGAATTCTGCACGGCTGCCACCAATTGTTTCTGCCGGTCCGTATCCCCGGTATCTACCGTACACATCCACGTATCGGCCATGTCGCCATAGCGTTGTTGTAGTAGCGCCGGCAACTGCTCGATGTCTTCACAGACCAGCGCAAACGTATGCAGGATATCATCGGTGATCAGTGCGCCCATCTCCTGCCAACGACCTTCCCGTGTCAGCTGGTTAGCAGTGGTTTGCAGCTCGCCCCAGCCGTGCAATTCCAGCACTGGCCGGTAGGCCGGGGTAGACGCATAAAACCCCAGCTGGCTTCTTATAGCCATTTTCGACTGCTCGAAAGCCTCTTCATCGACCCCCGTCACCACCATGGCTGGCAGACTGACGTCAAAGTCCTCCCGTTTGCGACCGGACTTTTCCAGGCCGCGCTGCACCGCCGGCAGTGTAACTTCCCGCAGGTACCGTGCTGTCGTAAAGCCGTGGGCGATCACGCCGTTGGCCACTTCAGCGGCCACTTCCGTCATCAGCGGGCCCACGGCGGCGAGATTCACCCCCGGCGCGCCGTAGGTTTTTCGGGTGGGCGTGAACATCGGTGTCATCAGAGTGTGCTGGTAGAACTCGCCATTGAAGTCGAGTTTCTCACCTGTCTCCCAGCAGCGCCAGATCGCCTGCATGGCCTGAATAAACTCGCGCATCCGAGCGGCGGGTTTCGACCACGGCATGGAGAAGCGGCGCATGATATGCGGTTTGATCTGCGAGCCCAGGCCCACGGTAAAGCGGCCTTTGGAGTACTGGTTCAGGTCCCAGGCCAGATTGGCCAGCGTCATGGGGTTGCGGGCGAAAGCCACGCTGATGGAGGTGGTCAGGGCGATGCGCTTGCTGTGTTCGGCCGCGAGCAACAGGGGGAAAAACGGGTCGTTGTTGATCTCTGCGGAAAAGACGCCGTCGTAACCGCGCCGTTCCAGCTCGGCTATGGCCAATGGCACCGTGTCCAGGTCGGCACCCAAAAATCCGCTGACTCTCAACGTCTGTACTCCTCGCTGGTAGGGCACTTTACCTGTCTTATAGGACGGATCAAGTGTCTCTGTATACCCATCGGACTGGTAAAAACGATCAACAGACCGGCGGTGCCCAGGGGAAACGCGCTACATCGCGGGAGTTGAGCAATTGCGCTTTGGCACTTATACTGCGCGTCCTTCTTAGGACTATAGCTCAGCTGGTTAGAGCGCTACCTTGACATGGTAGAGGTCCCCGGTTCGAGTCCGGGTAGTCCTACCAAATTTTAAGAGGCTTCCCCTATGGGAGGCCGTTTTTGTCCTGCTCCCGCTGACAGTCTTCCACCCAAGCCACAAACTGGTTACTGAATCTGGCCTTCCCCCTCTCCCAGTAATCATGTCCGCCGGGCTGCGCCAACGTGGCCAGGAGAAATTCTTTAACGCTCCTCAAATTTGCTTCGATATGTGATGAATAGGTGTATTGCCAGCCAAAAAAAAGTTGATCCATCAGCATGCGAAAGCGCAGGCGATCATCTTTGTCGAGACTATTGTCCGCTTCCATTCCCCGGCGATAGAGGGAGGCGATATCCTTGTGTTCAATAAGGTAGGCGCGCCAGCGGTCAGCGTCATCCTGTATACCTCTGAAATTTGCATCTTGGAGCAGATGCGTGTTCTGGCGAATCTGTAGCGCCAGGTAAAACAGGGTCGCCACGGTGGCAATGGCGGCAATCAGTTCGCCGATGTTTCCCAGTTGCTCGATGCTTATGGCCATAGTCGTTTTCCCGGTGAACGCTAAAAATAGAACATCTGTCGCTTGGGCACGATGATTATTGCTCCTTCATTAACTGACCGTCACCAACCCCATTTTTCCGATACGCATCCAGGACTTGATAATAGGGAACAGCCCCGTGCTGCTGGGCCCACACGCGATAATCAGCCAGTAGCGTAGTAGCCAATGCCTTCTCCTTCACTATCAGGTTGGTTGTTTCCGCCGGATCAGCTAACAAGTCATATAATTCAAGCACAGGTTCTGCTTGTTTACGCTCACTGGCCTCGTCATATCGCGTGTTCGCGACCAATTTCCATCTACCCTTATGTAGCACCGCGTACTGGCCATAGAGATTCCAATAAAAATTCTCTGGCGGGGGCAGTGTTGCACCGCGCAGGACGGGAAGTAAATTTCGACCCTCCAGTGCGGGCAGCGGTGCATCACTGCGCCATTTTGTAGGATAGGCAACGCCCGCTGCGCGTAGCAGTGTTGGCATAAGGTCGAGATACGTCGTCATCTCGTTCGTTATTCCGTTGCCGGTAATTTTACCTGCCGGCCATCTTGCGACGAGCGGTGACAGAATGCCTCCTTCATGCAGTGTGGCTTTCGCCCCTCGATAGGGCGCGTTGGTTAGCTTGAACGTTTCTGACGTTGCACCATTGTCCGACGTAACGATGACCAGTGTGTTGGCCAGCTTCCCGTGTTGTTCCAATAGCTGCAGCAACTTGCCGAATTCGGTATCAGCCGACTCAATCATCGCGGCACGAGTGGCGGCCGTAGCGCGTAGGGTCGCAACATCCTGAGTCGAAAACAGCGGCATTCTCGTTGGCGCGTCTGGCGGGAAGAGGCTCATCTGGCGCATTCTGGCAACACGCTCTTGCCAAAGATCTTCTACCGGCCGCTGATACACCTTGCGGTACTGGTCGATCAAGGCCTGCGGTCCCTGCAACGGATCGTGAGGTGACTGCGAGCCGATGTACACAAAGAACGGCGTCTCAGCTTTCGTTTGAAACTGCTGTGTCAGTTGATTTATCAACTCGTCATTGAGACCTTTAACGGAATACCAGCCCTGTTCAAACGCGATGGGTTTTTGATTGTGCTGATAGAGCTGCTGCCCAGGCTTCGGATAGGGCGGGGCCCTGCCTCTGATAAACCCGATAAAATGATCGAAACCCCGCAGATTTGGCGCGGCTTGTGCGGCGGGATCAGGTTCCCGCCCCGGTATATCGCCGAGATGCCACTTCCCTTCCAGATAGGTTTGATAGCCCGCCCCCTGCAGTAGTTCACTGATCAGCGGAATGTCCAGGGGCAACTGCCCTTGATAGGCGGGCAAGCCGGTTTTAAATTTCGGGCCCGCCAGATCCGCCATACCCACGTCGTGTGGATGCCGTCCGGATAGTATTCCGGCGCGAGTCGGACTACAGCGCGCGGTTGTATAGAACCGCTTCACCGTCATGCCCTCTCTTACGATACGTTCAATATTGGGTGTTTGAATTTCTCCGCCAAACGCTGACATGTCGGAATATCCGGCATCATCAAACAGCAGCAGGACGATATTTGGCCTGCCTGTGAGTGGCGTGTCTGCGTTGCTGGCGGGGCACACGAGTGTGATACCCAATGCCAGAGTTAGTAGCTGGAACAGCATGCGATGTAACGGGGAATAGCCGCAGGGCTTTGCCGCCTGCACGTTGTTGGCGAGCGTAAAGAGTTCGTGCATGACACGTAAGAGACCCGACGCCGGTGCCATAGGGTGATACTCCGCTAGCCGTTAATGTCCGAAAAACTCACTCTTTGCTTGCCGCCTTGGCGCGACTCAACAGCAGCAACCAGATAATACCGCTGCCGCCAGCCACTGCCGAGGCTAATAGAATGCCGGTCTTGGCCATCAGCAGGTCATCGGGCGAATTAGCGAAGCCCAGGTCGGCGATAAAAATAGACATGGTGAAGCCGATGCCGCCCAACAGACCGACGCCCAAGGTGTGCTTCATAGTCAGCCCGATCGGCAATTCTGCCCAGCCCATTTTCACCGTAAGCCATGTCATGCCCACGATCCCCAGCGGCTTGCCCAGCAACAGCCCGGCCAGTACACCCAGCGTGATGGGATGCTGTAGATAGCTCGCAAAACCAGCGAAATCAATCGGAATGCCGGCATTGGCCAGTGCAAACAAAGGGATTACCACATAAGCAACGGGCAGGTGCAGGTGGTGCTCCATGCGCTGGGCTGGAGCCTGCACCAACTGCACATTATCACCCAGCGATGACACCAGTGAACGCAGGCGTGTGTTGTGGATGATGTCGGCGTTTTCCCGAATCGCCTCGCCCATGTTGACCACACTGTCTTTTACCTGGTTGATAAATTGTTCCGGCTGGAACTTGGGACGAATGGGGATAACAAAGGCCACCACGATTCCGGCAATGGTGGAGTGGACGCCGCTGGCGAGCATGGCGGCCCACAGCAGCATGCCCACTATGGCGTAGGGCAGGGCGTGACGAATACCGCCCAGATTGAGAATCACCAGCAGCAGCGTGCAGCCGCCGGCATAGGATAGCGCCAGCAGGTTAATGTCGGTGGTGTAGAACAGCGCGATCACGGCTACGGCGCCCAGGTCATCGACAATTGCCAGGGCGATGAGAAAGGTTACCAGCGATTTGGGGATGCGCGTACCGAGCAAACTGAGAGCGCCGACTGCGAATGCAATATCCGTCGCCATGGGTATACCCCAACCGCTGACACTGGCCGCGTTGATGTTGACGGCGACGTAGAACAAGGCGGGCACGAGCATACCGCCGATGGCGGCCATAATGGGCAGCAGCGCCTGTTTCGGTGACGACAGTTCGCCCACCAGCAATTCGCGCTTGAGTTCCAGGCCCATGATGAAGAAAAACAGGGCCATCAGCGCTTCATTGATCCAGTGGTGCAGGGACAGCGAGAACGCTGCATTGCCGACGCTAAAGCCGATCGGCGTATGCAGCAGATGTTGGTACTGCTCGTGCAGCGGGCCATTGGCGATAACCAGTGCGATCACCGCGCAGATCATCAACAGCACACCGCTGGTGGTCTGGCGGTGAATAAACTCTTCCAGCGGCGTCAGTATCCGATTGAAGGACTGTTCCCAGCGTGCGTTATAGACTCCCTTACCGGCGGGCATGATGTGGGCTCCTCTTTATATAGAGGGATGCTGTCATAACGCTGGCAAAAACGGCCCGTCCACACACAAACGGCGGCCGTCGGGCGTGGCGCAGGCGCCGCAGATACCGACGCCGCACTTGGTGAGGTAGTCGATGGCGCTGAAGATTTGCTCGGGCCGACAAAACTCGCGCTGTACCGCGATGGCGGCGTGGACCATGGGCTGCGGGCCGCAGTTGTAAAACACCAGTTGCTCGTGCTCCTGCGTACTCATTGCTTGCAAGCGCTCGCGCAACAACTCGGTCACGACTCCGTGGTAGCCGGCGCTGCCATCGTCGGTGGCGACGTGTACCTCGGCAATCTTGCGACATTCGTCGAGGTAGTACAGGCGATCAGCACTGCGTGCTCCGGCGAACACTTCCGCATTGCAGAAATCCCGCGCGATCTGGTACACGGCGGCCAGGCCCGTACCACCGGCCACCGCCATAATTTTTGCGTGCTCGGGCGGCGCCACAGGAATACCGTGCGGGCCGCGCACGTATGCCTCAGTGCCGGGCGGCAGGTCCATCAGGGCGTGAGTAAATTGCCCGAGATCGATCACCACCAGGGTGAACGGATCGTCGGTCAGGGCCGAGAACGGTTTTTCGCCCAGCCCGGGAAGCCACAGGAAGACGAACTCCCCGGCCTGCACATTGATCTTGCGATCGAAGGTGAGCAACGCGATGTCCTTGCAGACGCGCTCGTTCTTCACCAGCGTAACCGGGCGGAAATTCATATCGATGTCGTAGCGGATTTGGGATTCGGCGCGGTTACGACCCGTCTCCAGATCGTTGCTGAGCGTCTGGAAGTAAGTGCTTATGTCGTCTGTGGTAAGCCCGGTTAGTGCGGAGCCCACGCCGACCACGGTTGCACCCGCGTCAAAGAAGGCGCGTACATCGTCGGCGCTGCTGACGCCGCCGCAGGCGATAATCGGGCAGTCCGTCACCGCGCGGATTTCGCGCACGCACTTCAGGCCGATGGGCAACACACCCTTGCCTGACATCCCGCCGTTGCCATTGCTCAGCACCGCGTGACCGTGGGCCGAGGTGTAACCCGGACCAACGGTATTGATGGCGCACAGGCCGTCGGCGCCGCCAGCTATTGCCGCCAACGCAATCTTCGCAATGTCCGCTGTGTTAGGCGTGAGTTTGGGAATCACCGGAATATCCACCACCGCTTTGACGGCGGCAGTGATGTCGCGCACCAGGTCCGGGTCCTGCCCCATCGCCATGCCATAGCCCTTGGCGTGTGGGCAGGACAGGTTCAGCTCCAAGCCATCCGATACCGGCGCGAGAATTTTTGCTACGGCCACGAACTCTTCGAGGCTGCCGCCAAATATCGAGGTGAGCAGAAACCGGTCCTTGGGGATTTTCAACGCCGCCAACATCTCTCGCGATGCGTGTGCTCCCGGATTGGTCAGGCCGATGGCATTGACGAAACAGCCGGGCGCGTACTGGCTGTACACCGGTTCGCGATTGCCGGCGCGCGGCTCCAGGCCGATGCTCTTGGTGGTGACCACGCCCACCTCTGGCATATGATCGAAGATGTACTGGATGATGGGTGTGGCGGTGGTAACAATGCCAGACGGAATGGTGAAGGGGCCAGACAGGGTTTTGCCGAAGAATTCCATAGTCAAGTTCGTGGGCTCGCTCACGCAGCCAGCTCGACGTTTACAGTTCGACCAATTCGAGCTTCAAGAGTAATGAGCATTTCCAGGCTGAATTTGTCCCACTTCCCGCGAACAAGATCAGACACCCTTGATTGTGCAATGCCGAGACGCCCCGCTGCCTCAGCTTGTGTGAGCCCTTCCTTCTCAATATAGGCTCGAAGATCACTCATAAGTGTGGCGCGCATCTGTAGTACGGCCGCTTCAGCCGGCTCGAAACCAAGATCAAGGAAGATGTTACTAGCGGTCTTTTTTCTTTGTTTTTTCACGATGCTCTACCTCTCTATATCGCTGCCTGGCAAGTGCTATATCAGACTGTCGGGTTTTCTGAGTTTTCTTCTCAAAAGCATGCAAGACACATACTTTCCCCTGAAATTTCGCGACGTAGAGGATTCTCCATTCACCTTCCTTGTGTATTCGAATTTCCACGACCCCAGCCCCGATAGTCTTCATGGGTTTCCAATCAGAAGGATCCTGTCCCATTTGTACGAAATGCAACTGAAACCCCGCATCCCTGCGAGCTTCTGCTGGGAAATTCCTCAAATCTTCCTGGCAGCCGTCGACAAACTCCAGTTTCTTCATGTGAGGGAATATATAAGTTTATTTATAATTTATCAAGAATTTTATATATGAGGCGGAGTATGAAGAGGTCAGAGCTCTTTTATGATGTTATGTAGTCGCCAATGCGGCCTAGACTGGGCTCTCTCATGAAATCAAATCAAGGAAGATTTGAAAAATGCCATGGGAAAAAGGGCTCTGGCCTCTTTGTTACTGGCTCTATGTAATGACTCGTCTGATCATCTGCTATGCTCCGTTCAGGGCGAATCAGGATTAGCACTTCGTAGACGCTTTCTCTACTTAGAAATCTCGCCTAGCAAGGTGATGGAATAATGAAAAAAATGTTGTTGGTAACAGTATGGGTGCTCGGTTGGATTCATGTGTTCTGGTTTTCGCCAGACGATGGCAGCTCTATGAAGGATTTCATTGTAGCGGTGATGCAGAACAACACTGAATTAGTTGATCCTCTGGTATTTATGGTTTTCAATTTGCTGGGTGTTTGGCCACTGGTGATGGTCGCCATGCTGGTTCAGGATAACCAGGGGCGACTAAAGGCTTGGCCGTTTGCGTTCAGCTCCATGGTGTTGGGCAACAGCGCCTTGTATCTCTACTTGTTCTTTCGCCGCGAACAGCAGGGATACGTGCCACAGAAAACCTGGCTGGTGCGTTTTGCAGAGTCCAAGATCACCGCTGTAGTGTTGCTTGTGTCCACGATCGGACTAATGCTGTACGGTTTTTCGCAGGGAAGTTTCGCCGCCTATGTCAAAACATGGCAGCTCAATTATCTCGTGAATGTGATGACCATAGACTTTTTTCTGTTTGCCATCGCCTTCGCTGCGGTACTTGCTGATGATATGCGCAGACGTAATATGAAAATTGCTGGCCTTTTTTGGCTTTACGCACTGGTTCCGGTGTTGGGTGCGGTGACCTATCTGGTGGTGAGGCCGCCATTAGCAGAGAAGACTACTCATGCTTGAGCGAGGGGAAAAGGGCTCTGACCCCTTTGTTTTATGAACTATACAAATCCACATGGTCCTTCTTGCCCCTGGTTTCCGATAACGGAATCTCATGGCGCACCCAATATCAAATGGTGTGAAGAGACTTTGTGCCAATTAGTAACTGAGCCGGCCAATACTTGGTCTAATCTTGGTTACTTATTGGTGGGTTTAGTTTTGACCTATCTTTCTTTCAAAAAAAATGACAACTCAAATCTTAAGCAATTTGGCCCCATCATCTTTTTGATGGGCGCCGGTTCGTACTTTTACCACATGTCCAATTTCTACACCTCGCAGATCCTGGACTTCGTTGGCATGTTCTTCTTTGTTGGTTGGGTAATTGGCACCAACCTTATCCGTCTTGATACACTTAAATTTGAAAATCTATGGAAGTTTAACTTGGGTCTCACGGCTTTTTACATGGTTTCGATGCACCTGATGTACGTCACGGGCGTTAAATTCCAGATGATCGTTCTGATTTCGGGATTTATCATTATCGCCACCGAGATTGTAGCCAGAAAGCGCAAGGTCATCTCATACAAATGGTTCTTTGCAAGTCTTGGCGTTTTTATCGTTGCTTTTAGCGTTTCTATCTTAGATAACCGCAGAATCTGGTGTAATCCAACTGAGCATGGTTGGTTCTCTCAAGGTCACGCTGTTTGGCACTGGCTTGGTGCGATTGCCATGATCTGTATCTATCTCCACTACTCGCAGCCAGCGCTTCAGGAAATGTTACCCAAGACAGGACGAAAATTAGGGCGTTGATTCATATCTCAGGTTACCGAACGAGAAGGAGACTGTGATATGGGCAAAAATAAACGCCAGGCCTATGTCAAGGCGATTCGGTCCCGCTGCCGGCGGGCGGCACGCGGTATTCGACATTGATACAGACTCTTAAATAATCCATGCATTGACATATCGTATCCATACGGATACATTACTTGGTCTATGAACACCTTTTATCGCACACCGGAGTTCGATGCATGGCTTAAATCCATGCGTGATCCCGTTGGTAAAGCCCGCATCATTACACGCATTCGTTCTGCCGAAGCAGGAAATTTTGGCGATTGCGAATCTGTTGGTGATGGCATATCAGAGATGCGAATTCACTGTGGTCCTGGTTACAGGCTGTATTACACCCGCAAGGGAAAGGTGATTTATGTGCTGCTTTGTGGTGGAAATAAATCTACTCAGAAGCAGGACATCAAACAGGCAAAAATATTACTGAAGAATTTGGAGGACTAACCCATGAAAAAAATTGCAGCCTTTGATGCCGCTGACTATCTCGATAATGAAAAAGTTATTGCCGAATACCTAAATGCGGCACTTGAAGATGAAAACCCCAATGTTTTTCTTATCGCTGTAAGCGATGTTGCAAAAGTACGCGGCATGGCCAAGCTGGCCAAAGATACAGGTCTTGGTCGAGAGAGTCTTTATAAAGCCTTAGCGCCCGGCGCAAAACCACGTTATGACACCGTACTCAAATTGGTGCGTGCGCTGGGTGTCGAGCTACATGCCACTCCTGCACGCAAGTAAGGGCCCATATCCTGTTTCTCGATGGGATATATGTGTACCGCGACAACCGGCCCCCCGGCAAGTTTGCGGGCCGCCGGTGAGCACCATCATGTCCCGCAAAGATCATTACATTAAGTACATTAAGGGGTCAGAGCCCTTTCTTCCGCTAACCCCCAATTAGTTTGTTTTTCTTATGCTTCTAGCTCTCTTGCCTGCCTAGGTTGTTGTATATACAATAACCAATATGAACATCACGTTTGACCCATTATAACGAGACAAGACGCTGGCCGAACGAGGACTCGATTTCTCAGATGCCACAATTGTCTTTTGTGGTGTCACCGTGGAAGTCGAAGATATCCGTAAAGACTACGGCGAGACGCGAATTGTCTGTTTCGGGCTTTTGTCAGGTCGGATAGTCGTGGGTTACACGCCGCGTGGCGCGGATCGCCACATTTTCAGCATGAGGAAGGCAAATGAACGCGAGCAAGCACGCATCGCCCCGCTCCTTGAAATCTGATCTTGCGCGAGTCGACGCTCATAAAGTGCAATCGGAAGAGTTCGAAGAACTTCCTGAACTCACTAAAGAGATGTTGGCTCTTGCCAAGATCAACAAAGGCGGTAGACCGGTTTCAAAAAATCCCAGGAAGCAAATTTCAATTCGTTTGCCTGAAGATGTCATCGAACGCTGGAAAGCTACCGGCGCTGGCTGGCAAACACGAATGGCAGAAAAGCTGAGCGAAGTTGGTAAAGAAACCTAACTCGCGGTATTCGCGCAGCCCGACGGCCAGCAGTTCTGGCGGATAGGCACCTCGTTCCGGGTTTTTAAATAGATTTGTAAAAGTCTTCTCAATTTGATCGAGAACGAAATCCGCTTTTCCCACGACATCGCGAGATTCAATGTAGTCGTACAGCTCTTCCAGGTCCCGCGACGCATCATCGGTCAGAAATACATGGAAGTTCATCAGCGATTCTTGTTACGGTCTCGAAGTTGCCGCACAACATCCCCGGCGGGTTGCACCTTGCCTTCCTCAATCTGACGCGTGCCGAGCGCGAGAATCTTCAGAAGCGCCATGGTCTCCTGGGTCTGCCTGGTGAGAACCATCATGTCCCGCAAAACGTTTGTTCAACCACCTGCTCCGGCCGCGGCGGCGTAGCGTACAGCGCCAGCTCCGGGCGGTACTCGTGCGGATTCCCCAGCACATCCACCAGCTGCTGAAACACACTGAGATCGTCCCTGTCGGTGGCGGCGGCAATGGCGGCTTCCACCAGGTGATTGCGCGGAATAAAGGCCGGGTTGGCGCGGTACATCAGGGCCTGTCGGTCCACGGGAGACAGGGCATCCTGGGCCAGTCGCTCGCGCCAGCGCTCCAGCCACGGTTGCAGGGCATCCGGGAATTCAAAGAGTTCAGCCACGTTATTCTCGCCCCCGCCGCCCGAAAGCGCCAGATCCGCCAGCCGCCGAAAGCCCAGGGTGAAGTCGAGGGAGTGCTGCGCCATCAATTGCCACAAGTCTTCCACCAGCGCAGTGTCGTGTTCACCAATCGCCTGCAGGCCCAGCTTACGCGCCAAGCCCTGTGTATTCTCTTGCAGGAACATATCGGGAAAGGCATTGATCGCATTCTGGGCCAGCTCCACAGCGCGCTCCTGATCATCATGCAGAATTGGCAGCAGCGCCTGCGCCAGACACGACAGGTTCCAGTGGGCGATGCCTGGTTGCTTGCGGTAGGCATAGCGCCCGGCGTGGTCGATCGAGCTGAACACCTGGTCTGGGTTGAAGTGGTCCATGAAGGCGCAGGGGCCGTAGTCGATGGTTTCACCGCCGATGAGCATATTGTCCGTGTTCATTACGCCGTGAATAAAGCCCAGCATTTGCCACTGCGCGATGAGCTGCGCCTGCCTGGAAATCACGCCTTCAAGTAGCGCCAGCACGGGGTTGTCACTGCGTTGTGCATCGGGGTAGTGGCGCGCCATCACGTGGTTTGCCAAAAACTGCAGCGCCTCGGTGTCGCGTCGCGCCGCAAAATACTCGAAGGTGCCGATGCGGATATGGCTGCTGGCTACGCGCGCCAGCACGGCACCGGGCAGGAAACGGTCCCGTGCCACCGTGTCGCCGGTGCTCACTGCTGCGAGCGCACGGGTGGTGGGCACGCCGAGACGGTACATGGCTTCGCTGACGATATACTCGCGCAGCACCGGGCCCAGTGGTGAGCGGCCATCGCCGCCACGCGAGTAGGCGGTGGGGCCAGAACCTTTCAGCTGTAGGTCGAAGCGCTTGCCCTCAGTGGACAACACTTCGCCCAGCAGCATGGCGCGGCCATCCCCCAACTGCGGGTTGAAACCGCCGAACTGGTGCCCGGCATACACCGTGGCGATGGGCTCCGCTCCCGGCGGTACCGCATTCCCGGCGACCACCTGCGTGCCTTCCGGTGAGGCCAGCCAGTCGGCGTCGATGCCCAACTGTGCCGCCAGCTCACGATTCACTCGAATCGGGCCCGGTGCAGGCACCGGAACCAGTACCTGCCGGGCATAAAACCGGTCTGGTAGACGTGCGTAGCTGTTGTCGAAGGAAACAGGATCCATTCGCCGGACTCCTCAGGATTGGCTATAGTAGGCGGCCCGCAAGACGCGTGTCGCGCGTCGGGTGGGTCAGCATAGAGCATGCCGCAACGCTAATGAAGAGGAAAGCACGATGGCCAATCCAGCTTGGGATACCCTGATTCGAAATGCACTGGTGTTTGATGGTACCGGCGGCGCACCACAGGAACAGGATATCGCCATAAAGGAAGGGCGCATCGCTGCCCGGGGTAGCAAGTTGCCTGTGGGTGAAGCCGAGCGTGTTATCGAGGGCGCTGGCCAGTGGTTAATGCCTGGCTTGCTGGACATCCACACGCACCTGGACCTGGAAGTCGATCTGGAGCCTGGTCTGCCCGAGGCCGTCAGGCATGGCACCACCACGGTGCTGGTGGGCAACTGCAGCCTGGGCACCTGCTTTGGCAGGCAGCAGTCCGGCGAGCAAAACCCGATTGTCGACTGTTTTGCGCGGGTCGAGAACATCCCCAAGTCGGTGTTGAACCAATGCGTCGAGGCGGTGCACTGGGAGAATACCGGCGACTACCTGGATCATTTTGACAAGATTCCCTTGGGGCCCAACGTCGGTGCGTTCATTCCGCATTCCATGTTGCGGGTGGAGGTGATGGGACTTAAAGACAGTATCAGTCGTGATCCCACCGATGCCGAGTTGACGCGCATGGAGCAGCTGCTGGAGCAGGGCATGGTGCAGGGATATCTGGGCATGAGTACCGATGGTCTGCCCTTTCACTACCTGGCGCGAGAGCCGCATACCGCCAAGCGCATTCCTACGCAGTCTGCCCGTTTTGGTGAAATGAAGCGCCTGCTCAAAGTGGTGCGCAAACACAACCGCGTGTGGCAGACCACGCCCATCATCGAAAACCGCGCCAAAGCCTTCCTTTATTTCCTGCTGTCCAGTGGGCGGCTGTTCGGCAAAACGCTGAAGACCTCGGCCCTGTCGGTAATGGAATTTGTTTTGATGCCGAGCGCACACAAGGGCTTTCTCGGCTTTGCATCCTTGCTCAACAGTCGCTTGCTCAAGGGCAATATTCATTTCCAGGCGCTGGGCACCAACTTCCGTGTGTGGTCAGACGGCATTGTCTCGCCCTTGTATGAAGAGCTGGAGTCCACCTGCCAGCTGATTGCCAAAGAGTACGATGATGTCGCAGGGCGCCTGGCGCTGCTCAACGACCCGGAGTTTATCCACCGCTTTCGCCAGGACTGGCATCATGGCCGCCGCGGGCGCAATCTGGCCCATTTCAAGGCCAAGCTCGGCGCACCGGACAATATTGTGGTGCGCGATTTTCACCGGATGATTTTTGACGGCGCCCCGGTAGCGGACTGGAACGGCGAGAGCTTTCAGGCGGTGTTCGATCGACTGGAGCGCTTTCAGAACGGAGCCGACGGGGCAGTGCGTTCCGAGGCAGAGCGTGAAGCGTTTGCGCTGTTCCCTCGCCCTATTCTTGATGATGCAGAATTTATGCTGCACATGATGCGTGCCTACGACAAGCAGTTTCGTTTCTGGGTGGATGTGGGCAATGCCGGTAATCGCGCCACGCTTGATCTACTGCTCAACAAAAATACGATGCCGGGCTTTAACGATTCTGGCGCGCACATTACCAACATGGCGTTTTTCGACGGCAACTTGATGTCCCTCAAACTGGCCCAGGCGCGATCCCTGCAAACCGTCAGTACTATCGTTAAGCGCCTGACGCGCGAGCCTGCGGAATTTTTCGGGCTCGATGTGGGTACTCTGGAGATCGGCGCGCAGGCGGATATCGTGCTGCTGGACCCGCAGGCGCTGCAGGCATGGGATTCCAACGACTCACGCGTGCTGCAGTACCGTGAACTGTTCCAGCATCAGCAGATGCTCAACCGCTCCGACGGTGTGGTGACTTCGGTGTTGATCAACGGTGAACCGGTGTGGCAGGACGGGCAGGCTACCAGCGCCCTTGGTGTTCAGCGCTTGGGGCGGGCGCTGCGTGCGGCCTGAGTACCGCTCGTAATGGCCGTGGTTTTACCATAAGCCAGCTGATTGCGACGAGCAGCGCAAATGCCGTATAGCAGATATTGAAGACCCAATCCGGCGCTTCATAGTAGAGCAGTGCCTGCAGCCAATGAGAAATGAAGGTCCCGGCGTAAACTATATCGCCTGCCCGGGAGCGCAGTGCCATTTCGATAGTCGTGAGTGGACAGACCAGCCCGAGCCACGCTTGAACCGCCACTACAGCAATGGCTAACAAATGCACGATACGAAAGATTGGGTTGCGCACCCACGCCCACGACAACACCGCCCCCGTGAAAACGGCGAGTAGGCCGAGCACAACAAAAGCAACGAACAGTACATGCAGCGACAACAGTGCATCGGCGGCTAGTAGGTAGAAGGAAGGCGTGTCCATTTCGATAATGTAATGCGCTAACGGCAGCTTTTACCGGTTATTGGGCCATGCATCACAACAGTTTCCGAAAATAGGATGCCGACTCTTCATAGTCTATTGCCTTATAGAACGAAGCAGCGCGTCGGGTTGCCAGTGCCGATAAAACCGCCCCCTCCTTCCTTGCCCAATCTTCGAAGGTCTTCATGATAGCTTCGCCAACACCACGCCTTCGGTGAGAGGCTAGCACCATGATTTCCTCCAGCCATGCGACTCGACCATTGGCATAGAAGGTGTCGTGCCAGAACCCCAGGCAATAGCCGACCAGACGATTATCTTCCTCGGCGACAAGTACGAGGGCGCTGTGGTTTTCCAGAAGTCTAGAAAAAGATTCTCGAAATATTCGCTCATCGGTGTCAAAGCTGGTGGCGAAATCCACAACCAGAGGGAGCACTGCCTCGACATCCCCACTGGACGCTTTACGAATGCGGATCGGCATGATGGATCTTCAAACAATGTGGAGTAGTAGCCCGGCGCAAAATTGTCGTCCTGCGGTTGGTGGATACTGGTTGCGCCCAATTCACAGGCCACTTTTTACCACAAGCTTAAAATTTGTCATGAGCCTTTAAATCCTCCAGCAAAGCTTCATAGCTCATCGTGGGCTCAGCAGTCCTATCCTCGAATGCCGCCAAATCTTCTTGGTCTTCTGCCAGTGCTGCCCTCACGGCATCATTGACTAGTTCGGACACCGTGCGGTGTGTATGAGCGGCCTTGAGCGTGAGTGCGGCGTGCAATTGAGGCTCAAAGTAAACCGTTGACCTCTTTGACGTTTCACTCATGATCTTCTCCCACTGGCGCTTATCAGGAAAGCACTATAACGCTATAACGTCATAACCTTATAACGTCAAAAAACTCTTTCCCGCTGCAGTCATGGTTAGTCAGCGGCCACACCCCGAAAGGCTTTCACCGGGAGCATACGCCCTTCATGGACGGTACCCCAGATACGGATGTCCTTGATTTTCATGGGATCCGATGTGACCGGATTTGCGGAGAGAATCGTGAAATTCGCGAGCTTGCCCGGCACAATGCTGCCGACTTCGTTTTCCAGTTGGAGTGAGTAGGCTGCGTCCAGTGTGACGGCTTTCAGCGCGCCCAAGCGACTCACCCGTTGCTCTGGCCCGCGCACATTGCCGTCATTGGTCACCCGATTCACGCCTGCCCACATGAGCAAGAGCGGCTGGCCGGGAGCCATAGGCATGTCCGAGTGGAAGGAATATGAAATGCCCGCTTGTTCGACATCGCCCATGCGCACCATGACATCCGCGCGGGCCGCATCGAGGCCGTTTGAGCGGTAGTTGTCAGCCAATGCCACCGGGTAGTAGGGATTACCGCTGACGATTGCACCCAGCCGTTTGATGCGCGCAACTTGTTCGGGGGTGGAAATCGCAAAGTGGATAATTACTGTGCGATGATCGGTGCGTGGATGGCGGCGCAGGTTTTCTTCAAGTTGGTTGAGCACCATGTCGAGCCCGGCATCACCGTTGACATGGATGTGCAGCTGATAGTCGGCATCCCAGTAAACCCGCATGGTGCGGGCGAAGAAATCGGGGTCCATCATCCACTCGCCCTGGTGGCCGTCCTTATAGCCGTCTCGGACCTGCATCGCCTGTGAGAAAATCGCACCGTCTGCAAACAGCTTTACCTGTTTCGGCAGATAGGCGGTCATCCCCTTGCCCCAGTCGAGGAATTTCTCGCTCTCTGTAATCACCTCGTCATCCGGGAATTGGCTGGTGACAGATTTTCCATCAATGATGTAGTAGTAACGAAAGGGGGATGCAGCATCACTCATCACCGCATTCTGGGCATCCTGCAAATTCTTCGAGGCCAGACCTCCCGGCTCACAACCCAGCGTCACGCCGTTGCTGTGAAAATAATTCTGCACGAACTCCAGTCCCGCCTTCAGTCGCTCTGGCGATGCTATCGCGGGCGTAATCAGCGGCATGACGGCGAATGCTCCCTGCTCCCAGTAGTGGGCATTGGCAAAGTCCGACTGCTTTTTGACGCTGGCGCTCTGCTCGTCGAACCATGCCTGTGTGACGCCGAATTTTTTCTCCGCCGCCGTGTTGAGGTAGAACTCATGTGCCGACCGATGCCAGACAATGATTGGCCGCGTGGTGCTGATCTTGTCGAGGTCCGTTTTGTTTAGCTCACCGTGGAAGTATTGGTGATAACCCCAGGTCAGTAGTAACTCGTTGGGATTCTTGAGCCTGGCGTTGGCCTCGCTGAGTCGCGCAAGGTATTCCTCCCGGGTTTTTGCCGCTTTTGACGTACCCTGCGGGAGAACCCAGTCCTCGATGGCGATGATCTCGGAGGTCATCGTTAGCGCGGCTAGAAACGGGTGATCGTGTTGCGCGATAAAACCGGGCACGATCACCTCATTGGCGAACGTATTATCTACTGTGAACGGCCGTTTCCCGGCGGCGGCCTTCAGTTCCTCAAGCGACCCTACCGCCAGGATACGGTCGCCGACCACCGCCACCGCGTAGGCGGATGGCCTTGCGGGATCCAGCGTAACGATTTCCTTTGCCGTGTAGATAACTGCCGCCGACTTTGCATACTCGGCCTGGGCAAGATCCTGCATGGTATTGTTCTGTGCCTGCGACACACTCGCGGCAAGAAGGTAGACCGCTGCGATGATGATGGAGTACACGGTGCTTTGTGTGAACGTGCTTTTTTTGTATGTTTTGGTCGTGAAGCGAGGTCGGTAGAAGCGAATTGCTAGGAGCCGAATTATGAGTTCTAACATGATGTTCTCCGTACAAGTAGTGCGCCACACTGCGACCACATTCCGATGGCGCAAATCATGTGTGGGTGACTCTGCCATTCAGATTCGACTGGGTCACCCGACCCAACCACCACGCCAGCACGGGAGGAAGCACCAACTCGCTGGCCAACAGAACGAGAATCAGCGGGGGTGGGAGGCCGTGAATGGCAACGGAAACCAGCCGAGCAACCCCGGCAGCAAAGAAAACCCAGAGCACACAACGAAGCACAGTAGCGTATTTGGGGATGTTCGACGCACAGACTAAAAAAAGCACCCCATACAGCGTAAAGGCCACGCCATAAAAGCGGTTTTGACTATCAAGAGCCGGGTCTGCAACGGTGTCGGCAGCCAGTTTGGCACCCAACAAGACATCGGCTCCGGTACCAAGAACCAGGTGCAGCGCGCCTACAAGCAGGAATACGGGAGCCGAAAGTCTTAAGACCAGAGCCAATGCTTGCATAAATCCCCCAGAGTAAATCTTTCCTCGCGAAGCTGGCCCGATTTTGTCACGGACAGGGTGACCGTACTTTGGCCTTCGACGAGTAAAAATAATCTTCCTTCGCCATTGGAATGAGGTGAAAGCGTTATCTACTCTATCAACGAGCTGTAGGTTTAGATACCGTACAGTTCTGCCTAGTGTAAGCAGGTTTGCATCGTCGCGTCAGCAGGTTTAGTTTAGGCCCTCGTCTTTGTTGCGGAGTATCTCTATGCGTTGGTTGCTTGGCCTGATTGCTGTCATTGTCGTGGGTGTTACTTTTTTACTGGTGCTCCCGGCGCCCATCGATCCAGTGAGTTGGACGCCGGATCCGAATCCCGATTTGACCGGTCCCTTTGAGCCGAACATGCAACTGGCCGAAGTCGAACGGTTGCTTGACGGGGTGGGCGTGGGCCCCGAGGATGTGGCCTGCGCACCGGAGGGTGTGCGTTACACGGGGTTTGGGGATGGGCGCATTGTCCGCTTCGCCGCCGATGGCAGTCATACGGAGCTGGCCAACACCGGGGGACGCCCCCTGGGTATGCAACTCGATGCCGCTGGCCGCCTGATTGTGGCGGATGCCGTGCGTGGCCTGCTCGCGGTATCCGCGCGGGGTGAGATCGAGGTGCTGACAGATAGCGTGGCTGGCGCGAAGATGTTGTTCGTGGATGATCTGGATATCGCGGCGGATGGCACCATCTGGTTTTCCGATGCGTCCATGCGCCACGGCTATGCGCAGAGCATGTACGACTTCATCGAGGGGCAGCCGACGGGCAGGCTGCTCAGCTATGACCCGGCAAGTGGCGTGACGCGGGTACACCTCGATAAGTTATTTTTC
>JANNVJ010000017.1:0-16429 GCA_031414375.1 Haliea sp.
ACTACCATCACCGAACAGGAGATCCAGAACGCCATGAACAAACTCAATAACCGTCCCCGTAAATGTCTTGGCATGAAGACGCCGAATCAGGTATTTTTCGGGATCAACCCACCGGTTGCACTAGCAAGTTGAATCCGCGAATTATTGAAGCGAAATTTTGGATCGATAGAGAAGGGTGAGCTAACAATACGACAAATTGTGACCGCTTACTGCGATGCTTTACCTATGCGTTATATGAATATGACTTAGATTGATGGGTAAAAATTGTTAAGAGGAGATAGATTATTTCCATTGTTATAACCGACCCGAGCACTTGGCCGTCTGATGTCATTGAATATCTAGAGTCTAGTCTTGAAATATTTCTAGGCTGGGAATGCCGTTGCTCAAAAAATTCTAGCGCCGCTCAATATGATTCCGCAATCTACGGAATGCGCGATATTTTGAGAAACCATTCTCTAATAGGTCATCACTGCACGAAACTAACAGTCGCTGAAATAGAGGATGTCCGTAGCAATGGCATGACTTTGCAAAACGCGACATCCCTTAACAGCAGAATTTCTAGTCTCCAAGAAATGGGTGAAATCACAGCTGATATTGCACAACTTTTAAAAAGTAGGAATCAAGCAGATGATTCTAATCGAGCGAATATGTTGTGGTTCTGTTTCTTTGAGCCTTTTCTAGCTGGGCGCTGTGGCATTGAAAGATTTTTTCGTTCTTGGGGAGGTGAGGCGCTCTATAACTCTCACGAAGACGAACCTGTTACCAGCAACGCACTGCTGAGTATTGGAACCCCTTGCATTATTAGAGCAAAAGTATCCATAGCATCATTAGCAGAAAGCTATTATCCAGATTCGTCCATGATAAGAGCCTTTCTGTCGCAGCGCGGCCACCGACTAGACAATGAAATAAGACATGAGGGTTATAGCACCGAAAGCATACGTGCGCAGAACATAATTGAA
Source organism: Haliea sp. (assembly GCA_031414375.1). Classification (GTDB taxonomy): domain Bacteria; phylum Pseudomonadota; class Gammaproteobacteria; order Pseudomonadales; family Halieaceae; genus Marimicrobium. The sequence goes on from JANNVJ010000017.1 coordinate 960, forward strand.
ATAATAGAACACCCAGATGATAGTTTCTTTAAACTCACTAAATGCCATGAATGGGAGGCAAGTGGCGAAGCTCTTTAACAAGCGACTGTTAGGGCTTGTCGTCTACTCAGCGGTACGCATTATAGACTGATCAGTTCTTAATTCACTTCTGATTGGGGCTCAGGCACCTAGATGTTCACCACCACATGCTCCTTAGGGTAGAACAGGATCATACCCGCCAGATAATTGGGGGCAGAGTAAAATCTCCGCAGACTAAACTAAGCATGGAATGACGTAATGAAGAAATTTCTTATCACAACTCTACTGATTGCGGCCTCTTCTACTACTTATGCCCAGACGGACAGAGACCTGGACAACGATGGCCAATGGGATGTTGATCGTGGCGGCACCGACAGAGACCTGGACAATGACGGACAGTGGGATGCTGATCTCGGTGGCACAGACAGGGATATCGACAACGATGGCCAATGGGATTCCAATCGTGGTGGTACTGATAGGGACCTGGATAATGATAACCAGTGGGACTCCAGTCGCGGTGGCACTGATCGTGACCTCGATAATGACGGCCAGTGGGACGCCGATCAAGGCGGCACAGATCGGGATTTAGACAACGATGGGGAATGGGATGAATAGAAGACGGCGCGAATCACATTGCGCTTGCAAAGAATGGAGCTTGCGATGAGCGCGGTTTGATCCCGCTAAGCCCTGCCTTGTCTGGCGCAAACCCCCATACCGATGGCGCCCTATCCAATGTGCCTTGTCACCTGATCCGGTACTATACTGCGACCTACCCGCCCCAACAGGATGCAGAGCATGGCAGACAAGGTATTGCGCATTGGCGGCGCTAGCGGCTTCTGGGGCGACGCCGCACGAGCCACACCACAGTTGTTGAATGTTGCGCAGCTGGATTACATCGTTTACGACTACCTGGCCGAGATCACCATGTCCATCATGGCGAGGGCCCGAGCGAAGGACGACAGCAAAGGCTACGCAACGGATTTTGTGAGCGCGGCCATGCAACCGCATCTGGCGCTGATCGCCACGCGCGGCGTTAAAGTTATTTCCAATGCTGGCGGCGTCAATCCGCAGGCTTGCGTCGCAGCGCTGCGCGCCGTGATTGCACAGCAGGGCCTGGATTTAACGGTCGCCTGCGTCACCGGTGACGACCTGCTGGAGCGCAAGGAACAGCTACAGGCGCAAGGGATCACTGAAATGTTTTCCCACGCCGCTTTTCCCCCGACGGAAAAAGTGCTCAGCATCAATGCCTACCTCGGCGCTTTTCCCATCGCCCGCGCCCTTGAACTGGGCGCCGATATCGTGGTCACCGGGCGCTGTGTAGACAGCGCCGTCACGCTGGGCGCCTGCATTCACGCGTTCGGCTGGGGCCGCGACGATATCGACCAACTGGCCATGGGCTCCCTGGCCGGCCACATTCTCGAATGCGGGCCGCAGGCCACCGGCGGCAACTTCACCGACTGGGAGCAGGTGCCCGGTTTATCGGATATGGGTTATCCCGTGGCAGAAATCTCAGCCGATGGCAGCTTTGTGTGCACCAAGCCCGAGAACACAGGCGGTCTGGTCACCGTCGGCACGGTGAGCGAACAGATGCTCTACGAGATCGGTGACCCCCAGGCCTATATGTTGCCCGATGTAGTCTGTGACTTCTCCACCGCCCGCATTGAACAGATGGGTGAGAACCGCGTGCGGGTGTCCGACGCCACCGGGCGGCCAGCTCCTGACACTTACAAGGTCAGCGCCACCTATGCCGACGAGTTTCGCGGCGGCACGACCATGACGTTTTATGGCATCGACGCCGATCGCAAAGCCAGCGCGCTTGGCGAGGCAGTATTCGAAGCGGCGCGCAGGGCCTTCACTGCGTACGGCCTGGCAGACTTCAGTGAAACCAGCATTGAATTGATCGGCACCGAGAGCCAGTACGGCGCGTTCAGTGAAGTGCGTGGCAGCCGTGAAGTGGCGATGAAAATTGCCGCCAAGCACCCGGATATGGCGGGCATCGGCATTATGTTGAAGGAAGCCGTCGGTTTGGGCTTGGCAACACCGCCGGGGCTGTCAGGGTTCGCGGGCAGCCGCCCCAGCCCCTCGCCAGTAGTGCGGCTGTTTTCCTGCACCGTGCCCAAAGCAGAGGTACAGGTGCAGATTTTGTTCGGCGACGAAACAGTGGACTGCGATGAAGTACATGGCGTGGTGCCCGATAGCTCCGCCATCACTCGCCCGACACTACCGTCCGCACAGACTGCCGGGAGCATGATGGAAGTCCCGTTGATCAACCTGGCCTGGGGCCGTAGTGGTGACAAGGGGAATAAGGCCAACATCGGCATCATCGCGCGTCGCAAGGAGTACCTTCCTTATATCTGCGCTGCGCTGACAGAGGAGGTAGTGCGTGCGCGCTTCGCCCACTTCCTTGCAGATGCGTCAACCGACAGCGTCGAGCGGTTTCTGTTGCCCGGCAGCAATGCCATCAACTTCCTGTTGCACGACGCGCTCGGCGGCGGCGGCATCGCCAGCATACGCAACGATCCACAGGGCAAAGGCTACGCACAATTGCTGCTGTCCTGCCCCATTCCAATCCCGTCAACAATGGCGACAGCCATCGCGGAGACTGTGTCATGACGGTGTACAACTCAAAGATCAACGTCAACTCTGAGAGCTATGCGAAGAACCGTCGGGAAATGCTGACGCTCATCGAGCAACTACATGAACTCAATGCGCGTGGTGCCATACTTTCGCAACAGCGCAAGTCGCGGTTCGATGCGCGCGGGCAGCTAACGCCGCGCGAACGTCTCGCACGCCTGCTCGATCCGGGTATGCCCTTCTTGACGGTGGGTAATCTCGCCGGTTACCTGCTCGATACCAAGGACCCGGAAAAATCGATTCCGGGCTCCACCATCGTCTCCGGCATCGGCTTTATCAGCGGTGTGCGTTGTATGGTAGTGGTGGATGACAGCGGAATAATGGCGGGCACACTGACATCCGCAGGCGGTTACCGCGTGCGTCGCTGTGAAGAAATTGCGCTGCAACAGAAGCTGCCTTTCGTGCACCTGGTAGAAAGCGCGGGCGGCGATTTGATCAACTATACGGTGGAAGGTTTTGCGCAGGGCGGCGAGCTGTTTGGCAACCTTGCCAAACTGAGCAAGGCCGGTATTCCGGTCATCTCCATTTTGCACGGCTCGTCTACTGCCGGCGGCGCCTACATGCCGGGCCTCAGTGACTATGTCATTGCGGTACGTAACAATGGTCGCGCCTTTTTAGCGGGACCACCGCTGCTGAAGGCTGCCACCGGCGAAATCGCGACCGAGGAAGAACTCGGGGGCGCGGAAATGCATGCGTCGGTTTCGGGGCTGGCGGAATACCTTGCAGAAAACGATGGCCACGCCGTGCAGATGTGCCGCGAGCTGCTGCACCGGCTGCAGTGGAATAAGGACTGCGCCACACCCAACCGACGCAGCTACCGCGAGCCACTCTTTGATGCCGATGAGCTGGCCGGTGTGATTCCCTGCGATTACCGCAACCCCTACGACATGCGCGAACTGGTCGCGCGAATAGTGGACGGCTCTGACTTCATGGATTTCAAGTCGCGCTACGGCGCCACCACGGTGTGTATTCAGGCAGATATCTTTGGCCTGCCGTGCGGCATCCTGGGCAACAACGGCCCCATAGATCCTGAAGGTGCGACGAAGGCCACCCAGTTCCTGCAATTGTGTGAGCAGTCCAATATCCCCGTGCTATTCCTGCAAAACACCACCGGCTATATCGTGGGGACCAAATCCGAACGCGCCGGCATGATCAAGCACGGCTCGAAGATGATCCAGGCAGTGCGCAACCTCGAGGTGCCGCGCATCACCATGATGACCGGTGCGAGTTTTGGCGCTGGCAATTACGGTATGTGCGGGCGGCACTTCGGCCCGGATTTTCTCTACACCTTCCCCAATGCACGCACCGGCGTAATGGGCGGCGAACAGGCGGCAAAAACCATGTCCGAAGTCGCACGCGGCAAGGCTGCTGCGCTGGGCAAAGCAGCAGATGAAGCGGCACTGGCCCAACAGGAGGCTTTCCTCGCCAACATTTTCGACAGTCAATCCAGCGCCTTCTATACCTCCGGCCACCTGCTGGACGATGGCATGATAGACCCGCGCGATACGCGCAACACGCTGGGCTTTTTGTTGGAGACCGTGTGGGAAACCCGTCACCGCACTGTGCGGCCGAACAGCTTCGGCATTGCGCGCATGTAAGAACGCGGTAGCAGGCGCGCGGTAGCAGATGCACGCCAACAGACAGATTTTTTTGGAGACACAGATATGACAGCATTACCCAAGACCCAAGACCTGATACTGGAAAGGAAAGGGAGCGTTCTGCACATCTGGCTCAATCGCCCTGCGGCAAAAAACTCCCTGTCCCCCGAAATGATCGACGAACTTCACGCGGTGCTGGATGCGGTGCACAACGACCGCTCTCTGCGCAGTCTCATCTTGCGCGGCAAGGGTGGTATCTTCTGCGCTGGGGCCGACCTCAAGGGCTTCCAGTCCGGCGCGCAAGGCGGTGCACCAAACGAGGAGGAAGTGGCGCGCGGCAACCGCAGCTTCGGCGACCTCATGCTAAAACTCAATGAGCAACCGCAGGTGGTGATCATGCTGGTGGACGGTGCCGCCATCGGCGGCGGCCTGGGCCTGTGCTGCGTCGGCGATGTCACCATCGTCACCCGCGACGCCAAGTTCCGTCTCTCGGAAACCAGCCTCGGCATTCCGCCTGCTCAGATCGCACCATTTGTGACAGAGCGCGTCGGCCTGACCCATGCGCGACGCCTGATGCTCACCGGCGCGCGCTTCACTGGCGAGGAGGCGGTGCGCTATGGTATCGGTCATATCCTCGCCGAGGATGCCGCCGACATGGATACCCAATGCGCCGTTGTGCTGGAACAAATTTCCCTGTGCGCCCCCGGTGCCAACGCAGTGACCAAAAGCATCGTGTTCGAGGCCACGCGCCGACCCCGTCCTGAGGCACTGGATTTTGCCTCGCGCGGATTTGCGTCCTGCATGCTCAGCGACGAGGGTCGCGAGGGCGTCGCCGCTTTTGTCGAAAAACGCAAGCCCCAGTGGTCCTATGAATAGTGGGCTAATGAATAAGCCGTGGAGAACACGATGACACGATTTACCAGCATCCTGATCGCCAATCGCGGGGAGATTGCCTGCCGCGTGATCCGCACCGCCAAGGCGCAGGGTTACCGCACGGTGGCCGTCTACTCAGATGCCGATGCGAAGGCACCCCATGTGCAAATGGCAGACGCCGCCGTACACATTGGGTCCAGCCCAGTGAACGAATCCTACCTTGTGCAGGCAAACATTATCGCAGCGGCCAAATCCAGTGGCGCCGAGGCGATCCATCCGGGTTACGGATTTCTCAGCGAGAACGCTGCATTCGCCAAAGCGTGTCTGGATGCGGGCCTGGTTTTTATCGGACCCAGCCCTGCTGCGATTCACCTGATGGGTGACAAGGCGCAAGCCAAGCGCCGCATGATTGCCGCTGGCGTGCCTTGCGTACCGGGTTATGAAGGCGAGGACCAGAACGATGCCACGTTGCTGCGTGCCGGCGCAGAGATCGGCATGCCGTTGATGGTAAAGGCCGCTGCGGGCGGCGGCGGTCGCGGCATGCGCCTGGTGCACAACATCGACGAACTGGCCAACGCCATCAAGCTGGCCAGGGCGGAAGCAAGCTCCGCCTTCGGCAATGGCGATCTGATTCTGGAAAAGGCCATCATCCGGCCACGCCACGTTGAACTGCAGGTGTTCGGTGACAGCCATGACACCATCGTCCACATGGGTGAACGGGACTGCTCAGTGCAGCGTCGGCATCAGAAAGTCGTGGAAGAAGCGCCCTGCCCCATCATGACCGACGCACTGCGCGAAGCCATGGGCGCAGCAGCGGTGGCCGCCGCGCGCAGCATCGATTATTGCGGTGCTGGCACGGTAGAGTTCCTGCTCGATGAAAGCGGCATGTTTTATTTCCTGGAAATGAATACGCGCTTACAGGTTGAGCACCCGGTCACCGAACTGATTACTGGCCTGGACCTGGTGGCATTGCAACTGCAAGTAGCGCAGGGCGAGCCGCTGGGTCTTACGCAAAACGATATCACACTGACCGGCCACGCCATCGAAGTGCGGTTATACACCGAAGATCCCACACAGGATTTCCTGCCGATGTCGGGCCCTGTTGATCTGTGGTCGCCACCATATGGCAGCGGCATTCGGGTAGACAGCGGCATTTGCAGCGGCCAGGACATCTCGCCGTTCTACGATCCCATGGTCGCTAAGATCATCGCCAGTGGGCCTACGCGAGAGATCGCGCGCTTGCGATTGATTGAAGCGCTGCATGACACCGTACTGTTTGGCACCCACCACAACCGCGACTTCCTCGTCGCCTGTCTGGAAAAAAAGTGCTTTGCCGCCGGACAAGCTACAACGGCCTTTATCGCTGAGGAATTTGCTGCCGGTGAGATTGCTAAACGCTTACCGCAATTTGCCGACAGCGCGGTGGCGGCCGTGCTGGAACAGGCGTTGCAGCACCGTGAGCTGCATGACAGTAGTGTGATCGTTTCACCCCAGCTGCGCGACTGGGCCAGCGCCAGCCCGCTGGTGTCGCGCAAACAGTATCACCACGGCGAGCAGGTGCACGACCTGGCGATCACTCCACTGGGCAAATCACGCTATCGGGTATTCGACGCGGCCAACACCGTGGTCGTTGAGCTGCTCTCCATGGCTGAAAGCACCGCACACGTCGGTATCGATGAAGTCCAACATGTGGTGCGCTATCACTTGCCAGAGATAGGCAGACTGTACTTATCCATCGACGGGCGCGCCGCACAGTACCGCGATATGATCCGCCTTGACGGCATACAGCAACAAAGCGTTGGCAGCGGCAGAATCGTGGCACCCATGCACGGGCTGTTGCTGGAGGTACGCGTGGCCACTGGCGATACAGTCATGGCAGGCCAAACACTGGCGGTGCTGGAAGCAATGAAGATGCACTACGAGATTGTGGCCGACGCCGACGGCGTGGTGAGCGAGGTCATGGCAGTGGCCGGCAAGCAGGTGGCGGCTGACGACCTGCTGATTGAGATCGAGGTTTTCGATTAAAGCTGAGACGAGTTTAGGTTTATGCAAGTTGATATAGCGACGTATCTACCCTGTGCTCCGAGTGTTGCGATCGATCACGTCAACTTCCCAGAACTACTGGTGCATATCGCAAAACCACTGGTCAAATTTCTTGCCATTGAGCCCCCGCAATTTCCAGATAGGTGGGCAGACGGTACCTATTGGGTATCTATGCACTTGTTCGGTATCATCCCACTGGGCAAGCAGGCCGTGGTAATTTCACATCCCCCCTGCGCTGTCTTTACGCTGCGTGACAATGGGTATAGCGCGCTGATTCAAAAATGGGACCACATTATTACTATCGCACCCACGGTGGGCGGCACGGTCTATCGCGACCAGGTGACGATTCAAGCTGGTATGTTTACGCCTTTTGTCTGGATGTTTGCGCAGCTGTTCTACCGTCACAGGCAGCGACGTTGGCGGCAGCTCGCACAATCCGGGTTCAATTATGGCAAGCTTTGATATCTGAGGCAATTGACATGATAAATCTCGAACACAAGGTTCCACCTCCTATCGTTGCCGTCATTTTCGGCGCGGCAATGTGGGGAGCCTCTAACTACCTATCCCATATCGAGGTGAACGCATCATGGCGAATCATTGCCGCCGTGGTCGTGGCGCTGATCGGCGGATTTTTTTGTATTGCCGGTGTTGTATCGTTCAGGCGCGCAAAAACCACCGTCAATCCGCTGGAGCCTGAAACCGCTTCATCCCTGGTAAGCACTGGAATCTATCAAGTCTCACGCAATCCGATGTATGTTGGCTTTGCACTATTTTTGGTTGCATGGGCAGTCTATCTGTCATCCCTGTGGATATTAATCGGCGTGATCGGCTTCGTTCTCTACATCAATCGGTTTCAAATTGCGCCAGAGGAGCGCGCATTGGCGGCGCTATTTGGCGTGGAATTCGAGCAGTACAAGCAAACAGTATCGAGGTGGGTGTGACGCAAAGTAATTTACTGTTAGACGGCGCGATGATCGGCGAACAGCGCTACCCCCATCTGTTCTCACCGCTGGATCTGGGTTTCACCACAATCAAGAACCGCGCCATCATGGGCTCCATGCACACCGGCCTGGAAGAAGCGGAGAACGGCTTCGAGCGCATGGCCGCCTATTTCGTCGAACGGGCGCGCGGCGGCGTGGGTATGATTATCACCGGCGGCATCTCCCCCAATGCAGAGGGCGGTAGCGGTGCCAAACTGGCTACAGCAGAGGAAGCGGCGCAGCACCGCATCGTCACCGAAGCGGTGCACGCCGCTGACCCGGAAGTCAAAATCTGCATGCAGATTCTGCACGCGGGGCCACTGGCGTATGCGGAACATGCGGTCGCACCTTCTGAGGTTAAATCGCGCATCGCACCCGCGATGCCGCAGGCGCTGGACGAAGCCGGCATCGAAAAGCAACTGGCAGACTTCGCCAACTGCGCCAACCGCGCCCGCGAAGCAGGCTATGACGGCGTAGAAATCATCGGTTCCGCTGGCTACTTGCTCAGCACCTTTCTGGTAGCAAAGACCAACCAGCGCACTGACCAATGGGGCGGCAGTTATGCCAATCGCATGCGCTTCCCGGTCGAAGTGGTACGTCGCATTCGCGCAGCCGTGGGCGATGATTTCATTGTCATCTTCCGTATCGCCGCCATGGACATGTTGCAGGGTGGTATGTCGTGGGACGAAGTTGTGCAACTGGGACAGGCTGTTGAAAAAGCGGGCGCTAACATCATCAGCACACACTTTACCTGGCACGAATCGGCCGTACCGACAATTTCGACTCGCGTGCCCCGCGCGGCCTTTGCAGGTGTCACCGGGCGCCTGGCCAAAGAGCTGGGCATTCCCACCATTACCAGCAATCGCATCAATACGCCCGAAGTCGCTGAGCAGGTCTTGGCGGCCGGCCACGCAGACCTCGTTTCCATGGCGCGCCCCATGCTCGCGGATGCGGAATTTGTGAATAAGGCACGCCATGGGCGTGAAGATGAAATCAATACCTGCATCGCCTGCAACCAGGCTTGCCTTGACCACACCTTTACCGGCCTGGAAGTCAGTTGTCTCGTTAATCCCCGGGCATGCCACGAAACACTGCTCACCTACGAACCGACTACATCACCCAAACGCATCGCAGTAGTCGGTGCCGGCCCTGCCGGACTTGGCTATGCCACCGTCGCCGCGCAGCGCGGCCATGCGGTCACGCTATTCGATAGCGCCGCAGAAATCGGCGGTCAGTTCAACCTGGCCAAGCGCGTGCCCGGCAAGGAAGAGTTTTTTGAGACACTGCGCTACTACGCCCGCATGATCGAAGTACTGAACATTGAGCTGCACCTGCACACCCGCGCTGACGCCGCACAGCTTGAGGCGGGCAACTTCGACCATATCGTCATCGCCACCGGTATCGAACCACGAGTGCCGGAGGTGCAAGGTATCGATCATCCCAGCGTGATCAGCTACATTGACGCGATCATGGGACGCAAGCCCGTGGGCAAAAAAGTCGCCATCATGGGTGCCGGCGGTATCGGCTTTGATGTGGCCGAAGTGATCCTGCACAAGGACACCTCGGCGGCGCTGGACCTGAATGTCTTCGCCCGCGAGTGGGGTATCGACTTCGTCCACCACCCGCGCGGCGGCGTCACCGGCGTGGAACCCATCGTGGAAAAGGCCGACCGTGACGTTTTCCTGCTGCAGCGTAAGGCCACACCGGTAGGTCGCGGCCTCGGCAAAACCACCGGCTGGACCCATCGCCTGTCGCTGGCGCGCCGTGAGGTAAAAATGCTCAATGGCGTGGAGTACCACAAGATCGATGACGAGGGCTTGCATATCAGTATCAACGGACAGCCGCAGTTATTGGCGGTGGATACCGTAATCGTGTGCGCCGGACAACAACCGCTGCGCGCGCTGTATGACGAGCTGCAAAACAGCGGGTTCAATGTCAGCTTGATCGGCGGCGCCTATGAAGCAGTGGAACTGGATGCCAAGCGCGCGATCAACCAGGCCAGTTATCTGGCGGCGGCCGTATAATACCGCTCTAACCTGGCCTGAATAAAAAACTCATTTTCGCCGAGACGAAATAAACACAGCCAGACCAAGGCCGGTCAATGACAGCAGAAGAACGATGCCTGCGACACCTAACAGGGCATCTGGAAACGAACGACCCGACCACTGTAAATAGTGAATTTTGTATAGCGCGTCAATCAAACGCGTATCACGCCCCGCTTGGGCAAGAGACAAATTCGGCCAGTCCAGCTTAATCTCTACGCCTGTGGATGTCGTCACCATGCCCCCGTCGACAGCAACGATTTCGCCGTAGCGCTGTGAGTTTGCGCCGATTGCATCATAGACCAGCCGTTTTATGTCGGCATCAGTTGGCAGTGGTCTTGCCTCAAAGCTTTGCGGATCCAGATGTGCCGTTCTGCCGTTTCCAGCAAGCAGTAAATGATAGCCCAGCACTGTTCTTACCAAGCGTGCTTCATGCCAGTTGACTAAAGGCTTTAGACTGAATGTCTGCACCAATGGGTACGTTGTTATGGCCAGTTGTTCATAAGCGCCTGCGTATCCCGGCTTGGTTAGAAACACGATGCCGGTCAAAGCCCAGCCGAGTAGCGGAATGGCGAGGACTACGCCGACAATCTTATGGGTTTTTCGTAGATTCATTGTTGTTCAACCGATGTTGGGCGTATTGCGGCGGATGTCCGAAAATGTGCACCTAATCAAGTAGACGGTGGCGTGGCCTCCGGCGGTTGTCGCCAGGAGTCCAGCAACAGGGCGACAAAGGTCATGAACGCGATCGCAGTCTGCCAAAAGACCGCCGCCACGTAGAGCGATGAGGATGCGAACCAGAATGCATTCGCCCCCAGCATGGCGACAAACACAAGTTGAGGGATGATGATTGTGGCGGGGTGGTAGCCAACGGCTTGTGTAAGACCCAACCTGGAGGTTTGGTGGAGACGATAGCTCATTATTCCCATAAACCAGATGGCCAACATTCCACTGCAGAGTCGCCACGCCAGGGATGGGTCGATGGCGTCGATCATGGTGAACGGCAGAAACGCGAAAGACAATGCAGCGCCGCCTGCAGAGAGGAGTATGCGCAAACGCAGCTGGTCAATCTTGCTCCAATGCCCGGCTCCCCGCCGCCCGACGGCCGCCACGATACCGGAAAACCCGACAAGGGCAATCGCTACCTCTATCAATGAACCCAGCGCAGACTCCCAAGCCATTGTGGTGCTCCCTGATAGTATTGGTTAGGCATTGGTAGAGTAGCGGCTGACGGAGTCTTTGTAAAAGTTTTCTGCTACTGTGGCAGTAATGGCTCAGTACATTAGTGGCTGGCTATAAGCGAAAATATCAACCGGATTTTAGGCATGGGAAAAACAAGACTTGAAGCGTTTGATGTACGGGGTTGTTCTGTTTATGGCAGCCTGTGCCTACACTGTTTTCCAAAGAGCCATTATGCGGGCATTGCCATTATGTGGATCGTCCCGGATAAAAGAATTGAAACTGTTTTACGGCATCACGAGAACTGATTATTGCGCCGCACCCTCAAGCTTATCCTGGGCACGGCCCTGCCAGTAAGAACCGACGATACCGACCACCCAGCACGCCAGCCATACGATCTCGGCCAAGTTCGTTGCCTGCTCGGTACCACTTGACTGTTGCGCTACCAATGCAGTGATGGTGTCGATATCGGGAGGAACGGCGCCGCTCTGGATTTTTTCCGCGATGACGGACGCGGTGTTCATCACGACAGACCCAATATAGTAGGTTGCAACAGCAGCGACGCCAAATAACAGGATGCCAGTCACCCACCGCTTCAGGTACAGATGCCCGACGCCGGGAAACACCAGGCCTGACAGCAGCGCTGCTTTGGTTGATCTCTTCACGAACTCTCTCCCTTCACTGATTGTTACGCGTTGTATAAGGTAAATAGGCCGATACCGACAAACCCGATACCGGCGATGTACTGTAGATACCGCGTATTGATGTATTCCGACAGCAGGCTGCCAGCCAAAACCCCGATGGCAGAGGCGACGATCAATGCCACAGACGCCGCAAGAAACACCGTGTACTTGCTTACCTCTTTATCAGCAGCAAACAGCATGGTCGCCAGCTGTGTTTTATCACCCAGCTCAGCAATGAATACCGAGGCAAATATTGTCAGGAATATTTTCCAGTCCATTAAACATTACTCTTGAAGTCATATAGTTCTCTTATGCTGTGACACCGCACTGCCCAGTGCGATGATCAGGCGTTCCACTAGTGTACGCATGCCATCGTCAGACCTCTATGCAATTTTGGCTCGCCCGGCCAAATACCCATCCCGGCGCAGGGCACACTTAGAGTCTCTACCCCGGCAACTGCGCTATACTCGATCAACAAAAATAAAGGTAAGCCGATGCCCTACCCCATAAAAATCCTGTGCTGCGCTGTGTTCCTCGCTACAGTTTCATTGTGCAGTAACGCTCAGCCCGACGTTGAGAATCGCGTGCCACAGGTCCTTGAAGAAATCATGGTGACGGCACAAAAGCGTGAACAGACGCTGCAGGATGTGCCCATTTCCATCAGCGTCGCCACGACCCAGGATATCGCCAATATCAATGCCTTCACCTTCAAGGATCTAGAACAACTGACGCCGGGCGTGGCGCTGGTTACCGGCTTGCAATCAGCTGCGATTCGCCTGCGCGGCGTCGGTCCCGGTTTTTTTGCCGTGAACTCGCCGCAGAGCGTGGTGGTATTCGTCGACCAGTTTGCGCAGGCGCAGATCGCGACCGTATTCTCCACGTTGGTGGATATCGAGCGGCTGGAACTGCTGCGCGGCCCACAGGGCACGCTATACGGGATCAACGCCCCCGGCGGCGCGTATAACATCACCACGCGGTCCCCGGATTTTGATGGCGTCAGCCGGTACGTGGAGGGCAGCTACAGCCAGTATGACTCGTCAATGCTTGCCGCCTATGACACGCGCGGCGCGGTCAATGTGCCGCTGGTCGATGACACGTTGGCGCTGCGCTTGGCCGCCGTGTACCGCGACGATGAAGGCTATATCGAGAATGTAAACCCGGCATCGCCGGATAACAGCAACGGTGGCAGCGACACCCAGGCTGTGCGCGCTAAATTGCGCTGGCTCATCAGCGACACCATGCAAGTGGATACTACAGCCAACTACCAGGACCTGACCCAATATACATCCTCCTTTGCCTACCAGGGCCAGCTACCAGGGCCAGCTACCAGGGACAGGGACAGGCACAGACAGCAGCAATCCGGCCATCTTCACCCAATTTAAGGACCGCGAGGATTACGGTGACTTCGTCGGCCACGTCGACGGAGATGTAAAGGACGTCAGCGCGCACTGGTCCTGGGACGCTGAACTCACCAACGTCGATTTCCTGGCGATGCACCAGCAGTTCAGTACCGAGTCGAACGAGAATCGCAAACCGTTTCCCGGCACCAGCGAAATCTTCAATATCAATCTCGATTACAAGATCACTACTTACGAGTTGCGCTTTTCCGATGTACTGGATGACTTCAGTTACGTCGGCGGGCTGTACCACTTCCAGCGCCCCGCCGATGGCGTCTTTCACGTGGTGGTTTCGGCGACGGAAGTCATGGGTGATTCCACCGGCGAGGATTCCGGTAATGCGGCCTACGGCAACATCAGTTACAAACTGACGGACACATGGGAGTTGGGACTGGGCGCGCGCTACGACGACATCGACACCACTCTGGACAATGACATCCGCTTTCTGGAGTACGTGGCAGTGGTCGATGACAAGCTGCAGTTTGATCACCTTTCCTGGAGCGTCAAGCTCAGCCACTATTTCAACGACAACCTGACCTTTTACGCCTCGGCGGACAACGCCTTTAAACAGGGTGGATTTAACCCTCTGGTGCCCGGCGTGTTCGCGCTGGAGCAATTTTTCCCGGGGATTGCCGCCTTCGGACGGGACGTGGCAACCTATGAGGAGGAGACCTCCAACGCCTTCGAAGTGGGCATGAAAGGGCTGCTGCTGGACAACCGATTGAGCTTTGCCCTCGGCTTGTTCTACCAGGAATTCCAGGATCACCAGATTGGCTTTCCGGCCGATGTTCCCGCGCTGGATCCGCTGGGTGGCCTATTCAACAACCAGATCGGCAATGCCGATGAGGTACTGACACAGGGTATCGAATTCGATGCTACCTACGTGTTCGCCGACCATTGGGAGGCCGCACTGCGCGGTGCCTACTCTGATCCGACCATCGAAAAATGGAATCAACGCTTGTGCGAACGCGGGGAGGAACCACCGTTGTTGCCCGGGCAGTCACCGTTTCCCGATCAGTTGTACTGCCCCAAAGACGGCGCTGCCCTCAATAGCCTGCCGCTCTGGCAAACCAATTTTCAACTCGGCTATGACTACGACCTGAGCAACAACTGGAATCTCGCCACCCGCCTGAACTGGACCTGGCAATCCAAACCTGCGCGGCAGATTCTGGCAGAAAGTGCCAAGCCCGACGTGCCGGATGTCAGCGACTTTGACGAACCCAAGAGCCGCTTCGACCTGTCGGTCGGCCTGCTTCATCAGAATCTGGGGGTAGAGTTAAAACTCTGGGTAAAAAATATCACGGATGAAGATCTCAACATCGATCCGACACAGTATGAGAATACCCAAACACTGGTCGGCATCCAGTATCCGGGACGCGAGTACGGCGTTACCGCCAGTTACACCTTTTAATGCTCGGCAGCGCCCACCTGCCCATCACAACGGGTACCGGCCCACAGCAGGCATCATCACGCTGCCGAGATACAGGCTACCGTCACATTCATTGGCGCTGGTAATCATGTGGAAACCCGCGTTGGTATCCTGTAGGTTTTGTACGACCTCGCCATGCAAATCCAGGCCGATCACGAAGCTGTAGGGAGTGACGCCGGCCCCCAGGGCTTCAGCCGGCAAGTGCGATAGTAGCTTGCGCACCAACGGATAGCCGGCCAGGGCATCGGCGGCGGCGCGCAACATGGGCATGGCAACCCAGAAGGTATCCTTGCCGTTGAAGGAGATGTTATCGGGTGTACCGGGTAAGCCGGATGCAAACAGGTCGCGCTGACCGTCCTTCGCACCCTTTAGCCACAAGCGATGAATGCGCCCGGCGCCGGTTTCATTGACCAGCACATAGTCATCATCGGGACCCAGCGCCACGCCGTTGGCGAAAAATAACTTATCGAGGTGTACCCGCGTCACGCCACTTGCCGGGTCATAGCTGAGCAGCCTGCCCGTCGGCTGCCCCTCGATGAAGTCGTACATGCTCTGCGCATAGCCGTGGCGCATGGACGCATCGGAAAACCAGAT
>JANNVJ010000018.1:0-138991 GCA_031414375.1 Haliea sp.
GGTAAGAGCGGTTTTGAGGATGACGACGACTAAGTCATCAATAGACCTGTGTATCCTGGAGAATTGTCATGCTGAATCGATTGGTTGATTGGTCGGTAACTAACCGCTTGTTGGTGGTAATGGCTCTGCTGGCGCTGACGGTAGCGGCCGCTTTTACTATTCCCCGTCTCAATCTGGATGCGTTTCCTGACGTAACGAACGTGCAGGTGGTAATCAATACCGAAGCCCCCGGACTGGCCGCCGAGGAAGTAGAGCAACTGATTACCTATCCCATAGAAGCAGTCATGTATGCGTTGCCCGATGTTGAAGAGGTACGTTCCATTTCGAAAACCGGCTTATCGACCGTCACGGTAGCGTTTAAAGAAGACACTGATATCTACTTTGCACGGCAGTTGGTATTTGAACGCGTACAAGCGGCGAAACAACTTATTCCTGCGGGGGTAGGCATCCCGGATATTGGCCCAAACTCTTCCGGCCTTGGCCAGGTCTACCACTATTTGTTGGTCGCCGATGCCGGTTCGGGCTATGACATCATGACATTGCGCAGCCTGAATGATTGGATCGTGAAGCTATTGCTGATGCCGGTGGACGGCGTGACCGACGTGCTCTCCTTTGGAGGAACAGTGCGGCAGTATCAAGTCAATATCAACCCTGCGCGATTGCTGGGCTATGAATTGACTGAAAGCGATGTGGTACAAGCACTGGAGCGCAATAACCAAAACTCTGGTGGCTGGTACATGAATCGGGGGCAGGAGCAACTGGTCATTCGTGGGGTCGGTTGGTTGCGCCACGATAAGCAAGGGCTGCTGGAACTGGCGCAAGTTCCGATTAAAACGGTAGCGGGCGTTGTTGTCACCGTCGCTGATGTAGCCACCGTGGAATTAGGGAGTGAAATTCGTCAGGGCGCGGTCACTATGACCCGGCGCGACGATAAGGGTGACGTACAGGTGCTGGGGGAAGTCGTATCCGGGATTGTGTTCAAGCGCCTGGGGGCGAATACCAAAGCCACGATCGATGGTGTAGTGAATCGGATTGGACTCATCGAACAGGCGCTGCCCAAAGGTGTGCATTTCGAAGCCTACTACGATCAGGCGGAACTCATCGACAAAGCTGTGCAGACCGTGGTGCAGGCGCTGATCGAGGCCTTTTTCTTCATCGTAGTGATACTGGTGCTCTTTCTGCTCAATGTGCGCGCCGTGCTGTTGGTCCTGATTTCGATTCCGCTGTCGGTGGGTATGGCGCTTACCGTGATGGCGTACAACGGTCTATCGGCCAACCTGATGTCGTTGGGTGGGCTGGCAGTGGCGATAGGCATGATGGTAGACGGGGCTGTGGTGATGATGGAGAATATTTTCAAACACCTGAGTCAACCCGATCACTGCCATGATCCTGATCGCCTCAGGGTGGTGCCGCCAATAGATCGTGATGCCGATGACGCGACACGCCACACTCACGCTGGCTTAAGCATCCAGCAAGCTGCTCGCGAAGTGGCCAAACCGATCTTTTTTGCAATCAGTATCATTATGGTGGTGTTTGCCCCGCTGTTTAGCTTGCAGGGAGTGGAAGGAAAGCTGTTTCAACCCATGGCAGTGAGCATCATGATTGCCATGGCGGCATCATTGGCGGTTTCGCTCATTGTAGTGCCCGCTCTAGCCACTTACCTCTTCCGGCGCGGAATCAGGAACAGAACCAGTCCCTTGGTTCTGTTCCTGGAAAAACGCTACCGAACCGCGTTAGAAAAAGCCATGAAGCGCAAGTCGTGGGTAATAGGCGGTGCTAGCGCCCTCTTATTGGCTGCTCTGTTGTTGGTTCCGCTGCTTGGAACAGAATTTGTTCCGGAGCTTGAGGAAGGTACCATTAATTTGCGTGTGATGATGGCACCTTCCACCAGTTTGGAAACGGTATTACAGGTTGCGCCGAAGCTGGAAGCTATGCTGCTTGAATTTCCCGAAGTCACCTATGCGTTAAGCAATATAGGTCGAGCGGAGGTAGGGGGCGAACCGGAGCCAGTGAACAACATCGAAATATACATCGGGCTCAAGCCTGTAGGTGAATGGACCAGCGCCCATGACCGCCTGGCGTTACAAGGCCTTATGGAGGAGAAGCTGTCACAGTTTCCAGGTTTGCTTTTGAGCTTTTCCCAGCCGATTGCAACCCGAGTTGATGAATTGATGTCTGGTGTCAAGGCGCAATTGGCGATTAAGCTATTTGGTCCTGACCTTGGCGTATTGGCAAGAAAAGGCCAGGCGATTGAGCAGGTAATAAAAAATATCGATGGCGCACGCGATGTGGCCATGGAGCAAATTGTCGGCGAAGCGCAATTGGTCATGAGGCCTGATAGACGGCAGCTGTCCCGCTATGGACTGGCAGTCGACGATATCATGTCCGTGGTACGCGATGGTCTTGGCGGGCGCGCAGCAGGCCAAATCATCAACGGCAATGAACGCTATGATATCTATGTCCGTATCGCTGAACCTTATCGTGCCGATAGGCAAGCCATCGCAGACCTGAGACTACAGTCGTCAACGGGCGCATGGATACGATTGGGCGATGTTGCGGATATTGCGATCGAATCGGGTCCTCCCCAGGTACGTCGTGATGACGTACAACGGCGTGTAGTGATTCAAGCCAATGTCGAAGGACGGGATATGGGCAGTGTTGTGTCTGATATAGAACAGGCAATTAAAGAGAAGGTTGATTTACCCGCAGGATATACCATCAGCATTGGTGGGCAATTTGAAAACCAGCAAAGAGCGCAACAACGACTTTTGGTGGTCGTGCCGTTGTCGATAGGATTGATCGCACTCCTTCTGTATTTTGCTTTTCATTCCATAGGCCAGGCTTTACTGATCCTGGTCAATTTACCTTTAGCCATGATTGGTGGGATTGTCGCACTGTTCGTTTCCGGTCAGTATTTATCCGTGCCCAGCTCTATCGGCTTCATCACATTGTTTGGTGTCGCCGTACTAAACGGTGTAGTCATGGTGGAAGCGATCAATTTGCGTATCGAGATGGGCGAAGACAACATCGCCAGGGCGGTTTTCGATGGCGCTGTATCCCGTTTACGCCCCGTGCTCATAACAGCAATCGTTGCCGCCCTGGGTTTGATCCCGATGATTTTGTCAGACGGGGTGGGCTCCGAGATTCAACGGCCATTGGCCACGGTCATTGTAGGCGGATTAGTGACTGCCACCTTTTTGACCTTATTCGTGTTACCGGTGCTGTACGGCTGGTTTTCCAGAGGAAGACTCCGTGAGGCTGGACGCTAGCATTGTGCTAAAAGTTATATTCTACCCAGGCCCACACCTTGTCGGCATCTCTTTTACCGGATGCCGCGACATCACTGGCACTGCCGGCCTGGTGAAACACCGTGTATTTGGCGCCCACTGTCCACTTTGGTCCAAACGTTTTAATAGCTTGCATGCTAGTTTCTGAGCCCAGATTGAGCTCAGATTGAGTGACGAGATTGTCGCTCTCGGATGCATAGTCATGGTATTGCAACAGCGTCTTGACGGCATAGGTATTCCAATCAAATCCGAGTAATACGTACTGGTCGATCAAGCCGTCTTTGGGGGTGACCAGGAATTGATCCGCCCAGCCATTGAACGCGTGTTTGGTAGCGTAGGGTGTTTGCAAACCATAGCGACCATCGTCAGACCCTAAAGATTCGTAACCCAACAACGGTGACAGTGCAAATTCTCCGTCACCGAAACCCCAGACAAGGCCCAACTCTGCCAGCTTGTAGTCGGCGTCGTAGCTATTCTCCACGTTCGGCTTGTCATATACGTCTGCCTCTTGATAGGCATACTCGGCGCGATATACCGCACGCAACGGTACTGTCGTGGGCAGGTTGTACACACCGTCGAAGCGCAGACCCACACTGTCATTGGTGACATAGCGCAAACCCGGGTTGACATCTATCTGGTTTGGAGGAAGGTTCAAGGTATTGTCTTCATTTTGCAGGTTGTAGGAATAGGCGATAAATTTGCCCCAGGTAAACCCGTTGTAGCTGATGTTCACCAAATTATCTTTGGTGTTGGCGTTAAACTCCGGCGTAATGCCATTTACTCGGGTGGAATACGCATATTGGAAGATGAAGTCGTCTATTCCTCTATACACTGCGCTGAAAGCATCAAAGGTCTGATCATTTTGACGAAATCCCACATTCCCAATCCAGCGCTGGTTGTCATATACCAGGTATTGTCGCCCGAGGATTAGATCGGCCTTGCGAATGCCACGGTAACGCAACTGGATGCGATTTAGCTCCGAGCCTTCGGGATCTGCTATGACAGCATGTTCGTCACTCGCCGGTACGGGTGGCGCAGGCAATTGATAGTTGTCAACGCCACTAATATGCGACACATTCTCACCCTCGGTTAACAGCGTAAAGGCATAGAAGGGTGCCGTCTCATAGGCCAGGCGCGTGCGCAGGGTCAGTGCCTCTGCGCTCTTGGCAAACGCATCATCGTCGACGTCTTCATAACGAAGCCGCGCATTCCCGGTAAATACTCCAGAGGTGGCAGCCGCAAAGATGTCTTCAGCAGACAGCACCGGAACCGAGGACAACAGGAAACCGACGACAAGTGAGCAGGCTACTTTTTCAACAAAAACCAGGTGCATTGACTTCCCCTACGAGTGATTGAAACGTTCGTATTCCAATGTTTGGTAATTAGGTGGCTATATTGATGCTCAAGACACTTTAGGTAGTCGGTCTATTGCGTTAGCCTGCCGTGCTGAGGCTAACGCTGCCGACTTTTTTCCTTGACTCAAAATGTCCTCAACCTTCACATTTTTTTCGTACAGAAACCGCAACACTTCATGCCGCAGGTGGTTGTACTGTGGGTCATCCGCCAAGGCCAATCGCGCTCTGGGGCGTGGCAAATTGACATTGAGGATTTCGCCAATAGTAGCGGCAGGACCATTCGTCATCATGACGATTCGGTCGGACAGCAATACCGCCTCGTCAACGTCATGGGTGATCATGATGGCCGTATTTTTCAATGTGTTCTGTATATCCATCAAGGAGTCTTGCAAATGCGCTCGAGTCAGCGCATCCAACGCCCCGAAAGGCTCATCCATAAGCAGCACTTGCGGTTGCATGGCAAGCGCCCTGGCGATACCAACGCGCTGCTTCATGCCGCCGGAGATTTCATGCGGCAATTTGTCACTGGCATGTTGCATATGGACTAACTGTAGATTGTATTCAATCCACTCCTTCATTTGCGCCGCTGATTTCTTGCCGCGAAACACTTCTTTGACGGCCAACTCAACATTCTGATAAGTCGTTAACCATGGCAGCAAGGAGTGATTTTGAAATACAACTGCCCGCTCTGGGCCTGGCGCATTCACTTCCCTGCCATCCAGCACAACGCCCCCGCTTGTTGCCTGCAACAAGCCGGCAACAATATTCAAAACCGTCGACTTACCGCACCCGGAGTGGCCTATGAGCGTGACGAATTCGCCCTCCTGGATTCTAATATTGACATTTTTCAGCGCACTGAAGATGCCTTTTTCAGTCTTGAAATCAATACCGACCTGCGTGAGTTCCAAAAGTGTTTTCATAGCAACCTCGTGTCAGAAGACGTTTCCGTGCGACCCAGCCTTTTCTATCACTAACGCAGGAGTGCCTGTTTGTCCCATGAGAAATGCTGCTGCAAGAACAACATAGCGCGATCCAGCGCATAGCCGATCAAGCCGATGGTCAATACGGCTACCATGATTCTACCCAGGGAATTGCTATTCCCGTTTTGAAATTCATCCCACACAAATTTCCCAAGACCTGGATTTTGCGACAGCATTTCCGCGGCGATAAGCACCATCCATGCAGTGCTTAGTGAAAGTCGCAGACCAGTGAAAATCATCGGAACAGCAGCTGGAAATACAATGTATCGAATATGGCGAAAATAATTCAGACGCAGTACTTTGCTAACATTGACCCAATCACTGCTAACCGACGTGACACCGACTGCCGTATTGATAACCGTCGGCCACAGGCAACAGAGCATCACTACAAATGCCGAGGTGACATAAGACTTCGGCATGCCATCAATAACATTGATGTATACCGAACTGACGACGATGGTCACCAGCGGCAACCATGCCAGCGGCGACACTGGCTTGAACAACTGGATAATCGGGTTGATCGCTTTGTAAACTGCACTGCTCAACCCGATGACAATCCCTAAAGGAATAGCTATCACTGCAGCCAGTATAAAACCGGTAAATACCGTCTTGAGACTGGTCACTATCTGCTGGGGAAACGTGGGGGCGCCACTGAAGGACCGCATTTCGATCACAGTGTCTGGGCGCTGCATCTTCAGCTGGGCATTACGTTTTTCCTGTCGCGCATAGAAATCCACCTCGCGTACTTTTTCATCCCTGAATTCTTGCAGCAAGCCGCCAGCCTGCTCCCATACCATGGCCGGACCCGGAAATTTTCCTAAAGAGGTGTCGATACGTCCAGATGTGAACTGCCACACGCTCAAAAAGACGGTTATACCTATCAGAGGCAGGCCGAGATTCCTGAGAGTGCGATCAACGACACGCATAAAACCGGTCTGCTTCATTTACTCGCCCTTCAGGCCAATGACAAAGCCATCAATAAACTGATTTGGTTTGAGCGCATCAAATACTGCGCCATCCAGCCGACTTGCTTGTGGTGCTTGTATAAAATCCTCCTGCGCAAGATCGGGGAAATCGTTCGCTTGCATGGTTCCTTCTGCAATCAGTTCTTTTGCTGCTAGCAGGTAGACGTCGGGGCGATACGCCTTTTTCGCCATGTCCATATACCAACTATCCGATTGCGTTGCGGCGATGTGTCCCCAGCGACGCATTTGCGTCATCCACCAAATGGCATCTGAATAGTAGGGAATGCCATAGACCTCTTTGAAGAAGGTGTTGAATTCTGGAATAGCGCGCCTGTCGCCTTTTTCGAATTCAAAGGTACCGGTCATGCTGTTGGCGATGACCTTTTCGTCCGCACCGACATAGATAGGCCGCGAAATCATTTTGACCGCCTCAGGCCTATTGCCATTGTTGTTGGCATCCAGCCAGTGCGACGCTCTGATCAGGGCTTTGACGGTGCGGATGGTGGTATTCGGGTACTTGGTATAGAAATCTTCGCGGATACCAAAAACCTTATCGGAGCCACTGGCCCATATTTGTTCGCTGGTAATCACCGGTACGCCCAGCCCCTTGGCAACCGCCTGTTGATTCCAGGGTTCGCCCACGCAATAGCCTGCGGTAGTACCAGCCTCCATGGTCGGCACCATTTGCGGTGGCGGCACGACTGACAAGAAGGCCTGTGCACCCACGGTGCCGCTGCTGTCGCCTTTTTCAGGAGCATACAAGCCCGGATTGATACCACCTGCAGCTAACCAGTATCGCAACATATAATTGTGTGTGCCCACCGGGAAGGTCATACCGAGATTGACGTTCTTGCCGCTCTTGGCATAGCTCTCCAGTACGGGCTTTAGTGCAGCTGCACTGACAGGGTGTTTTGGCTTATCGCCATCCAACGCAACACGGGGGCGCATTTGAGCCCACACCTCGTTTGACACGGTAATCGCCGCGCCGTTATAAGACATCGTGAACGGCGCTATGATCGGGGTACTACCTAGCGCACCGGTTGCAGTGCCCAAGGGCATCGGCGCCAGCATGTGCGCGCCATCGAGCTCTCCGGAGGAGACGCGATCAAATAGCACCTTCCAGTTCGCCTGCGCCTCCAGCGTTACGGCCAGATCTTCGTCTTCAAAGAAGCCTTTCTCATACGCAACGGCCAACGGCACCATGTCGGTGAGTTTGATGAAGCCGAACTTGAGCTCCCATTTTTCCGGCATACCACTAGCGCTCGCTTGTATGCTGATCAGCAGTGCGCACACACACAGTGCTGCTGCAAAGATAGCGAATTTTGCGGAAGACTGTTTCTTGCTGGATACCGCTGGCATATTGAACCTCATCTTTACCGTCACCATGAAAACAACCGATATGCCCAGACACTAGCAATAGCTATGCCAATTTGGATATACTATTAATATCAATGTGTTATGTGTTTTTCTTCACGAATTCTCGGGTGGCATGTTTTTGCTATGCACTGTATTCGTACACATGCACTGCTCGATGACATGCATTGGTGCAGGTAGCTGATCCTGGCACCGTCGCAAGCATCACTGTTTGGAGGAATTGGTCTATTGAAATACCGCGCAGATATCGATGGCCTCCGTGCAATTGCAGTGCTGTCTGTCGTCCTCTTTCATCTTGACCTGAACGGTTTCAGTGGAGGATTCGTCGGTGTCGACATTTTTTTTGTTATTTCCGGATACCTGATTACATCGATCATCAAACACAAATACGAACGTCTCGATTTCAAACTGTCTGATTTCTATGCTCGACGAATCAGGCGACTGCTGCCGCCACTGATCGCAACGATTGCCGCCACATTTGTCGGTGCCGCTCTCCTCATGACACCCTACGATATGGTGGATTTTGCTCGCTCCGCTGCCGCCGCACTCTTCAGCCTCTCCAACATTGTTTTCTACCTCGACTCGGGATACTGGGACACTGCATCCGAACTCAAACCGTTACTGCATACCTGGTCACTGGGAGTGGAAGAGCAGTTCTATATTTTCTGGCCCGCCCTCATTATCGGACTGCTCAGCATTCGCCGGTCCGTACCACTTGGCATATCCCTGGCCGTGATTTCAGTGTTAGGGGCAATACTTTGCATTTGGTTTACCGGGGTTGATCAATCGGCAGCGTTTTACCTCCTGCCGTTCAGGGTCTTTCAATTTTCCATGGGCGCGCTCCTGATTCCCCTTTCATCAACACTTCAGAATCACACGCACAGTTATCTCTTCAGAATTCCGATGCTTGCCTTCTGGGCAGGCATCATTTGCATTGCAATAAGTGTGGTGACCTTTGATGGAGACACACGGTTTCCTGGATGGGCTGTCCTGTTACCCACCATAGGAGCCGCCCTTGTACTACTGTGTGCTGCAATGTCGGTTGAACTCGATGCGCCAGCAAAACTACTGATGGAAAACCCACTGAGCGTTTGGGTGGGTCGGGTTTCCTACTCCATGTACCTGGTCCACTGGCCACTCATTGCGTTATTTCGATACCAGTACGGATCAGAGCTGACTCCGGCAGATCAGTTTGAATTGGCCGCATGCACACTATTGGCTACGATTGTTCTGCACTACGCGATAGAGCGTCGCTACTATCAGCGTCCTGACAGGATTGGTCATGGACTAACCGCTACAGACAGTTCGCATTTTGCATTGCGCACCTTGGCCGTCGCGGGCCTGCTGGCACTGCTCGCCACCAGCGCCTGGAAAGGCGATGGCTGGGCGTGGCGTTTTCCATCCCTATCGTTAAGCGCAGAGCAGATCAAACAGGGTATGCAGGATCGCTTCACACGACTTCCCAATGCCTGCATGTTGGGCAATCCCTTATCAAAGGAAAATTGCAATTTTGCAGCGAAATCACAGATTCTTGTGCTGGGTAACTCGACTGAAGTTGACGCTTACAATTTTATAAACGCCGGTTTCGGTGAGGACAATAATCTCAATCTCATTTTATTTGGCGGAGTAGAAGGATGTGCATTTCATTTAGAATCGGACAGTGTGGTAACCAGTAGTGAGCAATGTCAGCACCGCTTGGACATGCTGCTTGATCCGGCTATGACCGATCGTCTTGATGTGCTTCTCTATTCCGCAAATCGGCCCTATGCGGGCAACAAAGATTATTTCCTGGCTCTTCTTAAACGGCTGAAATTAGCGAATCCAGAAATTCGCGTTGTGACAATGGGTAGCTACATCACGACCAAAAGACCCTGTTCCTACTACATCAACCTGGCCAGCACCACCGATGCCTGTGCCAAACCTGAGAATCTCGCCTACTTTGATCAAAATCCGCAGTCGGAAGCGTTGTTTGGACAGTTCAGGGCGCTGGAATCACGCTATATTGATCGCGTGGATTTGTTATGTAAAAGCCGCATACTTCAAACATGTAGAACGAGAACAGACCAAGGAGTACCCGCGCTTTACGACAGAGTGCACAACTCCCTTGAATTTGCCGAGATGAGCGGAAAAATGTATGCGCAAAAGCATCCCGATTTCCTGCATGAAATGTCACGCCCATGACGTCAGCGACAACTGATTTTCGATTGCTTATCTGTCGTTGTCGAAAAGCATGCAATCTCTAGCCACAGCAAGGTTTTCAAGTGAACAGCGCCGGCATTGAGCAATTACTTCGCGCCATCTCCTTCTGTAACCCCACCGAACCTTCAGAACTGCGCGAAACCCATATATCCTGGTTCATTCTGTGCGGCGAGTTTGCCTACAAAATCAAGAAACCGGTGAACTTCGGCTTTCTCGATTTTTCGAGTAAGGAACTGCGCCGTCATTTTTGTGCAGAGGAGTTACGACTGAGCCGGCGGTTTTCACCGGAGCTCTACCTCGCTGTCGTACCCATCACACAGGGCGAGCAAGGGCCAGTGATAGACGGCGCAGGCCCAACCATCGACTACGCGGTCAAGATGCGTCGCTTCAAGCAAGAGCAACTGCTCGATGCCGTCGCGGCAGCGAACGGACTGGACAACACCCTGATCCGAGCTTTGGCAAAGGAATTGTCGCGAGTGCACGATAGTCTCCCAAGCTGCCATCCCGATCCTAAGAGCAGCGAACCGGGCTCGCCCGCCGCACTGCTTGCCGCAATGGAGGAGAACTTCCACCAAATTCGCAACTACGCGTTACCCACTGAGCAGTTGCGTCAGTTGCAGACAATCCAAGACTGGTCACAGCGACGTTATGCACAACGACTACCCATGATCGCGCAGCGCGCACTGGAAGGCAGGGTGATTGACGGCCACGGTGATGCGCACCTGGGTAACATCGCCGTAGTCGATGGCGCGGTGCGCCTGTTTGACTGCATCGAATTCAATGCAGCATTCCGCATTATGGACAGTATCTCGGAGATCGCCTTCCTCGGCATGGACATGGACGCTCGCGGCTACCCTGAAGCATCGCACCGCTTGCTGACCGATTACCTTGAATATCGCGGCGATTACACCGGGCTTGCGTTGCTTGATTTCTACTGTTGCTATTTCGCCATGGTGCGGGGCAAGGTGAATCTGCTGCGGGAACCGCTATCAACGACCGCCCTCACCACGACCCAAAGCTATCGCGAGTTTTTACGTTACCTGGAATTGGCACAAGAGCGCACACAGCCCAGGCGGACGTTTCTCGCCATTACATACGGTGTGTCCGGTAGCGGAAAATCCACCATCGCTGCAGCGCTGGTCGCAAGCAGCGGTGCAGTGCGCATCCGCTCCGACGTTGAACGCAAGCGTCTGGCAGGAATGACCCCGGAGCAGCGCAGCGAGCCGCAGCAGCGAGATACGCTATACAGCGCCGCGATGAGTCGAACAACGTTCTCGCGATTGGAGGAACTGGCGGGCGTAACACTTGAGGCTGGGTTCCCGGTCATTATCGATGCTACTTTTCTGCATCGCCGCACACGCGATACTTTTCACCAGCTGGCGCGCAAACTGTCGGTCCCGTTTGTTATCGTCGATTGCATCGCTGCACCCGAGCAACTGCGCCAGCGCCTGATTGAGCGCGCGCGCCACACCCAGGACGCATCGGAAGCGGATGTGGCGGTGATGGAAAAGCAATTGGGCAGTGCGCAGGCACTGGCACCGGACGAACAAGCCTACCGCCTGGAAGTAGACTCTGCTACAGACAGTGCAGCACTATGGCAAAGATTCGAGGCGCATTGCTACTGCCGATAGCGCAGCGTTGCAACCGTGCACAGCCAACTATTGTTCCAAGGCCAGCGTTAAGTTCACGGTCACACTATAGGTATTCTCGCCTGCCGCAATGGGCGGCGCCGAACCTGCCATTGCGTCCATGGCGACCATTTCCATTTTAGCCATCGCCAGCGGGCGTGGCGTATAGCTCTGCTCGGAGATTTCAAGCACGTTGCCAGTCCTTACACCCGCCGCCTCGGCCAGGGTACGAGCCTTGGCCATAGCGTCGGCAACAGCCTTGACCCGCGCCTGCGTGATCGCTGCCGAGGGATCGTCATTGCTAAACGAGATGCTACCTCCTTCGTTAACGCCCAGGGTTACCGAGGTATCCACTACCTCACCGACCTTCGCAATATCGCGCACCCTGATGGTCAGTGCGTTACGCACTGTGTAGCCGACCAGTTTGGGCGCTTCGTCGCTACCTGCCACCTGCCTGGAAGGGTACGTATAACGGGGCTGGATATCGAAGTTGGCCGTCTGTAAATCCCGCTTGGCAATCCCCAATCCACCCATTGCAGCAAGCACCTTGCTCATAGCGGCGGAATTGGCGGTCAGCGCTGCCCGCGCTGTCGGCGCCTCACGCATGACACTCAGGACCAGCACCGCCATGTCCGGTGCTACATCGGCGCGCCCTTCCCCCGTTACCACAACGCGTGGAGCAGGCGTGTCACTGGCTTGGCCTAACTGCCCCATGCACAGTAAACACGCGGCAAAGACACTCAAGGCAGCGCGGCGCACCGTTAAAGGTTTTTTCACGATCATCTCCCTGTAAATTGCTAGCCAAATTTATGTGGTATTGCTATCACTCCTGGCCAACCTTGACCATCCAGGGCGGCGCAACCGCAGGTTTCAGGAGACAACAAGCAGCGTCATCACAATACCGGCAACGCCGGCGATGATAAAGCTGCGCGTCAACAGCTGCTTATCAATTTTTGACAACTCGGTTAGCGGGTCACCACCGCGGCGGATGCGCCTGATCACCGGCCATTCGATCAACGCGGCATAAATGATGCTAGCGACAGCAGCGCCGCGCAGCACCGCGCGACTCCAGCTGTCAGCAGGCACCGTATTCCACAACACAATAACTGCCAACAAACCACCAACACTGCCAGCAATACTCATGATGAGAAACTGGCGCACACTGTTACTGGTGAAGTCCCAGTCGTAGACAAAGAGCCCCTGCCGCGCGGGAATATCGAACTGTGCACCGGCGATGCGTGCACCCAGGTAGTGGAACCACTCGTGCACCAGTGTGGCGACAGTGATGCCCGCCAGAGCCGCGGTAATGATACCGAGCAGGCTGGCAATGCCCAGTGCGGTCACGATGTACCAGCTATCAGCGGCAGCGAACGCCGACAGTGCCAGCAGAAATACCAGCGCGTGTGTGCCGGCCAATTTTGCCAACCGCTGACTGCGGGACAGTCGATGAGTTGCTTTTTTTGAGCCACGTGCAGCATCTGCTGAAGAGTCCTCAATGGCTTCACCAGCGCGTTCATTGGCAGCGGTTGCATCCGCGTTTATAGCGGTGTTATCCATTGCGCAATTGTCCCGCACCCGTGATACGCGGCAGGTCGAGTACGGTGACAACTCCGGGTCGCGCGCTACACAGCGCAGGCAGCGCATTGACCACCCAGTTCGCGGCAGACGCGTTGCCGCCACCGGCCACGCTGGGTTCATGATGATCCTGCGCATGCACGCTGACATGCAAGTCCGGGTCGCCACTGATAATCACCTGATGGCAGCCGCGCCCTTGGGGCGGGTAGGGCCAGTGGGGGGCGCATGCATCGTCGATACGCGTGATATGTTCCAGCGCATACAGCGGCTGCCCGCCGTGATAGCCAAGCACTTCGAAGCGAAACGCGCCCTGGGTTCCGGCTTCAAACGTACCCATACCCGGCACCTCAATCGTGCGCTCCAGGGGCAGGCGCTCGACCTTCACTTCCAGCTTCTCTACCGGCTTACCCAGCGCTTCACCCACCAGGCGCACCATGGGTGCCCACACGAATTCGATGGCGAAGTCGTGCAGCATCATCGGCACGGTATCCATGGGCCCGCCAAACCCGATCACCTCGCGCACCACGTGCGGCTGATCGTAAAGCGCGTAGTTGAAAATCTCGCGGGTGCGGATCTCGCGAATACCGGAGACCGCGCCGCTTAACACGACGGGCAGCATGTCCATGACCCAACCCGGATCGATCCCGGACACAAACAGCGACGCGCCGCTCCTGGCGCAGGCGTCATTCACTGGCTGCAGGGCTTCCTGCGGGGACGAGGCTGGATTCAAATAGGCATAGAAGGCGGTGGAGACCACATTGATGCCGGCCTCCAGGCAGGCCAACAGGTCAGTCATGGCTTCGATGGGCCGTGTATCCGCGGTGGCGGTGTAGACCACCGCATCAGGTTTAGCGTCGAGTACGCTGCGCCAGTTGTCCGTGGCGAGCACACCCGTGATCCCTACCCCGGCAATCTCTCCGGCATCCAGACCTACTTTATCCTTGCTGGCCACGATTACACCAACGAGCTCCAGATCGCGGTGCGAGAGCACCGCGCGAATAGCCGGCCGCCCCACGTTGCCGGTTCCCCATACCACCACTTTCAATGTCATAAACAGATTCCCTTTCACCATTGTCAACCGAGTATATACGATGAAAGTGAACGCAGCGGTCATCGCCGTGGAAAGTCGTAGCCTAGACTAATGAGCAATACCCGCTTGCAACAATACGGACCCTCTACCCTGATCGCCGGAGGCACGAAGGGCATTGGCCCGTGTTTTACACCACCTACAAGGTTACCTGTGTACCCAACTCAACCACCTTGTTAGCCGGTAACTGATAATAACTCGCTGCACTGTCGGCCTGCCGACTCATCCAGCCAAACAAACCCGTCTGCCACGCTGGCAAAGCACCCGGCCCATCAGTGATACCGGCGCGCGCAACAAAGAACGTGGTCAGCATTGGTTCCATACGTACGCCAAGCGCATCCAATCCTGCCAATGCCATCATGACATCCGCCTCTTCACGAAACCCAAAACGCATGGTCACTGCATAAACATGATCGGCCAGATGCTGCACTACCAGCCGCTGGTTGTCCGGCACACGGGGAATATCCTCGGTGACAATATGCAGGAAGACGATCTGCTCGTGCATGACCTTGAAGTGCTTCAGGCTGTGAAACAGGGCACTGGGCACCAACTCAGTATCTGAAGTGAGATACACCGCCGTACCCGGTACGCGAGTCACGTTGAACATACCTGCCTGCAGGAAATCCGCCATACTCACGTCAATTTTCTGACGAGCCGTGGACATTGCTTTGCTGCCCTTCTTCCAGGTCATCAGCAAGGTAAAAATCGCCAGGCCCAGCAGAATCGGCATCCATCCGCCATGCAGCAACTTGGTGGCATTGGAAGCAAAAAACACCAGCTCCAGCAGGAAGAAAACCGGCAGGGATATGAGTAACACCGTGCGCATACGCCCTGGAATGGCCAGCGCCACAACCCCGGTCAACAGCGTGGTGATAAGCATCGTGCCGGATACGGCAATGCCATACGCCGCTGCCAACGCACCAGATGACTGAAACTCCAGCACCAACACCACAACGGCAATCAACATCATCCAGTTGATCACCGGAATATAGATTTGGCCGCGCTGCGTGTCTGAGGTGTGCAGCACACGCATACGTGGCAGATAACCAAGCCGTGTAGCCTGCAGCGTCATCGAATACGCACCGGTAATAGTGGCCTGTGACGCAATCACGGTGGCCGCAGCCGCCAAGCCTACCAGGGGCAACAGCAACCACTCTGGCGCCATGTAATAAAAAGGATTTTTGACTGCCTCAGCGGAGCGTAACACCAGCGCACCCTGGCCAAAATAATTGAGCACCAGCGACGGACAAACAAGGCCGTACCAGGCAATGCGCACCGGGCGTGCACCGAAGTGCCCCATGTCCGCATACAAGGCTTCACCGCCGGTAAGGGCCAGAAACACCGCAGACATCAACAGAAATGCCGCCAGCGGATGTTGTATGGCAAAGTGCACGGCATACATCGGATTGACAGCCTGCAACACCACCGGATTCTGCACAATGCTGATGACGCCTAACACCCCCAATGTCAGAAACCAGATGACCGTTACTGGGCCAAATAGACCGCCGATACGACTGGTGCCGTGCTTCTGGATAACAAAAAGTCCGATGAGAATACCGATGGTAATCGGTGCCACCCAACGCTCAAACGCCGGCGTAACCACACTCAATCCTTCAATGGCCGACAACACTGATATGGCCGGTGTGATAACCGCGTCACCGTAAAACAGTGCGGCACCAAAAATACCTGCAATAATCACTGCCAACGCCAGCCTCGGCTGTTGCCGAGTGACGCGTTGCGCCAATGCCGTCAGGGCGAGCACACCCCCTTCTCCTTCATTACTGAAGCGCAGGACAATCCAGACATATTTCAGCGAGATAATCAGCATCACCGCCCAGAACAGCGATGATAATGTCGCCAGCACATTGACCTCGGTCAGCGGCATCGCATGCGCTCCGGCAAACGCTTCCTTGAAGGCATACAGGGGGCTGGTACCGATATCCCCATACACCACTCCGAGTGCAGCAAGCGTCAGTTTTGCCGTGCCGGAACGGGCATTGTCATGCTCCATAAAAATACTCCATTGGCGTTAGAAGACGAAGCGGTAACCGACGGCGGTTTCCGTGAGGATGTGTTTTGGTTGTGCAGGATCTTTTTCCAGCTTTTGCCGCAGATGGCCGACATAGACCCGCAGGTAATGGCTGTTATCAGCCTGCCCAGGACCCCAGACTTCGCGCAGCAAATGGCGATGGGTCATTACCTTGCCAGCATTCGTGATGAGTAACACCAGCAGACGATATTCAATGGGAGTTAGATGCACCGGCTCGTTGTCACGCCTCACGCTACGCCGCGCCATATCCACTGTGATATCGGAAAACGACAAGTGGGCCTCGGGTGCTGCCTGCAATTGCTGCCCGCGCCTTAACAGCGCACGCACCCGCGCCAGCAGCTCTCCTACGGCAAACGGTTTAGTGAGGTAATCATCTGCACCGGCATCCAGTGCGGCGATTTTTTCCTTTTCTGCACTGCGCGCAGAGAGTACCAGTACAGGTGCCTGAGACCAGTGGCGGAAATCCTGCACAAATTGCACGCCGTCACCGTCTGGCAAACCCAGATCCAAAATTACCAGATCAGGCTTGCCGCTATCGGCCTCTACAAGCCCGGCTCTGATGGTATCCGCCTCCAGCACCCGGTACTGTTCACTGCGCAGTACGGTGCGCACAAAGCGGCGGATATCCAGTTCGTCTTCGACCAGTAACACCATTGCCCCGTTGTCCCCAT
Organism: Haliea sp.; assembly: GCA_031414375.1. Lineage (GTDB taxonomy): Bacteria > Pseudomonadota > Gammaproteobacteria > Pseudomonadales > Halieaceae > Marimicrobium. The sequence continues at coordinate 17,172 of JANNVJ010000018.1, forward strand.
CGGCTGTTTGTCCCGACGTACTCATAACGGCTGCCCAGACGCGGTATTTTCAGGTTCTATCGTTGGCGGCGATCCGAGCGGCAGGGTAAACATGACACAGGCACCACCTTCTTGCGGATTGATCAACACAATCTTGCCACCGTGCGCTTCGACAATACTGCGACAGATTGAAAGGCCGACTCCGAAACCTTGCACAGGTGACTCCTGTTGTCCGCGCGAAAATACTTCCAGCAAATTACCGATCGCACCGGCAGGAAATCCCGCACCTGCATTGCATACCCTGACTTCCACTACACTGTCTTGCACCGCAGCTGCCAGGGTAATCGTCGACTGTGACGGTGAATACTTCGCGCAATTTTCCAATAGGTTGCAGAACACCCGCTCCATCAACACGGCGTCGATCTGCACCAGCGGCAGATCGGCCGGTACCTTCACCTGCACGGTATGGGATGACAGTGCATTGCCCAGCAAATGAATACTCGCCCCAATCACTTCCTCCAGCGGTTGCCATTCGTACTGCAACTGCACCTTGCCACTTTGCAGGCGCGCCATATTGAGTAAATTGTCCACCATACCATGCAGGCGAAACGCCTGCGCACGCAGGGATTCGACGATGTCCTTGCCCTCGACTGACAACTCCCGCTGCGTGAGCTGCAGGGTATCGGCCAGCCCACATATTACGGTCAATGGCGTACGCACATCATGGGAAATGGAGGACAGGATAGAGCTGCGCAAGCGTTCAGATTGCATACCGAGCTCAGCCGCCTGAGCGACCGCAACAAAGTGCAATCGTTCCAGCGCCGTTGCCAACAGGGATGACAACGCCTCCAGAAAATTTGATCTGCCATCCGTGTTCTCGTCTTTAATATCTGGCAGGTCAATTACCAGCACGCCGCGCATGCGGGTTGCTCCGCGCAATGGCAAATAGGCGGTGTGACATCCTGTCGTTGCAAACTCGGCACTGTGTTGCCGATGACCACTGTTATAGCAGTACTGGATCACCAGTCGTTCCGGGATAGAAGGCGCAGCGCGAGTGCTGGAAGCTGAAAAGTCGAGATGTTCTTGTGCGTCGGGCAAATACAGGGCGACCTGTTGTGCATGCACACTAGCTGCAAGACAGGCCTGCAGCGTTGCATCGATCTGTTCTCGGGTCATGGCACCGGCAAAGTTACGCGCACAGTCGTACAGCACCCTGGTGCGTTGCTCGCGCTGCTGCGCCTGGTACAGTTGTCGCTGCAGCATGCTGGATAAATGGCTGATCAGTAGTGCCACCAGCAACATCACGACAAAGGTCACGAGATACTGGCTATCATGCACCGCAAAGGAAAAACGCGGGGCGACAAACAGGAAGTCAAACAATGCCACACTGAGGAACGCAGCCAGAATGCCAGGCCCCTGTCCCAACCAGGCCGCCGTTATCGCCACCGTCAGCAGAAAAAGCATAACGATGTTGGCAAGATCCAACCGACCCAGCAGGGGTAGACAAAGTACAGCACAGGCGGCACCGAGCAACACGGCGACCATATAACGTGTTGCAGGCTGCCAAACTTTATTCCGGACTAGCTTCATGACGACTCCACCTAAGCTGATCGAGGATACCCACGATCAGTACAGACCCATTGTGTCAGCACGAATATAAAAATGGTGTAAAGATGCCACAAGTACCGGCATTCTTTGGGGATTTGCCCCGATTTGCGTACAATGCCCGTTGCCATCCGCAGCGTGGGTTGAGATTTTTTGTCCTGATGAATCAAATAGATACAGACTCGAACGCGCATACGCCCATGATGCAGCAGTTTTTTCGCATCAAAGCAAATCACCCGAAGGACCTGTTGTTTTACCGCATGGGCGATTTTTACGAGCTGTTTTATGAGGATGCGGTACGGGCGGCCCAGCTGCTGGATATCACCCTCACGACGCGGGGCAAGTCCGCCGGCGAGCCTATCCCCATGTGCGGCGTGCCCTACCATGCGGCAGAAAATTATCTGGCGCGACTGGTAAAAGCCGGCGTCTCTGTTGCGATCGCCGAGCAGATCGGCGATCCGGCCACTAGCAAGGGTCCGGTGGATCGCCAGGTGGTGCGGATTGTGACGCCCGGCACACTGTCTGATGAAGCCCTGCTGGACGACAAGGTCGACAATCTGTTGCTGGCTGTATGCCAGCAGCAACAGCACTACGGCATGGCCTATCTGGACCTGAGCACGGGGCGCTTTCGGGTGCTGGAAATCACTGGCGAGGAAGCGCTGACCGGGGAATTGCAACGTCTGGATCCGGCGGAAACCCTGTACCACGAATCTATCTATCACCCGGCCATTACTGGCCGCCGGGGCGCGCGCAGCCAGCCCGCCTGGGAGTTTGATGCACAGAGCGCGCGGCGCGCCCTGAACACCCAATTCCAGACACACGATTTGCAGGGCTTCGGCTGCGACAGTCTCGAACTGGCCATCGGCGCCGCCGGCTGCCTGTTGCAGTACGTGAAAGATACACAGCGCGGCAATCTGCCGCACATTCGCACGTTGCAGCCGGAAAATCGGGCCGACAGCGTGATTCTGGACGCGGCGACGCGGCGCAATCTCGAAATCGACCTCAATATGAGCGGCGGCATCAGCAATACACTGCTGTCAGTGATGGACCGCAGCATCACCGCCATGGGCAGTCGCATGCTGCGGCGCTGGTTGCACCGACCACTGACCGATGTCGAAATCCTGCGTACGCGGCACGCTGCGCTGCACGCTCTGTGTGAGAACGACACCTATGAGACGGTACGCAGTACGCTTAAGCCCGTGGGTGATATGGAACGCATTCTCACGCGGGTGGCACTGCGCTCTGCGCGCCCCCGCGATCTGACGCGACTGCTCAGCTCACTGCAGGCGTTGCCGCCATTGCGCAACGAACTGGCGCAACTCAATGCACCGCTACTGCGCGCGCTCAGTGCACAGGCCGGCGACTATCCCGATCTCTGCCAGTTGTTGGCCAGTGCCATTATCGACAATCCGCCGGTCGTGATCCGCGATGGCGGTGTGATTGCCGACGGCTATGACCCGGACCTCGACGAGCTGCGCCAGATCAGCACTCACGCCGGGGACTATTTACTGGATATCGAACAGCGCGAGAAACTGGCCACCGGCATTAGCACGCTGAAGGTCGGCTACAACCGCGTACACGGCTATTACATAGAGATCAGCCGTGCCCAGGCCGATAAGGCCCCCGCGGACTATATGCGGCGCCAGACGCTGAAGAATGCGGAGCGTTTCATCACCCCCGAACTGAAGACCTTTGAGGACAAGGCCTTATCCAGCAAAAGTCGTGCGCTGGCGCGGGAAAAATTCCTGTACGAGGATCTGCTGGAACGCCTCAACGAACAATTGTCGCCCCTGCAGGAGACCGCCGCCGCTGTCGCCGAGATCGACGTGCTGGCCAATCTCGCGGAGCGGGCAGATCAGCTGCGTTTATGCCAACCGCAATTCTGTGATGAACAGGTGTTTGAGGTTATCGCGGGACGCCATCTGGTGGTGGAGCAAGTGCTGCAGGAACCGTTCATCGCCAACGATACACTGCTCAACGAACAGCGGCGCATGCTGCTCATCACCGGGCCCAATATGGGCGGCAAATCCACCTATATGCGCCAGAACGCGGTCATTGCCCTGCTCGCCCATATCGGCAGTTACGTGCCCGCCAACGCCGCGAAACTGGCAGCCATCGATCGTATTTTCACCCGCATCGGCTCCTCCGATGACCTGGCCGGTGGCCGCTCCACCTTCATGGTGGAAATGACCGAAACTGCCAATATCCTGCACAATGCCAGCCGCCGCAGCCTGGTGCTGATGGACGAGGTCGGACGAGGTACCAGTACGTTCGATGGCCTCAGCCTGGCGTGGGCTACCGCCGTGCAACTGGCGCGTTCGGTCAAGGCGTTTACCCTGTTTGCCACGCATTATTTCGAGCTGACCAGCCTACCCGAGATGTGTCCCACCATGGCCAACGTGCACCTGGACGCGACCGAGCACCAGGATCACGTGGTGTTCCTGCACAATATTCAGGAGGGGCCTGCCAATCGCAGCTTTGGCTTGCAGGTGGCCAAACTCGCCGGCATCCCGGTGCCCGTATTGCAGGCCGCGCAGGAGAAACTCATGGAACTGGAACGTGGAGCGTTACGCGGCGCCACACCACAGCCGCCCAGCGCAGGTTTTCCTGCACAAAACGACTTTTTCAGCCCGCCCCTGCCGCACCCGGTGATTGAATCGCTGCATGCATTGGACGTGAATGACCTGTCCCCGCGCCAGGCCCTTGAAAAACTGTATGAACTAAAGGCGCAACTGGAGTAACCATTACCGCGCGGCGCGCCACAAAGTCGCGCCCGAACCTGCGCCTGTGACCATCCTCACAGAGTTTATGATTCCCCACTTTCAGGCCTTTTTTTCTGCCCTTTCAGCAGGTAGACTGGCGACCCTTAGCCCAACTACCCGTATTCAAGCGAGGCGTTTCAGGAATGACCTTTGTCGTAGGTGAAGATTGCATCAACTGTAAACACACAGACTGCGTGGAGGTCTGCCCGGTTGATTGCTTTTATGAGGGCCCCAATTTTCTGGTTATCCACCCTGATGAATGTATTGATTGCGCCCTGTGCGAACCAGAATGCCCCGTTAACGCTATTTTCTCCGAAGACGAATTGCCAGAAGACCAGGCTGCGTTTCTGGCGCTAAATGCTGAACTGGCCGAGATATGGCCCTGCATCACCGAAATGAAAGGTGGCCTACCCGATGCGGAAGAGTGGGCCGGTAAACCCAATAAGCTCGCGTTACTGCAACGCTGAGAGCAACGCTATGCCCCGAGAGCCCCGTTATGGCAACATGACGGGGCTTTTTTTAAGCACGTTCACCCAAGATGTTGCTCACGTGATACTGTCAGCCACTGAGTTTCTGCCGGGCTGCGACCATGACTGAACCCAAAATTCCCTTTACGATTGATTGGCGCGTCCTCTTCGGGCTGACTGTCACCACCTTGTGGATCAGCGCGGGTTTGGCCTATTTGTTGGGGATTGTGGGCGCAGGTAATTTTATCCATCTGCCGACGGCGGATATCGGCAGCTTCCTGGAAGGCGCCTTCGCCCCTCTGGCTTTTCTCTGGTTGGTCATCGGCCACTTCATGCAACAAAAGGAAATCGGTGCCAATACCCGGGCCATCAAACTGCAGGAACAAAGCGCGCGCCGCCTGGAACTGCATTCTCGCCAGGACAGCTATTTCAAACTGCTCGGCCTGGTACAGGACCAACTGGGCGCAATCGCAGGGTTTCACTTTATGTCGGTCTGTGGCCCAACGGGCACCGGGGAGATCAGCTCAGTGGAATTTATGGAACAACGCGCCCACGCGGCCAGCGGCGATCACGCCTGGTTTATTCGAAAGATGATTGGGTTGGTGTCCGGCGACATAGGCAACGACGACCGCATGCAGGAAATTTTCTTTAGCACTGCTGTCCGCACCCGCCACACAGAAACCTACCGCAAAACATTTCAGAAACTGTTGGCCGCCGCAATGGCTGTGGATACCGACGATATGGTCACGGATGCCTTGCTCAATGGCTCCGCAGAGGGCCTGCTATACCGTATTATCGCGCACGTAAAAGGTGAGATTCGCCTGGACATGACGCTGGGCCCAGTGACTCCGCCGCCGATGGGTGATCCCCCCAATCGTTAAGGGGTGTGCAGTTCAAGCTGCCGAAATTTGACCGTGCCCGCTGCCCAATGCTGCAAGGCGATAAAACCGGGGGTAGGGTCGGCATCCGCTATCACCGCGGTGGTCACGCCATTAACCTTCACCTCGATGGCCGCACCCCTGGCCCACACTTCGTACGTATTCCACTGCCCCACCGTCTCCACCCTGGCCATGGGGGGCATAAACTGCATGACGACTGCGCCGGTGCGCGCCTCCTGCTGTGGGTGCTCATCGTAGATATTGAGTTCATAGCAGGTTTCGGGGTGAATGCGCCTGCGATCCCTGCAGCGAATGAAGATGCCCGAATTGGTGGTCGCATCCACCCAGAACTCTGCCCGCAGGTAAAAATCACCGTAGTCTTTAGCGCTGACCAGAAATCCTTCATCGCTGCCGCTAGCAACGATAGCCTGATCCACTACAGTCCATTCGCTAGCGCCTTCAACCTGCCAGCCATCCAGACTGTGTCCATCGAACAGTGCGACAGGGGCAGCGTGGGCCAGTGGTATGGCACAGCATAAGCCAGCGGCGATTTTTCCCAACATGATTGAGACTTCGATCAAAACGTTTTCGGCAACGCCCAGCTTGAACATTACAGCGCTAGCTGAACAGCGAATCACCGCTGAGTCCCTGCGTCTCCATGATACTGCGCAGCCGTTTGAGCGCTTCAACCTGAATCTGCCGCACTCGCTCGCGGGTAAGACCAATCTCGCGGCCCACTTCTTCCAGCGTACTACTCTCGTAACCGCGCAGGCCGAAGCGACGCGATACCACTTCCCGCTGCTTGTCTGAAAGCTCTTCCAACCAGCCGGCAATACTGTCTTTGATGTCAATGTCCTGCAACAGTTGGGAGGGATCACTGACCCGGACATCGGCAATCAGATCCACCATCGAACTGTCGGAATCAGGACCTACCGGCGTATCCATTGAAATCACACGCTCGTTAAGTCCCAACATGCGTTTTACGTCTGCTACCGGCCGATCCAGCAGCGCCGCTATTTCTTCCGCAGACGGTTCGTGATCGAGCTTTTGTGTCAGTTCGCGCGCCGCGCGCAAGTAAACATTCAGCTCTTTTACCACGTGTATCGGTAATCGTATGGTGCGCGTCTGGTTCATGATCGCCCGCTCTATGGTCTGGCGTATCCACCAGGTCGCGTAGGTCGAAAAACGAAAACCCAGATCGGGGTCAAATTTCTCAACCGCCCTGATCAAGCCGAGGTTGCCTTCCTCAATCAGATCGAGAAGCGTCAGTCCACGGTTGATATAGCGGCGGGAAATTTTCACCACCAGACGCAAATTACTCTCGATCATGCGCTGGCGCCCCGATTCATCACCGCTGCGCGCCTGACGGGCATAGTACTTTTCCTCATCCGCGCTCAGCAGCGGTGAGTAGCCAATCTCATTGAGGTACAACTGTGTGGCATCGAGGGACTTTTCAGCCCTTGGGGATATTTCACCTTTGACGCGATCAAACTCGTCTTCACCAGGATCAATCGACGGCTCAAGCCAATCTGTGATCGCCAGGGCAGCCTGTTCCGGATCATGGTCGGAGTTGCCAGGAGCCTCGCGTTCAGACGCTACTGAGTGAGCAAAAATCGGGGATTCTTTATCGGCGGCGCGGGGCCGTTTTACAGCCGCGATCGGCTTCGAATTCCGTTTCGATTCTGCGGTTGTCTGATCCACATCCATGGCCATCACCCACTCTTTTTTTAATCTGAATACACAGAGTATTTTTCGCCGGGGTCTATCAGACTAACCCAGATAGTTTGCAAATTGCAAACTGGGCTCATTAGGCAAATATTATTCTAGTTATTACTAGTTTTAGGCGCCCCTCCCCACACCAATAATGCCCTATTTGAACCGGGACTAGCGACGCGGTAGTACCCTTTGCGGGTCAATCGGCTTACCCTCCCTGCGGATTTCGAAATGCAGTTTCACCGTGTCAGTGCCAGAACTACCCTTTTCTGCGATGGTTTGCCCTGCAGCGACCGTCTGGCCTTCGGCGACCAGCAGGCGGTCGTTGTGCCCGTAGGCGCTGAGGTACACCTCATTGTGCTTCACAATCAAGAGCTCGCCGAATCCGACTATGCCCGTACCGGCATAGACCACTTTACCCGCCGCCACAGCCACAATGGGGTCTCCGCGCGCGCCGCCGATATCAATTCCCTTATGCACACTCTCAGAAAAGCCCCGGGTCACCGGACCCGATGTAGGCCACAGCCAGGACTCGACCTTGGCGCCTACATAGTTACCGGCGCCAGTCTCTGGTTTGGTCGCAGCAATAGGGGGGCTTGGCACGGGTGCTGTAACGGGACCGGGCGTAGTGGGTATGCTGCGCGGCACCGGGTACGGTGCAACTGCCTCGCTGCCGGATGAGCCTGGGGCAGGTGCATATACAGGCGCAGGCACCCGCACGGGAGGTGTTGCGCCTACCTTAGGGGGAGCCCTAGTGGGTGCCGTAGCAGGTGTCTTGGCAACGGCAATGCCGGGCAAGCCTGCCTCATTCAAATAGATGCGCTGGCCGGGATAAATCGTATAGGGCGGCATGATTTTGTTGGCCGCCGCCACCTTGCGAAAATCAAGGCCATAGCGAAATGCAATGGAATACAGCGTATCTCCGCGCTTTACGCTGTAGGCAGGATACTGCGGCTGTGTCGACCGGTCCTCCACGGGCGCGCGCGTATTACCGCCACACGCCACCAGAGCGCACAACACCAGACTCAATAAAATCCTCGCTAGCAAACGCTTTCCTCAACAGGGGTATCACCGAGAGCGGGCATGAACCCAATGGGATTGTCCCAGCCAGATGCGGGCCATTACTTTTCTTTACCGGAGCGTAGCGGCACAAAATACACGGCCTCTACAATTTCTGTTTCGTAACCCTCGTGCGTGCGCGTTACCACCTGCAAATGCTGTATCTCACCGCCCACGGGTATCACCATGCGACCGCCCGTTGCCAACTGTAAAAGCAGGTCCTCGGGGATTCGATCCGGGGCAGCCGTCACGACGATACCGTCAAAGGGGCCGCACTCCTCCCACCCCATACCACCGTCCGCATGACTCATATGGATATTGCGCAGCTTGAGCTGACGCAAGCGCTGGCGTGCCTTTTGTTGCAAAGCCTTGATACGCTCCACGCTAAACACTTCATCAACCAGTTGCGCCAGTATCGCGGTTTGATAGCCGGAGCCAGTGCCGATTTCCAGGACCCGCGCACGCGGTCCTGCCGCCAATAGCAATTCTGTCATCCGTGCTACGACATAGGGTTGTGACAAGGTTTGCTGGAAGCCTATGGGCAGTGCAACATCTTCATAAGCACGATGCGCCATGGCTTCATCAAGGAACAGGTGACGCGGCGTCGTGCGCATGACATCCAACACGGCCGCATTGCTCACACCCTGCTCCACCAGCCGCTGGACTAAACGCTCCCGCGTGCGCTGGGACGTCATCCCAATGCCATGGAGATCAATCCTGTTCACTACCGATACCACTGTCTATACACCCCTCTTTATACTGCACGAACTCCGCAAGCAGTGCAGTGGCATAGCTGCCAGCACCCAGCGAAAAATCCAGTTGCAGTGTCTCATCATCACAAAACTGCCAGCAAAAGTCATCCGGCAACAGTCGCGCCGGACGCCATGCAATCTCGAGTCCGGACTCCTCCAGGAAAACACAGATATCCTGACACTCGGACAAAATCTGCACCTGTCGCGTGTTGCACCCAGTGCCAAAACTGTCCGCGCCACGCCCCCACAGTGGCAACCCCGGATGGAGATCGCCACTGCATGCTCGGGCTCGAATATCTTCGGTAAGCTCGGCACAGGTAAAAAAACTTCTGGTCCCGTGCAACAGACACACGTCTCCTGCGTGTATTGACTCCCAGTCTCCGCTCGCTACGCGCGCGCCCAGCAATTGATTGAATACATAGGCGCGCAATGCGGAAAAATACAGGCTGCGTTTTTCGCGTGATACCCTGCGTCCGCTGCGCATCCAGCGCCTGGCCTGCTCCAGTGTCGAGCCATTGCGACCAAAGCGCTGCTCGCCAAAATAGTTGGGGGCACCCGCATCACGCAGTTTCTGCAGACGCTGCTCCAGCGCCGCGCGCTCCCCGGTCACTGCGCGTAACACCAGCGTAAATCGATTGGCGCGATGCACTCCGCGCCTGAGCTTGCGTGAGTGCCATCCTAACTCCACCACCTGCACATCGCCGCCCACTTCCAGGGCGTCCCAGTCAGGTTCCGCGCGCCCTGCCATACCGACACTAAACCACTGGCGCGTGACGGCGTTGCGATCCTTCAACCCACTGAGCCCGATATCGCGCGGTGGCACGCCGCTGAGGGCAGACAGTCGCTGCAGCAACTCCATACTATTGAGCTGCCGTTTTTGCACATACAAGAAACGATGCTCCCCTTCACCCGACAAAGGAAAGCCCAGTTGTTCCGTAACCTTGAAATCCTCAGGGCTGCAACGAATCAGGGCAGCGCCGGGAAGCGGGCCCCATGCCCGGGGCCACTGTGGGGTCATAGAGTAGCAGACTGCAGCAGCACCACTGCATGGACTGCAATACCCTCCTGCCGTCCAATAAAACCCAGTTTCTCGGTGGTTGTGGCCTTCACGTTCACTTGCGCCACGGTGGCGTTCATATCGGCAGCCAGATGCTCGCGCATGGTCGCGATATAGGGCGCCATACGCGGTGCCTGCGCAATGAGCGTGGCATCCAGATTGCCCAGCGCCAAGTCCGCCTGCCGCACCAATTGCATGACCCGGCGCAATAACACTCGACTGTCGACGCCTGCGTTGGCCGGGTCGGTATCAGGAAAATGGTGGCCTATATCGCCCGCTCCGAGCGCACCGAGCAAAGCATCGCAGATCGCATGGATCAACACGTCGCCGTCTGAGTGGGCCACCAGAGCGTGATCATGGGGTATGCGCACACCACCCAGCACCAACGCGTCTCCGGGGCCGAAGCTATGTACGTCGTAACCATGGCCTATACGCATCAAACTCCGCTCCGAACATGCTTATTCAAGCCGACGCGCCCCTGGCCGCTTGCAAATACCAGGCTGCCAGTGGCAGGTCCGCAGGCACAGTGACCTTGAGGTTGCCAGCCGATGCAGCAATCAATTGTACCGGATAACCTGCCAACTCCATGGCGCCAGCCTCGTCCGTCACGGTCAGACCCCGCTGCTGCGCCTGCGTCAGTGCCTGACGCAGTTCGCCGAGGCGAAACATCTGCGGGGTCTGGGCTCGCCACAACGTGGCGCGATCCAGAGTACGCACCACCAGCGCGTCATCCGAGGCCTCCTTAACAGTATCAACAATAGCCTCGGCCAGAATTCCGCCCGTGCCGCTGCGTGTGACTGTCGCCATTAGCCGTCGAATATCGTCCGCCTGCACACAGGGCCGCGCGGCATCGTGCACCAACACCCAATCTTGCGGGTCAGCCACCGCAAGCAGCTGTTCAAGACCGGCAAGTACCGAGCCACTGCGCTGCTGCGCGCCGATGACGGTTTGCACCCGCGGGTCCTGAAAAACAGCCAGCGCCGCGGCCCGGGTGTCCCCGCCATGCAGCGCCACGACTACTTTGCTGATTTGCACGCACTCCAACAAGGCACGCAGGCTGTGCTCCAGCAAGGTGGCTCCGGCCACTTGCCTATATTGTTTGGGTAGATCACCACCCATGCGGCTGCCGGTGCCTGCAGCAGGCAGCACTGCCCAGCACCGTGGCGAATCGGGACTCACGGAGCGCTTTTCACCGCAGGCTCGGAAGGCTCGACAATCTGGTAAAAGGTTTCACCCTCACGGACCAGCCCCAGTTGCTCACGGGCGCGCTGCTCTACGCCCTTGTTCCCATTTTGCAGTTCCATGACTTCCCGTTCGAGTATCGCATTGCGCGCCTGCAACTCACTATTGATGAGGGTCTTTTCCTCTATCAGGATTTCCAGTCGATGCTGTTCCGCCAGGCTGCCCTCGGCGAACCACAGACGGTATTGCAGCACACCCAGCAGCAACAGCAGTGTGACAAGCAGCCAGCGCATGGGTCAGAATTTCACAGGCGGGTGAATTCCGCCAAGCCGCGGTAGGGCGCTGCACCTGCCAGTTCCGCTTCGATGCGCAGGAGGCGATTGTATTTGGCTACCCGGTCCGAGCGACACAGCGAGCCTGTCTTGATTTGACCCGCAGCAGTGGCCACCGCCAGGTCGGCTATGGTGGTGTCTTCAGTCTCACCACTGCGATGGGAAATCACGGCGGTGTACCCAGCCGCCTTGGCCATGGCAATAGCATCGAGTGTCTCTGACAGGCTGCCAATCTGGTTGAATTTGATCAAAATGGAGTTGGCAACGCCCTTGTCGATGCCCTCCCTCAATATTTTGGTATTGGTCACAAACAGGTCGTCACCCACCAGCTGTATCTTTTGGCCGAGCTTGTCGGTGAGCAGCTTCCAGCCGTCCCAGTCGGATTCGTCCAGGCCATCCTCAATGGAAATAATGGGGTGACTGCCCGCAAGATCCGCCAGATAGTCGGTGAAGGCCGCACTGCTGAACTGTTTGCCTTCTCCGGACAGATGATACAGGCCGTCGCGATAAAACTCCGAGGCTGCACAGTCCAGCGCCAGGGTGATATCGGTACCCAGTTTATAGCCCGCCTTGCCCACCGCCTCAGCGATGACCTCCAGGGCGGCCTCGTTGGAAGGCAGGTTGGGGGCAAAGCCACCCTCGTCGCCTACGGCGGTGCTCAGGCCGCGCTTGGACAACACTTTTTTGAGCTGGTGGAAAATTTCTGCACCGGCGCGCAGGCCCTCGGCGAAGGTGGCCGCCCCTACCGGTTGCACCATGAATTCCTGGATATCCACATTGTTATCAGCATGCTCGCCACCGTTGAGGATATTCATCATCGGCACTGGCATGGAGAAGCCAGAGCTGCCATTGATGTGGGCAATGTGCTGATACAGTGGCACTTTGCGCGCCAGGGCTGCGGCCTTCGCCGCCGCCAAGGACACCGCGAGTATGGCATTGGCGCCAAACGTCGCCTTGTTGTCAGTGCCATCAGCCTCGATCATCGCCGCATCCAACTCACGCTGCTGGGCGGCGTCACGCCCCAGTAACAGCGCTTTGATAGGGCCATTCACGTGGCCGACTGCCTTCAGCACACCCTTACCCAGGTAGCGACCCGCATCACCATCGCGCAGCTCCAGGGCTTCGCGCGAGCCGGTGGAAGCACCGGAAGGTGCGCACGCCGTGCCTACCTCACCCGACTTAAGGGTCACTTCGGCCATCACTGTGGGATTGCCACGGGAATCCATAACCTCAAAAGCCTGTACGTTTGTAATCAATGCCATGCAATCCAACTCCGTAATGACTAATCAATAGGCAGGGGGGGTAATGATTTCACCAGGTCATCCACCGCCTTCACCTGCACCAGAAAAGGCTCCAATTGGGCCAGGGGCAAGGCGCTCGGGCCATCACACAGCGCCCTGTCCGGATCCGGATGCGCTTCCAGAAACAGACCTGCCAATCCCACTGCCATACCTGAGCGTGCCAGCTCCGCCACCTGCGCCCGGCGGCCCCCGGATGCAGCGCCGCCAGCATCGCGACACTGCAGCGCGTGGGTGACATCAAAGATCAGGGGGACATTTCCGCAGGCACGCTTCATCACGCCGAACCCCAGCATATCCACCACGAGATTGTCATAGCCAAAGTTGCTGCCGCGCTCACACAGCATGACGCGCGTGTTGCCGCACTCAGCAAATTTTTCCACGATATTGGCCATCTGCGAGGGACTTAAGAATTGCGGCTTCTTGATGTTGATCGCCGCCCCGGTCGCCGCCAGCGCCGCTACCAGGTCCGTCTGGCGCGCCAAAAATGCCGGGAGTTGGAGGATGTCGCAGACCTCGGCCGCAGGCGCCGCCTGTTCTGGGGTGTGCACATCGGTGATGACCGGTACACCAAATGTCGCCTTTACCGCAGCCAGTATGGACAGACCCTCCTCCAGACCAGGCCCCCGGAACGAATGTATGGATGAGCGGTTGGCCTTGTCGTAAGAGGCCTTGAAGATAAAGGGAATCCCCAGTCGATCGCACACCTCGACATAGTGCTGTGCCACTCGCAGGGTGAAATCACGACTCTCCAACACATTCACGCCACCCAGCAGGACGAAGGGGGCTGTGTTGCTGATACGCACTTTGCCAACGGAGACAGTCTGGTCAGTCACGGCCTGTACTCTTTATTCGTTAACCTGGGTAACGGCCTGGTCCCGTGCGTGGGCAATGGCCGCTTCAATGTAACTGGTGAACAGTGGATGTCCACCGCGGGGCCTGGAAGTGAACTCCGGATGAAACTGACACGCCACAAACCAGGGGTGCGCAGGCAACTCGATTATCTCCACCAGCGAGTGATCGGCAGACCAGCCGGCGACGCGCATTCCCGCCGCCTGCAGTTGCTCGATATAGTTGTTGTTGACCTCGTAGCGGTGGCGGTGGCGTTCCGCGATGATGTCCTTGTCATAGATGCCCCGTACCCTGCTGCCCGCTTCAAGATGGCAGGGCTGGGCGCCCAAGCGCATGGTGCCGCCCTTGTCTGACGACTCGTTACGCTGCACAGAACTGCCGTCGGGGTTCATCCACTCGGTGATGAGCGCCACAATGGGATGGGGAGTGGCCGGATTCATCTCGGTGGAATCCGCGCCCGCCAGTCCACACACATTGCGCGCGTACTCCACCAGCGCCACGTGCATGCCCAGGCAGATGCCCAGAAAGGGGATGTTATTCTCCCGCGCATAACGCACTGCGGTAATCTTGCCCTCCACACCGCGATCACCAAAGCCACCGGGCACCAGGATCGCATTCACTCCCTGTAGCGCGGCGGTGCCGTGCCGCTCGATGTCCTCGGCGTCGAAATATTCTATTTTTACCTGGGTTAGGGTCTGCAGCCCGGCGTGCACCAGTGCTTCGTTAAGCGATTTGTAGGCGTCCTGCAAGTCGACGTACTTGCCCACCATGGCGACTCGCACCTGACCGCCAGTGACGATAAACCCCCGCCTCACTACCTCATCCCAATCAGACAGGTCAGCGACATTTTTGCAGTCGAGACCAAAACGCTCCACGACAAACTTGTCCAGGCCAAAATCGCGCAGCATACCCGGAATTTTATAGATCGAATCCACATCCAGTAGCGGGATGACAGCGCGTTCTTCAACATTGGTGAACAGGGATATTTTCTTGCGCGCGCTCTCTTCAATCTCCACCGAGCAGCGACACAATAAAATATCCGGCTGCAAACCTATCGAGCGTAATTCCTTAACCGAATGCTGGGTCGGTTTGGTTTTGATTTCTCCGGCGGTCGCAATGTAGGGCACCAACGTAAGATGCATCAACAGGGCGCGACTCGGCCCCATCTCCAATTTGAGCTGTCGCGCCGCCTCCAGAAACGGCAGCCCTTCAATGTCACCCACCGTACCGCCAATCTCTACCACCGCCACATCGGCATCGCCCGCGCCGAGCACCACGCGACGCTTTATTTCATCCGTGATATGGGGGATGACCTGCACGGTGCCACCGAGATAATCACCCCGGCGCTCCTTGCGCAGTACCGCGTTGTAGACTCTGCCTGTGGTGAAGTTATTGGTGCGCGTCATGACGGTGTGGGTAAAACGTTCGTAATGGCCCAGATCCAGGTCGGTTTCTGCGCCATCCTCTGTCACAAATACTTCACCGTGCTGGAACGGACTCATGGTGCCCGGATCAACATTGATATAGGGATCGAGCTTCAGCAGTGTGACCTTAATGCCTCTGGCTTCCAGCACAGCGGCCATGGAGGCCGCAGCGATACCTTTGCCCAGAGACGACACTACCCCACCTGTGACGAAAATATAACGCGTCATGATTAGCCTATAATTATGCTGTATTTATGGGCAAACAGGACCCGCGACCGGTGCTCACAGGGAGCTCTATCTACCGGCGCAAGTCCTGCAAAAGATGGGCAATCAGGTTACCAGAAAGCTCGAGCAAGCTCAATCGGAACCCGCGCCAACATGTCGTTGCCAGCTCAGATTCCAGAGCTGTCCATCCTCCAACTCCCCACTGCGCCAGCGACTCGACTCACACCTGACCACATCGCCCACTGCGAGCAACTCGTCGCCCACATACAACAAGGGTATACGATCTCGCCACCACGGCGGGATGCCGCACTCCTGCATCACTGCCTTGAGGTCGCGACTACCAACCCGCCCTGGCAAATGGCAGCGCACTCCCCCCTGACGCCAGTGCAAGGTGAGTCGCTCACCGGGGGCCAGCCACACGCCCTCGGTTGCAGCAGGCGACAGGTTGAAGGTACCCACCCCGGGCACGGTGCGCCCCTCACCCGGTGTTAGGTTGAGCGGCTGAGCTGGCGCCATTGCAGCAAATTCCGGTAACAGGTAAACCCGGTCACGAAAGCGTTGGAGGCTGAAGCTACCGCATACCAGACGTGGGTTCGCGGCCACTGTCGCCTCGCGCAACTGGCGCAGAAACTCGGCCAGTACGGCGTGATCAGGTGCCAAACACTGCCGCTCCCGTAACCAGGCACGCAATAGAGTCGCGCTGACCTCCACCGTCTCGTCGAGCAGCCCCGCCAGCATCAGGCCGGGATCCCCCATGGCACTGTGCACGGTTTCCGGGACACCCAGGTGGTCGGCCAGGATACCAGCCACTGCGGCCATGTGGCCGCTGGCACGGGTAACGGTGTGCCGATAGCCGGGCCAGCGGGAGGCGATCAAGGGTAACAGCTGGTGGCGCAGAAAATTACGATCTATGGCGGTATTGCTGTTGGACGGGTCGTTCACATAGGTCAGGCTATGGCACGCGGCATAGTGTTCCAGGTCCTCGCGACTGCAGTCCAACAAGGGCCGCACCAGCAGCCCCTTTCCCAGCGGTCGGCGGCGCGGCATTGCCGCCAATCCCTCGACGCCGGCACCGCGCAGCAGGCGCAGAAAAAAAGTCTCTACCTGGTCGTCCAGGTGATGCCCGAGGAACAAGACCGCGTCAGGCCTCATCTGCTCCTCGAAGGCGCGATAGCGAGCGGCGCGGGCAGCTGCCTCGCCGCTGCCGTAAGCCCGCACTACAACGGTGCAGGCGTTGAGCGACAACTGCAACGAGTGACACACGCCCGCACAATGATTCTGCCAATCAGCAGCGCCTACCTGCATACTGTGGTTGATGTGGATTGCACTGAGGGGGGGAGCACCTGGGTTGGCGGCACACCAGTCATGCAGCAGATGCAACAGCACAGTCGAATCCAACCCGCCACTGAAGCCCACAGTCCAACACGGAGCTGCAAGCAGCTCGTTTAGTTGGCTGTCCAGAGCCGTGTGATTGAGCAATCGGGCCTAGTTTCCGTAGGACATGAGTCGCTGATAACGCTTGGCCAGCAAATCTTGTAGCGGTAACTGCTGCAAGCTGTCGAGTTGGGCAACGATATGTTCCCTGATCCGCAGTGCCATCAGCTCCACGTCGCGGTGTGCTCCTCCCAGCGGTTCGGGAATGGTGGCGTCAACGATGCCCATATCCTGCAGCACCTTGGAGGTGACACCCATGGCTTCGGCCGCTTCGGGTGCCTTGGCAGTATCCTTCCAGATGATGTTGGCACAGCCCTCAGGTGAAATGACAAAATAGGTCGAATACTGCAGCATCGCCAGGTGGTCGCCCACGCCGATACCCAAGGCTCCGCCGGAACTCCCCTCACCAATCACGATACACACAATGGGCGTTGCCAAACGGGACATTACGGCCAGGTTCTGGGCAATCGCTTCACTGATACCGCGCTCTTCTGAGTCGATACCCGGGTAGGCACCGGGCGTGTCAATGAGGGTTACGACAGGTATTTTAAAGCGCTCCGCTGTCTCCATCAGGCGCAAGGCCTTGCGATAGCCTTCGGGCTTGGGCATGCCGAAATTGCGCAGCACCTTATCCTTCACGGCGCGCCCTTTTTCCTGGCCGATCACCATGACCGGGCGACCATCGATACGGGCTATACCACCGACTATCGCTTTGTCATCGCCGAAGTGGCGATCTCCGTGCAACTCGTCGAATTCAGTAAACAGGCGGGGAATATAGTCCAGGGTGTAAGGACGGCGGGGGTGACGCGCCACTTTGACGATGTCCCAGGCACTCAAGTTGGAATAGATTTTCTCGGTGAGCTTGGCGCTCTTGAGGCGCAGGTTCTCGATCTCCGCGCCGATATTGATCTCGTTATCAGAGCCGACCAGGCGCAACTCCTCTATCTTGACTTCCAGCTCAGCGATAGGCTGTTCAAAGTCCAGGTAATTGGGATTCATGCGCGGGTGATCTCGACGGGTTGGCGTGACGCACAGTGTACAAAATTAATACGCCGCAGACCAATAGCGCGATTGGCTATCACGCTAATGAGGGCGTCACGGAGTGTATGATTCGGTGCAAGTGTTGCTGTAAGCTGTGCGCCATGCAAGAGCCACTGCCCTACCTTGTCCCGCACAGCACGGAAGCGATCGCCATATTGTACGAGGACAGCGATCTGTTGCTGGTGCGAAAACCTGACCTGCTACTGACCATCCCCGGGCGACACCCCCTGAACAAGGATTGCCTGATCACTCGCCTGCAACAGGACTACCCCACGGCGACGGTAGTGCACCGGCTGGACCTGGACACATCAGGGATTATGGTGATCCCGCTGAACAAGCCCACCCACGCCCACATCAGTCGCCAGTTTCAGGAACGCCAGGTGCGCAAGGCCTACCACGCGATCGTGTTCGGTGTAATGCCACAGGACACAGGCGAGGTTGATCTACCCATTACCTGCGACTGGGAACGCCGCCCACGACAAATGATCTGTCATACACGCGGCAGGGCCGCACTCACCTACTATGAGGTGCTCGAACGCGGACCTGACCGCACCCGTGTGCTGCTGAAACCCGTCACCGGCCGCTCGCACCAGCTGCGCATCCACATGCGCGAGTTGGGTCACCCCATCCTGGGCTGCGATATGTATGCCCATGATACGGCTCTGGGTATGGCGAAGCGCCTGATGCTGCATGCCACCACCCTGGAATTTACCCACCCCACCACGGGGCAGTGGTTGCGCGGTGACTGCCTGCCCGACTTTTAGCTATTTGGGGTCAGAGTAAAAACCGCTTCGGTTTTTACTCTGACCCCAAATAGCTACTCTGACCCCAAATAGCTACACCAGTCGCTCCAGCTGCCGGCGTAGAGCGTTGCATCCTGCCTGCCCAAAAGAGCCAGCGAGAACAGGTTGACGCAGGCCGTCACGCCGGAACCGCAGTAGACCACCAGTTGTTCAGCGTCCAATACGTCGCCCCAATGCGCGCGCAGCCCGGCGGTGTCCAACACCCTGCCCGCAGCGTCAGTCACACCTTGCCACGGCCGGTTGATGGCTCCCGGTATGTGGCCCGCGACCGGATCAAGCGGCTCTTCCAGTCCTGCATAGCGGCGCGGCTCACGCGCATCAACCAGCAGAGCCCCGCGTACCTGGGCTGCCCGCAAGCCATCGATATCGCAGTAGCCAGTGAAGCCGCCTACGGAATTTGGCGTGCAGGAGCGGGGCTCGGGTATGTCGATTGCGGGCTCCCCGCCCGCCTCCAGAAAGGCGCGATAACCCCCGTTGAGCAAGCGCGGCGCCTGATATCCCAGCGCACGCAACAACCACCACAAGCGGGCAGCAAAGGCCAGACGGGAGTCGTCGTAGGCCACCACTGCCGTCTCGGGTCCGACGCCAATCCGCGCCAGGGTCGCTGCAAAAATGGCGGGATCCGGCAAGGGATGCCGCCCACCGTGCGCTGTAAGTGGCGCAGCCATGTCCAGATTCAGGTCCAGATAGTAGGCGCCGGGAATATGACCCTGCGCATACAGGGCCCTGCCTGCATGCGGGTCTGCCAACGAAAAACGGCAATCTATTACCACGGCGTCATGCCCGGCCAGCAATTGTGCTGGTTCGATTAGCTTTGCAGTCACACTACAGACCTCTACCCAATAACAATAATCTTCCAAAGAGTAGGCGAGTCACACAAATTTAACTAGACTCAGGGTGACTACGCAGAGGGATACTCGCCGTGGTAAGCAGCACCCGTACAGCGACGCGACTGATGATTATCGCCAGGCCGAATCAATCGGCCAGCTGGGCCGACAACGTGTTGCTGTTACTGGCGCTGGCGGTCCCTGTACTCACCATCGCCGTTATTTTCGCATTGCTGGGCGCATGGCTGATCCTGCCCTTCGCGGGCCTGGAGCTGCTGGCACTGGGCACCGCCCTCTACCATGTAACGTGGCAACAACAATTCCGACACGTCATCACCCTGAGTGAGGACAGCATCTGCATCGACAAGGGCCACTACGCACCGCAGCAGCAGTGGCACTTTTCACGGCACAGCACAGGACTCACCATTACCGTGCAGCAACATCCCTGGGACGGGCCGCAATTGTGTGTGCACGACCGCAATGAGAGTGTCATTCTAGGGGAATTCCTGAACCGGGAGGACAGTTTAAAGCTGCTCGAACTGCTGCAGAATGAGATTCGTGTGCGCGCTTGCAGCACACGAACCCTGCGGGAATTCTAGGCTACTTTAAATCTTGTCGAAATCCCCGTGGCGGCCTTTGCCGGAGGCAAACCGGGCGGCACCTTCGAATGTCTCGCGCGAGGCAATAACCGCCACGCCGCGTTCATACTCATTGCGCAGGGCGGCTTCCAGTGACATTCCCCACTGTTCATAGGCGCTGAGGCGATCAGAGCGCAGGCAGTGCTGCGGAAAGCGACTGAGCTGTTGCGCCAGTGCCAACGCCTCGGCCAATGCTTCGCCATCGGCGACCACGCGATTGGCCAGCCCCATCTGCTGCGCCTCAACGGCATCCACCGCCCGACCCGTGAGAATAAGGTCCAGCGCGCGGCTGTGCCCGATCAAGCGGGGTAGTCGTATGGTGCCGCCATCAATCAGTGGCACACCCCAGCGACGACAGAACACGCCCATGATCGCGCTGCGCTCCACCACGCGCAGGTCGCACCACAGTGCCAGCTCCAAGCCGCCGGCCACCGCATGTCCGGAGATGGCGGCGATCACGGGCTTGCCCAACACCATGCGCGACGGCCCCATCGGGCCGTCCCCATCCGGGCTCAATTGATTGCTGCCAGATGCGTCTGCAATCGCCTTGAGATCAGCACCAGCGCAAAAGGTGCCGTATTCGCCATAGAGCACCGCAACGTCAGAATCCGGATTGGCATCAAACTCCGCAAAGGCTGCCGCCAGGTCACGCGCCGTTGCAGCGTCCACGGCATTGCGCACCTCGGGGCGGGTAATACTGACTATCGTGGTACGTTCCTGCTGCTCTACCTTGATCTTTTGCATACGTTTCCTATCCTCGCCAGACCGTCGATGGGATGGGCTGGACGGCATCGCCGCTGCCACCTATCATCGATAATGGCACAAGACTGAGAAATTCCCCATGATCAACAGGCCCATCGCGCGCACGTGCTTACTATTGCTGCTACCGGGGCTGTTCGCGTGCTCGGATTCAAAAAACTCTCTCGATCAGATGCAAAAAAATGAACAGGTGAGCTTCGCGGGCGGCGCACAGCCTACCAACAGTCTGTTTCCGGCCAATACTGAAATCCTGGCGCTGCGCCCACCACCCAATCCCGAACGCAACGCCTACTTCGGCGATCTGCATGTCCACACTGCCAACTCGTTTGACGCCTACGTGTTCGGCACCACCAGCACACCCGACGATGCCTACCGCTACGCCAAAGGCCAGGCGCTGCCCCACCCCAGCGGCTACCAGGTGCAACTGCAACAGGCGCTGGATTTTTACGCGGTCACGGATCACGCCGAATTTATGGGGCTGGTCAAGGAAGCCGCCAACACCAACAGTGCGTTTTCGCGCTACGACGTCGCCCAGCCGTTGCACGACATCAATGCGCCGGGCAACATGACCCAGTTCAGCCTGCTGGCGCGCGGCAAAGCGTTCGCCAGCTTCATGCCAGGTGTACTCCAAGGCATGCTCGATGGCAGCATCGACGTAACGCTGGCGGAAGCCGTGACCAAATCGGCCTGGCGCGACACTATCAGGGCCGCAAACGAAGCCTATGTTCCCGGCAGTTTCACCACCTTTGCCGGCTTTGAATACACCTCCTCGTCCGATGACCAGGGCAACCTGCACCGCAATGTGATATTTCAGGACAGCGACCGCTTACCGGCCATGCCCTTCTCGCGCTTCAACTCGCAGAATCCCGAAGGGCTGTGGCGCTGGATGGATGAGCTGCGCACACAGGGCGTGGAGAGTCTGGCGATTCCCCACAATCCCAATGGCTCCAATGGCCAGATGTTTAAAATCACAGACTGGGCGGGAAACCCCCTGAACGACGAGTATGTCAATCTGCGCACGCGCAATGAACCGCTGGTGGAAGTTACCCAGATCAAAGGCACCTCCGACACACATCCGCTGCTTTCACGCAACGACGAATGGGCTGACTTTGAGATCACTCCCTATCGTGTCGGGACCAAACTCTATAGTGAGCCTGCCGGGGGCTACGTGCGCGACGCGTATCTGCGCGGTCTGCAAGTGCAGGCCGGCGGCGTGCTAAACCCCTACAAGTTTGGTCTCATCGGTTCCAGTGACACGCACGATGCCGCCAGCTCGATCGATGAAAGAACGTTTTTCTCCAAGGCGGGTATGCTCGATGGCACCCCTGAACTGCGCGGCTCCATTCCCGCCTCCTTCTTTAACGGGACAGTGATGAAACTCCTTGATCCGGGAATGGTGGCGGAGGTCGACGGCAACAACTACCTGGCCAGTTCAGGCTTTGAATACTGGTCTGCCTCGGGTCTGGCCGGCGTGTGGGCGCAGGAGAATACGCGCGAGTCCATCTACCAGGCTTTGCGGCGCAAGGAGACGTTTGCCACCAGCGGCCCTCGCATCAAGGTACGCTTTTTTTCCGGCTATGATTTTACACCGGCCATATTGCAAAACCCGCTACTGACCACCCTTGCCTATCGTCAGGGCGTTGCCATGGGCAGCGATCTGCCCGCTGCGGATGACCGCATCCCCGCGTTTATCGTGTGGGCAGCGGCAGATCCCATGGGCACGCCCCTGCAACGGGTGCAGGTGATCAAGGGCTATCTGGATAACGGGGAACACCAGGAACGCATTTACGATGTCGCCTGCACTGACGGTCTGGAAGTCGATCCGGCAACCAGCCGTTGCCCCGACAATGGCGCCAGCGTGGACCTAAGCGACTGCTCCACCGTCGGCACGGGCGCCAGTGAACTGAAGGCACTGTGGCGCGACCCGGACTTTGATCCGCAGCAGGAAGCCTTTTATTATGTGCGTGTGCTGGAAAATCCCAGCTGTCGCTGGTCGACCTGGGACGCCATACGCGCGGGCGTAGAGCCGCGTTCCGATCTGCCCAGGACACTGCAGGAACGCGCCTGGTCCTCGCCCATCTGGTACCGTCCGGACGGCGCATGAAGCAACCGACCAAAAAGCTGCGGCGCCTGCAAGCTGTTGGTGCATTACTACTGGTTTTCAGCCTGGTGCACTACATCAACACCGGCGCAGAGGGTTGGCCTGGGACTGTTATTCACAAGGTTGTGGGCGCTCTAACCGATTACGCGGCAAGACCCGAGGCCGGTTGGCGGCAGGCGGCAAAATCGCTGGAGACACTGGGCGCCGCCAAAGAGGGAGCTCAACCGCCTGCCTTTGACCTGAGCGGCCGCGTGGTGCGTATCGCAGACGGTGACACTGTGTCCATCCTGGATGCAAACAATAAGCAACACAAAGTGCGCCTCTACGGCATTGATTCGCCGGAGCGGGACCAACCGTTTGGCACCGCGGCAAAAAAAGTACTGATGCAACTGGTAGATGAAAAGTCGGTGGGCGTAGTGGTAGTGGCAACCGACAGCTACGGACGGGCAGTGGGTACGCTGTACCAGCAAGGTGTCAACATCAACGTTGCCATGGTCGCCAACGGTTATGCGTGGTGGTACCAACACTATGCGCCGCACGAGCGTACACTCGCGTCGTCCGAGCAACAGGCACGCGACCAAAAACTAGGACTATGGGTACAACCCGATCCCGTACCACCGTGGGACTGGCGCCGTGGACGGCGCTAGCAACGCTAAGCGCACACGAACGCATGTTGCGCTGTTATCTGCGCAACGATTAAGGTAAATTTGTCGCGCTCTTTGATGCCCCCAACTGCGCCCAATAGAAGGAATATGTCATGATCGTGGTCAATGCCGTGGTGAAAACAACAGCAAATGAAATCCTCGCGCTGCAGCATGCCATAGGTGTCATGGAATCTGCCAGCCGGGCCGAACCAGGCTGCGACGATTATACGTTCAGTATCGAGCTGAGCGATCCCGACGCCCTGCGTATTACTGAAAAATGGCACAGTGTCGAGGCGCTAAAGGCGCACTTTGCAACACCACATATGGCCGCGTTCCAGAAAGCAATGGCAGATCACCCTCCTGCTTCACTGGAGGTCAAATTCTACGAGGTAGAGGAAATTCACCCGTTCTAGCCTTAAATGGGCTTGCCTGCTAACAGTTGGGCGCCTCCAGCGGCGGCAGGGCAACAGGTGATCGCCAGGTCGGGGCCGATCCCAATGGCTCGCTTTTGGCGCAGGGAATTTTTCAGCTTGCGCCGGTAACTGCGCTATAATCCACGTCCTTTTCCTGTCCGTACCGCAGTCCTATGGCAAATTCAAAGTCGCAGCGAGTAACCGTAGAGACGACCACAAGAAAGAGCGTCGGCTTTATTTCCCTGGGTTGCCCCAAAGCACTGGTGGATTCAGAACGCATTCTCACCCAGTTGAAGATTGACGGTTACGACATCGTGCCAACCTATGAAGGCGCGGATATCGTGGTGGTTAACACCTGCGGCTTTATCGACAGTGCCAAGCAGGAGTCACTGGACGCTATCGGCGACGCGATCAGCGAAAACGGCCGGGTTATAGTCACTGGCTGCATGGGCAAGGGTGACGATGCGCAATCCATCATGGCATTGCACCCCAAAGTATTGAGCGTCACCGGGCCTGCGGCCTATGAAGAAGTCGTCAGTGCCGTGCACAAATACGTGCCGTACACACCGGTACACGATCCGTTTGCCGACCTGGTGCCGCCGCAGGGCATCAAGCTCACACCGCGCCACTACGCCTACCTGAAGATTTCCGAAGGCTGCAATCATCGCTGCACTTTTTGCATCATTCCCGACATGCGCGGCGATCTGGTCAGCCGCCCCATTGGCGATGTCATGGAGGAAGCCGAGCGCCTGGTGCGCGCGGGCGTGCGCGAGCTGCTCGTCATCTCGCAGGACACCAGCGCCTACGGCGTAGATCTAAAATACCGCACCGGATTCTGGAACGGTCGCCCGTTGAAAACCCGTATGCAGGAACTGTGTGAAGCGTTGGGCGAATTCGGTATCTGGGTGCGCCTGCACTACGTCTATCCCTACCCGCACGTGGACAAAATCATACCGCTGATGGCCGAGGGCAAAATACTGCCCTACCTGGACGTGCCGTTCCAGCACGGCAGCCCGGCCGTACTCAAACGCATGCAGCGCCCGGCAGCGGCGGAAAAATCCCTGGAAAGAATTCGGGCGTGGCGCGACACCTGCCCGGACATCACCTTGCGCAGTACCTTTATTGTTGGCTTCCCGGGCGAGACCGAGGCGGACTTTGAAGTACTGTTGGATTTCATCCGCGAAGCCCAGCTCGATCGGGTCGGCTGCTTCCAGTACTCCCCGGTAAAAGGCGCCCGGGCCAATGCGCTGCCCGACCCTGTTGCAGACGAAGTGAAGCAGGAGCGCTGGGACCGCTTCATGTCACTGCAACAGGAGATCAGTGCTGCCAAACTACAGGCCAGAATAGGCAAAAGCATTGAAATCCTGATTGATCACGTGGACGCGGACGGCGCCATAGGTCGCTCCAGCGCAGACGCACCGGAAATCGATGGCAAGGTTTTTCTGGAGGGCGCCACCGACCTGCATCCGGGAGATTTCGTAGAAGGGGAAATCACCGCAGCCGACGAATACGACGTGTGGGTGGGCTAGCCCTGCCTTGAACCTGCTCCTTTTCACTGACGCTGATCGAGTGGGGCAGAATCGCATCACACTGCGCGAGCGCCGCCTGCACCACCTGCGACAAGTCCACCGCGCCAGCGTCGGCGATACACTGCGGGTCGGCGAGATAAATGGCCTGATGGGTGAAGGCAAGATCATCGAGATCAATGAAGAATGTGCTGTGCTGAGCGTGGTATTGCACGAGCCGCCGCCGGATAAATTGCCCCTGTGCCTTATACTGGCCTTGCCCCGCCCCAAAATGCTGCGGCGTATTCTGCGCAGCGTGGCGGAATTCGGCGTGGACGAGTTACACCTGATCAACAGCTACCGCGTGGAGAAGAGCTATTGGCAAAGTCCGCTGCTGGAGGAGCGTGCCATACGCGATTCCCTGCTGCAGGGACTTGAGCAATCACGCGATACCGTGCTCCCTACGGTGCACTGTCATCGGCGCTTTAAACCCTTCGTCGAAGATGGCCTGCCCACTATGGTTGTGGGGCGACGCGCGCTGTTAGCTCATCCGGGCGATCACCCGCCCTGCCCGCGCAGCGTCGAGGGTCGCATCCTTCTCGTCATTGGGCCGGAAGGTGGTTTCATCTCCTACGAGGTACAAAGCCTGCGGGCTGGCGGCTGCGAGGCAGTGTCTCTGGGTTCCCGTATCCTGCGCGTGGAAAATGCCGTCAGCAGTGCGCTGGGCAAACTGTTTTGAGCACCCTGGGCTAGCCGGTTTAACGCATGCCCCCTGCTCATAAACCGCCATTGCACAGAAATCTGAACCCGTAATTCATTTTTTTGCAGCTGTCTGAAGAAACCTGCGCAGAACATAGCTTTCACTGGCGCATGGTGCTAACTTTTGACGTCGGCTTGGGGACCAGGATGGAACCGGGCAAAGAGTCTGGATAATAAGATACGGTGACTGCAACTGCGCAAGGTCTGCCGTTACCCACATAATGCTAAGTCTAGAGAGGCACCGCAATGTCTACTAAACAACGATTAATCGTATCCCATCTGGCCGCTGCTTTAGCGATGACCTCCGTGGGGTTTATCCCCGCCGTCGCGCTGGGGCAGGATGCACTGGAAGAGGTGGTGGTCACTGCCCGTAAGCGGGAGGAATCTCTGCAAGAAACTCCCGTTGCGGTATCCGCCTTTAGCGCCGAGGGCCTGGAGGAGTTGGGCCTGCGTAATATCTCTGACCTCACCAAGGTCGTGCCCAACGTCGATATGTATTCCGGCAACGGCACCACCGGTTCGGGCAACGTGTTTATTCGCGGCATTGGCGCGCGCAATACCGGGGTGAACTTTGACTCTGGCGTGGGCATTTATGTGGATGGTGTGTATGTATCCCGCGCTGATGGCGCGGTACTGGACAACGTTGACCTGCAAAGTGTGCAGGTAGTGCGCGGCCCCCAGGGCACCTTGTTTGGCAAGAACACCACCGGTGGCGCGATTCTCTATACTACCAACCGACCAGACGAAGAATACGGCGGCCACGCACAAGTGCGGGTTGGCAATTACAACCAGCTCGATAGCCAGGTGACTGTGAACGTCCCCCTGGTGCGCGATACGCTGCTGTCGCGTTTCTCGCTGTATGAAACCAAGCAAGACGGCTATGTGCACAGCGAAATTCCCGACAATCTACCCACGCAATCCCCTGGCAACAACGGTTATACCGAGGACGAGTACAGCGATACCGACCGCTACGGCGGCCAGGCCCAGTTGCGCTGGGTGGCTGCTGACGACCTGCTCATGGACCTCAACTACAACTACGGCAAAACCGACCAGGCCGCGCGTGGCCAGAACTGCGAGGTGGTGAATGGCATTCCGGGCGCTGGCTGGCAGGCCGACTTACAGGACGCGCAGATCATCATCCCCTCTACTGGCCAGAGCATTAAAGAGTGGTGCCAGGAAAACGAGAATCTTGGTATAGACAAAATCATGGCTAACCTGGAGCCCAACAAATATGAGGCGGAGGTGAATTCCCTGTCTCTGACCGCAGACTGGGAAATCAACGACTCCATGAATTTCAAGAGCATCACCGCCGGGCGTAACACCACGGGCGGTGAAGTGAATGAACTGGATGCCTCCGGTATCGGCTTGCTGGGTCGCACCAACTATGCCTGGAATGGCACGGAACTACGCGATACAGATGCTTACAGTCAGGAATTCCAGCTCTCTGGTGACGCCTTCGATAGCAAGCTGGATTACGTTGTCGGCGCATTCGGTTTTCATGAAAAGACCGATAAAGGTGCTGCCGCTTCTCCGACCGGCCCGTTCTTTAATGTGGTGCCGTTGCTTTCTGTTGGGCAAGCCAACCGGGCCTTTTATACCAATGAGATCACCGAGCTGTTGACAACAAACTCCTCGGCGTCGGTGTTCAGCCAGGCGGACTGGCATTTTGACGAGTACTGGACCCTGACCCTGGGCGCACGCTACACGTGGGAGGAGCGCGAACTGGAGCGCAATAACCTGGTGCCTGATTTGGCAACCCTGGCAACTACAGGGGACGCACAGCGCTCACCGTTTAGCCCGACACTGTGGGATTTCCCCAGCGGCCCGGGAACCTTTAACCCCAACCACCTGTTCGTGACACCTATTGATCCGGTGACCGGCCTACCCGACCCCCTGTATAACCAGAGCCAGAAAACGGATGATTCCAAGATCACCCCGATGGCCAGCGTACAGCGCACCTTTGACGGCGTGGGCTTCATGGATTTCGGCAACGCCTATTTTACCGTGGCCAATGGTTTTCTCTCCGGCGGCATCTCCGATACGCTGGCACTTGAAGACAGCAGAATCTATGAATTCGATCCGGAAGAGGTCTGGAACTACGAGGCCGGCTTCAAAATGGATGCCTGGGAGCACAAGCTGCGCCTGAATACGGCATTGTTCTACACGGATTATACGGATCGCCAGTTAACGACCATTCGTATCAATCCCCAGACCGGCCGTATTTCGGGTGCGCTGATCAACGCCAAGTCGTCCTATATCTCTGGTATTGAATTTGAAGCCATCGTGTTGCCTGTCGAAAATCTGCAGATCACTGCCAACGTCACTTTTAATGACAGTGATATCGAAGAGTACGACGATGAACGGATCCAGAGTTTACCGGACGGTGGCGCTCCCATTCCTGACGAATGTCAGGTCGTGACGGTGAATGGCAATCAGATTATGAATTGTGCCATTGATCGTTCTGATGAGGGCCTGCCGCGCCTGCCCGACAGCGTCTACTTCCTGGCCTTGCAATATACCTTCGAGACGGAGATGGGCTCGGTGGTGCCAATGCTGTCATGGTCCTACCGCAGCAACCTGGACAACTGCTTTGACTCATCCAGCTGCATCTCTGGCATCTACAAGGTCAACCAGGAAGACGTCACTGCACGCTTGACGTGGAACTCACCTGACATGAACTGGCGGGTGTCGGCCTTTGGTAACAATCTTACCGATGAGCGTTTTGTGGTCGGTGGCACACCGCTGGTGGACGTTACTGAAACCGCAGGCACCATCTACAACCAGCCGCGCACCTACGGCCTCGAGGCAGCCTATACCTGGTAGGCTAACGCCAGTTAAAAAAAGGGCCGGTATGACAACATCATACCGGCCCTTTTTCGTTCAGGCTCATGCAGGACAGGACACCCCGGTGCCGCCCAGTCCGCAATAACCATTGGGATTTTTTGCCAGATACTGCTGGTGATAATCCTCCGCGTAATAAAACTCGGCGACAGGCAAAATTTCCGTGGTGATAGCGCCGTACCCGGCCTTATCCAAGGCGGTCTGGAAGGCTTTCTGGGACGCCTTTGCCACGGATGCCTGCGCCTCATCGAAGGTATAAATGCCCGAGCGATACTGCGTGCCCATGTCGTTACCCTGGCGCATGCCCTGGGTGGGGTCGTGACCCTCCCAGAACGCTTTTAGCAACTGCCCGAAGCTCACCTGTGCAGGATCAAACACCACCAACACTACCTCGTTGTGGCCGGTCTGGCCGCTACAGACCTCGTGATAAGTGGGATTGGGCGTCAGCCCTGCCGCATAGCCTGCCGCAGTGGTAAAGACACCGGGCATTTTCCAGAACTTGCGTTCCACGCCCCAGAAACACCCCATGCCGAATACGACCTGTTGCAAGTGGGCTGGGAACGGGCCGCGCAGGGGATTGCCGTTAACGTAATGCGCAGCAGGAACAGGCATTACATCTGCGCGGCCGGGTAGGGTAGTCTGTGGTGTCGGCATGGCGTGTTTCCTGCGGATGTCGAATCGCGAATGGGGTCCAAGTATAGCCACAATTGCGCTACAGTAGTCAGCCTCCGCTGTTAAAGACGCGTGACCTATGCCCCTTACTCGTAGAAGCCTGCTGGGACTGCTGTCCAGTAGTACATTTTTCCTGACCGCTGTGCCTACTGGCGCTGTGATTGCAGCGCTCGATGTCGAATTGTCTGCGCTGGACTTCCCCCAGGGTGTCGCTTCGGGGGATCCACAGCCGGATGCGATCATGTTGTGGACCCGCGCCGTCCCCCGCTCGGGCTCGAACAATGCCGTACGACTATTGGTGCAACTGGGCACAGACAGCGACTTTTCGACCCTGCTGCTGCAGCAGGACGTGCACACCGATGCCAACAGCGACTATACCGTGCGCGCCTATATCAGCGGCCTGGCACCCGACACACCGTATTACTACCGCTTTGTGGGTGCCGACAATTGTGTATCACGCACGGGACGTACCCGCACCGCGCCTGCCCCCGAGCACGCGCGCAAGGTGAACCTGGCCTTCACCAGCTGCCAGAGCTTTGAGCAGGGCTACTACGGAAGCTGGGCGCGCATGCTGGAAGAAGACCGCACCGTTTCTGAGGACGACCGCATCCATTTCGTGTTGCAGCTGGGTGATTTTATTTATGAACGCTGCTGGGAAAAACGCCTGGATGGCAGCGCGCAATCCCGCTCCGTGCCGCCGTTTCCCGACGGTTTGGTCACACCGACGACGCGCGATGCGGTGTCACTGGCCGACTACCGTCACCTGTATAAAACCTACCTGAGCGACCCTCACCTGCAGGAGGCCCGAGCGCGCTGGCCCTTCATCTGCACCTGGGATGATCATGAGTTTGCCGACGATAACTTCCAGAGTTTCACCTCCTACGACGATCAGCCGGTGCTGGAAGCGCAGCGCAAACTCAGCGCTAACCAGGCCTGGTTCGAATATATACCTGCGGTATTGGATGAGTTGCAGCAACAGGCTCACAACTTTCGTGCGCAGATTCTTGCGCAGGATAAGGCCACGCACAACCAAACCGCCGTGGACAGCCTGCGTATCTATCGCAAGTTACGCTGGGGTAAAAATCTGGACATCATTCTCACCGACAGCCGCAGCTACCGCAGCCCTCCTTGCTTGCCGGCGGGCTTTGCCGCCTCGCTGGGGCTACCACTGAATCCGGTAGAGCTGGTCGCCATCGCTGATGCCGGCACTGCCTATAACCATGGCAAGCCCCCCGCCACTTTGCCGTTTGGCGACGGTACAGTCGCCAACCCGGCCAAAGATCGAGCGCCCGGCAGCATGCTGGGGTTGCCACAGCGCGCATGGTTCCTGGGTGCGATGAAGGCGTCGTCTGCCCCCTGGAAATTGTGGGCGAATGCACTGCCGCTGATGCCGCTGCGCCTGGACATGTCAACCCTGCCACTGACCGATTATCACGACAGTATTTTTAACATCGACGGTTGGGCGGGTTACCCCTATGAGGTGAGTGTGGTCATGCGTCAGCTGGAGGATGACGCTATCGCCGGGGTGGTGTCGCTGTCGGGCGATCATCATATGCACGGAGCTGGCACCGTCCGACGTTCCACCACCGACGCCCTGGCAACTCCGGTCGCCGTGGATTTCACCGTGGCCGGCATCAGTTCCTCGCCCATCTTCGAGGACTTGTTCGCCGCAGCCAACGCCGACCACCCTGACTTCGCGGCACTGGTGTACCGAAAAACGGGCAACGTTATAGAGCCAGTGTGGAATATCTCCATGCTACACGGCGTGCTTGCTGCCTATGCCTACGCCAAGACGGGACTGGAGGCGGCTACCCTGCTAGGCCCCAACACGGCCAACCCGGGCCTGCGTTATGTCGATACCACGGCCAACGGTTACGGCCTGGCCAGCTTCGACGCCGGGGAAATGCGGGTACAGCTGATAACCATAAACGATTGCCGCCCCAATTTTGTGCAAGCACCGGCGATCCAACACGTCGCGCGGTTTCGCCTGCCGCTGTGGAACGCTGGCCAAGCGCCCCAACTGGAGGGACCGACGTTTGCAGGCGGCGCGCCCTTTCCCTTCGAGACACCTGCGGTGTAAGCAGTGATTCTGCTACGCCCGATGGCATCCTGCCATTTCACACCATTGTCATAACCGTAAAATATGATCCACCGGTGGTTGTAAGTACCCGGGGATGTCCCTGCCACAGTGAGAAAATGGGACGACAGAACGCACGGTAATAACGTATGAATACATCAAAAATTAATGCCCAGACCTTATGCAGCCGTAAACTCTGGCAACTGGCCGCCACACGACCCTGCAGCGAGATGAGCGCGGATGAATTGTCTGAGATCATTGCTGAACTGGCCAAACGCTGTCACCATCAGGGTCAACTGCGTGAACTACACAAGCTGGAGCGACAACATCAGGGCTGACAGTCCGCCACCCTGACCGTATTATGGCCAAACCACCCGCCCGCCGGTCATCCCCGCAGGAAATCGCCCTGTTCCTGCAAAAAAGCAGCGCCATCACCCACGTCGTGCAGCACCAACCAAGGCTGCTGTTTGCTGTTGACGCCACCGCCAGTCGCCAACCCACCTGGGATCACGCCCGCACGTTGCAGCAGGAAATGTTCCAGTCCAGCGGCGTGGCAACATCACTGGCGGTGCAGTTGTGCTACTACCGTGGGTTTGCGGAATTTCGCGCCAGTCGCTGGCTGACCGACAGCACCCAGCTCGCGCAGCTGATGGGACGGGTCCAATGTGAGGGCGGGCATACCCAGATCGCACGCCTGCTGCGGCACGCCCAGGTTGAACACCGCAAAACCAACATAAAAGCCGTGGTGTTCATCGGTGATGCCGTGGAGGAAAGTCCCGACAGTCTGTGCAACCTGGCCGGCCAGTGCGGCTTGTTGCAACTGCCCCTGTTCCTCTTTCAGGAGGGGCGCGAGCAGCCGGTAGAACACACCTTTCGCGCCATGGCCAAACTCAGTGGCGGTGCCTACGCCCGCTTTGACCGCAGCAGCGCCGCCACTCTGGCAGGTCTGCTCAGTGCTGTGGCCAGTTATGCCACCGGCGGGCGAACAGCGCTGGAGAAACGCGGCGGGGACAGTGCTAAACTGCTGCTCCAACAGCTGAAACCCTGAGATAAGCCGTGCCCCGACTGATACTGCTCCTGGCAGGCATTGCCATCATCTACCTTTTACTGCGCCGCTCGCGGTCCATGCCGCCCCACCAGCGCCGCGCCGAGTACATCAAACTGGGACTCGGTATTGCCCTCGTTGCAACCGTCTTGCTGGCAGCGACGGGCCACATGAATTGGCTGGGCGCCGCCTTCACTGCCCTGCTGGTCTTTGCCCGCCAGATGCTGCCACTGGTGCTGCGCGTGTTCCCGATGCTGGTGAACCTACGCGGTAAAAGCGCCCCGACGGCCAGCCAGACCTCCACCGTGGAGACCGCCCTGCTGCGCATGCAATTGGACCACGATAGCGGTTCCTTGCAGGGCGACGTGCTCAAGGGCGCTTTCCAGGGTTGGCGCCTGGCCGACATGGACCGACAGCAACTGGAGCAACTCT
Source organism: Haliea sp. (assembly GCA_031414375.1). Taxonomy (GTDB): domain Bacteria; phylum Pseudomonadota; class Gammaproteobacteria; order Pseudomonadales; family Halieaceae; genus Marimicrobium. Next base: position 50,748 of record JANNVJ010000018.1, read on the forward strand.
TAGCGTTTTGCTGCAGCGAGGACGCCGACTCCGTGCAGCTACTGGACAGTTACCTGCAGCAGCGATTCCCCGGCGAGGCGGCCTTTGGTGGGCAGCGTCAAGCTGGCCCATCCAGCAGCAATAGCATGGGACATGCCGAAGCGCTGGCGGTACTGGGCCTGCAGGACGGCGCTACCGAGGAGGAGATTGTCGCCGCGCACCGTAAACTCATCCAGAAACTGCATCCGGATCGCGGTGGCAATGATTACCTCGCGGCGCAGGTCAACCTGGCCAAGGACCTGTTGCTGGGATGAGGCCAGAACTGGTATCAGGCTGCGCAAATGCTTACACTTGCGCGCAGAATTTTTTGAGGACACAGCACTGCCATGACTGACGTATTTGTGGTTCGCAACCAACTTGGACACTACTGGGGCAAGGCCAAGACCTGGGTGGACGGCTCCAACCCCCGCAGCGTCATGCGCGCTCGCTATGAGGACGAGGCGATCAACACGCTGTTTGAGCTCAGTTCCAAGGATATCGGGCTGCGCGGAGAGGTGCTCTGCGTAGAACTCACCGAGCGCGGCGATCCCATTGTTGAACCCAGTGCGATACTGCTGCTGCAGGAACCGGATCAAACCGGGGAAGAGCAGGAAGCCGATGCAGTGCACGAGGACGAGCCGGAAACCTCGGCGCACTCTTGAAAAGTCACCTCGCTGCCCCGATGTGTTAGTAACAAGACAGCCGCTTCTGATGCGGAACACCAGCGCACCGTCGCGGTCAAAACGGTGTATTGCAACGTAACGAGGGTAATGGAGTCCACATGAGAATTCTTCTGTTTCTTGCTACCAATATGGCGGTGCTGGTATTAGTCAGTATCGTCTTCAGCCTGCTGGGCCTGGACGGTGTCCTCGCGCAAAATGGCGTCGACCTGAACCTCGGTTCGCTGCTGGTGATGTGCGCCGTCTTCGGCTTTGGTGGTTCACTGATCTCGCTATTCCTGTCCAAGTGGATGGCCAAGCGCGGCACCGGCGCTTACGTCATCGAGCAGCCGCGCAACAATGACGAACAGTGGCTGCTCGACACGGTTAAGGAACTGGCACAAACAGCTGGTATCGGCATGCCCGAAGTGGCGATCTTTCCCTCCGAGTCGTCCAACGCATTTGCCACCGGCTGGAACCGCAATGCCGCACTCGTAGCGGTAAGCGCGGGCATGCTGCAGCGCTTTCCCAGAGAAGAGGTGAAGGCAGTGATGGCGCATGAAATCGGCCACGTGGCCAACGGCGATATGGTAACGCTCACCCTGATACAGGGTGTGGTGAACACCTTCGTGATGTTCCTGGCCCGCATCATCGGCCACACCGTGGACCGCGTGGTATTCAGGAACGAACGCGGCTTCGGCATCGGCTACTTCGTGGTGACGATGGTGGCGCAACTGGTACTGAGCTTTCTGGCCAGCGCGATCGTCTTCTGGTTCTCACGCCACCGCGAGTACCGCGCCGATCACGCAGGCGCCACGCTGGCCAGCAAGAGCGGCATGATCGCCGCGCTGCAACGGCTGCAACTGGAGCAAGGCCAGCCCCAGGACATGCCGGGCGAGTTGAAGGCCTTTGGTATCAGCGAGCAATTGAAGCAGGGTGTTTCCGGATTGTTTCGTTCCCATCCACCGCTCGAAGACAGGATCAGGGCTTTACAGGCGGCTTGATCAGCTAATAGCTATCTAAGAAATTAAGTTCTAGACGCTACTTGATGATCAGCTCAGGTAACTGGGCACCTGCTACAATGTTGATGGCATATCTTTGACGATGCCTCCGAGTCAAAATAAACATGGAGGAGTAAAGTGCTTTGTAGCGCACGTCTTCCCGTGGGTATTCAGTGCCCAGTTGTCGAACTAAAGAACTAGGACTTTATCAGCATATCTGAAATCAATTCGGACATAATATCGCTAAAGTCAGCATTCAACAGTTTCCCAGAGTCATTCATATAGACTAGTTTACCTTCCACGAATCCTATTTCCCTAAGGCTAATCGGCTCATCCTTTACATCCTGCCAAACGCCTGAATGCTCGCCACCGATTGCCACACCACAAGTTACCGGCGCCACTCCTTTAACTGCGGAAATTAGTTCATTCGAGCTTCGCCCAAATTGAAACATCAGTCCTATTTTCTCGGGTGGGTTATACAAGGAAAGCTCGAAAAACCATTTCTTAGACTTCTCACTTCGAGTCCAGTAAGCCCTGAAGGTCTCCTCAGAAAGCACGTCATATTTTCGATACACCAGGGAATAGCCTGCATCCTTGAAGTCTTCCATATTATCAAGGTCATCAGCGTAGTCAGACAGTAGGTCTTGCAACAACAAAAATGCAGACTTCCATGCGGGATGAGCTACGCCAGTTTCAGCGTGCAGCTTCTTCTTTTTCTGCCGCAGTATTTCAGACAATCTTTGGGCTGCGTCACCCGAACTAGGCTTTGAGGGCTTTAGTAATTCGTTAGCATCCTCTTTGGCTATTTCTGGAACAACCTCAATAGTGGATTTGTCACTACTCTTCACTTCTGCGTCAATTTGAACTTGCGCGTCGATACCTTCTGCGATTGGTGCTTCCTCACCATCAATTTCGTCGCTTTTCGTTTCAAAGCTAGCTAGGGTTTCCTCCAACAAATCCGCAAAGAGAGCCAAGAGTGAATTGAGCGAGCCGGGTTTTACCCCGTCTTGATTCGATAACTCTAGTGCTTTTAAGTACCTTCCCTTGTCATCAGAATTAAGTACAATAATTGGTAAGCCACTGGCTAAAAGTATGGCGGCCATAATTAAACGTGCAGTTCGCCCGTTCCCGTCAACAAAGGGGTGTATCGCAACAAATTTCGTATGTGCCCGTACCGCCAACTCTAGCGGTGAAGTCGACTTGCTGGTTTCACGGATCTCTTCACCCAGCCGCGACATATAGTCGTCCATCGAACCAGATGGTGGCGGAACATAAGATACACCACCGATTGTCACCTTTTTCTGCCGGTATTCCCCGGCATCTTTGTCTATACCTGATCGCAGCCGACTATTTACCTCTCGTGCAAACAAAGGTAGGTTGTCAGCACAGCTTTGCCTATACTCCAAGACCCATGAGAAGGTATCTCTAAGATTGACAGCTTCTCGTTGATCCTTGGATATAGCCCCAGTTACACCCGAAAGAGTACTCTCAGTTTGGCCTTTGGATAATTGATTTCCCTCAATTTTATTTGAGTGGAATACAAATTCCAGTTCCTGATTTTCAGCGTGTCTTAATATTTTTTCTTCTGTCAATAACCCGGCTGTCACTAGTTCTGCACATTTCTCGTCAAGACGGATGAGCCTAGCCCTAACATCCTCAGAAACTTGGTATTCTGGGTACGATGCTTGTTCTATGTTCTTAATAGGCACAAAATATTTTGCTACATAGCTATTGCAAGTACCAAAATCCACACCCAGATACACGCTTCCCTCAATTGGTTTATCACTTAAGACAAAGGGTTGCCCTGCTCTTTCTTCAGGATCCCTACCATGATGCGTAAACGTAAACAGAGGCGTTACTGTCCCGTCCTCTTCTACTGTAAGGCGTAAACCAATTTTTCGATCCACGGCTTTGTCGTCCCGAATGCGAATACTAGTCGACGGATTTTGGGGTGGTCCTGACTCCTGTGATGATGAATTAAACCAGTAATGCAGGACCCCCTTTGGCTGGTGTTTAAGCTCCAAGGTACACTCGATTTCTAGCTTTTCCATTATTCCAGGAGCGCGATAAATTAACCCCTCAGAATTGTCATCAACGAAATTTGACCCCTTTATCTTGGGCACGATCCGTTCAGATTTACTTCTCCCAGCCCGAATATAGAGGTTATTCTCCAGACAGTTTACCAAGCGATTCTTTACCAATGTGGGATGCTTGTCGGCTTGCTCCATGCACTCTACAGCGATTCCCTTTGCTACTGTGGACCCACCCTGCCCACCAGTTACTATCTCAGACTTTTCTGTTTGAACTGGCAACGTGTGCCGAATACGGCCTTCGAGAAATGGAAGCTGGGCTGAACCACCAGCCAGAAGAATATAATCATATTCCACAATTTTTTCGCCGAGTTTTTCCTCCGCCTGTCGATGGCATTCTATGACTGTACGACCCCATTCTTTATCCCACAGTGATTTTATCGCCTCCCAGAGATCATCCCCGTTCAGTTCGGAGGAAACTTCTTCGGTCGGGTGCAATGTCCCTGCGGGCAGACTAATAGCCAACTTAATCTTAGATAGCGCGCTAGTTTCGTGACTCTTTAACTTTCCAATTTGGTTTGAAAGTGCAATTTTTACATCTTCTATAATCCACATGGATCGAGCAGATTGCTTTGCTCTTTGAATAGGGTCATCCTTAAACTTGGCGCCGGCTACTTTGGCTTTTCTAACAACGGCTTCAAGCAGAGCTACATCAACAGACTCACCGGCCAAAGCACTTGATTTGGTTCCAAGCGGCTTTTGATGTGCACCAGCCTTCCCTAATTCACCCGTTTTGTTTGTCCTAATTACACAACAATCAAATGTTCCACCACCAAAATCAATTACAAGAGTCGTTAGCGCCTTATCGCTGTTTTTAATCTTTTTTTCGACCTGTCTGAAATACTGGTAGACAGCGAAAGGCTCTGGAAAGAATATAGGATCTTGGTATCCCAAATCCTTGAGAACGGCAGTGACGTTCTTCCTGTAGTTTGCAAGCCAGTACTCGTCTAAGGTCGGCTCTCCAATGATTATCTTATCGAAGGAATTTTCCGGCCTAGGAATCAATCTTGAAATGAACTCTCTCGTTGCCTCCATTGGAGAGAGGGTCTCGGTCAACTCTCCCCCGGGGCTCCTAATCCAATATGGCTTAGTCCTCCCTGGTAGTTGTGCGCCGGTCCGACTCGTCTTGGCTTCATAAACACTATCGTCCTGCTTGCTACCAAGATCTGCCTTGAAGTGATACGTATTAGTGTGCCCTCTCAACCCAAATTTCCTAGCTTCATCTCCTATTACAATTTCTGCATCTGAATTTAAGCCCAAAATTGAAGGAAGCTTCTCATCTGTCAGATCTTTTATATTTTCTTGAGCCATTTGCTAAATGTCACCTATACGAATTAGAAAGAAATTTCGATACACCACCTAAATAGTGAAATCGGTGATTTTTTTTGCCAAGACCAGCATTGAACGGTGCGATAACATTTATACATCAGGTTTTATAAAGTGAAAAAGCAATTCGCCCAAATTTGACTTGCTATTTGCTTTTTCGACAAACGATATATGACTTTAATCAATCGCATGCAGGGTCTTGGCAGGTGAATCTGTATAATCTTCCTCAACCTTATGCCCGGTGGACCGCTATGGCTGCCCCATTAGCAAACTTACCTCCCGTCAACCCTCCCAAGGTAACAATACACATTAAGCCAACGCATCCAGACCCTTGCGGTCTACCAGGTTCAGCAGCTTCAGCGAGGGGCCGTTGGGCTTCTTCGCACCACGCTCCCACTTCTGCACCGTCGAGACACTAGTGTTCAGATAGGCCGCAAACACACCCTGGCTCGCTTTTGAGCGTTGTCGTATCCGCTTGATCTGCACCGAGCTATAGATTTTTACCGGCGGCAGGCACAGCGCGTCGAACTCCTTTAAGGTCACCTCATCCATGACACCGGCATTATGCAGATCCCGGGCACTTTCATGCACCACGTTCAGGATTGATTTCTTCATCACCATTCACCTCCATCAATGCACCATTACAAATGGCTTGTTCCAGCTGGCGGTCCGTGTACCCCAGTAGTTCCTTCGCCAACTTTTTCAGGCCGTCCAATTCATCCGCCTTGATATTGGACCGAACATTCTTCGCAAAACCGTAGACAAAGAAGGCCTTGTCACCCGTCTTATACGCTAGCAGTGTACGTACACCACCGCTTTTACCTCGACCTCCAGTCGCCACACGCTTTTTGAACACATGGCCACCCAGATCCGCATCCACCAGACCACGCGCCATCTCCCCTGCCGCGAGCGTCAGCGCACCATCGCTGATACCTTCCTTAGCCGCCCATTTACTGAACGCCTTATTTTTCAATATCCGCATGGTGCGCCCTGATGGCCAGGGCAGAATATAGCACTTAGTGCTACATTCTGCATAGCATTAGTATTCACTGCTTGAGAAGATCAGGATTTTGTACGCGGCTTGATCACATACTCGCTCAAGGGAATCACATCGATTTTTGTAGAATCGATGAAGCGGGCGCAGCTTGCCATCATGGCGGAAAGGGCTCTGGCCCTGAGCTCTGTAGCCCATAAGATATGGCGCGCCCCTTACTGTCCATTCCCGCGTGCCAGTAACTCGGCCGGGGCGGCCTATCACGGGGTTGTCACCAAGCACTCGCAGCACTGTAGATACACTGTGCGATCTGCTCTGCCGCTGTTGGATTTTCCTCAGCAATAAACGTCAGGGCTTCTTCCAGTTGTTGGTGTGCGCGCCGCGTCCACCTAACTTTCAACCTGCACGCCCCAACGCGCGAAGGTGTTTTTTACGTCAGATTCTGCTGCGAACTCGCTACGCTGTACTTCTGCCAACCCTGCTTCCATTTCCTGACGCACATACGCTTCGTAGGCTACGTCTTTCCACGTCGCATTGTCTGGCAGCACATCGGCCAACTGATGCAGCGCGCGCTTGATATCGGTTATAGCCATCACCCTATCCTCTTGTTTAGATATCCACAGCATTGCCAGTTTTTCATGTGCGTTCGGCTCATGAATCCAGCCTGGCAGCTAACATAACGCGTGGACATGAGTAGTGATTCTAGGCCAGGAATGTTCATGCTGTCACGCCGATTGGCCGATATATTTTGAGCGCTTTTACTCCGACCGCGATCATCTGTGTGAGATGCTTGATACAGGATAGATGGACTTCTTAAACAGTAGAGTCGTCAGGGAATGCAGCTTGACATTACCCAGTGCGTCCATTGCTTCATAGTTGATGTAGGTTGTCTGGCTCGGGGCGGGAAGTGCGCTTCCTTCACCTGATCCAAATAACCCTGAGTGTTATAGACATTTTCAGTACCTCGTTCATTACCGGTCATATCGAAGTGCTGAAACACGCGACCATGTTCATCAAAGGTCGTGATATCGCTATACACACGCGCCGGACCACCGTTGATGCTAAACACCGCCGCGTAACCGGCGCTACGACTCCGACTGTCGTAGGCATACAATTTAGTTTCACGCCCGGTCTCAGCACCGACTGTGGTTTTGCTGATTTACACCGTTCCCATCAGCTGACCGGGTTTCTGCCCAAAGATACCACCGTCGTCATACGTCCAAGCGCCGCTCTCAACCAACTGGCCGCCATTTGCATACTCCATTCGGCTCTGGCCCTGAGCTTCGCTGGTACTCGGTGACAAAGTGATGCAGCGTGTTAGCTAGATCCGTTACAGTTGTTGCGGATGTTAGGTCAGCGTAGTAACTTACATATCTCATGGGTGGCCTGAGATTCTGCCCTGACCCTAAACTTGCAAATCGGCTGGCCAGCTAATGCGTTATCAGTTTGAGTGGGATTTCGCCAAGGCCGCCGTAAACCTCAAAAAGCATGGGGTCAGTTTCGAACAAGCCACCGACGTCTTTAAAGACCCGATGGCCTTAGCCCTCTATGATGAGGACAACAGCGACGAGGCAGACCGGTGGGTTACCCTCGGCCAGGTACGGCACCGGCACTATCTGGTGGTTGTCCACACCTACCGCAACAGCAGGGCCGATATCGTGCGGATTCGAATCATCTCCGCTCGACCTGCCAGCAAAGCCGAGATCAAGCAGTATGAAGGGTGACGATATGCGTGACGAATACGACTTCTCCAAAGGTGAGCGCGGTAAATTCTACCGCAAAGACGCCGAACTACAATTGCCCATACACCTCGACACTAGCGTCCAGAACGCACTCGCAGAATTAGCCAATGCCAAGGGCGTGGAGCTATCGGTATTCGTTAATGAGCTACTAAAGAAAGATATTGAACTGATTCAGATGGGGCGGTAGTGATCGGATTGCCCAAATGAAAAAAACCAGCATATTAATCCGCCAGAGGTTTGGCGGTTGATGTCCTAGCCAGAGATCAGCCTTTTTAGTAATTGATATCAAATGCTTACGCTTAAGGCAGTGCCATTCAATGCGTTCCCCTTTAATTCGGATTACTCAGGTCAATCTACGGATTCAGGACATCCGTGGGGGAAGTCAGCCTCTTGAAACCCGCGAGCGTCATGAAAATGCTCGATCTCTTCACTAGGGCCTTACAAGCGGCTTGATCAGATACTCGCTCATGGGAATCACATCGATTTTGGTAAAATCGATAAAGCGCGCGCAGCTTGCCATCATGGCGTTCATATTCTGCTGCAATAGTTTCTCATCGCCGTCGGTGGCGTAGAACGCGTGGTCTGAGGTCATCGCCTCAGGCGGGAAATTCTCCTCCACCACCGCATCACAGGGCGGGGTATCCTCGCTCAAGTGGCGCACCACTAAATTCTGCCGGTAACCAAAGGTGGATTGGGTGTCGATCGCTATTTGTGTGTGGCTGTCCTTCCACACCGTCAGCCATTCGTCTCGCGCCATATCCGCAGGCGCAGACATGAACACCACATGGCACATGCCGTAAACCCGCTCACCCGGCTTTGAAGGATGCCGCTGCTGGTTCACCAACGGCTCTGCCTCAGCGACCAGATACGCGGTCTTGTGACTGACATGGGCATCAATCAGCGGCTCCCAGTGCGCTGCGGCACCGGCGAAATCCACCCACAGGGACAGCATGGCATCCGGCACCGGTACCTGGCTTTCAATGCGGCGTTTGCTCGCCTCGGCCACGGCGCTGTCGGCCACACAGAGGCGCAGGCCATGTACACCTTTGAGCGCGACAAGCTGCGGTGCCAATTGGTGCAGAAGTACTTCACGAAATTCATCCCCGCTAAGGGATGACGCTTTCCACAGCGGATACAGAAGTTTTTCCACAGTGCGCTCCTGATGGCGCGGGCTAAATGCCCACTGGCGGCGTAATGGTCGCCGCGTTGTCGATTAACATCTCTGCGCCGTTCACAAAACGTGATTCGTCGGACGCCAGGTACAGTACCAGGTGGGCAATATCTTCAGGTTCGCACATATTGCCAAACTTGCTGAGCGCATCGATATCGGCCTGCGTTGCCGTCTCCTTGCCGGTGGCGACTTTGACCACCATGGCCGTCTTCACGCCGTCGGGGTGAATCGAGTTGCAGCGAATGCCGTTTTTCTGTTCCTTGCAGTACATGGCGATATTTTTGGTGAGGGCACGCACTGCGCCTTTACTGGCGGTATAGGCAGCCACAAACGACTGGCCATGTATCGCCGCCACGGATGACATATTGATAATGGAGCCGCCGCCGGATTTCGCCATCACCGGAATGGCATGCTTGCAGCCCAGGAACACGCCGTCACTATTGACGGAGTTCACCAGGCGCCAGGACTCCAGCGTGGTATCGACAATCGTACCCAGGGCAATAATGCCCGCGTTATTCACCAGAATATCGAGCCGACCAAATTTCTCGACAGTGGCCGCAATGACAGACTTCCAGTTGTCCTCGTCGGTGACGTTCAGGCGCATGAAGATCGCGTTGGCGCCAATGGCGGCGGCAACAGCCATGCCGTCTGCCTCGTTGAGGTCTGCCACCACCACACTGGCACCGTTCGCGGCCAGCAGTTGTGCATCCGCCTTGCCCATGCCGCTGGCGGCTCCTGTCACAATGGCGACCTTGCCCGCTACTCTTCCCATAGTTTTTCACTCTCTCGATTAGTTGCTGCGAAAACTTCGACCCTGTGGCATACCGCGCCCCAAACTGCGGCCAAGTTAACCAGATGCCTTACCACAGCTCAAACACCGCGCGGCTAAACCGGCCGTAGGGCTACCCAATTGAACCAACAGGAGGCCTCGCCAGCACTGGCACTGCGGAGTATTCTTGGCGTCCTGGCATGAACATCCATTGGAGACTGCGCAATGAACGAATCGAATACACTACCCGGCCTGGTTAAGGGCGCGGGTTACCTCGCGCTCACCCTGTTGTTACTCCTGCCGCTGTCCGTACTCACCGTGCGCTCAGGTGCCTGGCAACCAGGCTTGCTAGTCTACGCGCTGGCGTGTTTTGGCAGTATCCTGCTGCTGCTCCTGTCAGTGGTCCTGCTACTGCTGCCGCGCTTTGCGCCATGGCGTAAGGCGATCGCCCAGCGTGCTCTCCTGACTCTACCGGGTACCGCACTGGTATTGTCGCTGGCCAGTGGCGGTGGATCTGCGCGCATTCACGACATTACGACCGACACGCTCGAACCACCCACCTTCACTGTGGGAGCGCAGCAGCGCGGCACCGAGAGCAATTCGCTGGAGATTGACCAGGCGGTGATAGCACAACAACGACAGGCCTACCACGATCTGCAGACCATTGTCAGCACCCTCCCCATCGACGAGGCCTACAGCCTGGCCCTGCAAGTGGCGACAGAGTTGGGCTGGGAGGTCTATCACCAGGATCGTAACGCTGGCGTGATAGAGGCGGTAGAAACCACCCGCGTCATGGCTTTCAAGGACGATGTCGTGATACGGCTGCGCAGTAACACCCAGGGCACGCTGGTGGATCTGCGCTCGGTGTCACGCGTCGGTGAAGGCGATATCGGTGCCAATGCCAAACGTATCCGCGCCTTCCGTGACGCGTTCCAGCAAGAAGGCTAAGGTGCGTGTCAAGTCGGTATAGAACCGCTCTTGCCTTTGCCTGCTGCCTGGCGTGTATCCTTCTGCTTCCAAACGCCCGGGCAGAGGTGGTCGACTACCTCAGCTTCGCCACCGAAGATGAAACCAACACCATGGAAATCTTTCGCAAGGCGAGTCCGGCGGTGGTGTATGTGACGAACACCGCCCTGGGTCGCAGCCTGTTCAGCCTGGATGTGATGGAGATACCCCAGGGCACCGGTACCGGCTTTGTGTGGGACAAGAATGGTCTGGTGGTAACCAATTTCCATGTGATTTCCGGCGCCCAGAAACTCACGGTCACGCTACAGGATCGCACCGAACATGACGCGGAAATCATCGGTGTCGCCCCGGAGAAGGATCTGGCGGTATTGCGTATACAACAACCGCCGGACGATCTGGTCACGCTGCCGCTGGGCGACTCCTCGGAGCTGACGGTGGGTCGCAAAGTGCTGGCCATCGGCAATCCCTTCGGGCTGGATACGACTCTCACCACCGGCATCGTCAGCGCGCTGGGGCGGGAAATCCAGGCCGCTGGTAATCGCAAGATTCGCGGCGTCATCCAGACCGACGCGGCCATCAATCCTGGCAATTCCGGCGGACCGCTGCTCAACTCGTTGGGGCAACTGGTGGGCGTGAATACAGCTATCTACAGTCCCAGCGGAGGTAGCGCTGGTATCGGCTTCGCGATCCCGGTGAATACCGTCAAGGATGTGGTGCCGCAACTGATCAGTTACGGTCGCTTGTTGCGCCCGGTCATTGGCGTGGAGCTCGCTACAGACCGCTGGTTACAGAGGTACCAGGTTGCAGGAGTACCCATTGTGCAAGCGTATCCGGGACTACCTGCCGCTGCAGCGGGAATGAGCGGTGCGTACCGCAACGCGCGCGGGGAAATTATCCTGGGCGACATCATCACCCACATTGACGACAAACCCATTCAAAGCCAGGACGATTACTTCACTGCCCTGGAAGCGCACAAACCGGGGGATGTCATCAGCATCAAGACTCGCCTGGGAGAAGAAGCCCGCACCTACAAGGTCACACTGGTCGAATCGCAGTAACGGCTTAGCAGCTAACGGTTACGACAGCGTGCCGCCATCGACCCGGATATCCTCGCCGGTGATATGCACACCGTCTTCGGACACCAGCATCGCAATCACGCCCGCCACCACCTCGGGCGCCTTGGCGCCGGTCAGTGACATGATGCGCGGCATCAGCTCGAAATCCATCGTTTTGGGAAATTTGATGTTGTCCGTCATGCCGGTATTGATATCGCCGGGACAGATGCAATTGGCACGCACCCCACGTTTAGCATACTCCACCGCAATGCTGCGCGTCATCGCCAGCACACCGCCTTTACTGGCTGAATACGCCAGGCCACAGGGCAGGCCAGACAGCGCGGCGGTGGACGCGGCGTTGACGATACTGCCTTTTGTCTGCACCAGATGCGGCAGCGCAGCGCGACACAGGAACATAGTTCCGGTGAGGTTGATGTCGATGACTTTCTGCCAGTGGTCTGTTTGCAATTCTTGCGTATCATCAAAGCGCAGAATGCCCGCCATATTGACCAGTGCATACAGGCTGCCATAGCGTGTGACGCAAGCCTGGACTGCTGCCTGTACAATGGCCTCGTTACTCACATCGCAAACTTGCGCAGTGGCCTCACCGCCGGTAGCCGCAATCTGAGCCGCCGTAGCCTCTACCGCCTCACCGTTGAGGTCAACGCAAAACACCGCACCGCCCTCGGCGGCGATGCGCAAAGCACTGGCCTTGCCGATACCGCTGCCAGCGCCCGTCACTAAAACAACCTTGTCAGTAAACCTCTGCATAATTCATCCTTTGTCCTTGTCAACTTCTGCGTGTGGTGGTTGATGGTGTTTGGTATTGCTTGGTGGACTACCGCGGCCGTATCGTCTCGGTACGGTAGCGGTGTTTGTGGTCCGCGCGCTCTACAGTAATGCTGATATCCGTGTCGTTCTGGGCGATCTGTATCACCTGCTGCCAGGCTTCCATCGAATCCACCTGCACGCCATTGATTTCCTCCAGCAGATCGCCCTCCTGCAGCCCAAGCTGCTGCCAGAAGCTCCCTGCGATGAGCTTACGCACCCTGAGGCCGGTCATGGTTTGCTTCGAACCCGGCGCGGTGGCGTAATCCGCTGTCAGCCATGCCTGCTGTAACAGCTGCGCGCGGTCGCGCAAACCGACGTTGCGCCATTGTGACATCATCCCCTCGCGCTTGCTCCCCTCCTCAGCCAGCTGCAACAGGGACTTTCCGGAGTGGGTAGTTGCGGGCGGCAGCCGCTGGCCAAGAAGCAAGGCACTCGACTCGAGACGCAGGGTGCTCGCAGCGTCACCGGCACTGACCACGGCAGCATCGCCATCGATCTGGATCAGTTGATAGTCCGGATGGGATGGCAGCGTGTCGCCTGCCCGCAGTACATAACGCAGAGACTCCACGCGATCCTCAAGAATCGCCGCGTTCTCCTGCGGGTCGTCCAGTGCGCGGCGGATTGCCACCAGGCGCAGGGCTGGTGCATCCACCGGTAGCGCATCGGAACTGGTGCGCTGCGCTGTTGGCGTCGCGCTGCCAGCGGATTTCTCTGCTGCCAGCGGCGCTACAAAATCAGCCGGCGTGACCTTGCGCATCAAGCGCGTCTCGAGAATAAAAAAGGCTGCTTCTCCTGCGGAGAGTTCCGAGCGCACCAGAAACGCATCAAAATCGGTGCGCAGGCGCTCCAGTTCGCCGCGCAGGTCTACGCGCCAAACACCCTCCTCCCTAACGAAGTACTGCAGGTCGCGATCAGGCCAGTCATCGCGTCCGAACTTGTACAGCCGACCCTGGGCAGCATCCCCGTTTATCGTTAATTCCCTGAGCGCATCGCTCGCGCGCAGATCCTGACCAACCAGGCCCCGCTCCAGAGCGAAGGTAAACAACTGCCGGGCATCCATAGCCTGCAGTTGCTCCTGCTCCAACATCAGGCGCAGGAACAGTACTTGCAATTGTTCGATGGGTTCGAGCCCCTGTAACGTTGCAGCGTCGGCCTGCAATGCCAACTGCTGCAGCCTGGAGTAGTACGCCTGACTGTTGGCACTGAGCAGTGCCAGACTGGCGCCATCATGCGCTGCGACAGCTGCGCCCCAGCGCTGCGCAAGTTGTGTGATCGCGGCCTCGTCCTGCATGGGCAGCGCGGTAGCGGAGACGACCGCTGATACGGTATTGCAGACACTTAGCGCAACGGCTGTCAGTAGTCCTGCCAGGCGCACCGGACATCTCATGTCACAGCGCCTCCAATACAGTGGTCAGCCCAATCAAACAGTCCGCGGTCAGTATCCTCGCCTCGACCATCGCGCTCTCTGCAGGCAGTGCGGGCTGCTTGGCCAATAACTGTGCGCGCGCGCCGCGACAATCGGCAGCTGCCGCGGCGGCATCCTCCGCAACATTCTTACCGTGCTCACCGTGGATCTGCTCGCGCAGCACCGCTTCCGCCAGCTGGCGCTGGAAAGCCTTGTCCATATTCCAGGCGGCATACCCCAGGCGTGCCGCAGCCTCCTCCAGCGCACAGCCTGCAGTGAGGCACAGATTGGCTGCCGCAAACGTGACGAGCCCGATGTCCATCTCCACCTGGTTGCGCGCTGCTGTCGCGAAGGACACCGGTTCGTAAATGGTCAAGCCCGCCTCCGGCTGCGGTATTTTCCACTGCTCGGGCACGATGCCCTCCTTGCCAATGGGCCCCAGACCCAAGAGGTGGAACTGCTTCGTCAATTCCTCAAGCTGCGTTTTCTCGGTCTCACTGACATCGTCATAGTGCACAGCGTTCGTGTTGAAAAAATTGTAATTGCCCTGGAACAGGTAGTAGTAGAACAGTGTCAGCAGCTCTGCTTTCTGCACCACGTAACGCCCGGTGGTGGTGACCATGGCATTGGCTTCTGAGGTGCCAGGACGCGTCAACTCGGGGCCAAAGCTCTGCCCGGGCATCAACTTGCCGGTATTGGCGTCGAAGGTGACAGGGACCATGGCGGTAGGCGTGATATCGCCCATCCGCGTCTGCTTGCTGAGCAGGGTACCCAGGTAGTAGTGGTAGCCGACACTTGCGGTATTGGTCCAGCGCGCGGGGTCTAGATAAGCCCCTCCGATGTAGTTAGCATCCGGCGTGTTGCCCCACAGGAACGGGATAGCGTGGCTGGCCATCTTTTGCGGCAGTGCCTGCGCGGCAATCTCGGCGGCCGCAGCGCGGTCAGCCTGCACCACCGTCGCGCCGTCAACCGATACACATTTGCTGGACCAACTGTCGCAGTACCAGCCGTCGATCGTATTGCCGGGTGACCCGAAACTGTTGAACGGCACGGGCGGATCGGGAATCGGCTCGCCGCTTTCGACGTCGGTCAGATTGAGCGCGCCGTTAGCATCGGACGCATTGACGACCGTGAGGTCGGGTGTCAACGTGGGCGACGCTCCGGTGCCACCATGGATCACCCGCTCCCAGGCTTTTTGCACGCCCCAACCCTCGCCTTTCTGTGAACTGTGGGTGAAGTCGTAGGCTATGAGCCGTGCATTATCGGGGTCACCCACCTGTCCCGCGTAGGTAAACATGTAGCGTGCGTGCTTCGATACACCGGGAATTTTTGGACGAATCGCCACATTGTTCGGTTGGGGCACGGTGTTATTGGCGTTGTAGGCAAGACAGGCCAGATCGTGCAACTCGCCCGACTTGTCGAGCTCGCCGCCGCTGACTGTGATGTAGAGCCGCGCTATCTCGGGGCAGTCATGGGCGGAGAACGGGTCTGGCTCCTTCACAATGACCGGGCGGCCATCGCCACGATCAACCCAGATGTGCCAGCCCGAAGCAAACACGGTTCCCACCAGGCCATCCGCGCCCTCGTTCACCATGCGCAGATCGTTGGAGCCCAACGTGTTCTGGCTGTAATCGAGGAAGCGAGAGAACCAGATGCGCTCTCCCGTGTCCTGGTCCAGCTTCCAGATGCCGTAATTGTCGGAGACGTAAACACCACCCTCGCGATCCACCATCGGTGCCTGGATGCCACCACTGGAGGCTACCGCGTTGCGTTGGCCGGCCTGGTCGGGCGTGCCATCACCGTCCTTATCCTCGCCCGTCCATTCTTCAGTGCGCCACACCACCTTGCCGTTCATGTCCAGCGCCACCACGGTGGACGTACCGCCGCCGCGTGGCGATGCGGCAATGATGAGACCGTTGGAGGCCTCGGTACTGCCGTTGGTCATCAGGGCTGAAACGGGCGGCGAGTTGGGCTGGGTCCAGCTCAGGTATTCACTCTGGCCCGCCATCTTGCGCTGCTCAAAACTGGTGACCAGCCCCGAGCCGGAATTGCGATTCTCACCCCAGGTTCCCATATAGGCAGAGTCAATACTCATCGGCCACACCTTGCCGTGCTCCTGTACGCCGCGATCAGAAATCGAGGTGGGCGCCGCTACGAGCGCGGGCGTGGGCGGCGGGGTAAATGTGGGTTGGGAGTCTTGCTCGTCTAGCGCTGCACAGCCAGGTTGCGTGCCTGCCAGTGCGCACAACAAAAGCAGTGTCAATTTCCGACTCCCGTGCATGCTCGTGTCCTTTTGTTATCTGAGAATCGAAAATGCGCTGCGCCAGATGACAGGGTGCGCACAGCGGTCTGGCAGCGATTGCAAGCGTGTTGATTATAAAAGCGGATTGATTTTTGGCAACAATTCAATAGTGCGCGAGGACGCAAATGGACCAGCTGAATATGTTTGCGTCGCCTCTGCTGTCGTATTAGGTCACTGCGGACTGACTTTTTAAGCCATTGCCCTGTACCACGCATGCTGTACCTTTAACTGTCCTACAGGCACCCGTATCATACGGCCATCGCGGTGCACCCTCGCTGAAAAGCGCTAGCGGTGCGAGCCGCTACGGCACCTATCAGGAGAATCATTTTGGAAGACCTGGATCAATTCCGCCTGGCAGCGCGCGCCTGGTTGGAGGCAAACTGCCCCGCGTCCCAGCGCCTGCCCATGCAGCAGGAAGAACAGTACTGGGGCGGTCGCCGCGGGACATTCGCCAGTGCCGATGCCCGCCTCTGGTTTGAACGCATGCGCGACAAAGGCTGGACGGCCCCCGAGTGGCCCACACAATTCGGCGGTGGTGGCCTCAGCCCACAGCAGGCCAGAATTCTCAAAGAGGAAATGAAAAGTTGCCACGCGCGTACCCCACTGTTTGGCATCGGCCTGTGGATGTTAGGCCCTGCGGTACTGGAGTACGGCAACGAGGCACAGAAGCAGCAACACATTCGCGCTATCGTCAACGGGGAAAGCCGCTGGTGCCAGGGCTACTCCGAACCGGGCGCCGGCTCCGACCTCGCCAGCCTGCAGTGCAAGGCGGAAGACAAGGGCGATCACTTCCTGGTGAACGGCAGTAAAATCTGGACGACGGCCGCCGACAAATGCGACTGGATTTTTTGCCTGGTGCGCACCGATCCCCATGTTAAGAAACAGGAGGGTATCAGCTTCCTGCTGATTGATATGGACAAGCAGGGCGTCTCGACAACCCCAATTGCACTGATCAGCGGGGAGTCCGAGTTCTGCCAGACTTTCTTTGATAATGTGATTGTGCCCAAGGAAAATCTGGTGGGGGAGTTGAACAAGGGCTGGTCGGTCGCGAAAGCCCTGCTGGTACACGAACGCAAGCTGATGGCGGAGATCGGCAGCGACAGTCCGCGGCAGATATTGCAGCCCAACGCGGCCGCCCGTGAATACCTGGAGTTTGAAAACGGCAAGATCGCCAATGCCGATCTGCGCAACGTTCTGGTCGAATACGACATGCTGATGCAGGCCGTCGGGCTGACGCACTTTCGTGCCTTCGAGGAAAAAACCAGCGGTGTACGCAGCGCAGCGCCAATGGTGATGAAGTATGTCGGTACGGAAGCCGAGAAAACCAAGAGCGAGTTGTTGCTGGCGATTCTGGGCAGCCGCGGTGTGGGCTGGGAGGGCGAAGGTTTTACATCGCAGGAAGTTGACACACTACGTCTGTGGGCCATGTCTAAAGCTCTCACCATCGCCGGAGGCAGCTCTGAAATTCAGCTCAACCTTATCGCCCAAAAAGTCCTCGAACTGCCACAATCCTAGGAGCACATATTGATGGCACTGGTACTGAATGAAGAACAACGCCTGCTACAGGACACTGCACGGGATTTCTTTGCCAAACATGCGCCGGTGGCGGCACTGCGCGCACTGCGCGATGCACGCGACCCCATCGGCTACGCAAAGCCACTGTGGCAACAGATGGCGGACATGGGTTGGGCCAGTATCATTTTGCCTGAAGCCTACGGCGGACTCGAATTCGGCTTCCTGGGGCTGGGTGTGGTACTGGAAGAATCCGGTCGCACGCTATGCGCCTCCCCTCTGTTTACCTCCGCTGTGGTCGGCGCTTCCGCGGTCTTACTGGGTGGTAGCGAGAAACAGAAGCAAACTCTGTTGCCCATGATCGCTGGCGCCACACTGACGCTGGCGCTCGCGCTGGAGGAATCACATCACCACAGACCGACACACATCGCCACCACTGCAACCAGACAGGGCGAAAATTTTATTATCAATGGTAGCAAGTGTTTCGTGCTGGATGGCCACAGCGCCGACCAACTGATTGTGGTGACGCGCACCACTGGTAAGCAACGCGACTGCGCCGGGATAACCCTGTTACTGGTCGATAGCAACGTAGATGGCGTGACCTGCCACCGCACGCTGCTGGCAGACAGTCGCAATGCCGCCAACATCCGTTTCGACAACGTCGTGGTTCCCGTCGGCAATATACTCGGTGCAGTCGATCAGGGCTGGGCAATCCTGGAACCCGTGCTGGACCAGGGCCGGGTGGCAATCGCTGCTGAAATGATGGGCTGTGCACTGGAGGCCTTTGACCGCACGGTGGCGTACCTGAAAGAGCGCGAGCAGTTCGGCGCGCTGATCGGGTCCTTCCAGGCACTGCAACACCGGGCCGCCCATATGCAGTCAGAGATCGAGCTGTGCCGCTCAGTCGTGCTGCAAGCGCTCTCTACTGTGGACGAAGCGCCCACGCAATTACCCCTGCTGGCCAGCCTGGCCAAAGCAAAATTGAATGAGCTGGTCAAGCTCGTCACCAATGAGGCCGTACAAATGCATGGCGGCATTGGGGTTACCGACGATCTGGAAATCGGCTTCTTTCTAAAGCGGGCCCGGGTTGCCATGCAGATTTATGGCGACACCGGTTTTCACAAGGATCGCTACGCCACATTGTGTGGCTACTGACAACGAGGGTACGAATATGGAAGCCAGCGCCAAGATAGCCATGGTCCACAAATACGTGGACGCATTCGACAAACAGGATATGGGCATTATCAGGGAGATTTATTCTCAGGATGCCCGCGTAGAGGATCCGGTAGGTACCGATGTCCACGTCGGCATCGATGCGGTATGCGCGTTTTACGAAGGGGCACTGAAATCCGGTGCGAAATTGTCTCTGAGCGGCGAGCCGCGCTGCAGCGGCAATGCGGTGGCCTTCCCTTTCCAGGTACAGATGCCTGGCGTCACGATTGATATTATCGACGTCTTTGAGTTCAACGATGAGGGCAAGGTCAACAGTATGAAGGCCTACTGGGGTCCTGAAAATTTCAAGGCATAGCACCAAAACTCTATCCATTGATGGCACACTGTACACAGGGTTTTTAAGTTGGTAGCATCCATACTCTATGTAAAGTTCGGTATTCTGATCTTCAAATTAGCCAGAAACTAGAAGGTGCTCCCGATGGCAATGGCGGTAAAAGCCTCAGACCTTGACGTCGCCGCACAGGCGGCCAGAGAGGCAGGAAACTCAGTACAGGCTTTGCGAGCGCTGATGGCAGCAAACCGACTGGAACCCGATGCCAGCCGCGAGATTTTAATTCGTGATCTGCGCATTACGCAGAACTTGTACGGTCCCCGCACCCCGCCTGCTTTGGGAGACGCTCCTCCATCACTGTCCTATGCCCAGAGCATGCCGACCTGTGCGTTGCATGAGGTAACGCCTGAAATATTGCGCGCAGCCTTTGCTGACCGCGGCTGCCTGTATGTGCCAAATGCCTTTGACGCGGAAGCAACTGACATACTGCGTGAGGCTGTCGAAGGAGCTCAGAATGCATGCCGCCAAGAGCAATCTGACCCCAGATGGTGTAGCGTCCCGAAACTCCCCACCAGCAAACAGTCGCTTGACGTCGCCGGCGCGCGCGCGTTTGCTCACGGTAGCAGTGGCTGCCTGGCGACAGACTCACCCCGCGCGATGTTCGTCATCTGCGATATGTTTGAACGCAAGGGCGTCACCGGAATCGCCGAACGCTATCTGGGAGAAGCGCCGGTACTGTCTGCCAGCAAATTCATGTTGTGGCGCGTACCCCCCGGGCCAGAGGCTAGCTGGCACCAGGATGGCCGCTTCCTCGGCCAGGGGATGGATATCGTATCCCTCAACGTGTGGACTGCGCTGACCGACTGCGGCGAAACAGCACCGGGCATGGACCTCGTACTCGACTATCCCGATCACTACATTAACGCGGCTGAGGACAGTGCTTTCGATTGGGCGGTATCCAACGCCCAGGTAGCTGAACTCAGCAAACATGTCCCGGTCGTTACACCACGCTTCCGCGCAGGCGACATCCTTATGTTCGACCAGTGGTTGCTACACCGCACCAGCAGGCGACCTGATATGACCAATAGCCGCTATGCCATCGAATCATGGTTCTTCGCCCCATCCGTTTTTCCCCTGGGCCGCACCGCGCTACTCGCGTGATACAGTGCCCACAAAACGCCTGAGTTCATCCAGTAGCACTGGCACAGGGTCGCCGTCTTCACTGCCAGCGATAGTCGCCGTCTGATCCGTCGCCAGCCGTGGCAGCCGGGGTTGCGCAATCGCTACGCCCTTGTTCGATTTTTCCAGAATTCGTGCGGCGTCCTCTGCGGCAACTTTGGCTGCTATATACTCCGCCATCGCTGGGGGCATTTCGTCAATATAGCTACTGGAAGGGAGTAAAAAGCGCCTTGTCCCGATAGCGTTCAGCTGGACAAAAATACGGTTGAATGCGCTGATAAAATAGTCGCCGAAGCGGTTGAACAACTGCTGCGAAAACACACCTTTCCGGCCTGAGAGAATGGGCGGCGTAGCGAAGTACAGGGCATGCGTGGGTATCCATTCTCGTTCGGAAACCAGCACAGCGGGCAGGACTGATTCAGAAATATCAAACTGAAAGGCTGCAGCCATGCCACCGCTCGCTGTGATATCGGCCACAATATTGTTCGCGTCCTGTGCGCCGCGATGATAGGTCAGTCGCACCTCGGCCCCTCCGGCACAGAGAATTTTCGCGGCCACTTCACCCAGACCGCGCGAACCGCCGACCAGCAGCGCGCGACAACCGGCGAATTCCTGCGGCTCGACCAGCGTGAGAAATTCAGCATAGCCGCGTTGCTGACGTGGTGCAGGCCTGCGGAAAGCTCCTAGCTGGCCTGTCATTCGAGGCGCCACAAGATCGATAGTAGCCAGACCAAAACGATCATCAAAGCTGGAGACGCAATACTCCACGCAATCTGCCGTGTTTTCAGCCCAGGACAGTTCCAACTCGGAGAATACGGAATTCAAGCCCGGACAATATACGCCAACGACTCGTGTAGTCGCCAGTATCGCCGCAATTTGCATCGCGGGAAGACGCCGGACAATAGTTGGAAACAGAATAGCTGCGGCAGCTATGGGGAGATGTAAGGACAATGAGCCGCTCATGGCACTAAGTTGTGCGTCGTTCAAGGCACGCGAGGAAACTTTGCGGGGAAAGGACTGCTCGGGTTGCGCACCATACGCAGTCCTTATCGCTGCCACCCGAAACTTTGCTGAGATCGATGCCACGGCTGTGCCATTGACAAACAGCTTGGCCCTGACGTGGACTTCCGACTCCGGCGCAAGACGGGCAGCGGACTGCTGCATACAAACGTTCTCACCCACCACTATGGGTTTACTAAAAACAGCCTTTAACGACAGCAATTCCAGTTCGCTTTCGTCGAAGCTTGGGCAAAGCGCATCCAGACACCACAACATTGCATGCACTCCATGCACAACCGGGGCTCCGAACAGCAATCGCCGCGCCAGCAGTTCATCCATATGAATCGGGTTGTAGTCGCCAGAGAGCCTGGCGAACGCCTCCTGATCGGCTGGATCAAATATTCGTTCTAGCATTTTCAAATAGTGCCGGATATATCCTGGTACCGCCCATTTAATTGAATCTTTCGATCCTGAATATACAGGATGGCGAACGCAGGGTTCCCCAGGAATTTCAACCCAATGGGGATTCTATTTCGCGAATTCACTAAACATAGCTTTTAACTGCTCGATCAATTCCACATGCTCGCGCTGAAACTGCTGCTTCTTCTGCCTCTGCATCTCCAGCACACCATCCAGACTTTCTGCAGTTACCTCAACACCTGAACCTTGCCGATTCAGATAAACCTGATCAAGCACCAGATCACCGGCAACTCTTGTGAAATGCAAAGGATCATAAAACCATTTCATACGCCGAGCCTTGTCCCCTTTGGCGGGAACTGCCTCGGTAGTCAAAGGCGAATAATGAGCGAAATCCCAGACTGCGAAAGGCGTTCTTCCATGTCTACTAGCTACCTCCGCATTAATGAGTACCATCTTTCGCTTCCAGTCCAAAAACATTGTCTCTAGCCCCAGAGAGTCCAAAGCTTCATAAAAATAGAAGTGGTTCGGTGAAAGAACCAAAGTTACGTTGACGTTATTGCGGTAGGCTTCGTCCAGGAGACGTTCATAATACTCAAATGCACGCGATGGACTGCCATCTTCTTTATAGATGGAGAACGGATGCGTTACAGTTGGGCCGCCCAAATAACCATTGACCAGGTATTTTGCAATATTCAGGAATCGTTTTCCCTGACTCTGCCCAGGCGCCAGAGTTGAACCCCTCCACCCCCCTTTGCTGTTCAGGTGCCAACCTTCGTGAAGGCCCCCTTGCATCTTGATCGTCGCGAGTGAATCCCTGATTGCCTGCTGAGACAGTAGAAACAATGGAATGTGTGTCAGCTGCCTGAAAGACGCCATCCAGTTTCGACTACCATCTTCTTTAGCGGCAAGAAGTCCCTCGAAGGTTCTGCTCACAACACTATTGTCATTGCGTACTACGAAAGTGTCGTATTCGTTAAAGGAAAGCATATTCAAGTCCAGAAAGACACTTTGCAATTCGGATTCTATACTTGCATGCTGGAACGCCCTATAAACCATGTACATGCTTGCCCCGGCCATACTGAAGTTGTAGACCGATTTGTCAGAAAAATATGGGTGATTTTCGTCATATCCCAGACCGACTTGTGACATACCCAGTATGACCGTGTCCAGCTGCATATCACTGACTCGATAGGGCTTGATAATCTGTTCCTTCAAAAAGAACTCTGTCTTATGCTTACTGAAGGTATAGCTTTTTTCCGGAGAGTAAATCCCATACGGATCCACGGCGTAGTTGAAACTTGCCAAGCCAAGTAGCAATAAAGCGATTACTGCAAATTGAATTTGTAGATACACGCTCGACACCTTAGAACTGGAAATACACAAACTCGACTTCACTCTTCATCAACACTAACGCGATTGAAAATAGTATCCCGAGAAAAATTGCCCAAAAGACATTTTCACGCCAAACAATCCTTGATAGTGATGTCCTGGATTTTTCCAGATTTTTGTCAGTAAATTCTGGTCGGTACTGATGGAACAATTGCTCTGTGTTCGGCAAGATTAATACCAGCGCATAAATCAAAACAATGCCAATTCCCAAGCTCAGTGAATCATTGAAGCCCGTTGGCACTGCAGAAAAGTTCAACATCGATTTATACATAACAGAAACTGCTGTCATATCTTCTGCCCGAAACAGAACGACCCCCCAAACCCATGCCAGCAACGTCATTGATATCCCCATCACTTTTGGAATTTGCATTTTCAAACGGGTAGCTCGCCTTATCTCCTGCCACAGGGCTTGCACACTCAGCAATACACCATGAAATAGTCCAAAGAGTACGAAAGTCCATCCTGCGCCATGCCAGAGGCCAACAACCAAAAAAGCAATAATCAAGGGCAATACATTTGCCAAAACCAGTAATAGCCACTTACTGGAATTCAAACTCAGTGAAAATCGAGCAAAGTTGAGACTAATCGGTGTAAAGATGAATTCGGTAATGAAGCGGGTAAGAGTCATATGCCAGCGACGCCACAATTCGGCAATTGAAGCAGCCTTATAGGGAGAGAAAAAATTGGGTGGCAAGTGTATGCCCATAATCAACGCAGCACCTATGGCCATATCGGTATACCCGGAAAAATCAAAGTAGACCTGCAACGAATAGGCGAAAGCTGCCAGCCAGGACATATAGAAACCCGGGTCCTGCCCCGCTGCCGCCAAACCAAATACAGGTGCAACATGCACGGAGAGAGGGTCAGCGACAATTACCTTTTTGAAAAGGCCCACGGTGAATATCCCAAACCCCACGGCCAGGTTGGATGGCATAAAATGAAACACACTGGACTCGCGAAACTGCGGCATCATCTCCTTATGACGCACGATCGGACCAGTTATCAATTTCGGAAAAAATGTTACGAACAAGCAGTAGCGCATAAAGCCGCCAGATACTGCCTGTCGCTTAAAGGAATCCACCAGATAGGCTATCTGCTGGAAGGTGAAGAATGATATTGCCAACGGCAGAATGACTTTCTTTACATGGAAATCTGCGCCCATCAGCGTGCTGGCAATATCGACGAAGAATCCTGCATATTTAAAATATCCAAGAAAACCCAGATTGCAGCACACGCCAATAGCGAGAACAAACCCCGCGAGATAGCTGCGAGATGACGTTTGTAGATAGCTCCCACAAAGATAATTGAACGCAATGGAAACTAACAGCAAAGGTACATGGATTGGATTCCACCAGCCATAAAATACCAGAGATAGCAGGACTAACCAGCATATTGCTGCCATCTCTCCGCCGATACGCGCAAGAAAATAAAATCCTGCCACGGTAAACGGCAGGAACAAAAAGATATAGAGATAGGAATTGAATAGCATACGACTTGCCTTCTAGGCTCCCACTCTGATAAAGACTTCACGATCTCTATATTGATTAACGCTCAAAGTCCATTGGGATACTTCTGCATCCAGAGAACTTTCAACTCTTGCAAAACCCAGTTCTGCATACAAATTTTTAACGATCGCGTTTTTATGCGTTGGGATGTATGTTGCGGTGATGGTCGTCATGCCATGCTGCTTTGCAATACCTACTAACTCATTCATTAAACAATATTCGACCTGTCGTTTGAGCACACGGCAACTCATCAACCAGCTATCGATCGCCAATTCATCTCCTGTCACTTTGGCAATGATCACCGCTATCATGCCGTTGTCACCGTAGCTGTCTGTCAGCCTTGCTTGCAAGGTGATACAGCAAGGATCCGTCAACATCGCAGTGACTGTTTTCTGGTCATGGCGACGGGTTGTAAGATTGAATTGGTTGGTTTTGTTAATCAGCTGGACAATTCGGGTGAGCCCCTGCGTGTCAAATGGTTTTATTTTTAAAACCATATCCAGCGACTTTAAGTACGCTTCCAAACTTCCCAGTGATTCAAATGCTTCAATTCGTCTTGCATTCTGCTGGTAATTGACGTTCCTGGCCTTGTCTTCATTCGAAAATATAATGGATTCGAAGTAACCCGCTGCGCTTAGTACCCTGGCAAAGTACGCTGGATCCTCTGGTAATTCGGGGACAGCCACCTGAGGAAGCGTATCGCGCACCAATTGCCGCTCTACAGGATTATCATCAAGAAAAACTATGGCATCCAGGCCAATATTGAGGGCTTGAGCAATGGCATTGATATTACTGGCCTTATCCTCCCAGTTCGCCTGAAAGACCGCGATATGCTCCTGCCTGATCAGCATGTCATCGTGTCGCTCAAAAACCTGCATGGCGATGTCATGGGTATTCTTCGAAGATACAGCAAGTATTACTCCACGCCGATGGTAATCCAGTATGCATTTCTGAACGGCTAAAAAAGCTTCACCTCCGACTGAACCCTGCCCAAGCACAATACCATCGAGGCCATCATCGCCAATTACACCGCCCCAGATTGTATTGTCAAGGTCAAACACCAGGCACTTTTTTGATTGCCCTTTCATTGCTGCAATAAGTCGGGAGAGATGCGCCGCGTACAATGGCAATACCATCTGACTGCAAGGCAACTTGGCCATGAAATACTGCAGTGGGTCGTACCAATTTGACAACCCTACTACTTCAGCGATGGCTGCAACATCGAATACCACATTCGAACCGCTACATAGCGTCTCGGCAATATAGGTATTCAAATGATGGAGGGTGTTGCGCCTGGTGCCGGCTTGCTGTAAATCCAGGCTTCCAAATAAAGTTTCACCTCGATCAGCCACAGTTTGAAAAATCAGCGGCACCTGATAACACTCTTCAAGAGCCTCGGCAATCTGAGTGCACACTGACTGGCATTTGACCAATGTCGCAGTGGCATCAATGAAATCACCATCAGGAAAAAAATGCTCGTCCAGCGCCACAAGAATGGCATCAAGATGCACCCCTGCAAAGGGTGTAACCGAACCCACTGCCACCTGCATCACCTGATCATAATCAGCGCGCTCAATGTTCAGCGCAATACCGTGGCGGGCGGCGGATACTCTTAGCACTGCCGGCAGCATATCCGTTGTTGAATTGGACAGTATGCCCAAACTGAATTTCGTAGGTAGCCTATCGAGCGCACCATGGCTCAACAGGGCTTTGCTGAGCTTTTCACACTGGTTTATGTCCAGGCCATGCTGGCAAAGTTTGAGCAGTGTCTCAGCTGATGCCGATGCTTTTACCTGCAAGGAGAAATTTTCTGGTGGCGGCAGCAACCAGGGCAGGTTTAACAAGGCGACTCCCTCCATTGCGGTCTCGCCTCAACCGGTTACCAATGCGATGTTATTTACTGTGGCAAAAATATTAACCACTCCTGGATACCTTGCGGGGAGAGCAACACTATTCACCGCAGTTTTTGCTGCAGAAGATCCACCATATCACCGACACTCTTCAGATCCGCCACCTCCATGCTTTGGAACCTTACCTGAAAAGCTCGTTCCACGGCTACAATTAATCGGACATGGGACAAGCTGTCCCACTCGTCCACTTCGCCAGCCGTTAAACTACGGCTTAACTCAATACTGTCGTTATCCAGCACGTCTTGGAAAATTGGTGTCAGCTTGGCAAATATTTCTACTTCGTCCACGATTTGTCCCTTGTTCTTATGTAACGCTAGTCTACAGGATTTCGCTTTCTACCAAAAGCTACATGCGGGTGCTTCGGTGTCGGCAGGTGAATCGCGGAACGAGACAATAGCGACGCTCGGTGCTCTACATTGGCAAGTACCGAGGGCTCTGGAATTGTGGGGACTAATTCAGTGGGTTCTTGTCAGCAAACGGATGGGTATCGTAAACCCAAGGATTGGCATTTATTCTGCAGAAGCTGCGCTGTATCGATCAAAGCTTGCGGCGTAGCGCTCAATCCACTCCAGTGCCGCCTCGTCGGGGCTGAGCAAACGCCCAGATTCTCGCAGTATCGACTGCCTATACTGCCTTATCTGGTGACACTGCTGCTCCATACGTTCTCGAAACGTATCCTGCCCCGATATTGTGCCCACCCTGCTCTGGATCACCTTAGTGGACACAATATCCTCCTCTCGCTGTTTGTTGCACTGATTAAACCAGTACAGCGCGAGAAAGTCAGGGGTCCGCCCAAGCCCTTGTGCAGCAATACACAGGATTTTCCTGGGCTTTGGGCACATTGTGCAAAATTACCGTGCAGAGTTTTGCCAGTGAGGGTGCTAGAGATCCTTCATGGAGATGCGCTGGATGATGGGCTCCGCATCAAGGGTGAATACGGCATCAGCGAATTTGGGCGGTCCAAACTTTGCCACGGCATTATTGGACAGGGCTATGGGTTCCTTGGGCATACCAATGAAATTGGTATTCAGTGCACCATCGTTGTCCTTATCGTAAAATACCGACAGCGCATACTTACCCAGCGGTAGTTGCAGCTCGGTACGCACCAAATCCCCATCAAGGGCATCTACGATGGCCACTTTTTTACTCAATACCGTCTTATCGCTTAACCAGGTTGAATCCGAGTCGTAAACCGCGATATACACATTCCCTGTTGCCTCTTTCAAGCCCGATATTTCAACGGTCAGGATGCCTGTCAATTCCTCCGCCAGCACGGGCTGCCAAGCCGACAGGAATAACAGTACCTGTAGCGCGCGCACCACACCTCTCAATCGAAATGTCATATTGCCAGCTCCTCCGTTTAAAGCCGCCAGCATAGCGCAAAACGACGGCTGATTCATCGCATCGCTTCGTTGGCGCCTTCCAGGGTTGAAATTCGCATAGAAGCTTTCCGCACCCAGTGGAAATTCAGTACACTGTGGGCTCAATCCGCTCTGGCAACATGCGCTATGTCACTGGGTACATGGGATCCAAAACTCGAGCAAGCAGGCAGCGCCGTGCTGCTCCAGGACACTCTTCTCCAACGCCTCATGCAGTTCGACCTGCAAGATCAGTTGGCGCAACTGGAACAACTGCTCAGTGACGCGGATAAACAGCGACTTGCACCACTCATGAAAATAGATCATGACACGTGGAAGGCCGCCGCTGAGCCGCTGCCCGATGCAGAAATACTGCACCTCATGCGCTTTTTCGCGGTGGCCGAAAACCTGCCAGGCTGGGAGGCGGGAGCGAAATCCCCGGTTATTGTGCTGGCTAAAATTCTGCGCCAGAGGGGTTCGCGGCTGGACCAATCCCTGCTGCAATGGATGCGCGAGGTCAACGACAACCGTTACCTACCGTACGGGCCACTTTAAGCGCTCAAACTGGCTTGCCCTTGTCGAAGGCTGACACTTGCTCTGCTGTCGCTGGCGTCTGGTAGCGCTCCTTCCAAAGCTCGTACGGCATGCCGTACACCCGCTCCCGGGCCTGGTCGTAATCGACTTCCAGCCCCGCGTCCTGGGCCGCTGCCATATACCACTTGGACAGGCAATTGCGACAGAAACCGGCCAGGTTCATCAGGTCGATATTCTGCGCATCCTTGCGGCTGTCCAGATGTTCCAGCAAGCGGCGCAACACCGCCGCCTCTATTTTGTCTGTATCGCTCATCTCACCCCCATTCCCGCTTGCTTGAGTCGACGTCTAAATCGGCATGTACTCGCCGCCGTTGACGTCCAGTGCTGCACCGGTCACCACGCTTGCGTAATCGGAGCCAAAGAAGATCGCTGCCTTGGCACATTCACCGTCATCGGGAATAACACCCAGCGGGATACTGCGGGTCACCTCAGCAATCAGTTCCTCCTGACTTTTACCCGTCGCTTTGGCCTGCCAGTGGAAATACCCTTCCACGCTGGGCCCCCACATCCAGCCCATGTGACAACTGTTGACACGGATATTGTATTGTCCAAGCTCCAGCGCCAAATGCTTGGTGGCACAGCGCAATGCTGCCTTGGAAGAGCCATAACCCGCCTGGGTAGCCAGCGGCTTGTGCTCCACCATGGTGGCAATCATCACGATAGCGCCGCCGCCACTGTGCTTCATGTGGTGCACACAGGCCTGAGTCAGGTACATGGTGCCGAAGAAATTGACGTCCATCGCGCGCCGCCAGCCGTCCATACTGGCGCTCTCTATCGGTTCGAAGCTGCCCGGATCGTACGCACTGTTGAACAGCACATCGATACGCCCAAACTCCTTCACAGCGCGATCCGCCAGCACTTTGCACTGCGCCTCATCGGCGATATCCGTGGGCACCTTCAAAATAGCAGTCCCCAAACCCAGGGCGCGTATTTCCTGCTCCGCAACATCGAGCTTGGCCTGCGTGCGCGCTGCCAACACGACGGCAGACGCCCCCTCCTTGGCGGCCAGAGTAGAAAGTTCCTGCCCCAGGCCGGGACCGATGCCCGAAACAATCACCACTTTGTCTTTCAGCAACATAGTATTCTCCGGTAGTGTAAAAGGTAAAAAAGTAAAGCGCTTACTGCATCCTCACGCGGGAAACGGCATGGATTCAGTGATACTGCAGAGCAACTGCTTGCGCACCTACCACCTCGCGCAATTCCTGTATGAGTTCATCACTGGGGACCACCCGCCAGCGCACGCCCAGCCTGATGCGCGCCAAATTGTCGCTCTGGCGATAAATTAGCGAGACTGGACAATTCCCTCCCCCGGCACCGGCGAGGGTTTTCTCCAACAACTCGGCAAACTGTTCGTTCAGTTTTTCCGCACAGATTTCTATGGTCAGATCCGACACTCTGCTCTGCCTGGCTGCAGCCAGACTGCGCAGACCACTGGCGCGCATCGACAGCTTACCGGTCTTGTCATCAACGGCGACCCGACCCTCGGCTATGACAATAGTATCCTTCACCAGCAACTCCCGAAACTCCAGATACGCTTCAGAAAATAGCGTGACTTCAATCTGGGCGCTACTGTCATCCAGGGTCATTACGGCCATCGTGCCACGCCGGCTGTTCATGGTCCGCGTCGCCATGATCAGGCCGACAACGACCTGGTTCCCCTGCTTACCATGGCGGTCCGGGCTCAGTTCTGCAATGCGATTGGGCGCGAACTTGCGCACTTCTGCCCGGTACTCATCTATCGGGTGCCCGCTGATGTAGAGCCCCAGCGTATCGCGCTCGCCGCCGAGTCGCTCCTTGTCCGACCACGGGCGCGCGGCGCGAAATGCCGCATACACATCTTCGTTGCCATTGTGTTGGCTGACTACCACCTCCCCGAACAGATCGTCGATGCCACTGTCGCGATTGTTGGCGCTCTGTTCGGCGGCTTTCAGGGCATCATCCAGCGCCGCGAGCAGCACCCAACGCTCCACGCGCAACGAGTCCAGGGCGCCAGAGCGAATCATCGCTTCGAGAGCACGACGATTGACTTTGCGCGGGTCGGTGCGGGCACAGAAATCGAACAGATCGACGAAGGGGCCGCCCGTATTGCGGGCGTGCAAGATACTGTCCACCGGACCCCCACCCAAACCCTTGATAGCGCCCAGGCCGTAGATGATGTCACCGTGCAAATTGACGGTGAACATGTACTGCCCTTCGTTGACATCGGGCAGTTTCAGCGCCAGCTTCATGCGCTTGCACTCGTCCACGAACACCACGATCTTGTCGGTGTCATCCATTTCCGAACTCATCACCGCCGCCATGAAGTGCGCCGGGTAACGGGTCTTTAGCCAGGCGGTCTGGTAGGACACCAGGGCGTAGGCGGCAGAGTGTGACTTATTGAATCCGTAGCCGGCGAAATTCTCCACCAAGTCGAAAATTTTGATCGCCAGGTTGCCGTCCACGCCCTTGGCCCTGGCGCCGGCTTCAAAAATCTCCCGCTGTTTGGCCATATAGTCTGCATCTTTCTTGCCCATTGCGCGACGCAATACATCAGCACCCCCGAGCGTGTAACCCGCCAGCACCTGGGCGATCTGCATCACCTGTTCCTGGTAGAGAATGATGCCGTAGGTGGGTTGCAGAAGCGGCTGCAGCCACGGGTGCTGGTACTGGGCATCCGGGTAGGACAGTTTCTCGCGACCGTGCTTGCGATTAATAAAGTTGTCGACCATCCCCGACTGCAGCGGGCCGGGTCGAAACAGCGCCAGCAGCGCCACAATATCCTCGAAGCAATCCGGCTGCAGCCGTTCGATCAACTCCTTCATGCCGCGCGATTCCAGCTGGAATACTGCGGTCGTTTCTCCCGAGCGGAGCAGTTCGAAACTGGGCCCATCGTTGAGTGGGATTTGCGTGATGTCCAGTGGCAGTTCACCCGCCCGTGCGCGAGCAGGATTGATCATTTTCACCGCCCAGTCGATGATGGTCAGGGTGCGCAGGCCGAGGAAGTCGAATTTCACCAGACCCGCATCTTCCACATCGCCCTTGTCAAACTGAGTGACCAGGCCAGAGCCGCTCTCGTCACAGTACAGCGGTGCGAAATCGGTGAGTTTTGAAGGAGCGATAACCACGCCACCGGCGTGCTTGCCGACATTGCGCACCACACCTTCCAGCTGTACCGCCATATCCCAGATTTCCTGCGCCTGGCTGTCCGCCTGCAAAAACTCGCGCAGGGGTTCCTCCTGCTCCAGCGCCCTGGCCAGGGTGATCCCCACTTCAAAGGGGATCATTTTGGACAGCTTATCTGCCAAACCGTAGGACTTGCCCTGCACCCGGGCGACATCGCGTATGGCCGCCTTAGCCGCCATGGTGCCGAACGTAATAATCTGGGACACTGCGTCCCGACCGTAGGTCTGGGCCACATACTCAATCACCCGATCGCGCTTTTCCATGCAAAAATCTACATCGAAATCCGGCATGGAAACCCGCTCGGGATTCAGGAAGCGCTCGAACAGCAGGTCATAGGCAAGCGGATCAATATCGGTGATCTGTAGGGCGTAGGCCACCAGGGAGCCAGCACCCGAACCCCGGCCCGGCCCCACCGGGATATCGTTGCCCTTGGCCCAGCGAATGAAGTCCATCACGATCAAAAAGTACCCCGGGAAACCCATCTGGATGATCGTCTCCAGCTCGAAATCCAGACGCTCGCGATAGGTCTGCTGTGCCTGGGAGTAGTCCGGCGCCTTAGGGTCGAGTAACACCTGTAGTCGCCTGTCCAGACCTTCGTGGGACTGTTGCCGGAAAAATTCGGCCATGGTCAGGCCCGCGGGCACCGGGTAATCCGGCAGGTAGGGCTTACCCAGTTGCAACACCACGTTGCAGCGGCGGGCGATCTGCACACTATTGGCCAGCGCCTCCGGAAGATCCGCAAACAGCTGCGCCATTTCCTGCGGTGTGCGCAGATACTGCTGCTCGGAATAGTGGCGCGCCCGGCGCGGGTCGTCCAGGGTTCGGCCCTCGCGGATACACACCCGGGCCTCGTGCGCCTCGAATTCATCTGCAGTGAGAAAGCGCACGTCGTTGGTTGCCACTACCGGGCACTGTAGTTCCTGCGCCAGCTTTACCGCTGCGTGCAGATGGGACTCGTCCCTCTCTCTTCCCGTGCGATGCAACTCCAGGTAAAAGCGCTGTGGATAGAGCGTCATCCAATAGCGCGCACGTTCGACGGCCAGTGCAGCCCGATCACCCATCAGGGCCTGCCCGACATCTCCACCAACCCCTGCAGACAGGGCAATGATCCCGTCACACGCCTCTTCCAGCCAGGACTTACTGACGAAGGGCACGCCCAGGTACTGGCCCTGTGTATAGGCGCGAGAAATCAGCAGCGTCAGGTTGCGGTAACCCGTGTGATTCATGGCCAGCAAGCAAAGCGGATAGGCCCGCTCGGGGTCATCTGCATCCATCACCATCAGGTCCACGCCAAAAATAGGCTGCACCCCAGCGGCAAAAGCGGCCTTGTGAACCTTAATCAGAGCGTAGAAATTGCAGACATCCGTGACCGCCACTGCCGGCATACCCAACTCTGCCACCCGTGCCATCAACGGCTCGATGCGCACCAGGCCGTCGACCAGGGAGTACTCGGTATGCAAGCGCAGGTGAACGAAATCAGTCATGTCGTGATTCTACGCGACTTGTCCATTGCGTGGCACTGGAGCTAACACAGCGCCAGCATTTTTTTTACCGGCGCGAAGCTGCGCCGGTGCAACGGTGTCACACCGAGGTTTTGCAGGGCCTGCAGGTGAGCGGGTGTGGGGTAGCCTTTGTGCGATGCAAAACCGTAGCCAGGATACTGGCTCTCCAGGGCAATCATTATGCCGTCCCTGTGTACCTTGGCCAGTATAGAGGCTGCTGCTATGGCCGGCACCCGATCATCACCGCGCACCACCGGCTGTGAGGCATAAGACCAGTGCGGCAGGCGATTGCCATCCACCAGCACATACTCGGGTTGGGGATCCAGCGCCATTACTGCTCGGTGCATCGCCAGCAGTGACGCCTGCAGGATATTCAGTTCGTCGATTTCAGCCACACTGGCACTGGCAATAGACCACGCCAGCGCGCGTTCCCGGATCAGCTGCGCCAGTTCTTCCCGGCGGGAGGCGGACAGTTTTTTGGAATCGCGTAGTCCTTCGATAGGACGTTGTGGATCGAGCATGACCGCTGCCGCCACCACCTCACCCGCCAGTGGGCCGCGACCTACCTCATCCACGCCGGCCAATGCGGGGCCGACATAGTCCACATCATCGATCCGCACAGAGAATGGTCGCGGTGGCCGCCAGCTCACCCTCCACATCAGAACTGACGTCGAACTTCCATATACCGCGCCGCTGTGACACGACTGTGGCGCGCAACATCACCCGGTCACCGGGCACACAGGGGCGCCGGAAACGCAGATTGTCGGCACCGGCGAAGTAGTAGGTGGAACCATCTTCAGTGGTTTTACCCTGGCTGTAAAATCCGAGAATCCCGGCCGCCTGGGCCATTGCCTCAACCAGCAAGACACCGGGAAAAATGGGATTGCCGGGGAAATGTCCGTCAAAAAACGGCTCGTTGATGCTGAGGTTCTTGTAGGCAACGATGGTCTCTCCCGCCGTCACTTCGACCACGCGATCAACCAGCAGGAAAGGATAACGATGGGGCAGATACTTGCGAATATCTGTGATTTGCATCATTCACTCTGCCCCATTCACCCTAACACCAGATCCGTCAACTCATCCGGCGCGTGTACCGCACTACTTTTTGGTATTGAGCTGATTCAGCTTGTCAGTAACCTGGGCGGTAATACTGTAACTGGGCTCTGCGTGAACCACCGCATTGCGTTGCAGCAACAGACCAATGCCGTCCTTCTCAATGATTTCGCGCAAAGCATCCTGCACCTTCGGCGCCATCTCCTGCAGCAAGGCCTGACCGGCGGTCTGCTCAGCCTGTTGCAATTTGCCGGTTACATGGTCCAGGTCTTCCTGCATGGCACCCAGCTTCTTCTGCGCGGCAGTCTTCTGCTCCTTGCTCATCACCGCTGCGTCTTTTTGGAAGGTCTTGAGCACCGCTTCACCTTCAGACTTCAGTCGGTCGTACTCTGCCTTGTTTTTCTTATATTCAGCCTGCTCCCTGACTTCACCCAGACGTTTCTGGGCAATATCCGTTTGCAAGATGGCACCCTGCACATCAACCACCTTAATACTATCTGCAGTCCAGCCAATCGTAGAAACCGAGAACGCCAGTACAGCAATTACACCTTTAATTAAGTTAGACACTTTTTCCTCCAGTAGTTAACAACAAAAAAATTAGAAGCCCCGGCCCAGCGTAAACTGGAATATTTCCTCCTGATCAAACTCGTTGGAATTGAGCGGCTTGGCCAGACTGAACGACATGGGGCCAAACCCGGTAATCCAGGTCAAACCAACACCCACCGAGTAACGCAGCTCACCCAGGTCCACATCGAAGCAATTCTGCTGCGTTGACGAGCAATCGGTTTCATACACATTACCCGCGTCCAGGAAAAAGCCGGTACGCAATTGGCTCTGATCTTTGATAAAGGGCAGCGGGAACAACAATTCGGCACTGCCCTCGATCAGCACATCGCCACCGAAGGGGTCGTCGTCATTCTGGACCTGGCTGGTCTGTAGCGTGCAGTCATCATCGTCCGTGCAATTGCTGGCGACATAGCCAAACTGGGTGCCGACTTGCTTTACAGTGCCATCCGGATTGAGTTCAGTGACTGGATAAGCGACCACATAGTTATCGGCTGGTGTGCTGCGCGGACCGAGCGTATTGCTCTGGTAACCGCGCACCGAGCCAAAGCCACCGCCAAAAAAGTTTTCGTAAAACGGCAGTTCCGTGGTGTCGCCGTAACCGGCGCCATAACCCAGTTCGGTGCGCAGGCGTAGCGTCCACGTGTCGAGCACGGGCACCGGGTAAAAAACTTCACCGTTATAGGTCAATTTGTAGAACTCAAGATCAGAGACCGGCACGGACACCTCCAGCGCTACATTCTGCGAGGCACCGCGCGTCGCCATACGACCGCGATTCAAGGTCGACTGGCTCCAACTGCTGGTCACCGTGTAGTTGAGGAATTCATTGCCATTTTCGTCCAAAAAGCCTTGGTTGGCAGGAATCACCTCATAGCTGGGCGGCAAGGTACTGATAGGACTGAGGACTTCAGGCTCCGAATAAGTGTTGGTACCAGGGATAAGCTGGCTCTGGAACCAGTTATCGACGCCATTGTCCAGACGCGGGCTGGCCTCAATTTCCTGCACCGCAAACTGTCCGGTTTCAATCTCGGTATTGGCCGCACCAAAGCTGAATCCAAGACGCTGAGTTTCCGACAGGGGATATCCGTAGTTTAATGCAGCGCCGAGCGTGTTGGTGCTGTAGTTGGCCACGTTGACTTCTTCCAGGTCGGTAGAGCGATAGAACAGATTGAAACCACGACTCACCCCATCCTCAGTGTAATAGGGATTGGTGTAACTGAAATTATACAGGTCCTGATAGCGCGAGGAGTTCAGGCCTATACCGATGCGCTTGCCGGTACCCAGGAAATTATCCTGCTCCAGGTTCAATCCCAGAATAATGCCCGCATCCTGCGCATAGCCGATGCTGGCCCCAATACTGCCCGAGGACTGCTCCTCCACCGTGTATTCCACGTCGATCAGGTCATCATGACCGGCCACTCCGGGCGTCTCAACCGTGGCCGTTTTGAAATAGCCCAACCGCTCCAGGCGCACCCGTGACTGCTCGATAGCGGCCGCCGAGGCGGGCGCACTCTCCATCTGTCGCATCTCACGGCGCAGCACATCATCGGCCGTTTTCACGTTGCCCTTGA
The DNA here is from genome assembly GCA_031414375.1 of Haliea sp. GTDB lineage: Bacteria > Pseudomonadota > Gammaproteobacteria > Pseudomonadales > Halieaceae > Marimicrobium. The sequence continues at coordinate 87,299 of JANNVJ010000018.1, forward strand.
AACTGATGCGGCGCACATAGGTGCGTTTGCCTGGATCGACGAAAAATTTCATGGCGACCGTATTGTCTGCGTCATTAACCTCAGGAATACCAGTGACCTTGGCAAAATTATAGCCCTCATCACCCAGGCGCTTGGTCAGAGTTTCTTCTGTGGATGTCACCATCTGCTGGGAGAAAACCTGGCCATCGGCGACCAGTAAAAAGCGTCGCAGGTCCGTTTCAGGCAGTACCAGATCGCCAGACAGATCCACCTTGCTAACGGTAAAAATTTCGCCCTCGGTGATATTGGCGGTGATATAGACTTCTTTCTTGTTTGGGGAAACAGACACTTGGGTAGAATCGATACGGAACTGCAGATATCCCCTGTCCATGTAGTAGGACGTGAGGGTCTCCAGATCGCCCGTCAGCTTTTCTTTTGAATACTTGTCATCATTGGTGAAGAAGGAAAGCCAGCCGGTGGTGCGCAGCTCAAACTCATCGGCCAGTTCTTCGTCGGTAAAGACGGTATTGCCCACCACATTGATGTGCTTGATGGCGGCGACAGTGCCTTCGTCAACATCAATGTTAATGGTGACGCGATTGCGCGGTTCAGGGATGACCTCGGTTTCGATAGCGGCATCGTAGCGACCCTGCAGCACGTATTGCCTTTGCAACTCCAGTTGCATTCCTTCCAGTGTTGAACGCTGAAACACCTGCCCTACCGACAGGCCAGCGCCCTTCAATCCATCGAGCAGCGCCTCTGTCTCAATGGCCTTGTTACCCTCGATATTGATCTCACTGATACTGGGTCGCTCAGTCACGATCACTACTAATACATTCCCGTCCTGACCGATCTGGATATCGTCGAAATTCCCGGTGGCAAACAAACTGCGTGTGGCAGCCCTTACCGTGCGCTCGTCCACCACATCGCCCACCGCGACCGGCAACGCGGCGAACACGGTCCCTGCGGAAATACGCTGCAAGCCTTCCACGCGGATATCGGAAATGACGAAGGTCTGGGCAGCGGCAAAAGGTGCTATCAATAAAAGCACCAGAGCCAGCACTATACGCAGTTGTCTAATCAAAATTTACCCAATCCCCGGAGGTAAGCTACAGTCCGGAGAATTCCATTAGCTATTATGTTCACCGCGATCACTACAGATCACTACAGGCGCGTGAAATCGTTGTACAGGGCCAGCATCATCATCCCGAGCACCATAAAGAGCCCCAGCTGATACCCGACGGACTGTATCTTCTCAGGTACTGGACGCCCCGCCAATAGCTCGATCGTATAAAACAGCAAATGACCTCCATCGAGCACCGGAATAGGCAACAAATTTAGCACGCCCAGGCTGACGCTCAGCAACGCCAAGAAGCTGATATAGGATTCCAAGCCTGATTTGGCAGACGCGGTTGCCACTTTAGCAATGGTGATAGGTCCACTCAAGTTTTTTGGCGAGATTAAACCCAGCAGCATCTTTTTAATGGACTTGAGCGTAAATACGGACAGCTCCCAGGTGCGGGAAAGGCTCGCTCCAAGCGCTGCCACAGGCCCCCGAGGGAAGCGTCGCACCATTTCCGGAGGCATTTCGGGGATAGCCGCTGCGATGCCGACACGACCAATTTCCTTGCCCTTGTCATCGGTAGTACGCTCGGGCACCAGTGCGGCCCACAATGTCTCCCCACCACGCTGGTATTCAACCTCGATCGACTGTTCAGGCCGTGCCCGCACATACTCTACCCAGTCCATCCACAGGGCGATCTCAACACCGTCGGCGCGCAGCACCTTATCGCCCGGGAGCATACCTATCAGCGCAGCCGGACTATCGGCCACCACTTCGCCCACCACGGCTGGCACGTCCGGCGTAAACAGACTGATACCCAGGCCGGCATAAAGATCTGGCTCCTCGTCCTCTGACAGCCAACGATTGATGGTTGCCTCGGACTCGTATACCACATCGGAATCGGGGTACTTCGCTGCAAATCGGATACTACCGGTATCGCCGATACGATCCAGCAGGCCGAAACTGAGCGCCTGCCAGGTCGGCGTTGGGTCACCGTCTACCGCCACAATTTCCTGACCCGCCTCCAAACCGGCCGCCGCAGCGATGGAATCGGGTTGCACCGCCTCGATAAGCGGCACATACCCTGACTCCCCGGCCATGTACAAAAACCAGTAGGCGACGACTGCCAGCAGCAGATTTGCCAGCGGACCTGCAACCACCACCGCAATGCGTTGCAGGGGGGACTTACGGTTAAAGGCTCGATGCAGTTCGGAAGCCGGAACCTCACCCTCCCGCTCATCCAGCATTTTGACGAAACCGCCCAAGGGTATCGCGGCAATGCTGTACTGCGTGCCCTGGCGATCAGACCAGCTGCAGAGCGCCGGGCCAAAACCGATAGAGAAACGCAACACCTGCACGCCGCACCGACGCGCCACCCAGAAATGGCCAAACTCATGAATCGCGACCAACACCGCGAGGGTGCCCAGTGTTAACGCGATGGTGTAGAGAAGCTCCATCAGACTCGCCTCACTGCAATGGTCGGTTGTTGAAGATCTGCCAGAACACTGTGCGCAACGTCGCGCGCTCGGGCATCGGCAGCTTCGACCACGGCAAGGGTGGTGGGTTCAACAATGTCCATCCGCTCCAGAGTACGCTCTATCATCACCGGGATATCCGTGAAACGAATTTTTTCATCCAGGAAGGCTGCTACGGCGACTTCATTGGCCGCGTTACAAACGGCCATGGCAGTGCCGCCGGCCACCACAGATTCACGCGCCAGGCGCAGACAAGGGAAGCGCGCCTCATCCGGGGCCTCAAAATCCAGACGGGCCGTAGCCACCAGATCCAGAGGCGGCACGCCGGACTCCAGACGTTCTGGCCAGCCAAGACCGTAAGAGATGGCGGTACGCATATCCGGGTTGCCCAGCTGCGCCAACACCGAACCGTCCAGATACTGCACCATCGAATGGATAATACTCTGCGGATGAACCACCACCTCTACCTGCGCCGGCTTCAGGTCAAAAATCCAGCAGGCCTCAATAAATTCCAGGCCCTTGTTCATCAGGCTTGCCGAATCCACAGAAATTTTGCGCCCCATGGTCCAATTGGGATGCGCACAGGCCTGATCGGGGGTGGCATCGATCATTTGCGCCAGGCTCCAGCGACGAAAGGGCCCACCTGAGGCGGTCAGTAAGACTTTGCTCACGCCCTTGCCCGAGGGAATGGCATGGCCATCCACAGGCATGCACTGGAAAATAGCGTTGTGTTCACTGTCGATGGGCAGCAACCGCGCGCCCGCTTCACGCACCGCCTGCATTAACAAATGTCCTCCCATCACCAGCGATTCCTTATTCGCCAGCAATAGGGTTTTCCCGGCGCGCGCGGCCGCCAGCGTCGAGGGCAAACCGGCCGCTCCCACAATCGCCGCCATCACTACGTCTACCTCTGGCGCAGTCACAATATCCGCCAGCCCGCTCTCACCGCATTTAACCTGGGTCACGAATCCTGACGGCAAACGCTGCTGTAGCAGGGTGGCTGCTGACTCCTCCATCATTACCGCATAGCGCGGTGCGAACGCCAGGCACTGGGCCAGCATCGCATCGACCGAGGAATGTGCCGCCAGGGCGTAGACTTCAAAACGCTGGGGGTGCCTGGCGATCACATCCAGGGTATTTACGCCGATAGACCCCGTCGATCCCAGCACACTGACCAAACGTCTGCTCGCAGCCATCACGACCAACCCACCAGCAGCAAGCCCAGGGCAAACACCGGTGCCGCACCGCACAAACTATCCAAGCGATCCAACACACCACCATGACCAGGTAGCAAGCTACCACTGTCTTTTACCCCACTCTCGCGCTTGACCATGCTTACGGTCAAATCGCCAACCACCGAGGCCAGGGCTGTCGCAACCGCGACTCCCACTGCGGCAGCCAGGCTCACAGGTGCCAGGTGCTCCGGCAGGAAATACCACAGCAGCAGAGCCAGCAGCATGGCAGCTGCCACGCCGCCCCAAAAACCCTCCCAGGTCTTGGCCGGACTGACCAGCACGGCCAGTTTATGCTTGCCAAAACGTCGGCCTGAAAAATAGGCACCGATATCCGCAGCCGCTACAACAGCGACCATAATGACCAGCAACAGTCCGCCCGAGGGGAAGCTCAGCAGGTAAACTGCGGACAGCCAGGCCGGTGCCAGGATCAATATTCCCATCGCGCTGCGCATCAGCACATGGCGCCACAGCACCGCACTGTCGGGATAACCTTTAATCCACAACAATGCGAATGACCACCACAGGCAGGCCACCCCAAGCAACGGCTGCACCTGCTCGCGCATGGGTAGATCACCTAACCGACAAAACCGGTACATGGCAAACAGTGCTGCGAGTACCAGCAGCACATACAGCACGCGAGCTACCGGCCGCTGCCAACCGGCGAGGTGTGACCACTCCCAGGCTCCCAAAGCAATGATGATGCCAAAAAAGAGGGCTAACCCGGAGACCGGCAAATAAGTGATGGCAGCTAAAAAGCATCCCGCCATGAGTAGGGCGGTCAGGACGCGTTGCCTAAGCATTTGCGTTCACGTCGGCGCGTTGAGCAGCAGGGTCTCGCAAACCAAAGCGACGCTCGCGCAGACTGTAGTCCGCCAGAGCGCGGGCAAACTCCGACTCGCTAAAATCGGGCCACAAAATATCGGTGAAATACAGTTCGGTATAGGCAAAGTGCCAGAGCATAAAATTACTGATACGAGCATCACCCCCGGTGCGAATACATAAATCCGGTCGCGGCAAATCGCTTATCGACACATTGCGATCAATCAACTCCGGGGTAATATCGTCCGGCTGCAGGCTTCCCGCCTGCACGAGTCGGGCCAGATTCCTGGCAGCCTCAGCAATGTCCCACTGTCCACCATAATCCACTGCGATAACCACCGTCGCACCTGTATTGCCGCACGTCAGGTTCTCTGACTGCTGCATCAGGTTCTGCTGGCGCTGACTAAAACGGCGCCGCTCACCAATGAAGCGTATGCGGATCCCATCTTTGTGCAATTCCCTGACTTCATTGCGCAGGTAACGGGACAATAGCGCCAGCAGGGTGCGCACTTCCGGTATCGGTCGACCCCAATTTTCGCTGCTGAAGGCAAACAACGTTAGCACTTCGACGCCGTACCGCTGGCAAGCACGCAATACGCCGCGCACTGCCTCCACACCCGCGCGATGTCCCGAAGGCCCTGATACACCTTTGCGTTTTGCCCAGCGATTATTGCCGTCCATAATGATAGCCACATGGCGGGGAATTGCCGGTGCCACACCATCCTCGGGGACAGCCAAATGTTCATGCGTAGCCACAGGAAGGCGCTATATTTCCATCAGGTCGGCTTCTTTCTCTGCCAACAACTTTTCGATTTTGACGACGAAGCTATCGGTTAACTTCTGCACATCGTCCTGCCCGCGACGCTCCTCATCTTCACTGATGTCCTTTTCCTTGACCAGTTCCTTGAGTATGGCCATTGCATCACGTCGTGCATTGCGCACGGAGACTCGAGCTGACTCGGCCTCATGTCTGGCCTGGCGAATAAAACCCTTGCGAGTCTCCTCGGTCAACATGGGCATTGGAATACGGATCACCTCGCCAGCGGTAACAGGGTTGAGGCCCAGGTCAGACTTGTAGATTGCCTTTTCAACCGCAGGAATCATGCTCCTATCCCACACGGACAGGGTCAGCGTGCGCGCGTCCTCCACCGAAATATTGGCGACCTGATTGAGGGGTGTGGCCGAGCCGTAGTACTCCACCTTCAAACCATCCAACAGGCTGGGGTGCGCCCGTCCCGTGCGAATCTTGTTAAAGTGGTGTGCCAGCGCGTCGAGACTTTTTGCCATGCGCTCGCCGGCCTCGCTTTTTACGTCATTGATCATATGATCTCTCCTCCCTGCGCCGCACTACGCGATCAATGTGCCTTCATTGCCGCCCCTGACAATGTTGAGCAGCGCCCCGGGCTTTTCCATCTTGAACACCCGCACTGGCATTTTATGGTCACGACACAGGCAGATAGCGGTCAAATCCATCACTTCAAGTTTTTTGTCCAGAACCTCATCGTAGCTAAGGCGCTCGTACTTCACCGCATCGGGCACTTTCATTGGATCGGCAGAATAAACACCGTCAACTTTAGTCGCCTTGAGCACCAGTTCGGCATCCATTTCGATAGCACGCAGGCAGGCCGCTGAATCTGTGGTAAAAAAGGGATTGCCGGTGCCGGCAGAAAAAATCACGACATCGCCATTCATCAGCGCGCGAATAGCCTTGCGCCTGTCATAGTGGTCCACGACCCCGGTCATCGGAATGGCAGACATGGCCTGGGTGGCAATATTAGAGCGCTCGAGCGCATCACGCATGGCCAGGGCATTCATCACCGTGGCTAGCATACCCATGTGGTCCCCGGTCACCCGATCCAGCCCCGCCTGTTGCAGTGCAGCGCCGCGAAACAGATTGCCGCCGCCGACTACCAGGCCTACCTGTACGCCGATCCCCACCAACTGCCCTATCGCCAGCGCCATAGAATCCAGGACTTTGGGATCTATACCAAAACTTTCACTACCGGTTAGTGCTTCACCACTGAGCTTTAGCAGTATCCGCTTATACTTTTTATCAGCTGCCAACTGGGGCATAAAACTCCCTCCAAAAGCTGGGTGGTATCTTACAGGACATCAGGCGATCTCCCTAGTGGCTTCAAAAACCGGGGCTTCAAAAACAGTGGCTTCAAAAACGGGGCCGTAGCCCCGTATTCGAAAACACTGCCCAACCGAACTAGCCGTTGAGTTGTGCCGCAACCTCCTGGGCGAAGTCGACTTTTTCCACCTCGATACCTTCGCCAACTTCAAAACGAAAAAAGGAAACCACCTGGGCCCCGGCGTTGGCAACCAGCTTGCCCACCGTAATATCCGGATCCTTGACGAAAGCCTGCTCCGTCAAACTGTTTTCCGCGAGAAACTTCTTGATACGACCACCGATCATCTTCTCAATGATCTCTGCGGGCTTGCCTGAGTCCTGCGCCTGTGCGATAAATATTTCCTTCTCTTTCGCCACCAATTCTTCCGGCATATCGGCAGCAGAGACCACCTGCGGGTTAACCGCAGCAACGTGCATCGCCACATCCCTGGCCAGATCCTGATCGCCACCCTTGAGCTCAACCAACACTGCAATACGATTATTAGTGTGCACGTAGGAGCCCACAACGCCCGCATCGGAACGAATCATTTCAATACGGCGTACACCGACATTCTCACCAATTTTCTGCACCAACGCCTCGCGCGCGGATTCCAACTCGCCCGACATAAGCGCTGCTACATCTGTTTGCTTCGCTGTAAATGCAGCGTCGACAACACGCTTAACAAAAGCCAGAAAATTCTCATCGCGGGCCACGAAATCTGTTTCGCTATTCACTTCGACTAATACACCGAAGCTACAGTCATCCGCCACGCGCGTTGCGACCACACCATCAGCAGCCGTTCGGCTAGCCTTCTTGGCGGCCTTCATGCCGCTGGATTTACGCAGCTCCTCGATCGCCAACTGCACATCGCCGCCTACTGTCGCAAGTGCTTTCTTACACTCTAACAGGCCCAAGCCAGTGCGCTCACGCAGTTCTTTTACCAGTGATGCTGACATCGGTACTCCTCCTCTTCAAAAGCCGGGAACCAGGTTCCTAAAAACGAAAACCCCCGGCAGCCTTACCAGGGGAAATATTACTAGCGGACCACACCGTGAGGCAGTGTCAAATCCACAGCTTACTCAGGCAGTGGTGCTGACTCCATGTCAGCTTCAAAACCGCCAGCCTCAGCAACAAGCTCTACTGATGCCATTTCCTCTTCCACAAACTCATTTTTTACCATGGAAGAATCACCAGACTCAATCTTGCCGAGCAGGCAGGCATCAGCGATGGCGGTCACATATAACTTGATCGCTCGAATCGCGTCGTCGTTGCCAGGGATAATGTAGTCAACGCCATCCGGGTTGCTATTGGTGTCAACGATGCCGATCACGGGAATGCCCAGCTTGTTGGCTTCACTGATGGCGATACGTTCATGGTCTACATCAACGACAAACAGAGCGTCAGGAAGCCCGCCCATATCCTTGATACCACCAATGCTGCGCTCCAGCTTTTCCATATCCCGCGAACGCATGAGTGCTTCTTTTTTGGTCAGTCTTTCAAAGGTACCATCAGTCTGCTGCGCTTCCAGATCGCGCAAACGCTTGATCGATGCGCGGATGGTCTTGTAGTTGGTCAGCATGCCGCCTAGCCAGCGATGGTTGACATAGGGCATACCAGAGCGCTCCGCCTGCTCCTTAATGACCTTGCCTGCCGCTCGCTTGGTACCGACGAACAGGATTTTGTTCTTGTTGCTGGCCAGTCGCTTTACCATCTCCAACGCCTCATTGAAGGCCGGGACGGTATACTCGAGGTTGATGATATGGATCTTGTTGCGGGCACCGAAGATGTACTGGTCCATTTTGGGATTCCAGTAGCGGGTCTGGTGACCAAAGTGCGCGCCCGCCTGAAGCAGGTCACGCATGCTAACTTGCACTTGCGACATAGTAGTTACCTTGTATGGGTTAATCCTCCACATATCCCTTACACCAAACCAACCGGGCCTAGCAGGCCGGACGGCACCCTGGTACAGGTATTGATATGTGTGTGACGTTTGGGTTTCTCCTATCCGAGGCCAACCAGATCCAGTTGGATACAGTCGTGGTGCCCCCAAGGAGGCGCGCTTTATACCACAATGCGGACGGGGATAAAAGGGCGGAGCGCGACGGCCGTTGAATTACTCATTTGCTCCGCGAATAAGGTAGAATGGCGCGCCTGCGGCCCGGTGCAGACTCGTTTTTAGAGTACATTATCGAAATATATCAATAGGTTAACGATGACTGCATCGATCAAAACAGCTGCTGAGATAGACAAGATGCGCGTCGCTGGCCGCCTCACGGCCGAAGTCCTGGAAATGATCGTACCGCACGTCCAGGCGGGGGTCACCACGGGCGAGCTGGACCGTATTTGCCACGAGTACATCACGCAGACACTGCAAGCCATTCCGGCACCACTGAATTACCACGGTTTTCCACGTTCCATCTGTACGTCCCTCAACGATGTAGTCTGCCACGGCATACCCTCGGACACGAAAAAGTTGAAGAATGGCGATATCGTGAACATTGATGTCACCGTTATCAAGGATGAATACCACGGAGACTCCAGTATCATGATGCAGATAGGCGATGTGGCAACCCATGCCAGCCGCCTGATTGAGATCACCCAGGAGTGTTTGTACAAAGCCATCGCTCTGGTCAAACCCGGAACGACGTTAGGTGACATCGGTTTTGTCATTCAGCAGCACGCAGAAAACCATTATTACTCCGTGGTGCGCGAGTATTGCGGTCATGGTATCGGAAAAGTGTTCCACGAAGACCCGCAGGTACTGCACTATGGTCGTAAGGGCACAGGCATGGCGCTGGAGCCCGGCATGACATTCACCATAGAGCCCATGATTAATGCCGGTCGGCGCCATACCCGGCTGAACAAAGCCGATGGATGGACCGTCACCACGCGCGATGGCCGCTTGTCCGCCCAGTGGGAACACACCATCTGCGTTACTGAAGATGGCTGTGAGGTACTCACTCGGCGCAGCAATGAAACGGGACTGACAGGATAATGACAGCAGAACAAATCCTGCTGCCATCGGCCATGTTCGATGCCCCCGCTTTTAACGCGCAACTCGATAGCGGAAATACGATCCAATGCTGCAAGAGTGCAATTGCCAGTAGCACTCAATACCTACACCAGCAATTTCGCTCAGGCGCACAGGCCCGGGACCTTATCCGCCAGCGCGCTGCATTTATCGATACACTGCTTGGCATCCTGTGGGATCGGCAGGAGTGGGGGCTATCAGAATTGGCACTGATTGCCGTGGGCGGCTATGGTCGCGGCGAATTGCACCCACACTCCGACGTCGATTTACTGCTTCTGCTAGGTGACAACTGCGATAGCTCCAGAGACACGCTCTCCAGCTTCCTGACTATGCTGTGGGATATCGGACTCAGTATTGGCCATAGTGTCCGCGAGGTGGGCGAATGCGTTGAGCAGGCCGCCGCTGACATCACCATACTGACCAACCTGATGGAGGCCCGCGTTATTCGCGGCCCCGAGCACCTGATGCAGCAAGTACGTGAGCTGACCGGCCCGGATAAAATGTGGTCCAGTCAGGAATTTTTCCAGGCCAAGCTGGAAGAGCAAAGGGCCCGGCACACCAAATTCGCAGATACCGAGTACAACCTTGAACCCAACGTCAAAAGCTCTCCTGGAGGCTTGCGCGACTTGCAGATCATCGGTTGGATAGCGGAGCGCCATTTCGGTGTTGAATCACTGGAAAAAATTACCGCCGAGGAATTCCTTAATGCCGAGGAGATGACTCTGCTGTCCAGAGGCAGGGATTTTATGTGGCAGGTGCGCTATGCACTGCACATGATCACCAACCGGGAAGAAGATCGCCTGCTATTCGACCACCAGCGTGAACTGGCAGCCCTCTGGGGGCTGGTGGATGGCGATAAGCTGGCCGTGGAACAGTTCATGCAAACCTATTACCGCTGGGCACTGTCGCTGGGACAACTGAATGAAGTTCTGATCCAGAACTTCGACCAGGCCATCCTGCGTCAGGATATGGAAGATGACATCAGCATCCTTAACGAGCGCTTTCAGGTGCGTAACGGCTATATCGAAGCTCGCCATAGCGATCTCTTTAACCAGCATCCCCAGGCCCTGCTGGAAGTGTTCCTGTTGTGCGCTACGCACGAAGAAATTATTGGGGTAGCAGCACCTACGATTCGCTTGATTCGTGACCATCGACATCTGGTGAACGACGCATTCAGGGCTGACGCACACAATAAAAAAATGTTCCTGCAGATTCTGGGCAGTCCCAACAAAATGACGCGACAGCTGCGCCGGATGTCGCGCTATGGCATCCTGGGCGACTACCTGCCTGAGTTCGGTCGCATCATGGGTCAGATGCAGCATGACCTGTTCCACACCTATACCGTGGATGCCCATACGCTCGAAGTGATCAAGAACGCCAGGCGCTTCCAGTTCCCGGACCTGCAGGATAAATTTCCAGTGACCAGTCGGGTGGCGCGGCGGCTGCGCAAGTTTGAGTTATTGTATATCGCAGCCCTTTACCACGATATCGGCAAAGGGCGCGGCGGCGATCATTCAGAGCTGGGTGCGGTGGATGCGCAGCGCTTCTGCCTGGAGCATGGACTGGACCAGAAGGACAGTGAACTGGTGGTGTGGCTGGTACGCAACCACCTGCTGATGTCAGCCGTGTCACAACGCAAGGATATTTCTGACCCACAAATTATCCAGCAGTTCGCCATGCACGTTGGCGATGAGGAGCATCTGGATTACCTGTTTACCCTTACCGTGGCGGACATCAACGGCACCAATCCAACGCTCTGGAATGCCTGGCGCGGCAGCCTGCTGCGCCAACTCTATACGGAGACCAGGCGCGCATTGCGCCGCGGACTGGACAATCCTGTCGACAAGCAGGCACTGGTAGCACAGGCGCGTCAGGCATCCAGTGATATTCTGGAAGGCCGCGGCTTTACCCCTGAGGAACTGGAAGAGTTATGGCTCGGACGTGGCGAAGACTACTTCTTGCGCGAACGCATTGAGGACATTGCATGGCACACAGAGGCCATAGCCAGCCATCACCAACGCGCCAAGCCGCTGGTGCTGGTACGTAACAATGCCGAATCCAGCGTGGCCAATACGACACAGATTTTTATTCATGCTCGCAGTACTGCCCAACTGTTTTCCCGCATTTGTGCTGCACTGGAGCAGCTGGACCTCAGCGTACACGATGCCCGCATCTACAACGCCAATGACGGCATGAGCCTGGACACCTTCTTCGTGCTTGACTCCAGTGGCCAGCCCATCACTGAGGACGGAGCGCGACTGGGTCATATTAAAGAGTATCTCAGTGAATGCCTGGGCAATGAGGCTGGACTATCGGTCGTACCGGCGCGACGCACGCCACGAAAAATGAAGGCATTTTCAATTCCCACCGAGACGCGCATGTCGGTGGACGAAGTCAAGAATGTTTCTGTGCTGGAGGTGTCCACACCGGATAGGCCTGGTCTGCTGGCGCGCCTGGGCAGGATATTCGTGTCATACAATGTCGAACTGCAGGCAGCCAAGATCCAGACGCTGGGGGAGAGAGTCGAGGATGTATTTTTTATCACCGATGATCACCAACAGGCGCTGACTGATCCAACACTGTGCGATGCACTGCAACGAACCATTTGCGCCGAGCTCGACGAACAGGCCGCCGCCTGACCCTTCATGAATCCCTACCTGCAACGCCTTGAAGCCTATCCCTTCGCCAAACTGCAGAAACTGTTCAGCGACCTGGCGCCCGCAGCCGGCAAAACAGCTATCGCCTTGTCGATTGGCGAGCCGCAGCACGAGTCACCGGCGTTCGTACTGAGGGCAATCGCAGACAATCTCCACCGGCTCGCCAATTACCCAACAAGTGCCGGCCTGCCGGAACTGCGCCATACGATAGCCGCCTGGTTACAACGCCGTTTCGCGTTGCCTGATATAGATCCTGACAGCCAGATCCTGCCAGTGAGCGGCACACGGGAGGCGCTGTTTTCCTTCGCCCAGGCAGTGGTCAATCCAGGACCTGATGCACTGGTGATGAGCCCCAATCCGTTCTACCAGATTTACGAGGGCGCCGCGCTGCTGGCCGGTGCCACCCCGCATTTTATCAACTGCACTGCCGAGTCTGGATTCTTGCCCGACTTCCACAGTGTGACACAGCAGCAGTGGCGACAATGTCAGCTCCTGTATCTGTGCAGTCCTGGTAATCCTACTGGTGCGGTAATGTCCCTGCAGCAAATGCAGGACCTCATTCGACTGGCACACGAGTACAACTTTGTCATCGCCAGTGACGAGTGCTACTCCGAAATCTACTTCGATGAAGAGTCGCCCCCGCCGGGCCTATTGCAGGCCTGCGCCGCCATGGGCGAGACTGACTTTCACAACTGCGTCGTATTCCACAGCCTGTCCAAACGATCCAACCTGCCCGGCCTGCGCTCTGGATTTGTGGCGGGCGATGCGGCGATTCTGCGCGCATTCCTGCAGTATCGGACCTATCACGGCTGTGCGCTGCCGATACACCACCAGCTAGGCAGTATCGCGGCCTGGAGCGACGAGGAACACGTCAAAGTGAATCGCCAGCAATACCGCGACAAATTTGCAGCAGTGCTGGCGCAGTTCAGTGGCCATCTTCCGGTAGCGATGCCTGATGCAGGATTTTACCTATGGCCACAGACCCCTGTCAGCGATACCGAATTCGCCCGCCAACTGTACGCCGGTGAAAATGTGACCGTACTTCCAGGCCGTTTCCTGGCACGCGAGTCCGGCGGCATCAATCCCGGGGAGAACCGGGTACGCATGGCACTGGTCGCGTCTACCCAGGACTGTGTGGAGGCAGCCCAGCGCATCGTGCAGCGCCTCGGCAAGTTATAGGTTTGCCTGCGTGCTAAAAGCAGAACGCGCCGAGTACATTCTGCAACGCCTGCAGGCGTTGTATCCGCAAACACCGGTACCACTGCAACACTGTGACCCATTTACACTGCTCATTGCAGTGCTGCTCAGCGCCCAGTGTACCGACCAGCGCGTGAATACCGTGACTCCTGCCCTGTTTGCACTGGCAGACAATCCGACGGCTATGGCGGCGCTCAAGGTTGAGCAGATCAGGCGCATCATAAAGCCCTGTGGTCTATCGCCGCAAAAATCAAAAGCCATTAAACGCCTCAGTCAGATGCTGCTGGCGGAGCACGCGGGCGCGGTGCCCCCTGATATGGCCGCACTGGAGCGCCTGCCCGGGGTTGGCCACAAGACTGCCAGTGTGGTCATGGCCCAGGCCTTCCAGGTACCGACCTTTCCGGTTGACACCCACATACACCGCCTGGCACAACGCTGGGGACTCACCAACGGCAAAAATGTGGTGCAGACAGAGCGAGACCTGAAACGGCTATTCCCGCAAGACTGCTGGAATCGCCTTCATCTCCAGATCATTTTCTATGGCCGCGAACACTGTTCAGCGCGCAGCTGCGACGGACGGGTCTGTGAGATTTGCCGGACCTGTTACCCCCACAGGAAAACACCGAAGAAAACCCTCAAAGCCTGAAACCTCGATTATTCTAAGGCGTGGCAGTCGAGATCGCAGGCGGAGTTCCGTATACGTCTTCCCGCTATAACTGGGCGGCCCGCTTTGCTATGCTACGCCACCCCCACGTGTAGGTTACTCACTGGAGCACTGCTGTGATTACACTCTATGGCATCAGAAATTGCGACACAGTGAAGAAGGCGAGAACGTGGCTGGATAAGCACAAGATAGACTATCGGTATCACGACTTTCGCGAAGATGGCCTGGATGCTGATGCTGTTACAGCATGGATTGACGAGTTGGGCTGGCAGAATCTCCTGAACAGGCGCAGCACCAGCTGGAAAGCGTTGGATGAAAAGACTCGACTGAATATGGACGAGGCAGCAGCCCACACGGCGGTTCTTGCACATCCCACACTGATCAAGCGGCCGTTGCTGGATACCGGGCAACATCGCTACACCGGTTTTTCCGCGGCGAGCTACGTCAAAATATTTAATCTACACACCCTCTGACAGGGTGACCACGTTAGGGTGAAACTAGCATGACAAATGGCGCATTTGCCTTTGGCCTGGGTGTGGGCACACACAACGCCAAAGGAGACTGGTTGGAAGTCTATTTTCCGTTCCCGGTGTTACATCCTTCGCAGCAGCTGGCAGCTGCATTGGCAGGCTGCGATAGCAATCAGACGCAAAGCCCTGCGCAATTGGCGCAGCTGCACGCGACACTCAGTGCAGCTGGCGAGACCACCCAGGCGGATCTAGCGGCGCAAATAAGTGCAAGTGGCAGGCCGGCCGTCGCGGTGCTATTACAAGAAGATCGCCCTCCAGGCAATGTGCCGGAGGCGTATCTGAAACTGCATTTGCTGTCACACAGACTGGTACGACCGCACGGTACGAACCTTGAGGGCTTGTTCGGCGCGCTGCCCAATGTTGCATGGACCAGCGAGGGAGCCATTGATATCAATGAATTACCGCAGCGCCAGCTGGCCGCGCGCTTGCGCGGCGCAGTACTTGAGGTCAGCTGCGTTGACAAATTTCCCAAAATGACCAATTACGTGGTGCCTGCGGGCGTTCGTATTGCCCACACCGCCAGGGTGCGACTAGGCGCATATCTGGGTGAGGGCACGACTATCATGCATGAGGGCTTCGTCAATTTTAACGCCGGCACCGCGGGGCCTGGCATGATTGAAGGGCGTATCTCAGCGGGCGTGATGGTCGGCAGCGGCTCCGATCTGGGCGGCGGCTGCTCCACTATCGGCACCCTGTCTGGCGGTGGCAACATCGTCATTTCCGTAGGCGAGAAATGCCTGATCGGTGCCAATGCCGGCATCGGCATTCCACTGGGCGATCGTTGCACGGTGGAGGCCGGGCTGTTTGTCACTGCGGGCACCAAAGTGACCATGCTTGACGCTGACGGCATGCCAGCGCACACCGCGAAAGCGCGCGACCTTGCGGGAAAATCTGACCTGCTGTTTCGCCGCAATTCCACTACCGGTGCGGTCGAGTGCCTGACCAACCGCAGTGCCGTGGAACTGAACAACGAGTTGCACGCTCACAACTGAGTCCAAAGGCGGGTAGGCTACGTGGAAAAAACACTGGAACTCTGTTGCGAACTGATCCGACGACCTTCGGTCACACCGGCCGACGCCGGTTGCCAGGAGGTGATGATGCAACAGCTGCGCGCACTGGATTTCAACTGCACACCGCTACCGTTTGGTGACGTCAGCAATTTCTGGGCCGAGCGCGGCAGTAGCGGACCTCTGCTGGTTTTTGCTGGTCACACCGACGTGGTACCCACGGGGCCCGCCGCGCAGTGGGACACACCGCCCTTCGAACCCACAGTGCGCGAGGGCGTACTGTTCGGACGCGGCAGCGCGGACATGAAAGGCAGTCTGGCTGCGATGCTGGTCGCCTGTGAAGATTTCGTAGCGGAACACCCGGATCACCCTGGACGAATTGGCTTCCTGATCACCTCCGATGAAGAGGGGCCGGCGGTGGATGGCACGATCAGGGTCTTGAACTTCCTGCAGGATCGGGGCCAGTCGATCGACTGGTGCGTAATAGGTGAACCCTCCAGTTCCGCAACGCTGGGCGATACCATCAAGAATGGCAGACGGGGCTCACTCGGTGGCGTAATGACAGTCCGCGGGGTGCAAGGCCATATCGCCTATCCTCACCTGGCCGATAACCCCATACACCGACTCCTGCCGGCACTGCATGCGCTGACCACAGAGAGTTGGGACGAGGGCAACGCGTTTTTTCCGTCTACCTCCATGCAGGTATCGAACATCAGCGGCGGCACTGGCGCCAGCAATGTCATCCCTGGCGAAGTGAAGGTCGTGTTCAATTTCCGCTTCTCCACCGCAGTGAACGACAGCCAGCTGCGCCAGCGCACCGAGGCGCTACTGCAGGCGCACCAACTGGACTATTCCATACAGTGGCAGTTGAGTGGCCAACCCTTTCTGACCCCCGTTGGCACACTGATCGATGCCGCCAAGGCCAGTATCCTGGAAATAACCGGGCAGACACCCCTGCTATCAACCGCGGGCGGCACCTCGGATGGGCGTTTCATCGCGCCCACTGGTGCGCAGGTGGTTGAAATCGGCCCGGTCAACGCCACCATCCATCAACTCAATGAGCAGGTGCTGGCGGCAGACCTGCCCCGTCTGGCAGCTATCTATAAAGGCATTCTGACGCGTTTGTTACTCCAGAGCGTCTAACTGCTGCTGCAGGCCCTGCCGCGCCAAGCGACGATTGTCAGCCCCCGGTACCACCAGTACCTGCGCACTGCCCAGCGCTGCGAGGCTGGCCGCGACGACCGCCTCTGCCGTCATCCACAGCGACTGCGCAATGCGGTTGCGATCAAAACCCTCCGCTGTCATGGGGTCGTGAAACTCCGTGCGCGTAAAACCGGGACACAGGGCCTGCACCTCGATACCGCTGCCCGCCAACTCCGCTTGCAACGCCAGGGAGTAATAGTTGAGGAACGCCTTGGTCGCGCCGTAGACCGCCATGCCCTTGCCCGGCACCAAGCTTCCCAGCGAGGACACATTGATAATGGCACCGCTGCCCTGTTCCCGCATAAACGGTATGGCAGCTCGACACAGCGTGATACTGGCATCAATGTGCAGACCTACCATGGCACGCTGGCGGTGCATGGACTGCTGGTCGAAATGCCCAAAGGTACCAAACCCTGCATTGTTAACCAGATAATCAACGGGCCCCTGTTGGCGTAGCGCCTCCAGCGTTCTGGCAACACCCTCGATCGTACCCAGATCGGCCTGCACACAGTGCAACTCGACGACATCCGCCAATTCGCAGGCCAACGCAGCCAGACGTTCCTTGCGCCGCGCCACCGCAATGATCACCGCGCAGCGCGGGGCCAACTGGCGACAAAATTCAGCGCCCAAGCCGGCCGAAGCGCCAGTGACCAGCGCGGTTATTTTATGTGCAGACATGCGTGCTCCCAGTCATTGGTGAAATGGGTCAAGCCAATTTGCGTCGCACGTAAACATCATAGCGCACCGACGTGCCGTTGATGCAGTGGGACGGGGCCAGCCCCGCCAGGCTCGCGGCTTTGGCGGGACGCTTGACCACGACTCTGGCAACATCCTGCCGCAGTGCCCACTGTAACAGCGCGTCCGCATCTTGCGGGTCTGTAGCCGCCTCCAGCAGCACCTGGAACAGTGCCATTGCCTTTTTTACAGCTGCACTTTTAGTGCGTTGTGGAAACATGGGGTCCAGGTAGATCACGTCCACGCCTTGTATCCGCTTTGCGGCCACCTCGCGGGCATCCCCCGGACACAGATGCATACGCTGCGCTACGCCTGCCAACCAGGGATCGTCACTGGCAAGGGCGATTTTCAATCCCGCACGCAGCAACTCCACCATCACAGGGCCGCGCTCATAGAGGTCAAGCTCGCAACCTAAGTCTGCCAACACAAAGGCATCCGTGCCCAGCCCGGCCGTAGCGTCCAGCACCCGCAACGGTGATTTTCGGCCCCGCCCCACTGCCTTGCCCAAAAGCTCATTGGCACCCGAACGGCGACGATGGCGCAGCCTGAGACTGCCAAAATCCGCCAGCACTGGTCCCGGCGCACCTCTGCCGGTCTGCTGCAGGCAAAGGCATCCACCGCTCGCCAGCAGCACTGCGTCGGCCTGGACACAATGCGTGGGGTCTGCTCCCGTCATCAGCAGAGGCAGGCCCAACTGCAGCGCCAACCGGGCAGCCCAGGCCTCGTCTGCTGCGGTGACCGCGAGCACAGCCAGAGCTGGCGGCCTGGATGGCGCGTGCAAACTCAGTCCTCGCTGATTGTTTTGGTGCTGCATTTCTTGAGTATGTCGGCCAGATCATCGAATAATTCCGCCGCGCTCGGCGCGGCGTAGGAGGGCTGCGCCGAGGTAGCGTCATCTGAGCTTGTGGCAGACCGATTCGGCAGCTGGCCATCGTCCAGTCCCAGAAAAAGATGTCGCCCTTCCAGGTTAATCTCGATCTGAAGATTGTAGGCAAAACGTGACAGGCCATGTTTGTCGACGATACGGAAACGCCGCGGTCGTGACTGCCCGTCGCGCTCAATGCCCTCTGTCAGGCGACAAGACATGGCGTCAATGTTCTTGCCCGACAGCGGGATCCCGTGCAAGGCAGGCAACACGCGATTGCAGGTGTTCACGAATGAGACCGCTGAGACTGCAGTGATAGATTTAACGGTGTCCGACCCCCGGCCCGCCTGCTCACAGTGAAATTCACCCACTAACACCTGGCTCGCGCTGGCCAGGTCCAGCATGCGCGCCAACTCGATAGTGACATCGCCGACGATGTAGCTGAACACCGACGGATTCACGCCTTCGGCCTGATACAGTTCATAGTGACCGCCAATGTGATAGCCGGTGCGAATCACCGGCACCGTATTGCCCCGCGAGGCCGCCTGGGCTACTGCATTGTCCGCTACCACCAGCAACATGAAGACAAACAAATCCTGATTCGCACTGGGGCTTAAATCGCGGTTCCAGATGTAATAGCCATCGCCGGTAGTGGTGCGGGCAAAGTTGATCTCAATACCCTGGGCCAGCAGCTTGTTATAGGCCGAGTTGAGGGAATAGGACAGGCTGTTTAACTGACTGGCCTGTTCGAATGGCGTGTAGAGGGAGAAATCGACGATATCAAATAATATGACCGCCCGACTCTTGACGTAACTGAGCCCGTAGCGCTTTATCACCTGTTCCACCGCGTCCAGTACCCGAGGTTCTTCGGTCAGTGCTGTGCTGAGCTTTATAAACGTAGGGGAGACGTCCAGTCGCTTGCTGACAGCGAAAAGTTCTTCCCGACTTTTGCGTCGCTGGCCGGAAATCAATTCCCGGATATAACCCTCGTTATCGCGGCTTTCATCGGCCGTGGTATCACCCACCGCGCAGTAGTTACCGAGAAAATAATGTGGGACGAAGATGACTAGCAAACCGCGCTCATCAGAACTCCAGCACAGCACGATGTTCTGCCCCATGCGCCACTGCCTGCGCAGTGTCGTTTCCAGCGCCTTAAGGTTGCCGCGCTGGACGATACTAATGGCGTTCAGCACTTCGTCGACGTTTTGTCTCGCAACAGACCCTGTGGGTCCCAACTCGCCTGTATCACTGGATCCTGGCATTTTAGATTTCCGCCCTGGAAGGCTCAAAGTAGTAGTGAACTGAAGCGCAACTACTGGCATTATAAAGACCTGTGGGCGTGGTGGCCACGCCTGACCCGTTCGATCTTCTTACGTTTACTGATCCCGTCGTTGGGGGAGCGCCTCGCATGATGCACCGTCTGGTTTATTGTTTCCTGGTACCGGGGTTATTCCTCTTATGTGCCTGCCAAGGCTATGACTTCAAAGTGAACGACAAAGTTGTTTACACACCCATTCCGCTGTTTCGAAATTTTACTGTCCCGGATACGGGATTAGCAAACTGCCTCAAACAGGCCATCAACGATGGCACCATCACGGCGCCGGAGCAACTGATCACGCTCGACTGTAGCTTTGCCGGCATAGAGAACCTTGAAGGACTGGCCACGTTTACCGGCCTCACGGCGCTGCGCCTGTCGGCCAACAAAGTACGCAATCTGGTCGAGATCGGCAAAATCATGACGTTGCAGGAACTATTCCTGGATGATAACCAGATCGTCGACCCAGTGCCGCTGTACCATTTGCCTGCACTGCGCCATGTGGATTTGTCTGGTAACGCTGCACTGCAGTGCCCCAAACCGGGGAGCTTTGCACACGTGGCAACGGTGCTTCTCCCGCCACACTGTCGCTGACTGCCCCGAGTCGCTTAGCGTTCGCTTACGCCAGCGCGAGCCAGTCAAAGCCGCTCGCTTGCTCAGCGAAAATGACTCTGTCCAGGGAGTCCAGTACTGACAACAATGCATCGCTAGCCAGTGCCCGGCTGTTATTTTTCTCACTAATGTGGGCCACCACCAGGTGGCGCAGTGTGGTGCAATCGATCTGACGCAACAATTCCACCGCCTGCTGGTTGTTGAGATGCCCCCAGTCACCGCCCACTCGTTGCTTCAGGTGCGGCGGATAGGGTCCATCCAGAAGCATCGGCAGATCGTGGTTGAACTCCAGTAGCAGGCTGTGGCAGGCACGAAAATTGTCGATCACATGCGGGGTGATGCTACCCAGGTCAGTGAGTATGCCCAGCGTGTAATCGCCCCAGCTCAGCCGATATTGGCAGGGCTCGGCCGCATCGTGGGGCACGGCAACGGCCTTGATGGCCAGACTGCCGATAGTAAAACTATCCTCGCAATTGAACAGGCGCTGCTCGTGGCTGCCGTCACAACGCCCGGTGCCGAAAGTGCCGTGGGTCAGGTATACCGGTATGTGGAACTTGCGCGACAGTGCGGCCACACCACTGCTGTGATCAGCGTGCTCGTGAGTGACCAGAATCGCATCGAGCTGTTGCGGTTCGACGCCCAGACGCGCCATACGCCGGACCGTTTCACGCACCGAGAAACCGCAGTCAATCATGACCAGCGTGGTGTCTGCACGAACCAAGGTGGCGTTGCCTTTACTGCCCGAACCAAGCGAGGCAAATTGCACCAGCTAGCTCCTCACCCCTAAGCCCACACTCTAGTCTATATTACCTTTGATCATGAGTAGCAGTTCCTGTTCTTGGCGCTGGTCAAACGGTAATTCTGCATCCTGCGGTTGCAAGCGGATAGTCACAGCCTGTTCCGGCAAAGTCTGCAGGGTAACCAGAAAGACCTCACCTACCATCGCCTGGGCGTCATCTGTGTTCCACAACGAGGCCCACCAACCTTTTTTCTCGGCCGCGGCCTGACCGAGAAAGCGGACGTAGTAGATGCTGCTGCTGCGATCGCGATCCGTTATTTCAAACGAGGACTTCTCCAGCGCACGACCCACAGAGGCCCAAGCCCGATCAAAGGGCAGTTCCAGGCGCAGGTAGGAGTCGCCTTGCGGCGCCTGCTCCAGGGTAAGCTTGCCACCGGCACTGATACCTTGCTCAGCAATCATCGATACCGGCGCAGATTCTGCACTATCGGCTAGAAATTGCGCTAGTGCTGTCAGCATCGCATCAGCCTGCGCCGGATCATCAGATTGGGCGGGCCACCCGCTTGCACTACCAGACTGCCGCATTTGCAGCACATGCAATTCACTGGTACCGCGCTGCACACCCTGCTCCATTCGAAACTGAAAACGGCTCGTCAGGCTCTGCCCTTGCACAGTCACCCAATTCGATTCCATGATGCCCGCCTGCGCATCAGCGCGCGCCACCTGCATGCCGGAGGCCGCCATGAAGTTACGCACCTGCGGCCACACCTGTCCGGGGGCAACGCCAATCAGAGCCCAACTTTTATCGCCGAGCTTTTGTATGCGAACCACTTCCTGCCCCCCGCTAGCGGCAAGCGGGACAGGTCGCGGCACTTCAAATTTCCCGTCCGACAGGAACTTGTCCTGCACCGGCGGAATCACATAGATTTCCGTCAGGGGAGCGCTGTCCAGCCCGGCAGGCACACTGATAGGAGGCGCTTCCGGTGCCTTCTTGTAGTCCTGGGAGCGGTCGCGAAACACGCCCTTGTCACCAAAGATATAGCCGCACCCGGTAGCTGAGAGCGACAGGATGCATACACAAACCACTTGCCAGACCTTCAACCGCATAATCATCAAACTCCTGCTGCAGCCAGGGCATTGAGGACCCGGGTATGATATTGCTCATCCAGGGTAGTGAGGGGCAGGCGTATGCCCGCTCCGATGACGCCCCGCTGAGACATGGCCCACTTTACCGGGATAGGATTAGGCTCTAAAAACAAGGCCTCGTTCAGTGGTGCCAGCCGCGCATTTGCCGCCGCCGCCTGCACTCGATCACCCGCCAACGCCAACGTGCACATCTGCGCCATCAGCACCGGCGCGACGTTGGCAGTAACGGAAATATTGCCCCGACCACCGGCCAGCATCAACTCCATTGCCGTCGCATCATCACCCGAGTAAATGGCAATAACATCACCACAACGCTGGATCAACTCCGTGCCGCGCGCCACGTCACCCGTCGCATCCTTGATGCCAATAATATTGTGCAGCTGCGCCAAGCGCACCACCGTATCGTTGCTCATGTCGACAGCGGTGCGACCCGGCACATTGTAGAGTATCTGGGGCACCGCTACGGCCGCTGCAATTGCCTTGAAATGCTCGTACAAACCACGCTGCGTCGGGCGATTATAGTAGGGTGTGACCAGCAGGCAGGCGTCGGCCCCGGCACCTGCGGCTGCCTCACTCAACTCGATAGCCTCACGGGTGGAGTTCGAACCGGTACCCGCGATAATGGGGATACGCCCGGCACTGTACTTCACACAGAACCGGATGACTTCGCAATGCTCAGAAACATTCAGGGTCGCGCTCTCCCCAGTAGTACCCACCGCACCAATCGCTGCGGTACCTGCGTCAATATGCATATCCAGAAGTCGTTCCAGAGTATTCCAATCGACACTGCCATCGGCCTGCATGGGAGTCACCAGAGCGACAATACTGCCGGTAATCATGTGTTATCTCCGCAACGTGATGGGTAGGGCGCGCGCCTGGCGCAGGCGCACCCCGGGAGGGGGAAGTTCGCCATTATCCATGAAGGCAGCAGGATGACAACCACAACGGGCCAAATTGCACTCAGTGCAGTATCCCGCATGGCGCCGACGCGGGAAGGCGCGCAATAATCGGCGCGGTCGAACACTGACTCATGGCATTTGCCGGTAGCAGCCTTTAGACTTATCGCATGCCTTCTACCATTGACGTTCCATGAACCAGCAGCCTTCAGCATACACGCTATCTGATGATGAGCCGGACGCGTTGACGCTGGCAATTTCCGGGGACTGGGTACAAGGCCAACATCCTGCCAGTGTCGCTGCGGTGCGCTCGGCACTAGCCGGGCATCACGCCATTCGCTTGACCACTGACGGATCAGCGCTAGGCGCATGGGATTCCATGCTGCCGGCCTTCCTCCTGCAATGCCACGACCACTGCCGTGCGCAGGGTATTGAGTTTGCAACGCGCAACATGCCCCAGGGCATTGAAAAACTGTTGGCAGTCGCGGCTGCGGTGAAGGCTCAACCACGGCCTGCCGGGAATACTCCGTCTGTCTGGTCGGCGCTCAATCTGCGGCATCTGCTGCGCAATGCGTGGGCAGATATGCAGGAGTCCCTGGCCTTTACCGGTGAGGTGACAGTGGCCCTGATGCGTCTCGCCAGGGGCAAAGCCAACACCCGCTTCACTGATTTTCGCAGTTTCTGCTACCAGGCGGGCCCCGAGGCCTTCGCCATTATCAGCCTGACCAGTGTTCTGGTAGGCATGATCCTGGCCTACCTGGGCGCCGTGCAATTGAAACAGTTTGGCGCAGAAATTTTCGTCGCCAACCTGGTCGTTATCGGCACGCTGCGTGAGATGGGAGTGTTGATGACAGCAGTTGTGATGGCAGGCCGCACCGGTGCCGCGTACGCAGCGCAACTGGGCACGATGCAGACCAACGAAGAGATCGATGCTATCACCACCATGGGTATCTCACCGGTGGAGTTTCTGGTGCTGCCGCGGATGCTGGCACTGATTATCATCATGCCCTTGCTGACCATCTACGCCAACCTGCTGGGCATCGTCGGGGGCGGCATTGTGGCCGGCGGACTGGGAATCTCTCCCATACAGTACTTCCTGCAGGGCCAAACGGCGCTGTCCTTCAACCACGTCGCCGTGGGCCTCATCAAGGCACTGGTCTTCGCCACACTTATCGCCATTGCCGGTTGTCGTGCCGGCATCAACTCGGGGCGAAGTTCCGCCGCCGTCGGCCAGGCTGCTACGAATGCGGTGGTGACGGCTATCATCTACCTGATTGTCGCAGACGCGGGAATCAACATCCTGTTTCAACAGTTGGGCCTATGACGCACGCAGCGGAGCAGCCGTCGTACATTGAAATTCGTGATGTCACCATGGCCTATGGTTCGTTGGTCATCCAGCGCGATCTCAGCTTCACCATTAACCAGGGCGATATTTTTGTCATCATGGGCGGTAGCGGGTGCGGTAAAAGTACACTGCTGAAGCACATGCTGGGACTCATCCCACCCAGCAGTGGCGACATCTTGTACAGCGGCAACAGTTTTTTTCAGGCAAGCGCCGCACAGCAGGGCGCCATGCGCCAGCGCTGGGGCATCACCTACCAGTCCGGCGGTTTGTTCAGCGCCATGACGCTGGCGGAAAACATTACGCTGCCGTTGGAGCTCTATACACGCTACACACCAGCAGAGATCACCGACATCGTCGCCTACAAGCTGGCGCTGGTAGGCCTGGCCGGATACCAGTCGTATTACCCCTCTGAAATCAGCGGGGGTATGCAAAAAAGAGCGGCCCTGGCGCGCGCTATCGCGCTGGACCCTGAAATACTCTTCTTTGATGAGCCCTCGGCAGGACTGGACCCGATCAGTTCGCGCCTGCTGGATGAATTGATCGTACAGATCAAGGAATCCATGGGCGCGACGGTGGTGATGGTGACGCATGAACTACCCAGCATTTTCGCTATCGCCACTAACTCCGTCTATCTGGACAATATCAGTCGCACCATGATCGCCTACGGCAATCCGGCAGATCTACGCGATCACAGTGCACACGCTGTGGTGAAACAATTCCTGACGCGTAGCGCTGCAGCCAATACTGAGGAAAAAATATGAGTAGTACCCTGTGAGTGATAAGCCACATACCGTCGCCATCGGTGCCTTCGTTTTCGGCGCAATCCTTATTGCCCTTGTCACTCTGTTGTTCCTGCTCGGCTCGGGCTTCGGCAATAGGGAAACGGTGGTCATGGTGTTCGATGGTTCCGTCAAAGGTCTAAACGTCGGTGCGCCAATGACCTTGCGCGGCGTGCAGGTCGGCCAGGTGACCAAAATAGAATTGATTCTAAACGCTGACAAAGGCAACGTGATCATGCTGGTAGAGGCGGACCTGAACGCCAAAAATATTCGCAGGGAAGGTCCGGCCACCGCGAATCTTACCGAGGAATTGATCACGCGCGGACTGCGTGCGCAGCTCAACACCCAGAGCCTGCTGACCGGTCTGCTCTACATCGAGCTCGATTTCCACCCGCAGACCGCACTCAACCTGGCCGATATCGACTCACCGTATACCCAGTTACCCACCATACCCACCAATCTGCAGCGTATTGCCCAGAAACTGGAGGATGTGGATGTTTCAAAGTTAACCGATGATCTGGAAAGTATCAGCAATGGCATCAACACGCTGGTCAGCAGTGAAGAATTCCAAAACCTGCCCACCAATATCACCAGCACCATGGACTCGGTGCGCGAACTCAGCGCGCAACTGCAGGAGCAACTGGCCCGCACCGGCCCCAAACTGGACAATGTGCTGGACGAAACCTCGGTCACGGTGGCCAGGGCGAATAAGCAAATACCCAAACTCTCGACATTGATCGAGGGTAACCTGAAAGTGCTGAATGAAGCGATCACAGCCTTTGAGCAGGGCATGCGGGAAGTAGAAGGGCTGGCTTCTTCGGATTCACCGACCCTGTACCAATTGAACACTGCACTGCAGGAAGTGAGCCGTGCCAGCCGGTCACTGCAATCCCTGGCGAACACCCTGGAACAACAGCCCGAAGCAATAATCAGGGGCAAACGCGGAGACGAACAATGAGTAAAATACTCGTGCCAACGGCATGGTTACTGGCCCTGAGCCTTGCATTGCTGGCGGGTTGCGGCAGCAGCCCAAGCAACAATTACTATGTGCTTTCTGCCCACGAAGTCCCGGCGCCGAGCGGCGCGGCGCCGTCGCTGGGTGTCGGTCCCATCAGTATCCCCGAATACCTGGGCCGCCAAAATATGGTCTACAACCGTGTGGAAAATACCTTGCAGGTCGCCAATCTGGACATATGGGCGGAGCCATTGGGCGATGGGATACAGCGTGTGCTGGTCCTCAACCTGACGGGGCTACTCAATACGCAGGATGTGCGTCTTTTTCCATGGCGCCTCGAGCGGGCGCCGGAGTTCGGCGTCGAGGTCAACCTGCTACAACTGGATGCCAATGAGAACGAGGCGCTGCTGACGGCGGATTGGCTGGTGTACCGCCCTGCGAACGCCGACTCGGTCAACCGCCGCATCAGTCGGCTGCAGGTGCCTTTACCTGCCGGTGACGCGGAACCGGAACAGGTTGCCGCAGCTTACAGTACCCTGCTGTTCCAGCTCAGCGAACTCATTGCAGCGGCTATCGCGTCGGATCGAGCTGCGGCGGCAACCGCCACCACACCATGAACAAGGAAACCTGATGCAGGCCGCGCCCTAAAAGTCGTCGGGGCGCAGCATGGCGTCGGAACCGCCATCGACGAAAAAGACTGAACCACACAGATAGCTGGCCTCGTCGCTCAGCATAAAATGCATGACATTGGCGATATCCGCGGGCTGGGCATTGACGCCCACTGGCACCAGGTCGCCGAACTGCTTGATGGCCGGACCGTAGTCCTCGTCGGCCATGACGCGCTCAGTCATCGGCGTCATGGTGATGCCCGGCGCCACCGCGTTGAGGCGCACACCGGCGGCGGCGTACTCGACCACATGGCGGCGCATCCAGATCGTCACGGCGCGTTTGGAACCGGCGTAGGCGGTCTGCCCGTCGCGCTTGTCGATGGCATTACAGGCGGCGACTTCGTCCCCAGCCAGGCAGCCCTGCACGAAGGGATCTGCACTGCCGATCATGGGCGCGGAATTGGAGGAGACGAACAGCACGCTGCCACGCTTTTTCTCCAGCAGGTCGCGCAGACCTTCCACCGTTGCCACCACCGCGAAGTAGTTGACCTTCGCAATCAGCGAGAAGGGCTTGGCCACCGGCGGCAGGCCCGCGCAGGGAATAAATCCGTCGAGGCCATCCGGCGCCAACGCACGCACACCGTCGATGGCCGCCTGACGTCCCTGCGGGGTAGACAAGTCGGCAAGCACATCACCTTCCTTGATGTCCACGGAGATTACCCGGTGCCCTGACCCAAGCAATTGCCGCTTCAATTCTGCGCCGATACCCGTGGCGCCGCCAGTGATTGCATACGTGCGCATAGTCGTTCCTACCGTGTGAAGTACTGTGACACCTTAATTGAAGGCTGCCGGAATGTTCAACTGATCGCTCCCGCTGCGAAATGTGCCAGACGGCCAAAATTTAGTGTCGCAGGAAAAAACTATCCGCAAGTGCACTTTGCTGAACCCGGCCGGGGCAACGGCGGGCCGTTATGGAAGACCCATCGCTTCTTAGCCCGTCCGGCGACAATGCGCCCTTGCCTGCATCCTCTTGCCGGTAGTACCCTGAGCCACGTTTTTGTCGGGAGTTACCCATGAGCCCAAAACCCCAGGTCCCCGCCCTCGAAGGCTGGCACACCATGGATGCCAAACCACATCTGATCGGCACCCAGTGCGAACAGTGCGGCACCTATTTTTTCCCCAAACAAAATGACTACTGCCGGAATCCGCAGTGTGACAGCACGGATTTTCGCGAAGTGGAATTGAGTCGCACAGGTCGTATCTGGAGCTACACCAACGCCTGTTACAAACCCCCTGCGCCGTTTATCGCACAGGAACCCTTCGTCCCCTACGCGATTGCCGCAGTGCAACTGGACACAGAGCAGATGGTGGTACTGGGTCAAGTGATTGAGGGACTGACAGTAGACGACCTGAAGGTTGGCATGGCAATGGAACTGGTGCTGGAAGCGCTGCACGAGACCGACGACGACATCAAAGTCACCTGGAAGTGGCAACCCCTGGAGTCATAGACGTCAGCTGAATCTGGAGCAAAATAGTATGTCCAATGAAATCGCCATACTGGGTGTCGGTATGCACCCCTGGGGCAAGTGGGGCCACAATTTTGTGCAATACGGTGTGGCGGCGGCCCGCGAGGCACTGGCCGATGCAGGCGTACCGTGGCAGGACGTTAAATTTGTTTCCGGCGGCGCCACCATACGCTGTGGCTATCCAGGCTTTGTCGCCGGTGCCACCTTTGCACAGGCACTGGGCTGGCAGGGCGCGGAGGTCAACACCTCGTATGCCGCCTGCGCCTCAGGCTCGCAGGCACTGGCGGCGGCCCGTAATAAAATCTTGTCCGGGGCGTGCGAAGTGGCCCTCGTTGTGGGCGCAGACACCACGCCCAAAGGCTTTTTAGCACCGGCCGGGGGTTATCGACCGGAAGACCCCGATTGGGTGCGTTTTTACCTGGGCATTACCAACCCGACCTATTTTTCGTTGTACGCCAGGCGTCGCATGGATCTCTACGGCGATACGCTGGCCGACTTCGCTGCAGTCAAGGTCAAGAACTCGCGGGTGGGCAGCAAGAACCCACGGGCGCGTTATCGCAAATGTTATACGCTTGAGGACGTTGCGGCGTCAGCGATGGTCGCCGACCCACTGCGGCTGATGGATATCTGTGCCACCAGTGACGGCGGCGCGGCACTGATCGTGTCCAGCCTGGAATACGCGCGCAAAATGGGCAAGGGCAATGCGCCGCGCGTGGTGGCGATTTCCACCGTGACGCCGACCTTCGCCAGCGCTGTGCTGGAAATGCCCGACATCGCCACCGATTCAGCAGCTGCCGTGGGCGTCGAAGCGCACGCCTACCGCGCCAGTCTGCCAATCAAGGCCTATGAGGAAGCGGGTATCGGTCCCAAGGATATTGACCTGGCCGAAGTGTACGACCTGTCCACCGCACTGGAACTGGACTGGATTGAAGATTTACAACTGGCACCACGAGGCGAGGCGGCAGCAATGTTGCGGGCCGGTGATACGTCGCTGGGCGGCAGGATTCCGGTGAACGTCTCCGGCGGACTGGCCTGCTTCGGCGAGGCGGTACCGGCGCAGGCGCTGTCCCAGGTCTGTGAGTTGACCTGGCAGTTGCGCGGACAGGCGGGTGATCGACAGGTGCAGGGGGCGAAGGTGGGTATCACCGCCAACCAGGGGCTGTTTGGGCATGGCAGTTCGGTGATTGTGAAAAAATAGGTGTAGCAACCGCAACTTTTTTGCGTAGGCGCAGTATTTGGGGTCAGAGTAAAAATGCCTGGATCGGGCCTTTTACTTTGAATGCATATACACCGGCATTTTTACTCTGACCCCAAATACCCCGTTCAAGGCTCGCGCACGGAAGCCTGCATGAGGAACGCAATCAGGTCGGCCCGCCGCTGCGCATCGGGTACCCCCAGGCTCATCATCGAGGAGCCCGGGAACATGGCCATGGGATTTTCCAGCCACACAAACATCAGTTCCGGCGTCCACACAAACTGGGCGGCCTTGAATTCGTCTGAGTAGTAATCAAAGCCCTGCTGCTTGCCGGCCACCTTGCCAAAGATGCGGTGCAGGTTAGGGCCGTTATTGTGGCCCATGAAAGGCTCTGGATAATGGCAGGTACGGCAGGGGCCGAATTCCAACCGGCCCCGTTCAGCATCCCCCTCCGACAGCTGCGCCGAAACCGTACCCGCCGCCATCAATGCGCAGCACCCGAGCATAACGATAAGCAGCAGGCGACTCATGCCTTCCCCGCAGGCTGCAGCGCGGCCGCACGACCGGCCCGCCGACCAAAAAAAGTACCATCTCCGACGGACAAGCCGCTGGCGATGTAGGGCGCTGTCGGTAGCCCCGCCGTGTTGCGTCCCGCCGCATACAAGCCGGAGATCACATCGCCAAAGCTGTTCAGCACCTGCCCATCAACAGTGGTGTGCAAGCCACCAAAGGTATGGGCCGGGAAGAACGCCTTCGTCACCGACAGATCCCAGGCCTTATAGGGCGGGCCCTGCAGTGGTCGCACATGGCTCCCGCTTTTACGGAACAGGGGATCATCACCATTGGCAGCGTGCAGATTGTAGTAGGCAACCGTGTGTTGCAGCGCCCCCTTGGGAAAATCCAACTGCGCGGCAAGCTCACCGATACTGTTGCCCTCGGCCACCGGTAAAAAGTTGTCCTGATGCGTCGGATAGCTACTCTGCTGGTCGGTGATCAACCACGCTCGCCCCTGCTGATGATAGGCAATGGCATCACCCAGTACGCCGTAATAGGACTCCTCTGAAATAAAACGCTGCCCTGATACGTTCACCACAATGGCGGACAACACATTTTCCGGCGGGTAGATCGGAGCGATTGCAAAACCCTCATGCATCCGCAGCGCCGCTGCGCCCACCGCAATTCCCATATTGATACCCTCGCCTTGATCCCCCGCATTGCCCCAGGGCACCGAGCAATTGTATAAGTGTGGTGCGTACTGCCGCAGCATTTCCCGGTTGTGGATAAAGCCGCCGCAGGCCAGCACCACACCGCGCCTGACGCGTATCGCGCGCTGCTCACCCGCGATGGTCACCATGACACCCGCGATACGGCCATCGCTCTCGGTAACGAGGCGCCCAGCCGCAACGTCGGCGCGCAGGCTTACGCCAAGGGCTTGTGCCCGTGGCAGTAAAGCTTCCATCAGTCGCCTGCCGCCCGTCATTCCCGGCACGCCCGGTACGTGTCCGCGAGGAGCCGGCGTGGCCAGATCCCGTGCCGGCCACGCCAGTTCTGTGCCGGAAAAATACAGGGACTCGTCGCCCATCGGCAGTTCTTTGGCGGGACTGAACTTCTCGGTGTACGGTACCCCCTGCGCCACCAGCCAATCGAAATGGGCAGCGCTCTGTTCACAATACAATTGAATTTTGTCCAAAGGCGGATGAATCGCACCGGCCAGTGCGATAAAGCGGTACATCTGTTCGACGCTGTCCTCAACCTTGAGCGCTTTCTGCAGAGCGGTGCCACCACCGGCGTACACCACACCGCCGGACATGGCAGACGATCCGCCAAAGCGGGACAGGGATTCTATGAGTAGTACGTCGGCACCGGCCTGGCGCGCTTCGATGGCGGCACAGACACCGGCCGCGCCGGACCCTGCCACCAATACATCGGTGCGCATATCCCAGGATTTGACGGCCGAGCGCGGCACGGCAGCGGACCCGGTGGCGACGGTGGCTGCTGCAGTTGCTGCGATGGCTGTCAACAGCCGACGTCGACTGATCACGGCATTTCCGGCGTCGTTAGTCACACGATTTCTCCGCCGTAAGCATCACGTTTGCCGGAAGTATTCCAGTTGATTCTTGACCATATAGAGACGGTGACGCGCGCCCTGCGCCTCGACGCTGGTGTCCTGATACCCCGCATCGCCCTCGTATAAAAAGCAGATGCCATCCGCCACCGCTATCATGCGCGGCGCATAGATGATGGCAGCACGCTGACCGATTCTTTCCCTGGCCTGCGCGCAGCTGCGGCAGTCGGCAATATCGGCGAGGCTGACATAGGTCGGCGGCATCAGGCGCAGGGGATGATCCTCATGTGCCGACTCAAACAATGCGGTCTCGGGCCTGACCCAGCGGTGCTGGGCGATCTCGCCGCCATCGACCGTGACCTCCTGTCCATCTTCCAATATCGTCAGGAAAAACCACGTGGCAAAGCGTTTTTTAGCGCCTTCCGGCGTAGTCCAGTGGGAAAGATAAACGAGTTGCTCGGCACTGACCTCCAGACCGGCCTCCTCCTTCGTCTCGCGAATGGCAGCGTTGACTGCCGCCTGATATTCGTCCCTATCCCCGGTGTAATCCGCCGCATCCACTTTGCCGCCGGGAAACACCCACATACCCCCCATGTGTTGTACGGCCTGATTGCGCTGCACTAGCAAGGCTTCCAGGCCATCATCACCATCGCGCACCAGCACCACAGTGGCAGCGGGGTAGACCGGCTCTATGACGTCACTGGTTTCCAGCACGATGTTGCATCCTTGTGATGACTCAGGGGAAAAAACGACTGATGGTATCGATGACACACGCAGGTCGTTCGCTACCTTCTATTTCAATGGTCATGCGCACCACCACCTGTACACCGCCTTTGACCTCCTCAGCGCTCACCATCTCGCCGCCGCCACGTATGCGGCTGCCCACCGGCACTGCCGCGGGAAAACGCACCTTTTCACAGCCGTAGTTGACACCCATGGAGGTATTTTCGACACGCATGATCTGCGGCAGAAACAAATTGGCCATCGACAGCGTCAGATAGCCGTGAGCGATCGTCTTACCAAAG
Source organism: Haliea sp. (assembly GCA_031414375.1). Lineage (GTDB taxonomy): Bacteria > Pseudomonadota > Gammaproteobacteria > Pseudomonadales > Halieaceae > Marimicrobium. The sequence goes on from JANNVJ010000018.1 coordinate 120,079, forward strand.
GGACCGTTGGCGGCTCTTTGTGGATCCACATGAATCCACTGGTGGTCGCCCGTTGCTTCCGCAAACAGGTTGATACGCTGCTGGTCGATTTCCTGCCAGTCGCTGTATCCGAGGTGTCGCCCCACAGCGCCCAACAGTGCGGCAGGACTTTCAAACGTCGTTGTCATTGTGTACTTTCCCTATCGTCAGCAGGTCGCTAGCGCACCAACCCGCAGGCGATACAACGCATATAGAGGTGTCTTGGATCCTGCAGGCTACCCAATTCCTCAGCCGCTTCCCGCATGGGGCCCAACAATCCCGACAAGGCCACGCTGGTGGTAGACTCCGTCCACACACTCAGGCGGCCCACATTGTTCGCCAGCTGCTGCATGAACATATCCCGAGGCGACAGCGGCAGCTCCACGTACTCCACCTCGTAGTCTTCCAGTTTAGCCCGCGCAGCAGCGGCGGCAATGGCATCTTCAAGACTTCCCACGCTATCGATCAAGCCATTGTGCAGTGCATCAGAGGCACTCCACACCCGGCCCTGGGCCAGAGGATCCACGTCTGCAATCTTCAAATCGCGCCCTTGGGCCACGATCTGCACAAAACTTTTGTAGGCGAATTCCACACCGCTGGTCAGGGCAGCCACCAGTTCCGGGTGCAGCGGCCGATCGGCGCGCAGCGAGCCGGCCAGCTTCGTCGTGCCGACACCATCCGTGAAGATGCCCACACGCTGCAGCAGTTCCTCAAACGTGGGGAACGCGGCGAAGACTCCAATACTGCCGGTGATGGTAGACGGTGTGGCCCAAATTTCATCCGCCTCTGCGGCAATATAATATCCTCCGGAGGCTGCTACAGCGCCCATGGACACCACTACAGGCAAGCCCATTTCCCGCGCATGCAGCACCTGCTGCCGAATAATCTCCGACGCGAACATACTGCCGCCGCCGCTGTTGATGCGCAGGACAATGGCTTTGACACCCTCCGCTTCCACAGTGCTGCGAATCAGCTGTGCCAGGGAATCGCCGCCAATACTCCCGGGCGGCTGTTCCCCCGGCAGAATGTTGCCCTCCGCAGTGATGACCGCCACCCGATCGCCTTCAACAGCACCCAGGGAAAGGGGCCGCTTGTGCGCCACGTAGCGCTCAAATTCAACCGCCTCATACAGACCGTCATCATTGCTGGCACCGACCAGCTCTACCAGATAATCGTTGCTCTCACTGCGCCCGAGCAACTTGTCCACCAGCCCAGCCTGCAGGGCGGTTTGCGCCGCGTCCCCGCCGTGGCTTTGCAGACGCTCGGTAAAATTATTCACGTAATCATTCACCTTGCCCGGTTGCAACTTACGTTGCGCTTCCACAATCGAAGCGTACTGGCCCCACAAATTGTCGAGCCAACGGCTGGTCAATTCCTTCTCAGCAGGCGACATATCATCGCGCATGAAGGGCTCCACAGCAGATTTGTGATCACCGGCCCGGAAGATATGCACGTTGACGGAGACTTTTTCCAGCGCCTGGCGGAAATAATTGCGGTAGCTGCTGTACCCCTCAAGCGCCACCCCACCCATGGGATGCGCGATCACCGTGTCGGCATAACTGGCCAACAGGTACTGGTCCTGGGTGTAGTAATCCCCGACAGCAACGATCGGTTTGCCGCTCTTGCGAAATGCTTCCAATGCTCGAACAAGCTCCTGAGTTTTACTGATGCCGACATACACCAGGGAATCCAGTTCCATTACCAGGGAATTAATGGCAGGGTCCTTGGCAGCGTAGTCGATTGCCTCAATGACATCTCGCAGCAACACCTCATGCTGCTCGGGATTGGGTTCGCCGAACAATGCCTGTAGCGGGTTAACCACCGACTTCTGGTCCACCACCGTGCCGCTCATATTCAGCAGCAACGCCGCTTTATCCGGCAAGGGCTCTGGCCCACCACCGATGTAGACAAAATAAATGAAGGCGATCATGACCAGGAACAAAATATTTGACATGGCCAGCCTGACGCGTGTGATGCCCCGCCAGATCCCGGAAAAAATTCGACGCAGTCGCGAAGGTTTACTCATACACTACTCTCCAGAATCCATTTGCTGCGCGCCCGATAAACGCAGCTCCCGCCCCCGCCAGCGCACATACATCATGGCGGCGATAAAAAGTAACACCACTGCAAGCAGCCCGCTGGCCACCAGCAGGCTGTCCGGTTGCGCGAATATACGCTGCACCAGAATCATAAAATACCCCAGGCAAATGAAACACAACCAGATATAGCTGCGCAGATTGTCTTTGCGCATGCCCGGCAGAAAAATTAGCAAGGGCAGCAGCTTCAAGACCCAGATAAACCATGGTGCCTCGTTTGCCAACGCATCTGCTGCTTGCTGCAGCAGGAGCGCGGCCCAGCTCAGCCAGGTCAAGCGGGACGCGCTTGCACTCAAGGTAGATTTCACCGGCCTATACCTGCCGCCAGACGCGCAATGCGCTGGCCGAGTGCGCGACACAATGCCGCTTCCACTTCGTCCACCGGCCGCTTGTTGTCGCTGCCTGCCCAGTGGGATGCTCCATAGGGCGTGCCGCCGGACGTGGTACTCATCAAACCGGCTTCACTGTACGGCAGGCCCGCAATGAGCATGCCGTGATGCAGTAAAGGCAACAGCATACTGAGCAGAGTCGACTCCTGCCCACCGTGCAGGCTGGAGGTGGAGGTAAAGACCGCCGCCGGTTTGTCGATCATAGCGCCACTGAGCCACAACGCCGACGTTTGATCGATAAAATACTTGAGCGGTGCGGCCATATTGCCGAAGCGGGTGGGGCTCCCCATGACCAGACCGGCACACTCGCGCAAGTCTGTCAGTTCGCAATAGAGGGGGCCTGTCGCGGGAATCTCCTCTTCGGTCTGCTCACAGGCCGCCGACACTGCCGGTACCGTGCGCACTCGGGCTGCCAAACCCGGCACCAATTCGACACCGCGCGCTATGTGTTGCGCCATCGTCGCGGTGGCACCCTGCCTGGAGTAGTACAGGACTAACACGTAAGGCTCTGTCATCAGTCAAGCAGCTCCAGCACATTCTCAGGGGGACGACCTAACACGGCCCTGTTGCCCCTGACCACGATAGGGCGCTCGATCAGTTTCGGGTGTTTTGCCATGGCGGCCAGAATCTCCTTGTCACTGGAATCCTTGCCCAGGCCACTGGCTTTATACTCATCTTCCCCGCGTCTCACCAACTGAGCGGCCGTGAGGCCCAGTTTTCGTAGCAGTCCGGCAATGTCGGTACTGCTGGGTGGAGTTTCAAGATAGAGAATGATCTTTGGGTACACACCGTTTTGCTCCAATAGCGCCAAGGTATTACGCGACTTGGAGCAGCGTGGATTGTGGTAAATGACAAATTCAGGCATGAGCACATACTTATAAGGGCAACGAATCAGTGCAGAGTATAACAAATTAGGTGCTCTACCTACTGAGCTATGCCGACCCTTACTAAATCAGTAATGTAGTGGCTAAGTATTTTTGCCCATAGTTTTAGAGGCTAACTGATAGTTTTCCTCTGCCTTGTTTGGTGGCAAGCCACCATTGTGCCGATGCGGCCGGTACTCACTGTAGTAACCGACAATGTATTGGGTGATCATCCGCTCCGCCTCTTCAGACGAACGATAACCGATTTCAGGTATCCATTCACCTTTCAGACTTCTAAAGAACCGCTCCATCGGCGCATTGTCCCAGCAGTTGCCTCGGCGACTCATGCTCTGCTGCATGCGGTAGCGCCACAGGTGTTGACGAAAGTATGTGCTGGTGAAGTGACTGCCCTGATCGGAATGGAACAGTACCCCTTGCGGCTTACCGCGCGACTCATACGCTCTGCTTAGTGCCTTACCGGTGAGTTTGCTATCGGGCGATTGAGAGAGCGCCCAACCCACCGGCTTACGCGCATACAAATCCAATACCACGGCCAGGTAAGACCAACATCGGCCCGTCCATACATAGGTCACATCACTACACCAAACCTGGTTAGGCTGCTCAACCGTGAATTTGCGATCCAGCGAGTTATCGATCGCCAAGTGCATCTGTGTCGCCTTGCGATACCGATGCTTGCGCTGTTGTGTACTCTGGAGATCTAGCTGCCCCATCAACCGACTGGCTCGATACCGGCTTAACGGCAGCCCCTGCAAGCTCACCATCGTCGCCAGCGTTCTTGCACCGGCTGAGCCATTGCTTTGGCGATGGCACGCCCTGATTGACGCCTGCAGCGCAATCCTGGCCGGGTCAATCTGCTTTGCCTGGCGGCGCTGATACTTTAACGTGCTGTAGCAAAGACCAAAGGCTTCACACATCACGGTGATACGATGGCTCTCTCGAAATCGCTCAATCAGCTTTACCTGTTCAGCGAGTCTGACATCAAGAGAGCGGAAGCCTTTTTTAGTATCGTATTGTGCTCCTCAAGACGACGAACCTGCTTCTCCAGCTCCTTGATCCGTTGCTGATCAGCTGTCATCGCTGCGCCCCTGGGCGATTCACCGTTACGCTCCCTGCGGAGCTGCGCCACCCAACGATCCATGGACGATTGTCCAACGTTCATCGCCTCGGCCGCCTCTCGAACCGTGTACCCTTTATCCACTACCAACTGGGCAGCTTCCAATCGAAATTCCGGACTGAACGCTCGTCTTTGTCTTCTGCTCATACTTGTTCCCATTCATGCGCTTGGGGGATTATATTACCCCTTAGTGAATGGACAAATTTACTGAGCCACTACAGGTATGTACGCCAGCGAACCCGCTATGCTTTTTATGAGGCAAACTTTTTCAAATCATCAGAGTCAGGTTAAAGCCCAAATCCGTGCGCCAGCGTACAGAACTATAGTTGGGCTGAGACCAAACTACGCTTGCTTTGAAGTATTCGCCGATTGTCGGCATACACTGTTAGGAGAATGACATGAGCATGAATAAAGATCAGATCAAAGGGCGCGTTAGCGAAGCAAAGGGTAAAATCAAGGAAGTTGCCGGTGATCTCGTAGGCAACGAAAAGCTTGAGGCAAAAGGCAAAGCGGAAAAAGTTCTGGGCAAGGCAAAGGCAAAGTACGGCGACGTCAAACAGGACGTAAAGGATACGAAAAGGAAGATCTGACACACTCCCCATGCCCTGTCTGGATGGCACTTTATCTGGACAGGGTACTCGCGGCGGCAACGTCTAGAGTCACCAAAAGCGTTTATTGAGGATACATTTATGCAATTCAATCACTGTTTAGTAAAAGTTGCTCTTTTACTGCCGTTATCTCTGGGCTTAGCCGGTGCCCAAGCTGAAGTGAGCGGAAAATCGACTACAACGACGACGACTACGATCATCACCACAGCGGTACCCGCACCCCGGGAAACGGTGGTGGAGCCTGAAGGGTATGTCAGCTGCGAGATCATTCCTGCGGGCTGGCAGGACAAAACTTGGCACCCCGAGTATAAAGTTTGTCGATACGATACCCAAAGCACCACCATAAAAGGTGAGGAGTGGGTTGCCGGGCACTGGCAATGCTCAGAATACACCATGGATAGCGCCCAAAGTGAATGTACGGGGTGGGATTGGAGCGAAGGTCATTGGGCTAAGACCTTTTCTGAGAGTTAGTAGGGTCTATAACAGCTGACAGTCCATGGAGAGCATTTCCGTGGACTGTATGCTTAACCTCCAGAGGCACGATGTGGCGCAGCACATGGCGCTATAGGTCGATCCTGCACACTATGTGGGATAACACACAGATAATATGAAACTGAATCGTTACCCTAACAGTACCGGCCCCGCGATGCTTCAAGTTGTCGCTCGATCTCAGCCATTCTGGCAGGTTTCCAGTAGCAATGGTGCAATGGGCTACAGCTTGCTAGACTGATGTACCGTCTTTGCAACTTTTAGGGAAACTTCGTGTATGTCGGAAATCGAGGATAAATCAATTAATGTTAGCAGTTTCGAGATGAATGACGGGGCAAGAGAGGTACAACGCCAGTTAGCTTTGCTAAAAACAGGAGCATTGCAAAATGCAATTATTACGAGTGCCAATTTTTCAATTATTGCCACGGATGAAAAGGGCATAATCCAACTATTTAATGTCGGCGCGGAGCGCATGTTGGGCTATCTGGCCGCTGAAGTGGTCAATAGAATTAACCCCAGTGACATTCATGATCCACAGGAAGTAATGGCGCGTGCTGAGAGCCTCAGCATAGAACTCGACACACCTGTTGCACCTGGTTTTGAGGCCCTGGCCTATAAAGCATCGCGCGGTATCGAAGACATTTATGAACTGACTTACATTCGCAAAGACGGTGGGCGCTTTCCCGCCATCATTTCAATCACAGCATTGCGTGATGATTACCAGAGTATTATCGGCTACCTGCTGATTGGCACTGACAATTCAGTGAGAAAGCAAGTTGAACTGGAACTCAACAAAGCAATGGCTGTTGCAGAAAAGGCTAATCTTGCGAAGTCGGACTTTCTCTCTAGCATGAGCCATGAGTTACGTACTCCCTTGAATGCGATCCTGGGTTTCGCGCAGCTAATCGAATCTGGCTCACCGCTGCCCACTCCATTGCAAAAACGCAGTATTGATCAAATTCAGCAGGCGGGCTGGTATTTACTCGAATTAATAAACGAGATATTAGATTTAGCGTTGATCGAATCGGGCAAGCTTTCACTATCGCTTGATCCTGTTTCACTGTCTGAAGTGATGAAAGAATGCAAATCAATGACCGAATCGCAAGCTGAAAAACGCAGAATCAGGCTAACTTTTCCACAATTTGAAACCGATTTCTTTATAAAAGTTGATAGAACACGCATTAAACAAGTTATGCTAAATTTGCTTTCCAATGCAACTAAATACAATAAACCTGGCGGGTCGGTCGTTGTTACTTGCGTCTTGAATGCGCCAGATACGATTCGTATTTGCGTTGAAGATACCGGCAAGGGCTTGTTCCCTGAGGACATTTCTCAACTGTTTCAACCATTTAATCGACTTGGACAAGCGTCCAGCGCTGAAGAAGGTACGGGCATCGGCTTAGTGATGACCAAACGGTTGGTGGAATTAATGGGGGGCAAAATTGGCGTAGACAGTATACCCGGGGAAGGCTGCACTTTTTGGATAGAGCTAAATCTCACCGATAAACAAATCAATACTGGTAGAGCAGAAGAGCATACGTTCGTCAAAGTTAAAAACCAATCTACTGCTCAAACATACACTCTGCTTTACGTTGAAGACAACCCTGCCAATTTAATGTTGGTAGAAAATCTAATCGCGCGCCGAACAGACATCTTTTTGTTAACTGCAAGCGATGGATTAGACGGTGTTGAGATTGCGCGTACCCAAAAACCTGACGTCATTCTGATGGATATTAACTTGCCGGGCATCAATGGAATACAAGCGCTACATATTCTGCATGAAGATCCAGAGACCGCCCACATACCCATCGTGGCGCTCAGTGCTAACGCCATGCCGCGTGATATCCAAAAGGGTTTAGACGCCGGGTTTTTCCGTTACCTTACCAAACCGATTAAAGTCAATCATTTTATGGAAACGTTAGATGTCGCGTTAGCATTCGCAAAAACACAGTTACCTCAAAAAACCGAAGGTTACGATGAAACAGTCAATTAGTAGAGACGACATTCTGCGCGCCAGCATTTTGATTGTTGACGATCAAAATGCCAATGTGGAATTGCTCATGCAGTTACTGGGGCAGACCGGATATACGAATGTAACCTCGACTATGAATCCGCTCGAAGTGTGTAGTTTGCACCGGAAGAATCGTTACGATTTAATTCTGCTCGATTTGCAGATGCCGAAAATGGACGGTTTTCAGGTCATGGAGGCACTTAAAGAAAATGTCGCGGATGACTACCTCCCGGTGATCGTGCTGACGGCACAACCAGGGCAGAAAATACCTGCATTACAAGCTGGTGCTAAAGATTTTATCAGCAAGCCGTTTGATTTAATTGAAGTGAAGGCACGCATTCTCAATGTTTTGGAAGTGCGATTGCTGTATAAATTATTGGAAGAAAACAACCGGTTGTTAGAAGAAACCGTGCAGGAACGCACTGCAGAATTACGCGAGAGCGAAGCACGATTTCGCAGCCTAACGGAACTCGCATCTGATTGGTATTGGGAGCAAGACGAAAGCGGTAATTTTACCAAGGTGTCTGGGCCCGTTTTAGAAATGCTGGGGATGGAAGTTGGGGGTTTATCGCAAGAATCAAATACTCATCAAACAACCGGCTGGAATGAAGAGGAACAAAAGGAATTGCAACGATGTATTGCTGCTCGACAACCCTTTATCGACTTTGGGTTTAGTCGTATTAACAGCGATGGTACCCATCAGCAGTTCAGGGTGAGCGGAGAGCCCATGTTTAGCAGCGCCAGCCGCTTCCTTGGATACCGCGGTATCGGTGTGGAATGCTCGCCGAGGAAGTAGCATGCAAAAAGTAGCGCATTTGCCAACAATGGTCGCAAGATCACCGCATAGCCCGGGCCAGAATCATTTGCTCAGCTATTTGAATGCGGCGGAATTCAAGCCACTGATTGCAAAATTGGAATTGGTGAACCTGTTGCTCGGCGATGTTCTTTACGAGCCCGGCAAACAACTACAGCATGCATATTTTCCGACCACATCGATAGTGTCACTGCATTACATAATGGAATCCGGGGCGTCGGCCGAGACGGCTGGCGTCGGCAATGAAGGCGTTGTCGGCGTTTCACTGTTTTTGGGCGGTGGTACGACATCCGGTTCTGCGATGGTGCGAACAGGGGGCCATGCCTATCGACTAGAACGGCATTTGTTAAATGATGAATTTCATCGATCTGGCCTGGTGCAACGCTTGTTGCTGCGCTATACACAAGCATTGGCGACACAGATGTCTCAAACGGCAGCCTGTAATCGGCACCATACAGTAGAGCAACAATTGTGTCGCTGGCTGTTGTCAACGCTTGATCGATCGAGCTCAAGTGAATTGGTTATGACACAGGAATTAGTAGCCAGCATGCTGGGCGTGCGTCGTGAAGGCATTACAGAGGCGGCCGGGAATTTGAAACGCGCTGGTTTTATCAGTTATCGCCGCGGTCATATTTCGGTACTTGATCGCACTGGCCTGCAAAGTCAGTCGTGCGAGTGTTATAACGTCGTAAAAATGGAAATAGATCGTTTGCTCACAAATGTGACCTAAGCTGAAAACGGCTATTTTGCTGCGCCGTCATGCGGTTTGTAGAAAGCAAATTTTCCAACCTCGACCGTCTTGATGTATTCCGCTGACCACTGGGTGGTCGCTTCCCCCATCTTTGGTGTTGTAGCGAACAGACCACGCAACAGCCGTGTTATACGCTTTCCCATGCACGACGGCGCGCACCCGTCACCTGCCGATCTTGGCTGTCTATGCGCTGTGGGGCAACAGAATGACAATCGTGAAGCATCTAGCCGTCGCTAACCATTTACTCGCTGGACTGCCTGCAAAGTCTCGCAAGGCGTTATTGCGAAACTGTGAAACGGTTGATCTGGAAGTGGGATATATCCTTTGTGAAGCTGGAAAGCCAAATGACCATGTGTATTTTCCACTGAGTGGATTTCTTTCTATGGTAGCTCCAGCCACCGGACACCCACCCCTGGAAACGCGACTGATCGGCAATGAAGGAATGCTGGGCTGTATGCTGGTGCTGGGCGTCCAGCGGGAGCAGCAGCGCGTCGTGGTGCAAGGCCCCTGTACGGCTTTACGCTTGAGCGCCGATCAGTTTCGTAAGGCTCTGGAAGACTATGCCAGTTTGTCGGACATCATCAATCGCTACCTGTACGTGCTGGTCGAGCAACTCACCCAGACGGTCGCTTGCAATAGATTCCATGATGTGGAGCAACGTCTCGCGCGCCGCTTGCTGATGACGCACGATCGCGTGCAAGGTGATGACTTCCATCTCACCCACCAGCTGCTTGCTGATATGCTCGGCGTGCTGCGCAGCGCGGTTACCATCGCGGCCTCCGCGTTGCAGCTGCGCGGATTGATACACTACAGCCGTGGAGATATTAGCATCCTCGATCGCTTCGGACTCGAGGCCAGTGCCTGCGAGTGCTATGCGATCGGGATTGACGATTACGAGAAGCTGATAGTCTAGCGCACGGCAGTTACTGTATTGGCGATAACAACTTCAACGCGGCGGTTCATTTGCCGACCGGTGGAGCTGTCGTTGCTGGCAACGGGCGAACCCTCGCCTTTGCCGGATGCGCTCATACGGCTTGAGGCGATGCCGTGACTCATCAGGTAGCCACGTACCGACTCGGCCCGCCGTTGCGACAAATCAAAATTGTAGTCATCGCTGCCAATGCTATCGGTGTAGCCTTCGATGATCACGTTGCTGTCGGGATAGCGGTTAAGAAATGCTGCCAGCCTATCGAGGTTGTTGGTCGCGCCACCTTTGAGTTCTGCTCTGTCGGTTTCAAACAGCACATCACCCAGTGTCACCACCAGCCCGCGCTCGGTTTCCCTGGCATTCAGTGCGGCAATCTGGGCTTTCAAGTCGTCGGTTTCCTGATGCGCCAGATCGGCCTCCAGGGTGCGTGAGTCCAGGCGGGCGTCTTCACGTTGTTCGCTGAGCTGATTGCGCTGGTCTTCAAACATTCGCGTCTCGGCCTGGGCCCGCGCGATATCGACCTTGCGATCAGCAATGAAAACCAGGTGTACGCCTTGGTCCATATCTTCGGAGGTGCGCGGTTGCTCCGCCGCCGCTACCGCTAGCTCTGCCTCTTTGATAGCCACAGGAGCGCGTGTTGCCAATTCCGGGTTCGCTTGCAGTTGGGTCAGTTTGTTGCGTGTCTGATCAGCACCAACTGGCGTCGTTGGCGCGCCAGCACAGGCCGTGAGCAATAGGGAAACACTCGCCAGGGCAAGCAGCTTTCCAGCATGTTGAGATGTATTCATGGTTGTACTCCAGTGTTGCGCTGCATTTCTTCTTTCAGGCTGCTGGTGCTATTGAGCATCTCTTCATTGACCAGCCTGGCTTTGGTCGCCTGCGACCGGGCCAAGGCCAGCTGCGCATCGACCTGTGACTCTTCGGCCAGACGTCTGGCGACAGTCATATCTTCCAGCTGTACGGCAGCATTCGCAGCGCTGAGTTTGTCGCGTGCTTCACCCAGTTCCGGCGATGCGTAATCCGCTACTCTGGCCTGCTCGGCGCTTTCAATCGCCGTCCGGGCGGCCCGCAGTTCCTCGTTGGGCGGCATCGGTGCCGCCGCGCAGGCAGACAGGATCAGAACAATCACCGCGCTGCCGACACTGTGCCAGAGTGCAGGCCCGGGAGTTGCCATTTGGCTGTTGAGGTAAGACTTGTTCATATTAACAATCCTTCTGAATGGCGACGTGGCTTTAGATAGTAAGATCTTTGGAGTTGACGCTTTTCACACCGCGTACGTTGTCCGCCAGCTCGATCGCCAGGCTGCGTTCGGCGCCATTATCGACCCGCCCGCTCAGCGTGACCACGCCGTCCTTGGTGTTGACCACTATGTCTGTACCCCGGACATTACTGGAGTACAGCAGAGTCGATTTGACCTTGGTGGTGATCCAAGCGTCAGAGATTTCGTGTCCGGCCGCTGCGCTGGTGCTCTTGGCACTATCAGCCATGCTTGACTTGGGAGGTGTGACGACCAGCAGGTTGCTCACCGTAGTAACCCCACGCGTATTCAATGCCATGCGCCCCACCAGATCCTTGGCCGCAGCCGAGTCCGCCGTACCCTTCAGAGTGACCTTGCCGCCAACGGTGGATACTTCAGTATCCTGTCCATGCGTATTCTTGCTCCAAATCAATTTCAGTTTGACCGCCGTGCTGATGCTCGCGTCGTCAACCTTATCGGCGTAGGAGCGGCTGGCAGTGGCCGGTGGGGTATAGTCACTGAGCACTACAATCTGGTTGTCTACTTCCTCTATGCCGCTGACGCCCAGGGCAATTTCTTTAGCCAGATCTTTGTTTACGTCATCGCTGACCTTACCCGTCAAAGTGGCCTTACCATCATGCACCGCAACGCTCAAATCACTGGCGCGCAGATAGGGGCTGAGGGTGTAGGTGGTCCATATCTGCGTTTCCTGGCGCGCCTCGGTGACTTCCTGGGAAGGCGTGGCGGCAATGGTCGAAGTACTCAATGCGGCAATCCACAGGGCTATACCAGTGGCGATCATTCGTTTTTTCGGTTGCATTTTCATGGTGTATCTCCATTAGAAATTAAGAGTTATGACGTGTCTTAAACCGGCCAATCCTGTAACAAGTCGGCCAGCTCGTCCGCGTGCTGTTCTTCCACTGCCAGAATCCCCCGCAACAGCTGACCGGTGGTCGGGTCCTGAGTGTCCAGGTACCGGATCAAGTCGCGGTAGCTGTCAATTGCTATCCGCTCGGCCACGACATTTTCCCTTATCATATCGACCAACGATTCTGCGGGTATGTATTCAGCATGACTACTTGCGCTGAGTCTGTCGGGACAAAAATCGGGCTCACCACCAAGTTGCACAATGCGCGCAGCAATCTGATCGGCATGCCCTTGCTCCTCATTGGAGTGCACTAGAAATTCATCTGCAATGCCCTTGGCGTGAATTCCGCGGGCCATAAAGTGATGCCGCCGATAGCGCAGCATACAAACAATTTCCGTGGCGAGAGCCTCATTGAGTCTTTTCAACACCTCAGGGCGATCAGCCGTATAGCCGGCTGTGACTGCGCCGTGTTCCACATGCTTGCGTGCCTGCTTGCGCAGGGCAGCGAGCTCATTGGGAATTGCGCGTTTTTTCTTCATACCATTCCTTTGTTGATACTTGAACTGTTCATGTCAAATGGACGCTAAATTCGCCCAAGCAATAGTAGGACGATCAGAATCACCACCACTAATCCGAGGCCGCCGCTCGGTCCGTAGCCCCAGCTCTTGCTATGCGGCCAGGTTGGAAGTGCGCCAACCAGGATCAGGATGAGAATGATTAGCAGTATTGTTCCTACGCTCATAACGATGTCCTCAAAGAGTGCGATAGCATAAGCCAGTAGATTCCAGACCTAGCTCAACAGGCTTTAGGATGACATAAAAGCGGTGGCCCTTCTGTGCGCCAGCGTACGCAGACCCACACACAATACGACACCGGTGAGTTGCCATGCCTAAGCCTATTGTTGCTCAGCAGAGGGTTGTAGCTGGCGACTGATTTCCGCATGTTTCATAGCCAGGTATTCGCTGCGCTCTAGTTCATGCAATTGCAGTGGATAGCGCTCGACCGCACTGTGCCAGTCATTCAGGCGTTGCTCCTGTTGTTCTGCGGCAGTACCCGACAAGGCGCCGAGATAGGCTTCCAGCGCGAGGTAGTAGCGCATGGTGTTGCGCTCAACGACGCCGCGCATGCCACTCTGATAGATCGGCTGGCCACCACTGTCGTGTCCGATAATGCTGAAGCCGACCTTGTCGCGGCCCTTGGTCGCCAGATAGCCTTTCATGCCCGCCTTGGCCGCCAGGCCGTAGCGGTAGGCATAGGACAAGTGCAAAAAACTGCGCTCCTCATCCAGCGCCACCAGTTGCAATTCGATGTCATAGTCGTTGGTACCAAATGGCCCATCGGCGGCCGTCAGCTGCACCTGCAGAAAGTCCGGCCGGTTACTTTTGACCTGATAAAGAAAGTCGAACGGATAGGCATCATCAAGCTGCTGCTCGGACTTACTGCCAATATTGAGCTTGAGAGTTTCCACCGAATTGACGCTGGAGGGACGACAGCTCTTGATATTCAGGTGCAGAATCAGTACGTCACACCACTGGGCCATCGTTTGCAAGCGTGGGGCAACCATCGCAAATGGCTGCTCCAGCTGCGCATAAATTTCGCCCTTCAGTTGACCTGAGAGATCACTCGAATCAACAATGAGGGGGCGCTGGAACTGGTTAGTGGCGAGCTGCTCGCGCAATTGGGTGTGTCGCTGCCGCAAGCTATCACCATCGTGCTGCTGCGTCGCGGCTATACCGGACTGCACTGCCACTGCGACTACTGCGACAAGCGCGCTGCGAAAGCATTTAAGTCTGTTCATTTTGACTTTACTCCTGATCGAGCTTGTAATCTTTGGTTGGCCCGGGCCTTGAACTGCGCTTTGCGGCGTGAGTACAAACTCATCAATGGGGTTACGGAAATTCCGTGCAGTACCACCGAGGCGGTGACAACCGACAGCGTGATGGCGATGAATCGTTCGGCCAGCGGGCTGGGCAAGCCATGACTGATGGCGAACATCAGGTAGTAGACTGAACCAATGCCGCGAATACCGAACCACCCAATTAGACGACGCTGGTCCGTAGCAGTTTTGCTGCCGAGCAAGCCAAGCCAAACCGACACCGGGCGCACAATCAGGAACAAGACCAGGACGAATACAAAGATGTCGATATCGAGCGGGACAAACGACAACATGGCACCCACCACCAGCACCACAGTGACCTCGGCAATGCGCTCCAGTTGCTCGTTGAATCCACGCACGCCCTGCATCATGTAGGCACTGGCGTGTGCGGGATCGTTGTCCCCGTCGATCGCTACCTGCGCACTAATATTCGCACGGCGGGGCGCTTGCGGACTGTCCCGCTCTTTTATTCGTTGTAAGGCCATACCGGCCGCAAACACGGCAAGAAAGCCGTTGGCATGGCCCAGCAAAGCCACTCCGTAGGCCAACGCCATCAGACCGAGCGCCAGAAATTCATCCAGCCCCAGAGATTCATGGTGACGGGTACGCAAATACACGACCAGCTTGCCGATCAGCGTACCCAGTACTACACCCACCAGTACGCCAGCAGGCACTGCCCACAGCACTTCGAAAAGCAACCAGCGCCACGCAAACGGTCCCAGATCATGCAGGCCCAGCAGACCCAGGCCGAGCAGTACGAATGGCAGCGCGGCACCATCGTTCAAACCCCCTTCACCGGTCAGGCTGAAGCGCAACCAGTCTCTATCGTCGGCATTTTCGACCTGCACATCGGAAGCCAGTACCGGATCAGTAGGTGCCAGAATACCGCCCAGCAGAATGGCCGCACCGAGCGGCAATCCCAGACCATACACACCGAACAGCGCAATGAGCACCACCGTTACCGTCATTGAAATGACCACCAGTCGCAGCGGTAGGCGCCAGTGCCGGTCTGTGATCGGCAGACCCAGTTTCAATCCTACGGCAAACAGCGAGATGAGTATGGCCACCTCACTCAGGTGCTCGAGGAACGGCGCATGCAACAGCGGGTTCGGTCGCAACAGTTCTGCGCCGACCGGACCCAGGGCAATACCGGCTGCCAGATACAGCATGGCAGTGCTCAGCGGCAGGCGCTTAAGCAGTGAGCTGGACAGCATGATGCTGATCAGTAGAGCGCCAATGATGATAGCCCACAGCGCAAAGGACAGGGACGGGCTCATCTACAGCCAGTACTCCCATAAGCGCCCAAGTTGCTCCTTGAAGCGCTGGTTCACGGGGCGCTTCTGCCAGTCCTGCAGCGTAATTTCTTGTGCTTGAGCCTGGTCGGCGAGAAACACTCCGCGCATCTTTTCGCCAAAATTGCCACCGAGTACTACCACGTTGACCTCCTGGTTATGCAGGAAGCTGCGCCAGTCCATATTGGTTGAGCCAACGGTTGACCACACACCATCGATCACTGCACTTTTTACATGCAGCAAAGCATGACGTCGTTCATATACCTTAACGTCAGCTTCCAACAGCTCTTGGTAATGGGAGCGGCCAGCGTTGAACACCAGCCACGCGTCAGTACTGGAGGGCAGTATCAGCCGCACATCAACGCCACTCGCTGCAGCCTCCTTGAGCGACTCGAGCAGCTGTGGGTCCGGTACGAAATAGGCGTTGGTGATCCAGATTTCGGCTTGCGCGCTGCGCAGCGCCGAGATAAGGGTGGCATAGATCAGACTGTAGGGATCATCCGGCGAGCTGCCAATCGCGCGCACCAACTCGTCACTGACGCGTTCAAGCTTGGGAAAGTAGTCGGCCGGAGGCAGCGAATTGCCCTGCTGCTTTTCCCAGGTCTCAATAAATAGCTTCTGTAATTCAGCAACGACGGGGCCTTCGATTTGCAGGTGAGTATCGCGCCAGGGCAATTCACCGCTCGGACGAACTTTACTGCTCTGGCGAAAGGATCCGCCGGAATACACACTGCTGATATTGATCCCGCCAAGGAATGCGACTCGTCCGTCGACAATTAACAGCTTACGGTGGTCGCGCGAGTTCAACTCCCATCCCTCCTTGGCTGTCAGGGGATTGACCGGATTGAACTCCAGCACCTGGATACCGTTAGCCTTCAGCTGGTCGAAAAATTCGGCTGGCGTACCCAACGTACCAACACTGTCGTGGATCAGATGAACCCGCACACCCCGCTGCTGCGCGACAATCAGTGCCACCGCAAAACGCTGGCCGACCTCGTCATCGTCCAGGATATACGTTTCCATATTGATGTGGTCGGTGGCCTCATTGATCGCCACCAGCATGGCCTGATAGGTCAGCGGTCCATCCTGCAACAGTTCGACCCGGTTACCCGTGGTCAGCGGGCTGTCGACGATGGCCTCTTCAATCGCCAGGTGCAGATCGAGGAAATTGCTGGATGCCCCACGCGCCTTCAGCACATCAATGATCTCCTTACTGCGCGCGACCGTTAACGGCCCGTGGCTATCCTCCATTTGTACTTTCGATCCGGCGCGCTGTGACTGCTCAGATGAAAACTGTGGCAATACCGTGCAGCAGGTCGAGAGTAGCAGTAGGCTAAGCGCGGCTAAAGCTGCTATCAACTGGTACATACGCTTACGATTCATTGGCAACCACCTGCGCAAGTACGCTCTGTGCCATGCCACGGGGTAGTGGTAAAGCTACAGGGTTCTAATTGGGATCGAAGTAGCTGCAGATCTGTTTTTCGGTATCTTCACTACTGAGGGCTGAGCGCCGCTTGCCGATACTGACTGCGCGTTGATGCCGCTCCCCAGGTTCCAGCGATTGTTCTGCGCAATGATTACCACGAGCACGCTTTCTGGCACGCTGCCATTTTTGATTGTGCGAATCATCTTCTGCTTGGTGTGAGTCGTACATGCTGACCTCGAATGTATCCGTTCGCCCACTACACTGCGGGGCGTGTGCTAGAGATAATGTCAGTAGCCGCGCTGCACGTCAGTGCGCTACCGTACGAATGGGCGATGTCAATTTTGATGAGCTGACAGGTCCCTCCAACCTACCGCGCAGGTTGTGCATTAGCTGCCACGTTACCCAACCCCGCCCCAGCCATTTTCCCGCGTTGCGTGGCTGCAATATCGCAAGTAGAGCAATGCCACCAACGATCGATTTGGGATGACGACTGACAAAGCGCAGTGCATTTATTCCCTTATCAGTCAGCGCCAGGGGAGTTCGCCAGGGCTCGATGTCGTGCGCCAATGCCCGGCGTTGCGCCGCCGCCTGGGCAACCAGGTGTTCACGCCGCTTCGTCAGTAGAATCCTTTTGTTGTTCATGCGCGGGGCGCAAGCTGTTGTCGATCTTTGTACAGCTCCGACAAGCTCGTTGCAAAAGGTCTCTGCTTGTGTCGTGCTTTGTGCAATGCAACTGCTCCTGCCGCCACTCCCACTGCCAGGTACAATCCAGCCAGTGCACCCAGCACCAGGAGGCGATCCGCATCCCAGAAAGCAATCACCAGCAGGATTGTTGCCAGCACCACACCCAAGCCGACGAAAAACAGGGCAACCTGTGCTAACACCAGCTGCGCAACTATGTGCGAGTGATATTCCTCCAAGTCTGTGGAGACCAGATTGAGGCGCGTATAGGTAATGGCAACAAGCGTCGACGCGAAACTCGTCAGCGACTCTAGCAGCCCCTTGCTCACCACAGGTACGTTATCTGCCATGGAATAAGCGACTAGCGGCGGTTGTTGCTGAGGAGGCCAACCACCAGGCCAACTCCTGCGGCAACCCCTACCGCTGTCCAGGGATACAAGTGGACGTACACATCTGCAGCCTTGGCGGCATCTTTCGAGAACGCCACCACCGCAGCCTGTTCATCTGCCATCTTTGCTTTCACAGCCATGATGGATTCTTCCGCCCTGGAGCGCACCCCGGCTAACTCCTCGCCACCATGGCTGGCGGTCGCTTTCAGCAGCGCTTCCGCATCTGTGACGACTGTCTTGAAATCGGCAATCAGCTGCTCTTTAGTTACTTCATCGAATACCTTGTACATCAATTTCTCCTAATCCGCTTGGGTAGTGTCTGTGGAATAATTCGGGGTTATGACACGCCTCGACCCTGAATGAGGCGCAGCGCTATCACTATAACCGCTACAACCAGTAGTATATGAATGAAGCCGCCCATGGTGTACGAGGTCACCAGACCCAGAAGCCAGAGCACAACTAATATAACCGCGATAGATTCAAGCATTCTTCTTACTCCTTAAGCTAAAGACAAATTGCTGAGCTAAGACTAGTTGTCGTCGCCCTGTGCTGCATCCTGGATTTTCTCACCAACTTCTTCCATCTTTTCACCGGCTTGCTCTGTGGCCTCGTCGACCTGCTTGCCCGCCTTCTCTCCCGGCCCCTCATTTCTGTCGCAACCGGATAATGCGACCAGTAAGGTACCCATAATCAAAGCTATGCTGACACTGTTTGCTAGTTTCATGATTCCTATCTCCTGGTTAACTACATGATCATTTCTTGACTTCATGGCCGATGACGCCGCCAACTGCGGCACCTCCGAGTGTTCCAGCTGCGCTGCCGCCGGTGAGGATGGCTCCACCCACTGCCCCGACTCCTGCGCCAACCGCGGTACCCTTCTCCTGCGATGACATGCCAGAACATCCACCCAGGCTGAGCAGTATGGCAATCGCAATTGCACTGAACTTTGATTTCTGTATCGATTTCATGTGTCGTTTCCTTCTGAAGTAACGCGTTTCGCACATAGTGCGTGGCGATGTCCAGACTAGGGGGAACCCGCTTC